>NZ_JBYZMQ010000001.1:0-859002 GCF_058216355.1 Pontibacter sp. GD13
TTGAGCAATGGAAAGAACAAAATATTGATACCAGCATTGTGGCTGTGAGTTATGACTGGAAGGAGCAGAAGGCTATGATCACCATTGCATACGAAAACAGGGTGTACGAATTTCCTTGCACTGCAACCTGGACAGAAACTGATTGTTTAAATGCGATAGCAAGTTTAAACTTATAACTCATGACACTAAGAACGATAAACGACATATTCAGTCAGCTACTAGAGGCAAAGGCTAGGATAAAAGAGCTACACCAAAGCATAATGGATGACTATACGACAGAGCCTGACTTGGCTGGCTTGAATAGTCCATCCAAAACAGCCATTTACAGATTGTTCGCCTTTGTGGTAGCTGCTTGTATGTGGTTGCAAGAGGCAATGTGGGCTGAATTTAAGAAGGAGGTTGATTCTATTATTGAGAATGCTATTCCTGGTACAGATCGTTGGCTGGCTGCAGAAGCAAAGAAGTTCCAGTATGGTGATAACCTTAGTTTTGATCCTAAAACCTTCAAATACGCTTATCCTGTAATTGACCCTGCCAAGCAAATTGTAGCAGCTGCAGCAGTTCAGGCAACAGGCGGTACTGCATTGGTGAAAGTCGCAGCCTTAGTGAATGGATCACTGGCCGCTCTAACAGGTGAACAGCTTACATCTTTTCAGGGGTTTTTGGATAAGATTAGAACAGCAGGCTCAAACCTAAGGGCAATGAGTGCTGATGCCGACCTGATCAGGTTGCCGCTCACAGTTTACTATGACCCTATCTATGCTTTACCTAATGTAAGGTCACAAGTGGAAGCGGCAATTCAGAAGTACCTTAAAAGCCTCGACTTTAACGGACAGATCAGGCTTATTGCTTTACAGGATGCTGTACAGTCTGTGGCAGGCGTGCGGGATGTAAGGTTGGGTGCTGTTGAAGCCAGAGCTGCAGCGAGTACTGCATTCGCTACAGTGGAGCGTGTGTATTTTCCACTGGCAGGATATGCCATCATTGATCCGGATGTGCCTTTGTTCAACTCAATAACTTACCTGCCAGAATAATGAAGATTTATACGGTAGACTTCCGGAAATTCATTCATCAGCTTTTGCCCCCTGCTTTGAGGAAAAGCAGAATGATAGCATTCCTGCACGCATTGATCACACCGCTCCGTGGTTTATATGAGCAGTTTGGGAGCTTTCATCTTTCCAGGAGAAAAGAGGTAAGCATTACGGGGCAGGTGATCAGCCTGGAATGGCTGCTTAATGACAGGTTTAATCAAGGACAACCCGGTATCTGGATCAGGCATAACACACCAGTGCAGGAAGCTTTCTTTATGTTCGATGAAGGCTATACAGAAGAGGCATTTGATATTTATGATGAGGCAGAGGGGAAAGGACCTTACATGTATGAAGATGCTGATATGGTGCCTTCAGATGTGAATTTTGTTGTTTTGGTCCCGGCTGCTTTGGAGTTTGATCAGGCAGAGATGAGCGCAGTAATCAATAGCAAAAAGCTGTATGGCAGTACTTACTCCATTCAGCCATATTAACAGGATTTAATTTTAGCCAAAGAATAAGATGAAACAAGTACTTACAAATAACATTGCACCAGGTAAGGGTCAGCCGTTTGGAAAACGTTCACTGGATCACTTACAGTTAGGTTTAAGAGAATCAATTGCTGCTACAGTTGAGGCAGTAAACAAAGGGAGGAAGCAAGTCGTGTACCTCACAGGATGCACCATTGCCTCATCCGCTTCGCAGCATACCAACACAGCTGGATGGGCTTATCATAACGGTGAGGTTTTCGAAGTGCTGGAAGGCGTGGTTAATTCACCTGGTACTCCTGTTTGGATAGTGGAGCAGGTATATGAGAATGGGGGTGCTGTGCCATTCAGTAACCTGGAGTTCCACGATGTGTTAGCTATCCGTAGGTTAAAGTTGGCTGCACCTGGTACAGTTGGAGGAATAGATTTAGCAAATGCTGAAGCCTTTAGTGTCCTGTTAGCTTCAGCACACGAACACACAGCAGATGAAATTGATGGTTTGTTAGATGCTATTAGTGGCAAAGCTGATGCTGAGCAGCCTGCTAAAACAGCTCCTGCTTCTACTATTGGCGAAGATTACATTACCTATGCACCAGCGCAATACTTTAAAGACACTTTGGGCTTTGTGCATTTATCCGGGTTAACTGTACTCAGAAAAGCTGAAATTGATGCTGTAAATGGAACGGTGATTTTTACACTACCAGCTGAATACAGGCCAGCAGCAAAGGTTAGCTTCTATGGATTTACAGGCACTTGGCAGAAAGCAAATATCTGGATTGACGTAAACGGGGATGTTCATTTAAGTGTAGATTACAATGAATTTAGCTCTCAAAATACAGATTACCACATTTCATTTGATGGCATGTACTTTAAAGCAGCCTAACATAAAAAGCCTTCACAAAATGAAGGCTTTTATATTGCTTTTAGTTAGTTAAAAGTTTGCATCATACGAACTTTTAACTAACTTTGTATAAGTAATCAATCACCGCCGAGAGGCATAAAAAATCTAAGTATGTTAAACACAATTCTTCAAATCGCTAAGGAAAACCCTTACGGCTTCACGTTCAACCTCAGAACAAATTCTTTTGTAAAATACGGCTTCGTAGTCGCTTACAAAGAAACTCAAAATTGCTTCGGTTTAGATGGGCTTCAAAGTGTGTTAAATCACGCAGCACAGCACGAAGGTATCATCGGAGGCTGGTTAAATTCAGAAAATCAGCAGTACTACTTTGATAGCTGCAAAGTCTTCAAAAACAGAAAAGCAGCAATAGAATTCGGAATCGAAAACAAGCAAATAGCAATCTTCGACCTGACCAACTTAGAAGAAATCAAATTGTAAAACAAAGGAGGGGTGAAAGCCCCTCCCTTAACTATATACTCATGAGAAACTTAGAACTGTTACCCGTTGATAAGTCTATTCAGGATCAAATAAGGTTATCCAGAGATAAGCTATTGGCCTTTGCCGGAATAAAGGTAGATATACTTGAATTTGCCGATAATAAGCTCCGTGTGCGCGTGGAGCAGGCCGAACTAAAGAACAACTTCATGTTGAATCAATCGCAGCTTGTAGGCCGTGCAGGAGCCTTGTTTGCCCCTTTGGATAACAAGTATAAGATTCACTACGTTGCGCTCACCTATAGCCCTGATTTAAGCCAGTATGACCATCATTGGGTGAATGAGCGAATGGCAGAGTTTAAGATTAGCAGAAAAGACCTGGAAAAGCAGATGGGTATTGATAAGGCTACATTGTCAGAGTTGCTGTCTGGCAACAGGAGTTTGACAAAGTTTCAGAAGGCTGCATTCTTCTACTACTTTATGACGTATGAATTGAATAGAGATGTAAGGGAATACATGCAGGAAGAAGCCGAATAAAATAGCGTTACTACCTGACTTTCATCTATTAAAGATACAAAATATTGCTGACTTTGCCTACTGTTTATAGTAATAAAAACAGTGTTTTGGCGAATATTTTTAAAGAAAAAGCCCTCTAATGTGAGGGCTTTTTTAATGTTTTAAAGTATGTTTAAAAACTGATTAAAGAACTAAGCGAATAATAACACGTGTTAAATTTTGAGCAATTTGGTTTTGCCTAATATGCAATTTCGTTTTGCCGATTATATTACCAGCTACTATATAGACTCTTTTGAATAAAATTTAGTTGCATCGCAAAGCACCAGCCAGTAAAAATATATTTTGCTCTCACGTCGCTATGTTGTTAATGCTTTTAGCTTGTGAAGGTAACCTGAAACAGGACGTAAAGTTTCTGCATTACCTTTGGTGTTGAAAAACAATTGCTTAGCATCTGCTCCAAAACACACCACACATATTTTGCCGGGTTCATTAAACCATTGTGCAAACTTTGAGTCAAAACAACCACACGCGTATATTTTTCTATTCTTATACTTCATGAAGAAATTAATACTCCTCCTGCTACTTCTTTCAGGGTTCGGACAGGTTTATGCACAAACATTTACCGTATCCGGCGCTATTCTGAGCAGCAGTGATAAAACGGCCTTGCCCGGCGCCAACGTGGTGCTGATCAATGCGACCAATGCCTCTAAAACAGCATCGGTAACCGATGCGAACGGCCTGTTCCGCTTTGAGCGGGTAGCCAATGGCCAGTATACCGTAGAAGTGAACTACATCGGTTTCCAGAAATTCTCTAAAACCTTTCTGGTGCAAGGAGCCCCCGTGCAATTGGGTAGTCTACAGCTCTCAGACGGGTCTACTGCCATTAAGGAGGTACAGATAGTTGGCCGTGCCCCACTCGGCGAGCAGAAAGGCGACACCACCCAGTTCAATTCCAAAGCCTTTAAAACAACTAAGGATGCCAGTGCTGAAGACCTGGTGACAAAGATGCCCGGCATCACCTTGCAGGACGGCAAGATACAGGCACAGGGCGAAGATGTAAAACAGGTGATGATTGACGGCAAGCGCGTAGTAGGCGAAGATGTGAACTCTGCCGTGCGCAACCTTTCAGCTGACATGATCGAGAGTGTGGAAGTGTTCGACGGCCAAAGCGACCGCGCGGCCTTCAGCGGCTTCGATGATGGCAACAAGATCAAGACCCTGAACTTCAGAACCAAAAAAGAAGCGCGCCAGGGATACGTAGGCAAAGTATCTGCCGGATACGGCACCGATGACCGCTACATGGTCGGCGCTGTTTTGAATTACTTTAACAACAGCAGAAAAATCACGGTGAGCGGCCTGACCAACAACATCAACATGTTCGACTTTTCTATTGGCGAAACACCAGGAGGAGGCATGAGAGGCCGGAGAGGCTGGGGCGGCGGCTCCCCGAACGGCATCATCAACACCAACACCTTCGGGGTGAACTACAACGACATGTGGGGCAAAAAGATGGAAGTAAGCGGAAGCTACAGTTATTCTGACCGTGATATTGTGAACAACCAGTTCCGTTTCCGCGACTACATCGGAAACACCGAAGGACTGCAGTACACAGAGAACAGCCGGAACAATGACACCAACGAAAGCCATCGGTTTAACTTCCGGCTACAGTATAACATCGATGCCAACAACAGGTTACTGATCACCCCCGCGCTATCTATCCTGAACAATAACTCCTTTACCACGCGCGAAGCCAGTACCACCAGCAACGGTGGCCCCCTTTCTGCATCCGTGAACCGTAACCTGGTGGACAATAACACCTTGAATTTTAGTAACAACATCCTATACTCGCACCGCTTCGGTGATTCAGGCCGTATCCTGACCACTAATTTTAACACGAGCTACAGCCGTACGGAAGGTGAAACATACCTGGTGGAAAACACGGAGAATTTCAAGGACCCGGAAAAGGACATCAAACGGGATCAGCTGATCAATCTAAACAGGGAGAACACTTCCTGGGAAGGCAACCTGGATTACTCCCAGAAGCTAGGTGAATTTTCGCGTTTGCAGTTAGAGTATAACATCAACAACCGCAGCAATGATGCTGATAAAAGAACGTATGACTTTGTGGAGAGCGCCGGCACTTACTCCGATTTTAACACCTTGCTGAGCAACACCTTTAAAAGCGACTATATCACACAAAGTGTCGGCCCAAGCTACCAGTACCGTACCGATAAAATCAGGCTGCAGGCCAACGTCCGGTACCAGTACGCTACCCTGCAAAGCGACAGTGAGTTCCCGAAACCGTATGCGCTGGAAAGGAGCTTTTCCAATCTGCTCCCTTCCGCAGAGTATGAGTACAAGTTCTCCAACACCCAGAACCTGAATGTAAGTTACCGGACCAACACCAACGAGCCTTCGGTGGAGCAACTGCAGGATGTTCTGGATATCGCTAATCCGCTGCAACCGAAAGTGGGTAATCCTAACCTGAACCAGGATTTCCAGAACCGCATGAACCTGCGTTACAGAAGCTTCGACCCGGAAACCAACAAGGTGTTCTTTGTGGGCGTGTTTGGTACCCTTACCCAGAACTACATCGCTAACAGTGTGTACACCAACGGCGCTCCGGAAGCATATACTGGCGGTTACACCATCCAGCCAGGTGCCCGCCTTTCCCGCCCGGTGAACATGGATGGATACTGGAACGTGCGCTCCTTCTTGAGCTATGGGCAGCCCCTGACTATTGTACGCTCCAACATTAACCTGCGCGGCTTTGCCGGCTACTCCAGAATACCGGGTATGATAGATGAGCAGGTGAACTATGCCAACAACCTGAATTTTGGGGCCGGGCTGAACATCAGCAGCAACATCAGCGAAAAAGTGGACTTTAATGTGTCTACCAACGCAAACTATAACATTATAGAAAATACGCTGCAGGTAAACCAGAACAACAATTATTTTACGCAAAGCACTGATGTGCGCCTCAGCTGGATCTTATGGAAGGGCCTGGTTTACCGCACCGAGCTTAATCATCAGTTCAACTCCGGTTTATCTTCCGGCGTCGACAACAGCTACCTGCTCTGGAACATGAGTATCGGGAAAAAGCTTTTTAAGAATCAGCAGGGTGAGATCAGCCTGAGCGTGAACGACCTCTTGAAACAGAACGTGAGCATACAGCGGAACGTCGCTTCTGATTACATCGAAGACGTACAGTCTACGGTATTGCAGCGGTACTTTATGCTCACATTCAGCTACAACATCCGCAAGTTTAACGGAGGTACAGCCCCAGCCATGGATAACCTGAAGCGCGAATGGGGTGGCCGCGGCCATTAAATTGTCAGCCAGCATCTAAACCAACAGCGCTTATAATTTGCTTTTAATATACTTCCTGGAGATATTTACCCCATAAAAGTAACATACCTTAAAGCGACATGAACGAAGCGCATTTACACATCACCCTGAACCATTTCCCTATCGTTGGCAGCCTGATCGGCGTACTGCTTCTGATCGCCGGTCTGCTTTTAAAGAACCGGGACACAGCCCGCGTAGCGCTCGTGCTGTTGATCGCAAGCGCACTGGTGGCGATTCCCACTTTTATGACCGGCGAAGGCGCAGAGGAGATTGTAGAGCACATGGATGGCGTGAGCCACGACCTGATTCACGAACACGAAGAGAAAGCAGAACTGTATATCTGGCTGATAGAGGCTGTAGGTGTGTTGGCTTTGCTTGCCCTGATCGCTGATATCAAGAACATGGCTTATAAGAAGGCATTGCTAATCGTAACCCTTTTGGTTGGCGGACTCTCCCTTTTTGTTGCCCGTCAGGTGGGCACGTCCGGTGGTGAGATTAACCACCCGGAGATTAACGGAACACCGGCTGCAACGGCCGCCGGTTAGATCGATCGTGCAGCAACGTTGGTGCTCTTGCATGTGGTGTTGCATTTTTAAAATCGGCTTACCCCTTGTCCCGAAAGCCAAATACCCGCTTTAATTTGCTTAGGGTAAGCGCATGTTCCTCCGTGCCCTCGGTTCCCAGTAAATAGGCCCAGCCACTTAAGCTTGGCTCGTGGTCGCAATAAATCTTAAATATACCCAGGTACGGGATTGCCACGAACATGCCGGGCAATCCCCAGATCATACCGCCAACAATGATACTCAGAATTGTAAAAAGCGGGTTGATATTCACTTTCCCTCCCGTAATGTTCGGGGTGAGGATGTTGTTCTCGGTAAACTGTACTAGCAGGAAAAAGCCCAGTACGCCCAGAGATTTGTGTATGTCTCCCTGTATGGCAAACGTATACAGTAAAGGGATTGCTCCCCCGATCAAAGTACCAAAGTAAGGGATGAAATTCATCAAGGCGGAGAGAATGCCCAATAAAATAGCGTACTCCACACCTATTAGAAGCAAACCTGTGGTATTGAGCACGCACAGGATTAGAATGACCAGCACCACGCCCCCCATATACCGTTTGGTTACATGCGACACTTCACGGATCATTTGCTCCGCCTTTGGAAGATTGTAGGAGGGGATTTGTCGCAGGATAAAGTTTTTAAACTTGTTTCGGTAATAAAGTGCCAGGAAAATATAGACAGGCATTAGGCCGAACTTTACCAGGGTATCGGTCGTGGCCATCAGCAAATTTCGCAGAAAATTTCCGCTTAGCTCCAGGGCATCCACTACTTGCGCCCTCAGCCAGTGTTCATCCTCCGGGCTGCCTTCCCCGAATTTTTGTTCAAGGGTTAGTTGCAGGCGATCCAGGTTGCTGAGCGCTTTCTCCTGCAATCCCGGAAAATCGCCGATGAAAACAACAAGTTGCTTATAGAGCAGGATGATAGCGCCCACAAACACCGCCATGGCCAGGATAATGGTAATTAAATTCGCCAGGATTCGGGTAACGCCCCAACTCTCCAGCTTGCTTGCCAGGGGGTAGAGTAGGTAGGCAAAAAGCACCGCCATAAAAATCGGGTATAGGAATTCCCGCGCCGCCACGAGCACATACACGAGCAAAATACCCAGCAATAGGCCGAATGTTAACTTTTGTAAGGTCTTAAAAGATTTCCCCATACCCCTTAGTACCGCGGCCATGGCCATTTAAGTTTTATACTTTGCGTTTTAAAGCCCTACCTTTGCCATAAATCCCCTATTTCTATGGCTACGTTCGAAGACCTGCACTTATCCTCTGCCCTGCTGCTCAGTCTGCAGGAACTGAAGTATACCATTCCAACCCCAATTCAGGAAAGTGCGATTCCGTTATTGCTGCAGGGGCACGATGTGGCTGGCCAGGCGGAGACAGGCAGCGGGAAGACCGCTGCCTTCGGGCTGCCACTGTTGCAACAGGTGAACACCGATCTGCAGCAGGTACAGGCCCTCGTGCTGGTGCCTACCCGCGAGCTGGCCGTGCAGGTACGTCAGGAACTGAAACAGTTTGCCAGGCACCTGAACAACCTGAAGATAAGCGCTTTTTACGGCGGACATGCCTTCTCACAGGAACGGGCCTCGCTAGCCCACCCACCGCAGGTTTTGGTCGCCACCCCAGGGCGCCTCACAGATCACCTGAACCGCAGAACCCTGGACCTGAGCCAGGTAAAACTACTGGTGCTGGACGAGGCGGACAAGCTGCTGGAGATGGGGTTTGAGGAAGAGATAGACAAAGTAATGGGCTACCTGCCCGCCAAACGCCAAACCATACTTTTCTCCGCCACCATGCCCGCCGACGTACACGAGCTGATCTCCAACTCGCTGAAAAACCCACAGTTTGTGAAGGCCTCTGCGCAGGCCATTCCGGACCAGGTGAAGCTGGTGGGCATTAAAGTGGAGCATGGCAGTCGCAAAGAGGTCGTGATCAGTTTGCTCAAAAGTATAGATTCAGCTGGCACCGTGGTGTTCACCAACACACGCCTTGCCGCCGATGAGTTGGCAAGCATGCTGCTGGAGCAGGGGATTTCAGTTAAAGCACTGCATGGCGGCATGGAGCAGCCCGATCGCGACAAGGCCATGACGCTTTTCCGGAACAAGACTACCCAGGTGTTGGTAGCCACAGATGTGGCGGCACGTGGCCTGGACATCGCCGCCCTGCAAAACATCATCCATTACGAGCTTCCATTTGATGCTGCTGCCTACCTGCACCGCAGCGGGCGTACCGGCCGGGCCGGAAAAAATGGCACCGTGTACACACTCCTCTCTACCCGCGACGAGGAAAAACTGCAGGACTGGGAACAGGTGGGCATGGATGAATGGCTGCAGGCCAGCTCCTTACACAACAAGCCTGCTGCAAAAAACACTACGGCTGGCGTTGCTTTTGCCACACTGCACATTAACGGTGGCAGAAAAGAGAAGCTCAGTGCCCGCGATATAGTAGGTGCCCTGATTGCGGAGGCAGGACTGAAAGCCGGGGAAATCGGTAAAATAGAGATACAGGACCGCATGAGCTTTGTGGCCGTGCCGGAAACTCAAAGTCAGGACATTGCACAGCAGCTAAGCGGTGGCAAGATAAAAGGCCGCAAGTACAAGGTCACCTTGGTAAAGGACTAAGCATTTGCACTAAAAAAATCCCTTTTTAAAACAATTTTATCAAATATTCAGGAACCATACTTTTAGGATTCAGGTTGACAGGGTATGAGAAAAATGTATCTGACGACCTTATTTTGCGCCTTCATAGCCATTTTACCTGCCAGTGCGCAAGAACACAAACCTTCGCACCAGGCCATTGAAAACATTGAAGCAAAGTATCGGGATTTAAACGCGCATGCTGATTTTGTTAGCGTGAACGGAGTGCCTGTGGCACAAAATACCCGCTTTATCCAACCCGAGGATCAGGTGGTTGAAAATTATGCCAACCTGCGCCAGATCGCTTTGGTGCGCCACGGAGAACCTCAATTAAATAAGAACGGCAAGTTCACGTTCGATGAGGCCCGTCAGTTCTTAAAGGATTATGACAGTGTGGGTATCGTGCGGCCCGATAAGCCTTTCCTGACTGTCGAGAACCCGGACGAGGTAGCAATCTTCTGCAGCTCTTTAAACCGTGCCCGTGCCACGGCCAACTACCTGTTTGGCGAAGACAGTCTGATCACAGTTTCGCCTGAGTTCAGGGAATTTGAGAACACGCTGGGCAAACGAGCCCTTAAAATGCGCCTGCCCATCAAACTCTGGACTGCCACAGCCCGCATTAAATGGATACTCGGCTTTGACCGCGAGGGAATAGAAACCTTCGCCGCTGCCAAGGCCCGCGCCCAGAGCGCAGCCAGGCGTTTAGCAAAAGCCACCGAAGAAAACCCAAAAGCCGTATTGGTCGCCCACGGTTTTCTGAACCGCTACATCAAAGACGACCTCGTTGCCATGGGCTGGCGCGTGGTGCGCGATGGCGGCAGCGGATATTTTGGAACGACGATCCTGGTGAAAATTGATGAGCAACCAAAGCAGGAGACCATCCAGATGGCGCTGCATGCCGGCCAGTAAGCCAATTTTTAAGGGACGCTAACCTAGTTCAAGCAACGGTTTGGCATTCTTTCCTTTACTCCCTCAAAACATGCGTATCTATCATTTCTAGCAAAAAAACGTTCCTAAACAGGGCTTTCCGAGCCTGAAATGCCCTATAGCAATTGCCCCTCTGGCCTTCAACTGACCTGATGCCAGAGGGGCAGTTGCTGTTTTTAAGTGCCTCCTCCCATCTGCATACAGCTCTTCCAACCATTTAAGCTAATTTCATTAGCAAAAACATAGCGCTGCATGCTAAAATCTTATACCTTTACTACATGGAGATAATGGTAGGTATAGCCGCATTTTTGGGAGGTGTTGTTGTGGCCTTTCTGGCACTAAAAGGGAGAATGAGCACCTTGCAGCACACTGCCAACCAGGCCGCGGTAACCCAGGGTGTCCTGGAGGGGCAGGCCAGGCTAAAAACGGAGGAGTTGATTCATCTGAAAGAGCTGTTGCGCGAAGCCCAAACCGAAACCCTGGAGCTGACCAATGCCCTCACCAAAACCGAGACCGATTACGAACACCTGAAAATACGCCTACAGGAGCAGGCCAAAGAACTGGACCTGCTTCGAGACAAATTTCTGCAACAGTTCCAGAGCATTTCCAACCAGGTGCTCATGACCAATGCCGAGCATTTTAACAAAGCCTCCTCCGAGAACCTGGAACGCATCCTGTCCCCGTTGAAGGAACGGATAAAGGAGTTTGAGAACAAAGTAGACCAGACCTATGAGAAAACACTGAAAGACAGTGCCTCACTTAAAGAGCAGATCACGCAGCTAGCCTCCTTAAACCAGCAAATGAGCCAGGATGCCGTTAACCTGACCCGCGCCCTGAAAGGAGAAAGCAAGACACAGGGCAACTGGGGCGAGTACCTGCTGGAAAGCCTGCTCGAAAAGTCAGGCCTTCGCAAGGGCGTGCATTATGTGCGCGAAGAGGTACGCCAGAATGAGGAGAAACAAGTATATCGTCCGGATGTGATCGTGCGCCTGCCCGATGGCAAGCACCTGATCATCGACTCCAAAATGTCGCTGGTGGCGTATGAGGCCTACTGCAGTTGTGAGGACGACCTGCAGCAGGAAGTATACCTGCGCGGCCACATTGCCTCGGTGCGCACCCATTACAATGATTTAGGAAAGAAGAACTACCACCGCCTGACGGGCCTCAACTCACCGGATTTCGTGCTGATGTACGTGCCCCTGGAGCCCGCTTTTAACCTGGCCGTGCAGCATGACCACGACCTGTTTACCGATGCCTTCGACCGCAACATCGTTTTGGTGACCACCTCCACCCTGTTGGCAACACTGCGCACTGTGGCGGGTGTGTGGCGCCAGGAGGACCAGAAACGCAATGTGCTGAAGATCGCTGAAGAAAGCGGCAAACTGTACGACAAGTTTGTAGGCTTTGTAGATGATCTGAAAACCATCGGCAAACACCTCGAGAGCAGCCAGACATCCTACCATGCTGCCATGAACAAGCTGACGGAGGGAAAAGGCAACCTGGTACGCAAGGTGGAGCTGCTGCGCGAACTGGGTGCAAAGTCCAGCAAGCACCTGGACGAGCACCTGCTGCAGGAGGCGAAAGCGACGGAGGAATTGCAACAGAAGGATTAACTGATCTGAAGTATGGTTGCGTGCCCTTCCAATACGAATTACCTTTTTACTACGGCTGCGTACTAGTGCTAAAGTAACGAGTGCATGTTTAAAATAACCCTAAACCCAACCCATGAAAAAAATTATCCTTCCCGGCCTTTTCGCCGCGCTGGTCTTTACTTCCTGCTCTACCCAGAAAACCGAGACGGCAGGCATGGAGCAGACCGCTGAAATGTCGGCTGTGCAACAGGAAGCCCAGAACTTTCTCGATCAGTACTCCACCACTTACCAGAACCTCTACACCAAGTCCGCAGAGGCAGAATGGGCTTCCAACACCAAAATAGTGGAAGGCGACTCCACCAATGCCGTGGCTACCCGCCGGGCGAATGAGTCCTTCGCCGCGTTTACAGGAAGCACCGAGAACATCAACACAGCCAAAGCCATGCTGGAGAAAAAGGACCAGCTGACGCCGTTGCAGGTTAAGCAGTTTGATGCTATACTTTACGCCGGCGCCAACAACCCGCAGATCATTCCGGACGTGGTTAAGGCACGCATCAAAGCTGAAACAGAGCAAACCGAGAAGCTCTATGGTTTCGATTACCGCATTTATGAAAAATCGGTGAGCACCAACGACATCGACAACATCCTGAAGTCAGAGAACAACCTCAAAAAGCGCCTGGATGCCTGGGAGGCCAGCAAAGCAGTAGGCCCCGGATTGAAAAAGGGCTTGCTGAACCTCCGCGACCTGCGCAACCAAACCGTGCAAAGCCTTGGCTATGACGATTACTTCACGTACCAGGCATCAGACTACGGCATGACACGCCCTGAGATGCTGGAATTGATGAAGCAGATAAACGAGGAGCTGCGCCCCCTGTACCGCGAGCTGCATACCTACGCACGTTACGAACTGGCCAAAAAGTACGGCGTGAAGCAGGTGCCCGATTACCTGCCTGCCCACTGGTTGCCGAACCGCTGGGGCCAGGACTGGAGCTCGATGGTGGACGTGGAGGGTATTGACCTGGATGCCGCCCTGAAACCCAAAGGCGCCGAGTGGATCGTGAAGCAGGGTGAGCGGTTTTACACCAGCCTGGGTTTCCCGAGCCTGCCGCAGACCTTTTACGAAAAATCGAGCCTGTACCCTTTACCGGCAAACGCGGGCTATAAAAAGAACAACCACGCCTCTGCCTGGCACATGGACCTGGACAAGGATGTGCGCAGCTTGATGAGTGTGGAACCGAACTCAGAATGGTACGAGACCTCGCACCACGAGCTGGGCCACATCTATTATTACATGACCTACACCAACCCCGATGTGCCGGTACTGTTGCGTGAGGGCGCTAACCGCGCCTACCACGAGGCCATTGGCAGCCTGATGGGACTCGCGGCCATGCAGAAACCATTCCTGACGGAGCTAAACCTGATCGACAAGGACGCACAGACTGACGAGGTGCAGACCCTGTTGAAGGAAGCCCTGAGCTATGTGGTGTTCATCCCTTTCTCATCCGGAGTGATGAGCGAGTGGGAGAATGATTTTTATGCCAACAACCTGCCAGCTGACCAGTTGAACAAGCGCTGGTGGGAACTGGCTAAAAAATACCAGGGCATAGTGCCCCCTGCTAACCGCGGCGAGAACTACCTGGACCCAGCCACCAAAACGCACATCAACGACGATGCCGCCCAGTATTACGACTATGCCATGAGTTACGTGATCCTGTTTCAGCTGCACGATCATATAGCCAAAAACATACTGCACCAGGACCCCCATGCCACCAACTATTATGGCAACAAGGAAGTGGGCAAATTCCTGCGCGACATCATGTACCCTGGTTCGTCAGCTGACTGGCGCAAGGTGCTGAAAGACAACACCGGCGAGGAGTTAAGTGCACGCGCCATGGTAGACTACTTTCAGCCGCTTATGGAGTACCTGAAAGAGCAGAACAAAGGACGCAAGTATACTTTGTAAGCTTTTAAGTATCGGGCCGGCGGGTTAAACCCAACCAGGAATTTCAAGTAACAGCAAGGCCGCAACGGTTTCCCGTTGCGGCCTTGTTATTTTGTTTAGCTACAGCTTCGAAAATGGCTGGCATGCAACCTTTTACGAGCGCCGCTTTAAGGCATAAACTTTAAGACTTATTACCGCTGCCAATAGTGGCTCAGGAAGCCAGCCAACTTATCCATGGTCTGGGTAAGCTCGGGTAGCTCCGGCAGGTAAACCAATCTGAAATGGTCCTGGGCAGGGTAGTTAAAGCCTGAGCCTGGCACAAGCAGCACATGTTTTTCTGCTAGCAGGTCCAGCGCAAACTGCTGATCGCTGTGTATGTTAAACTGCTTGGTATCGATCTTGGGGAACAGGTAAAAGGCGCCCTTCGGTTTAACGCAGCTGATTCCCGGAATGGAAGTCAGCATGTCGTAGCTGATTTCGCGTTGCCGCCCAAGCCGGCCAGTGGGCTGGGTGTTGTCATAAATGGTCTGCTCTCCTTCCAGGGCCACCTCAATGGCATGCTGGGCGGGCACGTTGCTGCACACCCGCAGACTGGCCATGGTGTTCAGGCCTCCGATGTAATCCTGGCCGAGCTTCTTTGCCCCGCTCACCAACATCCAGCCTGCCCTAAAACCTGCCGCCAGGTAATTTTTAGATAGGCCGCCGAAGGTAACGCAAAGTATGGCATCCGATAATGTGGCTGTGGAGGTAAACGGAACCCCGTCGTAGAGGATCTTATCATAGATCTCATCCGAGAAAACCACCAGCTGCCGCTCCTCCGCCAACTGCACCAGCTCATGCAAAAGTTCTTTGGAATACACGGCACCTGTGGGGTTATTGGGGTTGATGATGACGATGGCCCGGGTACGGCTGCTGAGATTGCGCCTGATATCGGCCACGTCCGGAAACCAGTCTGCCTGCTCGTCGCAGCGGTAATGCACGGCCTTGCCTCCGGCAAACCTAACTGCCGCTGTCCAGAGGGGATAATCGGGTGCAGGCACCAGCACTTCATCGCCCGGGTTCAGCAAGCCCTGCACCGCATGCAAGATCAGGTCGCTCACGCCATTGCCCAGAAAAACATCCTCGGTGCTCACATCGGCAACCCCCATTTTGGTGTAATAGCGTTTCACGGCCTCACGGGCACTCAGAATCCCCTTGTGGTCTGAATAGCCCTGTGCCTCGCGTAACTTATCCTGGTAGTGTTGGAGCACAGCATCCGGAGCCTGAAAGCCAAAAGGTGCCGGGTTGCCGATGTTCAGCTTGGTCACCCGATGCCCCTCCGCTTCCAGCTCCTTTGCTTTTTCGTATAAAGGACCGCATAAGTCGTAGGAAACGTGCTGCAGGCGATTGCTTTTTGTTATCATATTCAAAATTTTAGCGAATATACCACTAAGGCGCATAGGCAGCACCAGCGGCAAACACTATTTTACGAGACAGGTTGCAACCCTCTGTTCGTATTGTATTAATGTACTTGAAAAACCTGGCTTGTTTGTTACAATTCTACCCGCATGGATAAATAACAAATACAGGCTAAACCTTAACCTTGAACCGTACACAGCTAAATATCTGGAAATTAATATGAAAAAAAGACTGGTAGTTTTAACGGGGGCTGGAATTAGCGCCGAGAGCGGCTTGGCTACGTTCCGCGATGCGGACGGGCTTTGGGAAGGGCATGACGTGATGGCAGTGGCATCGTTGGAAGGCTGGCGCAAAGATCCGGAGCTGGTGCTCAATTTTTACAACGAACGCCGCAAAAACGCTTTGGCCGTAACGCCGAATGCGGCGCATAAGGCTCTGGCCGAGTTGGAACAGGACTTCAAGGTGCACATCATCACCCAAAACGTGGATGATCTGCATGAGCGCGCCGGCAGCACGAGTGTGCTGCACCTGCACGGCAAACTGTTCGAGTGCCGCAGCACGACAGACCCCAAGCTGATCTACCCCCTGGAAGGCTGGGAGCTTAAACTAGGTGACACCTGCGCACAAGGCGCACAACTCAGGCCCAACATCGTGTGGTTTGGGGAAGCGGTGCCCCTGATGGAGCAGGCCATAGAAGAGACACTGCTGGCGGATATTTTCCTGGTGGTAGGCACCTCCCTGGCTGTTTACCCGGCTGCCGGACTGGTGGATTTTGTACCGGACCAGGTACCTATTATTGTAGTGGACCCGAAATTGCCCCCCATGCGCAAGCGCCCCAACCTGCATGTGTATGAGGAAAAAGCCAGCACAGGCATGGTCAAGATTAAAGACTTGCTGCGGAGCCGCTATCATTAAATTATAGGAAGTAAAATCTGTTTAGCTTGATTAAAAGATCATTCAAACAATTAAAAGCAAATTAATTTTTTTTAGACATATCTAAATTAATAATTTTGCGTAGCTAATGCTATTACTATACTTACGCAAAAAATAATAAAGATATGTTTAAAATAATTTTACTCTGCTCTCTTTTACAAATAACATCTTTTCAGGTATCGGCGCACACAGGTTCTGTAACAGGCCAGGTAAAAGGCGGCCATAAGGATATACCTTTTGCCACAGTCGTATTAAAAGGCACTAAATGGGGTGCTCCTACAAATGAGCAGGGGTATTACAGATTGCCGGATGTGGCACCTGGTATGTACCAGCTGCTAGTATCTGCTATTGGGTTCAAACCTTTTGAACAAACAATAGAGGTGCTGGAAGGGAAAGAAACGGTACTGCATGTTGCCCTGCAGGAGTCAAGCGCCACCCTAAACGAGGTAGTTGTAACGGGCACCCGTACCAATCGCAGGCGTCTGGAGAGTCCGGTGGCGGTAAATGTGCTTGACAGCAAGACCTTTGGTCTCACGCAATCCAACACCTTATCCGAGGGCTTGTGCTTTCAACCTGGCCTGCGTATGGAAACCGACTGCCAGACCTGCAACTATACCCAGCTGCGCATGAACGGGCTTGGCGGCTCCTACTCCCAGATATTAGTGAACAGCAGACCGGTTTTTACCTCTCTGATGAGTTTGTATGGCCTGGAGCAAATCCCAACAAATATGATCGACCGGGTGGAAGTGGTGCGCGGCGGGGGCTCGGTGCTGTATGGTTCCAGTGCCATTGCAGGTACCGTGAACATCATCACCAAAGAACCCTCCGAGAGCTCCTATACCCTTTCCTCTACCTCATCAGTGACCGCCAACACTGCATGGGATCACTTTGTCAATGCCAATGTGAACACCGTGAACGAGGAGCAAACTGCGGGGATTTCCATCTTCGGCTCATTCCGCAACAGGGAGGGCTACGACGCAAATGCGGACGGTTTTACTGAATTGTCTAAACTGAACAACAATTCGTTCGGCTTTAACACTTTTTTCAAACCCTCCACCCAAGATCGGCTGGAGGTAAACGGCTGGAGCATTCATGAGTTGCGACACGGGGGCAACAAACTGGATAAACCTGCCGACCAGGCAGATCAGTCGGAGTACAGGCTACATGACATTCTGGTGGGCGGTGTAAACTACGACCATCAATTAAAGGACGGCGTAGCCTCCTATACTTTTTACGGTGCTGCCCAAAGCACGAATCGCACGCACTACACGGGCATTGACCAAGCCGATGGCTGGGGTCAGACCCGCAATTATACCCTGCAGGCCGGCTTCCAATATAATTATACCGTGCATGAGCTTCTGGGAGGCAAAAACACCCTGACAGCTGGGGTCGAACATGTTTATGAGTCTATTTTTGATGAAATAACGGCATACGATTTTCTGGTGGACCAGGAGACAAACCTGAGCGGCTTGTTCCTGCAAAGCGACTGGGATGTTACGCCCCAGATCACCGTGTTATCGGGGGTGCGGGCAAATCGTCACGGCAGCGTAGCGGGCCTGGTTTTCACGCCGCGCATCAGTGCCGTTTACAAGCTGGGCACCACCACGCAGTTCAGGGCTTCCTATGCGCGTGGCTTTAAGCCGCCTCAGGCCTTTGAAACGGATCTGCACATTGCTTTCGCTTCAGGCGGAATTTCCCTGATTCAGGTAGACCCAACCCTGCGCGAGGAAACATCAAACAGCGCAAACGCCTCTATCGATTTCAATAAGGCTAGTGAAGCCCTGATCTTTGGTTTCACCCTGGATGGCTTTTATACCCGCTTACAGGATGCTTTTGTGCTGGAGCAACTGGGTACCGATGCGCAGGGTAACCAGCAGCTGTTGCGGAAGAATGGCGGAGATGCACTTGTGCAAGGAATCACTTTGGAGGGCCGCATCAACTACTCGCAAGTCTTTCAGGTGGAGTCGGGCATCACCTTTCAGCGATCTTTATATAATGCCCCGGTAGCCTGGTCTGTACAGCTGCCTGGCAGACGGGCCTTTCTGCGCACGCCAAACGTTTACGGTTATTATGTGCTGTCGCTGTTCCCGCAAAACAGGTTTACGGCTGCCTTGTCGGGGGTGGTTACGGGCGCTATGCTGGTGCCACACTATGGCGGGGCTCCCGGTGTGGTGGAGGATGCAGTGGTTGTGTCACCGGTTTTTGTAGAAAACAACCTGAAGCTGGCCTATAGGTTTACACTCAGTAGTGTGCAAAAAGATTTGCAATTGAGCGCAGGTGTGCAGAACATGTTTAATGCCTACCAAACTGATTTCGACACAGGCAAAACACGCGACAGCAACTACGTATATGGCCCTGCCCGGCCTCGCACTTTCTTTGTAGGGTTGAAATTCGGCCTGATGTAAAGCATACCAATTATAATCCTATTTGTACATTCCTGCGTAGTAGCAAGTGATCTTCAATTTAGTAAAAAACTATGGATTACAAATACAGACTACTCGTAACGCCCGCCACCTGGAGCCTCACCATTGTCCGCGTATTCCTGGGCCTGGTGCTTTTTCCGCACGGGGCCCAGAAACTACTCGGATGGTTTGGGGGTAGTGGCCCTTCTGGTTTCATTAGCGGGTTTGAGCAAATGTCAGGCTTGCCCGGTGTGCTTGCCTGGCTCGTGATCATTATCGAGTTTATAGGCTCCCTTTGTCTTATTGCCGGCCTCTGGACACGCATCTGGGCGTTCTGCGTCCTCTGCCTTTTCGTGGGCATCGTATTAGCGGTACACTTGCCCAATGGGTTCTTTATGAACTGGGGCGGTAACCAGGCCGGCGAAGGCTTTGAGTACCACCTGCTCATAATTGGTATGGCCTGGGCCTTGATAGTGGGAGGCGGAGGCTACCTGAGCGTAGACAAGGAAATGGTTGGGCAGGAAAGGACGTTTTAGTCCTCTGCCTTCTCCCCTTTGTCCACGATGCTCCCTTTAGTGAAAAGAATGGTTTGCATCATTTTGCGCCAGGTCGGCTTCTTGCGCAGCAGAAACTCCAGGTCCATTCCAAAGTGCTTAAACTCTTCTTCCTGGGCATTCTGCATAATGGCTTTGGCCTCTTTGTCCTGCTCTACGGAAATACGCTGCTCGTACCAGCTAATGGCTTCTGCCTCCTCAATTACAGACGTGATCATGCGGACAAAAGTGCGGGTCTCCTGAGAAAGTTCCTGGGGTGGTTCGTGATATTGTTCGGTTGGCATAAGTTTTAAATTTAGTTTGTTAACCTAACGCCCCCTGCCCCGGATTGGTTATTTAAAACTTGGAATTCGTCAGCTCCGTCTCCCATTGCTGCGCCGGGTTATACCATAGCGCCCCCTGCCTGATGGTAAGCGGCGAAGGGATGTTATTTCGGTAAAGCTGGCCTGTGCCTAACCCCTGCGGCATGGTAACATCATAACCGGCAGTAAACTGCGCAATAGCATTCAGGCCAATGTTTGATTCCAGGGCAGAAGTAAGCCACCAGCCGATGTCGCGCGCCTCTGCCATTGCTATCCATTCTGCACTGGCCCCAAGGCCTCCGACCAGGGTTGGCTTCAGGATGATGTACTGCGGCTTGATCGCTTCCAGCAGGTCCTCTTTGGCTTTTGTGCCCCGTATGCCAATCAACTCCTCATCCAACGCGATGGGCACAGGACTGTAGGCACAAAGTTGAGCCATTTCCGCTGTTTGCCCTTGCCGGATGGGTTGTTCAATCGAGTGCAGGCCGTATCTGGCCAGGCGTTCCAGCTTTTTGTAGGCATCCTTTGGTGTAAATGCACCATTGGCGTCTACGCGTACGGTGAGGCAATCGGCCCCTGCCACTTCCCGAATCCCTTGCAGGATCTTGAGCTCCTGTGCAAAATCGAGGCTGCCAATTTTCAGTTTCAGGCAAGTATAGCCCTCTTGCAGCTTCGTTTCAATCTGCTTTTGCATGAACGGTAGCTCGCCCATCCAAATCAGGCCATTGATCGGTATACCCACTTCACCCACGCTGAAGGAGTTTACATACACCTGTCGCCTGCCGCCGTTCTCCAGATCAAGCAACGCGGTTTCCATTGCGAAATAAAGGGCTGGCCATTCATCCAAAGCGAGGGTCTCCGGCAATTTTTGGGAGAGGTGCAGGCGAATCTGTCCTGAGTTTACCGCCAGCACTGTCGCTTTTATTTTTTCCTCCAAATCCGGACGGGCATCCAGGCTAAGGCCAGCCAGCGGAGCGCACTCCCCTATACCGGAAAGAGAAGGCGCATCTTCGCTAAAAACGCTGATATAAAATACCTTATGCTTTGCAATAGCGCCGCGTGAGGTACGTGCCGCAAAATTGAAATGTAGGGTATGGGAAGTATAACTAAGTTTTAAATGCATAGAACGACTGCTGGTTTTGTGGCAAGATAAACCATTATGGCTAATTCTGACGTAAATGAACTACTAAGAATAACCCTGGGCAGTCTATGGAAGTACATGGTAGCTGCAACGGCGTACCTTACTTTTGGAACATTTACTTATTGCTGCTTCTGATTTCTGAACCTTTACCTGATTAACCTGTTCTTTTCAATAGGGCTTTTACGGCATTTTTAACTACGAAACATTTATGAGCACCCTCACCGCCTCCTCCACACAAGCTGCGCTTCAGCAATACGAGCGCATCCGCTCCCGTACGGAGCTCATTTGCCAGCCACTCGAACCGGAGGATACCGTGGTGCAGCCCATTGTGGATGTCAGTCCGCCCAAGTGGCACATGGCGCATACGAGCTGGTTTTTCGAAACGTTTGTATTGAAAAAATACTTACCCGGCTATCAGGAATACCATACGCAGTACAGTTACCTTTTCAACTCCTATTATAACAGTGTTGGCAGCCGCGTACAGCGCGACCAGCGCAGCACTCTCACCCGTCCGCCCCTGCGTGATATTTATTCCTACCGCCAGCACGTGGATGAGCACATCAGCAAGCTGCTGCACAACCTCGACGAAGCGCTGGCTGCCGAGGCTTTGCCCATTCTGCAGTTGGGTTTGCAGCATGAGCAGCAGCACCAGGAGCTTTTGCTCACCGACATCAAGTATATCCTGAGCACCAACCCATTGCTTCCGGTGTATAAGGAACTCACGCAGGAGGCAGCGCAGCCAGAAGCAGTGAAAGCAACTTTTCTGGAGGTACCCGGCGGGAAGTATAAAATTGGGTACAGGGGGCAGGATTTCTGTTTTGACAATGAACTCGGCGTACATGAAGTATGGCTCGACGATTTTCAGGTGATGAACCGCCTGGTGACCAACGGCGAGTACCTGGAGTTTATGCAGGACGGCGGCTACACGGATTTCAGGCACTGGCTCGATGAAGGCTATGCCCTGGTGAACAGCCAGCAGCTGGAGGCGCCGCTTTACTGGATGCAACAGGATGGCGAATGGCACCGGTACACCATGCACGGCCTGCAACCGGTAAACCTGAACGAGCCGGTGACCCATATCAGTTTTTATGAAGCCGACGCCTATGCCAATTGGGCCGGCAAGCGCCTGCTGACTGAGTTTGAATGGGAGGCCGCGGCGCAGGCCTATCCGCCACAGGAGGGAAATTTTGTGGAGAGCGAGCGCCTGGAGCCCCGCCCTGCCCAGCCTGGCTGTGAAGGGCTGCAGCAACTGTACGGCGATGTGTGGGAATGGACCTACAGTGCCTATCACCCCTACCCTGGCTTTACAAAGGCGCCCGGCGCCATTGGCGAGTACAATGGCAAGTTCATGATCAGCCAGATGGTGCTGCGCGGCGGTTCCTGTGCTACCTCACAAAGCCACATACGCACCACTTACCGTAACTTTTTTCACCCTGATAAACGCTGGCAGTACACTGGTATTCGGCTGGCAAACAAATAAACTTATGGATTTAAATTCTACCCTAGCACCCATGATAGATCTGAGCCGCAAACAAGACGGCAGCAACGATACCGCCGCCTTTGCCAGCGATGTGGCAGAAGGCCTTAGCCGCAAACAAAAGCACTTGCCCTCTCGCTATTTCTATGACGGACGGGGAAGCCAGCTTTTTCAGCAGATCATGGATTTACCTGAGTACTACCTTACCCGTGCCGAGTTCGAGGTACTGAACGATAACAGGGCGGACATGGCGCGACAGTTCTCTCAGGAGGGTTTTTTCCATATGATAGACCTGGGAGCCGGGGATGCCCTGAAAACAAAGGTGCTGTTACGCGAGCTGGCCAGGCAAAAAAGTAGCTTTGATTATGTGCCCATCGACATTTCGGGAGATGCCATGGCGCAGTTAGCCGATAGCCTGCAGGAAGAACTGCCCGCTGTAAATGTGCAGGCCGTGGTGGGAGAATACTTTCAGGCCCTGCAATGGCTACAGGCGCACAAATCAGAACGAAAGGTACTGCTGTTCCTGGGCTCTAACATTGGTAATTTCGAAGCACACGATGGTCTGGTTTTTCTGCAGACTATTCGCAGCTACCTGAGCAAGGGAGACAAGCTGTTCATGGGCATAGACCTGCGCAAAGACCCCGACACCATCCTACATGCCTACGACGACGCGGCCGGTGTAACCGCTGAGTTTAACCTCAACCTGCTGCGCAGGATCAACCGTGAGCTTGGGGGCAATTTTGATGTAGACCAGTTCCGGCATTATGCCATGTATAACCCCCTGGAAGGCGTGATGCGCAGTTTCCTAATCAGTCAGAAAGAGCAGGAAGTGTATATCCGTGACACCGGGCGCACCTTCCATTTTGATGCCTGGGAAGCCATTCACACCGAAAACTCACACAAGTACTCCCTTGAGCAGATTCGGGAAATGGGCCAACAGTGCGGCCTGGAAGTAGAAACTGTTTTCTACGATAACCAGAAAAACTTTGCGGATGTGCTCTTCACATTGCCTTAGTCGCAACAACATTTAAGGTATACATTACCAAAAGTCTTTATAAATTGCGATTTAACCGTATGTCCGCCTCGCGCGAATGGGTTATACTACGCTACGAAATTTTTGAACCGGATTGTAAACAAGCGTCTGTCTAAGTCGCCAAGTCTTTTATCCATGGAATATATCTCCCTGGCCTCCGGTGCCAGTTATTTTAGAAGTCCCGAAGAAGCTACCACCGCAGCCATCACTGCTTTGCAAGACGGCAAAACGTTTTATGGTCCTACGGAGGGCACTTTAGGACTCCGACAGGCAATTTGCGACAGGTATAAAGCCGATGGAGTACAACTCGACCCGGAGCAGGTGCTTATTACCCCTGGTAGCAAACAGGCACTTTTTAACTTGTTTACCAACCTGCTGCGGCAAGGCGACGAGGTGGTGGTGCCTACCCCAGCCTGGTTCGGCTTCCAGCAACTGATGAAGTATAGCTGCGGCATGCTCAAGCCCTTGCAGACCCACCAGAAAGACGGCTACAAACTTACTCCGGAGATGCTGCGAAAATCTTTGAACAGCCGCAGTCGTATAGTAGTACTCACCAACCCGGGTAACCCGACCGGCAAATGCTATGGTAAGCCGGAGCTGGAGGCACTGCTCGAGGTGGTGAGGGAATTCCCCAACCTATACCTGCTGTCAGATGAAATTTACGACGCTATTACTTACAGTGAGCCTTTTACTTCTATCCTTTCCTGCCAAGGGGCGAAAACAGAACGAACAATCGTTGTAAATGGCTTTTCTAAAAACTTTGCCATGTCCGGCTGGCGCATCGGTTACCTGCTGGGCCCGAAGGAACTGGTACAAAGCTGCGCCGAGTTTCAGGGAATCACTTATTCAGGTGTAAGCGTTTTTATGCAGGATGCAGCCCAAGCCACCCTGGCAGTGCGGCAGGAAGCGCTTAAACCCATGCTGCAGGTGCTCAGCCACAACCGTAGCCTGGTGGTGGCAGCTTTCAAAGCGATCCCGCAGTTGCGCTATACCGTGCCGGACGGGGCCTACTATTTCTTCCCTGATTTCAGCCATTATTTGCAGCGCACCACACCGCAGGGTGAAACAATTGCCTCCGGTACCGATCTTTTCCGCTACTTACGGGAGCAGTATAGCCTGGAACTGGCGGATGGCGCGCTATTTGACTCCCCCGGCCATGCCCGCATGTCGTTTGCCATAGAGAGCGACAAATTGCAGGAGGCGCTCCAACGATTGAAGGCGGCGTTGGCGTCACTTCGTTGATAAGAACATACAGCAGGCTAAAGGTTAAAATTGTAGCCTCCATAGCCCCATCACGTCAGTATAAATAGGTATATTGACGCCTATAATTTCGATACATGAATTTTCTCTTTACCCGCCGTATACTTGGTGCCGGCTTATTGCTGGCTACTCTCCTTTTTTCATCCTGTGAAAGCGGCCCCCGCCAGGAGGATGCGCTGACAGCCGAATCACCTATGCATTTACCGGACTCCACTACGGTACAGTTCGTTGCCTCTGCAGGTGTGGCCGTTGCTACATTGCCCGCAGAGCCCCTGATCAACCTGAACGCCTCTGCCGAAACGGTGCTGGCCAGGCCACAGGTGCCCATTTTATGCTACCACCAGATACGCGACTGGCGCACAGGAGACTCTAAGCAGGCAAAAGACTACATTGTTCCGACCGATCGCTTTGAGCAACAGCTTAAAATACTGGCAGACAGCGGATACCACACCATCCTGCCCGATCAATTGATGGCTTACCTGACCACCGGTGCCCCCCTTCCCGAAAAACCCGTGATGCTCACCTTCGACGACACCAACCTGGACCAATACACTAATGCCCTGCCGGTGCTGGAAAAGTATGGCTTTAAGGGTGTCTTTTTTGTGATGACTGTCTCCCTGAACAGGCCCCGCTACATGACCCGCGAACAAATAAAAGACCTGTCGGAGAAGGGCCACGCCATCGGCAGCCATACCTGGGATCATCATAACGTAAAAAAATTCACCGGCAACGATTGGGTAACCCAGGTAGAGAAGCCCAAACTGGTCCTGGAAGAAATCACCGGGAAACCCGTTACCTACTTCGCCTTTCCGTTTGGCCTTTGGAACCAGGAGGCAGTGCCGGAGTTAAAAAGTAGGGGGGTTACAGGCGCATTCCAATTAGCCGCCAAACAGGATGCACAGAATCCGCTCTTCACTGTTCGGCGCATCATAGCAAGCGGGTACTGGGACTCCGAACGGCTATACCAGAATATGGTAGGCAGCTTTGATTAGATTGTTATTGTAGTTGGGAAAATGCCTTTGTACAGGAGTACTATACGTATGGGTATAACGGTAAGGAAAAATTACACTTAGCACGCATCATATGGATACAACCCGACACCTCGGCGTAGATTATGGAGCTAAGCTGGCTGGAACCACTGCTGTAGCATTTTTAGAGGGGGGCAAATTACGAGTATTGCAAAGCAAGCGTGGGCAGGATGCGGATGCCTGGCTACAGCACCTGGTTGTAACTTTTAGGCCTGCGGTGCTTTTTATGGATGCCCCACTCACCCTTCCCAGGGTATACGCGCAGGGAGCCTACTCATCTGATGCCGATTATTTCTACCGCTCCTGCGACAGAGAGTTACAAGCTATGTCGCCGCTTTTTATCGGCGGCCTGACGGCGCGTGCAATCAGGTTGCGGGCCAACCTGGATGACCAAGGCGTGGCCGTGCTGGAAACATACCCCAGGCAGTTGGTTACACTGCAGTTTTCTGGTTTAGCGGGGTACAAAAAAGGCCTTGCTGCGCTCCCTGTTTTTACAGCGGCACTGCAAAGCCTTCTTTCATTTCCCTTGCATCAGGCGCCAGCCAACTGGCATCAGTTCGATAGCCTCCTTGCCTGGCTCAGCGGGTACCGGCACCTGCAGGGGCTGTCTGTCCTGTACGGCGATGCCCGGGAAGGACGGGTTATTGTGTAACCCCCAATGGGTCTAACTAGTTATCGCCAACGTCTGCGCCTGTTTCCAGGGTTCTGAACTCCATCTGCAGTGCTTTTATCTTTACCTCGGTATCGGTGGGGATATTCCCGGTGATCTCACTTTTGCGCTGGTTCAGGTTGTTCATCACCATCTTGGCCATTTCCCAGTCATGGTCGTTCCAATTGCTTTTTTGGGCCCGCACGTTTTCCATAAAGGTAATGTAGGCGTCGCGTACGTTGTTCTCGTTTATCGTGGCCATATCGGCCCAACGCCCCAACAGGTTACGCTCCCACTCACTCTCCATACCCTGGCTGTTGTGGTGCATGTACTCTTTGTCAGCGTCATTGAATTTTTGCTTCAACTGCTGATACTCCTGTTTTACCTCAGCCGAAAAATTGTTCTGTTTCTGATCCAGTTCGCTGGTGCGCTGGCTAAAATCCTGCTTAGCCTGTTTCCAGTCCGCTTCTGTTTTATTCGCAATGCTGGATGTGGTGTTATTTACCCAGCTTCTAAAATCGGCTAACTCATCCTCCATACCGGATTCGGCTTCCTTCATGCCCGAGCATGCGCCCAGCAGGGTCAGCAAAAACAGTAAGCTTAGCCATAGCGTTGTATTCTTTTTCATAGTGTCATGCGTTTGGTTTGTATAGGCATAGATACGTGCGCTTTAAAAATTAGATATTTAATGCAAACTGGCCAGCATAAACAAGCCAGCGCGTAAATTCCCAGAAAAAAGAACTAAGCAGGCAAACCAGCGTATGTAATTGTATGTAAATAGTTTGCATACATAAACCTGCCACCCTACTTTCACCCTTCAACTGGATTTGATATAAAACCGTAATAGCCTATACTACGAGTATGCCGGAGAGGGCACAAGTGTAGTGTAGGCTATATTTTTGTTTCCAGCCATTATTGCCCCTCCATATTAAGGCCCACACAGTGTTACAAACCGGTACGGGAAACCGTATAGGCTACATAAAAGTACCACATGGAAAATAAAGCCCTGTTTATGCGCGAAGCGGTGCTGCTTTCAATCATCAAAATGACGGAAGGATTCGGGGGGCCTTTTGGTGCAGTGATCGTGTTCCGGGGCGAGATTATTGCCCGAGGTTTTAACCAGGTGCCCCATTCCATGGACCCGACAGCCCACGCTGAAATAATGGCCATTCGAGCGGCCTGTGCTACACTTAAGACAGTTCAGTTGGAAGGCTGTGAGCTGTATTCCAGTTGCGAGCCCTGCCCCATGTGCCTGGGGGCCATCTATTGGGCCAAACTGAGCAAAGTATACTATGCAAACACCCGTTACGATGCTGCAGCAGCAGGTTTCGAAGATGCCATGCTCTACCAGGAAATTCAACGCCCGACTTCTGAACGGCTTATCCCGATGCAACAAATACCGGACAGCAAGGCCATAGACGCCTTAAAGGCCTGGCAGGTGCTGGAAAATAATATAATTTAGGGCGCATTCCTTTTGCTGCAGAAAATACGCCACTGTATATTGCACAAATAATAACCGTGGTTTTCTTTAAAACAGCAACACCGCGTTTTTTCGCGCTTTCCAGTTAAACTCCCCATGAAACTTTTACCCAGGATTTACCTCGCGTTCGGGTCTATACTACTGGTTTTTGTCTTCGTTACGATTTCGTACCTGGAGCAGTCCGAGAATGTAGCCTCAGACATTAAGCAGGCACTCCGTGCCGCCGAGACCATGCGCCTGGCTGAAAGCACAGAGAAGGCGATCATTGAGACACAGACCGGTTTAAGGGGCTTCCAGATCTCCGATGACGAGAACTTTCTGGCTCCCTACGAAAACGGAATCAAGACATACGGGCTTTTAAGAGCAGAGATGTTAACCCTCGTGAGCGACCAGGCGCAAGTCAGCCGCATTCAGGCCATCGACTCGACCTATCACAGATGGCAAACCACTTTTGCCGAACCGGCTATTGCCTTACAAAAGGCCGCCCTTAAATCACCTGATCAGGTGGCTGCCTTCGAGGACTTCAGGATTAACAAGATACGGACAGGGGCCGGTAAGAAAATGATGGACAGCATCCGGCAACAGTTCATCGCGTTCCGGACAGCAGAGCAGATCAGCCGGGACAACAGCTACTCGACCCTGCAGCGCAGCACCCGTTTTACCGATAAGTTGGCCATTATTCTCACCACGATATGTGTGGTGATCGGCATAATTGTCGTGTATTTTCTGGCGAAAGCTATCAGGGTGCGATTAAAGGAGATCGTTAAAATGGCTGATGCAGTCGCGTTAGGGCACTTCGACACCCAACTCATAGATCTTAAAAACGACGAGATCAGCCAGGTTTCCCACTCGCTGAACGTAATGGCAAAGCGCTTGGACGATAGTTTTGCCACACTTCAGAAAACGAACAAAGCGCTGGACCAGTTTGCCTATGTGGTGTCGCACGACCTGAAGGCGCCTTTGCGTGCAATCTTCAGCCTGGCCGAGTGGATTGAGGAAGACCTGCCGGACCTGGACCCTGATGTGCAGCGAAACTTACAGTTAATGCGAGGCCGTGTTTTCCGGATGGAAAACCTGATCAATGGCATACTGGATTACTCGCGCATCGGCAGAAATGACATACCTAAAACCACTTTCTCCACAGCACAATTGGTTAATGAAATCCTTGATTCCCTTTCGCCTGGGAAACAGGTAACCGTGCATACCAGCCGAAGCTTGCCTGAGATCACCACCGAGAAAATACTGTTGCAACAGGTGCTCACCAACCTGATCGGCAATGCCATTAAGTATAACGACAAACCAGAGCCTGTTATTAACATAGGATGCAAGGCCGTGGTCGGAGGATTCGAGTTTAGGGTAAAAGACAACGGGCCGGGCATACCGAAGGAATATCATCAGAAAGTATTTGGTATTTTTCAGACCATGGAAGCACGCGACACCCGGGAAAGCACGGGCATCGGGCTGGCCATTGTTAAAAAGATATTGGAGGAAACCGGCGGCAACATACGCATTGAGTCAGAAGCAGGGCTTGGCACCAGCTTTATCTTTTTCTGGCCCTATTCAGAAGCTATTCCGTCCTCGGAAAGTATACAGCAGGTAGCCTATAGCGCTTAAGCAAAGAAAAATGGAATCTACGCAGCATTACAAGCAACAGGTAGCAGAGTTACAGAACGACATGGAGGAGTTTGCCTACATCGTGTCCCATGATCTGAAAGCACCGGTACGCGCCATTACAAACCTATCGAGTTGGATAGAGGAGGATCTGGGCGATGAAATATCGGAAGACGTGCAGCACAACATGCTTCTTCTCCGCAGCAGGGCAAAGCGCATGGAAGGTATGATCGAGGCCTTGCTCACCTACTCGCGCGTATCAAGGCACCACACTGAAACAGCCCCTGCCGATGTGAAAGCGATGGTGCAGCAGGTTGCAATTCCCTTTGACGGCCAACTGGATTTACAGCTCCCGACCCCCTTACCCGTGTTTCATACTTATGCTGCCAAACTAAAGCAGGTTTTTGATATCCTGTTTGCCAACGTTAGCGCCTTCAGCGACAAAACACCGGCAGAAGTACTGGTCAGCTGCACAGAAACGGAAAATGACCTGTATGAATTTGAGGTGACCGACAACGGGGTTGGCGTTCCAGAGGAGGCTTTGGAGAAGATCTTTAAATTATTTTACACGGTTTCCCCAAAAGATACCGTTGATACCAAAGGTGCTGGGTTAGCTATTGCGAAAAAAATTGTGAATTTTGCAGGAGGAACGATACGCGCTGAATCCAATCACCTTGGAAATGGACTTACCATACGTTTTACATGGCCTAAATCTATTTAACTGAATTATTTAAATGACTGAAAAATTGGTAAATGTCCTCCTTGTTGAAGACGATGAGGTTGATGTTATGAATGTGCAGCGCGCATTTAAGAAGAACAGTATTAAAAACCCCCTTTTTATAGCCCGTAACGGCTTAGAGGCCCTGGATATGCTTCGCACAGAGCTGGTGCCTTTCCCACACATCATCATTCTGGACCTGAACATGCCCAAGATGAACGGCATTGAGTTTCTGAAAGAGCTGCGGGCTGATGACCGCTTCAAAAGTGCCAGCGTTTTCGTAATGACCACCTCCAACGAGGACAGCGATAAGATTAACGCTTATAATTTTAACGTGGCCGGTTACATCCTCAAGCCGCTGTCTTTCGAGAAATTCATTTCCTCGGTAGCAACCCTCGACAGTTACTGGAAACTGTGCGAACGTCCTTAAGCCTCCTGCCTCTCCTCTGAAAACCGACTTGATCTGATGATGTTTAACAGGCGCTAGCAGCGCCTACATGAAAGATTGATCGTGCCCACTTATATAGATATTGCGGAAAAATCAGCCAAAGATCTTCTGATCCTGATCATAGACGACGACGAAGTAGACCAGATGACCATCCGGCGTTCTCTACAGAAATCGAATCTGAAAGCAACCGTATGCACGGCTAAAACAGCCAGGGAGGGACTGCAACTGCTGCAGGAAAAAACGTTTGATTGCATTTTCGTAGATTTTAAGCTACCCGACATGGATGGACTGGAACTCATGGCTGAACTGGACAGGATCCATGTGCAGGCCCCCGTCCTGATTGTGACCTCTCATGGCGATGAACGCATTGCAGCCCAGGCCATCCGTTTAGGTGCCGCCGACTACATTCCTAAAAGTCTGCTGACCCCAGAAGGCGTTTCCCACAGCATACGCAATGCGCTCCGCCTGAAGGAGGCAAAGGACGAGCGCCAGCGCGCGGAGGAGAAACTCCGCTACACACAGAATCAACTTGACCTGGTTATTTCCAATTCCCCGATGGCTTTCTGGAATGTGAATCATGACGGCGTTTTTCAGTTTGCCCGTGGGATGGCTTACGAGCGGATAGGCGTCGACCCGGTTACGATCATCGGGAAGTCCATTCAGGAGGTTTTTTATAGAATGCCCCGCATACTGGCCCGCTTTCAGAAAGCGCTGAAGGGGGAAGTAGTACAGTCAGTAGATGAGTCGAATGGCTACTATTTTAAGTCATATTACATGCCTTTGCGCGGTGAGAAAGACGAGGTAAAAGGTGTTACCGGCTTTGCCATTGATATTACCGACCGAATCAAAAATGAACAGGAACTGGTAAAGGCAAAAGATATTGCCGAGAATTCTGTACGGGTAAAAGAGCAGTTTCTGGCCAACATCAGCCATGAAATCCGAACCCCCATGAATGGCATTATTGGCTTAACCCATGTGCTGCAAAAAACAAACCTGGGTTCCGAACAACAGAAATACCTCGGCGCCATTCAGAAATCGGCGGATAACCTGATGCACATCATCAACGACCTGCTGGATTTCTCTAAAATGACGGCACACCAATTCACCTTCGAGGAAGTGGGCTTTAGCTTGGAGGAACAGATTAACGATGTGGTGGAACTGATGGAATCCAAGGCAAGTGAGCGCGGCAATATCCTGTCGGCCATGCTCGATCCACGTATTCCAGGCAAAATACTGGGCGACCCTTTGCGACTTCGCCAGGTTTTTCTGAACCTGATCGGGAACGCTGCAAAATTTACTGAAAACGGGGAAATAAAGGTGTCGGCAACTTTGCTCAGAGAACAGGAGCAGGAAATTTTCATTGAATTTACAGTAGAGGACACAGGCATTGGTATTGCCCCGGAAAAGTTAAACACTGTATTCGAAAGCTTTAACCAAGGCAGTAATGACACTACCCGAAAGTACGGCGGTACCGGGCTGGGTTTGACCATTTCTAAAAATATTATTGAGATGCAGGGCGGCAACCTTTCCGTTCGAAGTCAGCTGATGGTAGGCAGTGCCTTCACGTTTTCATTGCCTTTCCGGAGGATCATAAAAATTGAACCGGCAGAAACGACCAAAGAAACTCTGTCTGCTACGCCAGCGTTACCCACAGCCAGCCTGAAAGGTTTAAATGTGCTGCTAGCCGAGGACAACGAGATTAACCAACTCCTGATCAAAACCGTTCTGGCTAACTGGCAACTCAATTTGGATATTGTTTTCAACGGTGTGGAGGCACTAAATCAATTCCAGGTTGTTCCTTACGACCTGGTTCTGATGGACATGCAAATGCCGGAGATGGACGGGTTTGAGGCCATTAAAAGGATCAGGGCATCCGGTAACGATAACGCGCAAATACCCATTATCGCGCTCACAGCGCATGCTTCTGAAGAGGAAGTGGCAAAATGTCTCGCCGCCGGGGCAGACGCCTATGTGTCGAAACCCTTTGAACAGGGAACACTCTTTCAAACCATCTATACTTTAACTAGTAATTACAGGCAGGAAGCCGCCACTGTAGACTTGAAAACGCTGGAGCAAATGGCTGGCACGAACACTGCTTTCATGGGCGAAATTCTGTCTATGTATATCGAAAGCATCCCTGAATCCATTAAAAGCTTATATGATCTGACAGAAACCGGGGACCTCGTAAACCTAAAGCACCACTTGGCGGAGTTTTATGATAGCATCACTGTAATAGCAGCCCAACCTTTGCAAGCCAGTATTCAGGAAATGCTGTGTGCCATTCAGGTTCCCGACTTGGCTCAGCTTCAGCAATTAGCAAAGCACATCCTGTTTCAAGGAACCGAAACCGTGGCCCTGTTAAAGGGAGCCTACCAGAAAGCACAGCTCTAGCACCTACTTGATTACTAAAAATGAAAAGGGGCCATACTTTAAAAAGTATGGCCCCTTTTCATTTTTGTGTGTTGTTCGTTCTAGCGCTTCATCATGTTAGCCAGGTTGCTCAGGCCGCCGCGTTTTCCAGACATTTTGTTCATCGAGCGCATCATTTTGCGCATGTCGTTAAACTGCTTCATCAGGTTATTCACCTGCTGTACGTCCGTACCGCTGCCTTTGGCAATGCGGGCCCGGCGGCTGCCGCTGATCATGTCGGGGTTTTCGCGCTCCGCCGGTGTCATCGATTTTATGATCGCCTCGATTGGCTTGAAGGCATTGTCGTCAATCTCCACATCCTTCAGGGCCTTGCCAACACCCGGGATCATGCCCACCAGGTCTTTGATGTCACCCATTTTCTTGATCTGCTCCAGCTGTGTCAGGAAGTCGTCGAAGTTGAACTGGTTCTTGCGGATCTTTTTGTTGATCCGCTTCGCCTCGTCTTCGTCGAAGGCCTGCTGCGCACGCTCAACCAGGGAGATCACGTCGCCCATGCCCAGGATACGCTGCGCCATACGATCCGGGTAGAACAGGTCCAGCGCCTCCATTTTCTCGCCAGTCGATATAAACTTGATGGGCTTCTCTACTACCGCACGGATAGAAAGGGCCGCGCCACCACGCGAGTCACCATCCAGCTTGGTCAGCACCACGCCGTCGAAGTTAATGCGCTCGTTAAAGGTCTTGGCTGTATTCACCGCATCCTGGCCTGTCATGGAATCCACCACGAACAGGGTCTCGGTGGGCTTCACGGCAGCCTTAATCTCGGCTATTTCCTTCATCATTGCCTCGTCTACGGCCAGGCGGCCGGCGGTGTCAATGATAACTACTTTCTTATTGGTTTTTTTAGCGTGGGCGATAGCATTGAGGGCAATCTGCACCGGGTTCTTGTTATCCAGTTCTGTATAGGCCTCTACACCCACCTGCTCTGCCAGCACCTGTAGCTGATTGATCGCAGCCGGCCGGTACACGTCGCAGGCAGCCACCAACACGTTGCGGCCCTGCTTTTTAACATGGTGCGCCAGTTTACCGGTAAAGGTTGTTTTACCCGAGCCCTGCAAGCCTGCGATCAGGATAATCGCCGGATCGCCCTTTAGGTTTATCTCCTGCTTCTCGCCACCCATCAGCTCGGTGAGCTCTTCGTGCATGATCTTCACCATCAACTGCCCCGGCGAAACAGCCAGAAGCACATCGCGGCCTAATGCCTCTTCTTTTACCTTATCGGTAACAGTTTTGGCAACTTTATAGTTAACGTCGGCATCAACCAGGGCACGGCGTACCTCTTTGATTGTTTGCGCAACGTTGATCTCTGTAATGCTTCCCTGGCCTTTAAGGGTCTTAAAGGCCTGTTCTAATTTGTTACTTAAATTATCAAACATCGCTTTCTCTGGATTTACCTACAAAAATAAGGAATATACTTTTGATTTACGAATAGGATACGTGCTTTTTGCTTTCCTGCAAACAGATGTCCACCCCCTGAAATTCCTTGACTGATTTCAGGCTCACCGCGCATCATCATTTAAACAGCATTGGCTGCATAACGTAAGAAAAGCTTTATATTTGATTTGAACGAAATACCTGCGCACTTTGGAAAAAACGGATACAACCGACCTCTTATACATATCTTATTACTGGCCACCCTCCGGGGGGCCGGGCGTGCAGCGCGGACTCAAGTTCTGTAAATACCTGCCGCAGTTCGGGGTACAGCCCACTGTGCTCACCGTGGACGAAAAGCAGGCTTCCTATGCCCTGCTCGATCCCACCTTTTCCAAAGAAGTGCCAAATGGGCTGACTGTATACCGCACGGCAACCTCTGAGCCCTTTGAGTATTACAAAAAACTATCAGGTAAAAAGGAGATCCCCTATAGCGGCTTTGCCAACCAGCAGTCCAAGGAGTCCCTGCTCGATAAAGTCTTCAAGTTTGTGCGCGGCAACCTTTTTATCCCCGATGCCCGCGTGGGCTGGAACAAACACGCCATTAAAAAAGCAACCGAGCTGTTGAAAGGCGACACGTTTAAAGCCATCCTCACCACAAGTCCGCCGCACTCCACACAACTGATCGGCCTGAAGCTGAAGAAAAAGTATAACCTGCCCTGGGTAGCCGACCTCCGCGACCCCTGGACCAACATTCATTACTACGATCAGCTCTACCACACCACCCTGGCCAAGCGCCTCGACGCTAGGTATGAACTGCAGGTGCTGCAGCAGGCCGATGCCATACTGGTTACCAGCGATGACACCAAGCGCCTGTTCCTGAACAAGCCCCTCCACCTTGATGCTGACAAGATCCACGTAATCCCGAACGGGTACGACGCGGATGATTTCCGTCTGCCTTCCAACCCTCCCTCCGACACGTTCCTGATTACCTACACCGGCACCATCACCGAAAGCTATAACATAGATGTTTTTCTGAAAGTGCTGGCCCACCTGTTATCCGTGCATAATGATATAAAGTATAAACTTCGTTTTGTCGGTAAGGTATCGGAGGGTGTAAAGCAGCGGATTGAGAAAGCGGGGGTTTTGGGAATTACGGAGTATGTGCCGTATGTGCCGCACGAGGAGGCGATAAAGTACCTGATGGAGAGCACAGTGCTGTTGCTGGCCATTGCTGATGTGGAAGCCCTGTTTGCCAACGTGCCCGGAAAACTCTTCGAGTACCTGGCCTCAAACAAACCCATCATTTGCCTGGGCCCGGTGCATTCCGATGCCGATCGGATCATTGACGAGTGCGGCGCCGGGCGCCTGTTCCATTATACCGCCTACGACCTGATGCTGGACCACATGACGCAGCTCAGCAAATCCTGGAAAATCAACCCCAGCCTCGACCTGCCGTACATCAACCACTCGCGTTTTTCCAGGCAGGAACTGACCGGCAAATTAGCGGAGGTGATCAAGGAACTGGTAGCAAAACACGCGAAAGCGACAAGCTGAGTTAAACCTTACAGCAGCTGCGCAATTTTTTGGGCACTCTCCCGGTTTGTGTACAAATGGCCAAGCGCTTGTTGCCTTTGCTCGTTAGCCTGCTCACTAAACGGCACCTTGTATAGTTCAGTGATCGCTTCGATCATTTGATCCGGTGTGCTGGCTACGCGACACAGGTGTTCTAAACCGGAATTGGCCACCATGCTGTTATTCACGACACAGTGCCTGCCCTGCATCAGGGCATTGATCAGCTTCAGTTTAATGCCCGTTGCCTGGAAAGTTATCAGCACATTTATTTGCGCATTGGCGATGTAAGCAGCCATTTCCTCGTCTGATGGGTTAGCTATTACCTGTATGTTTTGATGCAGGGCTACTTTTTTTAATAATCCCGGCCCGGGGTTTTTACCGGCAATCAGTACGGGCAGCGCTATTTTGCTGAACACATGCTCTATTAAATAATGTACTGCCCTGATATTCTCGCTGACAGAAAGGTTGCCATGGTACAAAACACCCTGCCCTCTTGCAGGAAGGTTTAGCGTGCGTAACTCGGAATAAAAGGCAGGCAGGTAAGTGGTGGTGCCGTAACGCTGAAAATAGGACCGCTCACTTAACGAGATGGGGAAGATATGGTCTGCTGCCTGCAGCACTTTTTCATATTTTTTTAACTTAACAGCCTCCAGTGCAAAAAACGCCTTTTTAAAAAGGTTAGATTCCGCCTTACATAAATTCCAGTAGTAATTATGCTCTATGTTGTGCGTGCGCACAAATTTAAGGCGCTCATTTAGTCGTCTGTCGGTCAGCAACAAAGTCGTATGCAGCCCCTCGAACAGGATCGGGTGCCTGTCCAGCAGCAAATTCTTAAGCAGTTCCGCTCCTGTGCGGGAGGTTACAATGTATGGTTGTAGGCTCAGGAGGTGCCGGGGGTGCGTTTCTCTTTTATAATAGGTTACGGTGGTACAGTGCGCTGCAAGCGCGGAGGTACGCTCCCTTCCATATTCAAAGCAATGCAGATGAATGCTGATTCCCAGCTCGTGCAGGGCTTTCAGCTTGTAGAAAACATCAATCACACCTCCATAATTGGCCGGGTAGGGAATGTCAAAAGCAATGATATGAATATGTTTCACACTAAAACCTCTATAACCTGAACAGTCTCTGCCAGGGTGCCACTTTGTTTGGGGTATAAGTTACGTATTAAAATCCTTGCTGCCTGTATGCAGGGGCCGTTTTAATGGTTCCATAACGTATTATCCTCCTTTATTATAAAAACTTACCTTACACAAGACCTCTTACCCCGGGTTCGGTAGCATTGGTGAAACATACTAAATAGAAGCCAATGCAGGTATCTTCCGTTTGACCATAAAAAAGTCTTCCACAATCCGGGCTGCATCTTGTGGCGAAAAAAACTAAATTGCAACAGAATGGGTGAAGCAATGCACCTGTCATCAAAATGGATAAAATTTCAGAATGGCATTAGACCTGAACAACAAGGCTATCTTGATTACGGGCGGCACCGGCTCGTTTGGTAAAAAATTCGTGGAAATGGTGTATGCCCGTTTCCCTGACGTGAAGCGCGTGGTGATTTACTCCCGCGATGAACTCAAGCAGTTTGAGATGTCGCAGCTTTTCCCCCACAGCAAGTATAACTCCATCCGCTACTTTATAGGCGATGTGCGGGATGGGGATCGCTTTAAGCGCGCCTGCGAGGGAATAGACATTATTGTGCACGCCGCCGCCCTGAAACAGGTGCCTGCCGCTGAATACAACCCCATGGAATGCATTAAGACCAATATCCTTGGTGCTGAGAACGTGATCAATGCAGCCCTTGACTGCGGTGTGAAAGAGGTAGTGGCCCTATCCACGGACAAAGCAGCTGCACCCATCAACCTGTACGGTGCCACAAAGTTGTGCTCTGACAAGCTTTTTGTTGCAGCGAATAACATGAAAGGAAAGCGCGATATCCGTTTCTCGGTGGTGCGCTATGGCAACGTGATCGGCTCGCGGGGCTCCGTGGTGCCCTTCTTTCTGAAAAAACGCACAGAGGGAGTGCTTCCGATCACGCACCCGGACATGACCCGTTTCAATATTTCGCTGGAGGAAGGTGTGGAACTGGTTTTCCATGCGCTGGAGCATCATTGGGGCGGCGAGATCTTCGTTCCGAAAATACCCTCTTACCGGATCACCGATGTGGCCGAGGCCATCGGTCCTGACTGTGAGCAGGAGATTGTAGGCATCCGCCCGGGAGAGAAGCTGCATGAGGAGATGATCACCGAGACAGACTCTTTGAATACAGTAGAACTGGATAAATACTACGTAATTCTGCCATCCACCCCACTCTGGACGCCCGAGGATTTTATGAAAGCGCACAAGGGTAAAATGACACCACTCGGGTTCAAGTACAACTCCGGCACCAATACCGAGTGGCTCTCCGTAAAACAGCTAAGGGAGCAGATTCGCGAGCATGTAGACCCAAATTTTACCGTTTAAGCTGCATACTTTAAGAAAAGGTTAAAAGATATTCAGGTTTAAAGATATTAACGCGTGAACCAGCATACAGAAACCAGTAACCGAAAGCCCATCCCCTACGGCAGGCAGAACATCACGGAGTCGGACATTGCGGCGGTGGTGGAAACTTTGCAGTCGGACTTCCTGACGCAGGGCCCGCGGGTGGGCGAGTTCGAGCGGGCCTTTGCCGACTACGTGGGCGCCCGCTACGCCGTGGCCTGCGCCAACGGCACGGCCGCCCTGCACCTGTGCACGCTGGCCCTGGGCGTGAGCGAGGGGAGCCGGGTGATCACCACCCCCATCACCTTCGTGGCCTCGGCCAACTGCGTGCGCTACTGCGGCGGTGAGGTTGCCTTCAGCGATGTTGATCCCGAAACGGCCCTGCTGGACATCGGCAAGGTGCGACAGCTGCTGGAGAGCAAGCCCAGGGGCTATTACGCAGGCCTGATCCCCGTGGACTTCGCCGGCAACCCGGTGAACCTGGAGGCTTTCCGGGAGCTGGCCGATGAGCACGGCCTGTGGATCATCGAGGATGCCTGCCACGCCCCCGGCGGCTATTTTATTGACAGCCAGGGCGAGAAGCAGCACTGCGGCAACGGCAAGTTTGCCGACCTAGCTATCTTCTCCTTCCACCCCGTCAAGCACATCGCCACGGGCGAGGGCGGCATGGTGACCACCAACGACGAGCGGCTCTACAAAGAGCTGCTGAGGCTGCGCACCCACGGCATCACGCGCGACCCGCAGGAAATGGAGGAGCAGCACGGCGGCTGGTACATGGAGATGCAGGAGCTGGGCTACAACTACCGCATTCCCGACATGCTCTGCGCACTGGGCCTCTCGCAGCTCAACAGGGCCGAAGCCGGCCTGGCCCGCCGCAGGGGAATCGCCCGGGTGTACGACAAGGCCTTTGAGAGCATGAAAGGGATCGGGCTGCTCAAGACAACACCCGCCGCGCTGGGTACGGACGATGAGACAGGCCACGCCTACCACCTCTACGTGATCCGGGTACAGGACCGCAAAGGGCTCTACGACTTTTTGCGGGAGCACCAAATCTTTGCGCAGGTGCACTACATCCCGGCCCACCAGATGCCCTACTACCGGGGACTGGGCTACAGGAAAGGAGATTTTCCTGAAGCGGAGCATTACTACGCCGGCTGCCTGAGCCTGCCGATGTACCCCACGCTCACGCAGGAGGAGCAGGAGTTTGTGATCGGGAAGGTGAAGGAGTTCGTGGGCGCGTGAAAAGCATCGCCATCATACCGGCCCGCGGGGGCAGCAAGCGCATCCCGCGCAAGAACATCAAAAACTTCCTGGGCAGGCCTATTCTTGCCTACTCCATCGAGGCGGCCCTGCAGTCTGGGCTGTTCGAGGAGGTGATGGTCTCCACGGACGATGTGGAAATTGCTGAGGTGGCCCGGCACTACGGGGCGCAAGTGCCCTTTTTCCGTTCACAGGGAACCGCTGACGATTTTGCCACCACGGCGGCCGTGCTGCGTGAGGTGCTGCAAAATTATGCTGCCCAAGGCAGGACATTTGAGTGTGCCTGCTGCCTCTACCCCACTGCCCCCTTTGTGACGGGCACGGTGCTGTCAGAAGCCTATGGCAAGCTCACGGCCGGCGACTTGGACTCCGTTTTCCCGGTGGTCAGGTACTCCTACCCCATCTGGCGCAGCCTGAAGCTGGAGGATGGCCGGGTGCGCATGAACTGGCCCGAGCACCTGGAGAGCCGCTCTCAGGACCTGCCGGCGGCCTATCACGATGCCGGCCAGTTCTATTGGTTCCGGGTAGGTCGTTTCCTGGAGAGCGGCAAGCTGTTCGCCGACAGGTCGGGGGCCCTGGAGCGCAGTGAGCTGCAGGTGCAGGACATCGACTCCGAGACGGACTGGCAACTGGCCGAGCTAAAGTATAAACTAGTGCACAGACTTGACTGAGACATTTCCACATAAGGGCGACCAGCGGCAGCGCATCCTCTTCCGCGCCGACGGCAACGGCCGCATCGGGCTGGGGCACGTGGTGCGCTCACTGGCCCTGGCGCAGATGCTGCGCCATGACTTCGAGTGCGTGTTCGCCATCCAATCCCCCATCCCGGAGCTGCTGGAGCAGCTCAAGGGCATCTGCGACGGCGTGATCACGCTCCCTGCCTGCACGCCCGACGAGGAGAGATTCCTGCATGAGCTGGACGCCTACATCGCCCCGGACGTGCTGGTGGTGCTCGACGGCTACCACTTCGGCACGGCCTACCAGCATAAGATCAAAGGCAAAGGCTGTTCCCTGCTTTTTATAGATGACATCCACGCGTTTCCCTTCGTGGCGGATGCGGTGCTCAACCAAGCCGGAGGCATGGACGCTGACGTGTACGAGACGGCGCCGTACACCCGGCTGCTGCTGGGGCCGCAGTATGCGCTGCTGCGCCCCCCCTTCCTGCAGGCGGCCAGGGAGCACAGGCCGCTTCCGGCAGGGGAAACGCGCGTTTTCCTGAACCTGGGCGGGGCCGACCCGCAGAACCGCACGCTGCAGATTGCCCAGAACCTGGAAACCAGCGACAAGGCTTGCAAGGTGGAGCTGGTGGTAGGGAGCGCTTACCGGCACCTGCCTGCGCTACAGGAGTGGATTCGGGACAAACCCGCCTACAGGCTCCACCAGAACCTGGACGCAGAAGCCATGTGCCGGCTCATGAGAAGCTGCGCCGTGGCCATCACTTCGGCAAGTGGCGTGGCCTACGAGTACGCCGCGGTGGGCGGCCTGCTCTTCGTGCTGCAGACAGCCCAGAACCAGGCGGGGCTATATCGTTTCCTGACCAGCACGGGCCTGGCCAAAGCGTATGACAGGCTGCCCCAAGAGCCAAGCCGGAATTTGGCCGCTTCTTATCAGCAAGCAGTGGGCTTGCAGCGCCAGTTCTTTGACGGAAAGTCAGACGAGCGGCTACGGGAGGTGTTCCAGGGACTGGCGCTGAAAAGTAGTGTTAAAGTCCGCGAGGTAACCCCTGAAGACCTGCTGCTGCTCTTCGGCTGGGCCAACGACCCGGAGGTGCGCAAGCAATCTTTCAACCCGAACCCGATCCTGCTCGAGAGCCACACCCGCTGGCTGAAGTCTAAGCTGGAAGATGAACGTGCAAAGCTGTTTATTGCTGAGGCCAACGGGGTGCCCCTGGCCCATATCCGCTTCGAGCTGGAGAACGGGAAGGCGACCCTGAGTTACCTGATTGGCCCTGCCTTCCGGGGCCGGGGCCTGGGGCACGTGGTGCTACAAAAGGGCGTGGCCGCATTATTGCGGCACCGGCCTGAGGTGAGGCTGGTGGAGGGACTGGTACAGAAAGAGAACCAGGCCTCCGTCAGGGCATTTGAGAAAGCGGGCTTCAGCCGCGGCATGCCGGACCCACAATATCCCAAGGCGTATTGCTTTATTTTGAAGGAGCCCCAGAAACAGTAAGTTAGAGAGAGAAAAAAAATGATCAACGATATTAACATCGCCGGCCGCCTGGTCGGCCCATCGCACAGACCCTTCATCATCGCCGAGGTGTCGGGCAACCACAACCAGTCGCTGGAGCGGGCACTGCAGATCGTGGACGCGGCCGCCGACGCCGGCGCGGACGCCCTCAAGCTGCAGACCTACACGGCCGACACCATGACCCTGCCAGGCGCCTTTACCATCGCCGATGAGGGCTCGCTGTGGCAGGGCCGTGAGCTGCATGACCTCTACAAAGAAGCCTACACCCCCTGGGATTGGCACCAGCCGCTCTTCGAGCGGGCCAGGGAGCGGGGCATGATCGCCTTCTCCTCCCCCTTCGATGAGTCGGCGGTGGATTTTTTGGAGGAGCTCGGGGCGCCGGTGTACAAGATCGCCTCCTTCGAGAACACCGACCACCCGCTGCTGCGCAAGGTAGCTGCCACGGGCAAACCGGTGATCATGAGCACGGGGGCCGCCACACTTTCAGAGCTCGATGAGGCTGTGAAGGTGCTGCGCGGGGCGGGGTGCAGAGAGCTTGTACTTTTAAAGTGCACCAGCACTTACCCGGCCACCCCGGAGAACACCAACCTCCGGACCATCCCCCACATGCGCGAGCTGTTCGGGGTGCAGGTGGGTCTCTCGGACCACACCATGGGTCTGGGTGCCGCCGTGGCCGCCGTGGCCCTGGGCGCGACGGTCCTGGAGAAGCACTTCACACTGCTCCGGGCTGACGGAGGCGTGGACTCCGCCTTCTCACTGGAACCTGCAGAGCTGCAGGCGCTGGTGACAGAGTCCGGGCGGGCCTGGCAGGCGCTAGGCCGCGTGCAGTACGGGGTGCAGAAGGCAGAGGAGAAGAGCCGCCTCTTTAAAAGGTCAGTCTATGCGGCCCGGGACATCGCGGCCGGAGAGGCGCTGACAAAAGAGAACATCCGTGTCATCCGCCCCGGACTGGGGCTGGCGCCCAAGCACTACGAGCAGCTGCTGGGCAAAGCCGCCCGGCAGGACATCAAGGCCGGAACGCCCCTTACCTGGGACCTGGTGTAACACATGAAGGACTGGTACGCCCTCTATCGTGATATGCTGTATCTGCATTTCTCAGTAGGTTTTTACAAGCTGCCTGAAAGTGCTAAAAACGCTGTATCACCAAACCGCCTGTATATGCGGCTGCTGAAAATGGCTGGTTATACTGTCATACGTCTCTTTGGGAATCTCTTTAAAAGGGTTGAGAACCCGGAGGCCCTGCAGGGGAAAGTATGGCTTTATGTGGTCAGCCAAAACAACGTGGATAGTTTAAACTTTCTACAGGAAAGCTTACCCGATGCCTTGTTTGTTGCTGGCCAAAGCAAAGAGATCGGCAGATACAATGCAGCCGTTGAACGGGTATCGCTGCGCCGCAAAATTCTTTATTATTTTAAGCTTGCCCCTTTATACCTTCAGTTTATAAAGTATCAGCCAAAAAGCACCCGTCGTTTTCCGGACTTGTTGTTTGATGCCATTGGCTTTTATGAGGTTTACTTGCAGAAGTTGAAGCGGTATAAACCTAAAGCTGTTGTATTTTCCAACGATCACAATGCCGATGCCCGGGCCATGCTCTTAGCAGCAAAAAAACTGGGCATCAAGACTATTTACCTGCAGCACGCCAGCGTAAGCCCTATATTTCCACCACTATCCTTTGATCTAAACTTATTGGAAGGACAGGATGCCCTGGATAAGTACAAGTTGTGCGGCCCGATAGCTGGCCGCGTGGAATTGGTGGGCATGCCAAAGGCCGACAGCTTTGCCCCACTTCGAAATCAGCATAAAACAATCAGCCATGTTGGCATAGCCTGTAATCAGCTGGATGCCACCGATGCTGTTGAGCAACTACTTCATAACCTGTCACAGGATTTCCCTGCGTGCACATTTATACTTAGACCTCACCCCCGCGACACCCGAAATTTTGAGAAACTTCTACCTAAGCGGGCTAACATCCTGATCTCAAAAGGTAGCCAGGAATCCTCTTTTGAGTTCCTTCAAAGTATAGATGTATTGGTCAGCGGTACCTCAGGCATACACCTGGAAGCTGTTTTGCTAAATGTCTGGTCAGTTTTTTTTAACATGAATCCGCACGAATCATTAGCAGACTACTACGGGTTTATCAGGCATGGTCTTGTGGAGGCTGCCGACAATTATCCGAAGTTACAATCTATGCTAAGAGAAAGACTACTCGACAAACCCGATGTATATCTTCGGGCCAGTTATTATAATGCAACCATCGGAACAGAATACGATGGAAAAAGTAGTGAACTGGCACTAGGGTATATCAAGCAGTTTGCATCTTTCGCATAGTTTTGATAGCTCATGTTGTATCGAAACTCTCTTCAACCAACGGAATGTGGGTCATGGGTCAACACATCTTCGATAAGCTACCATTACACTCTGACATCATTCGGCCTAAGTGCAGAAAATGACTTTATACTGAAATTTTTAACCACTGAGGAAAATCTAATTGCCTAAGTAAGCGTTATGACGACGGCTGGTCTGCCCTGGGGCAAACCAGCCGGTTAATGCATTCATCATTTAAAAAGTAGCCGTTCTCAACAAACATCAAAAAGTTGGCTCGGTTTTATAAAACAGCTTTGTATCAACTCGATTATATTCTACAGCATTTTTACCTGGTTTATCCGAAAGCGCGAAATTTCAGCCTGCACTACAGTACACGGGAGGACGTGGTGCATCAAAGCCGTGTGCGGATCGCAAAATATGAGGGGGGCTTTTTTGAGCAGAAGCGTCCCCGGCCGCAACAGATCGTTTGGCGCACCTGGAAGGGCGAGCGCCTTCCCTTCTTCTTTGACGCTGACAACGAACAGGAACTGGTCACCTTCCACACGGATGGCTCGGCCAGCATCAACTACGATATCATAGCATCGGCCTTTTACTTGCTGAGTGGATGGCAGGAGCATTATGGCCCGGAGCGGGATAAGTTCGGGCGCTATACATACAAGGCCAGCATGCAGGCGAAGTATGGCTTTGTCATGAAACCTGTCGTCAACTATTATTTTGACATGCTGCGCGATGTGATCGAGCAGGTGCACCAGGTGGACCTGAGCCATAGCCTTTGGGGCGAAGCCGGGTTTGCCAGTTGCCTGACCTGCGACGTGGACCGCCTGCAGAGCGCCTGGCGGGCAGCGGGAAAGCAACAGTTAGTGGCAGGCAATGTAAAAGGACTGCTCTCGCTACTGGTAAGAAAGGCCGTTGGAAAAGACGCCTGGAATAACCTGCCTGAGGTGATGCGGGTGGCAGAGAAGTTTGGGGCGAAACTCACGCTGTTCTTTCTGCCAAGCGATCAGCGGTACAACGGCTACCCCAACGCTGACTACGACCTTGCCAAAACCGCGTACCAGCAGTTGATTCTGAGAGTGGCCGCAACACAGCATGAGGTGGGCCTGCACGGCAGCTTTGGCACCTCCAACGACCTGGTACAGCTAAAGGCTGACAGCCGGAAGCTGCCTGTTCCGGTAAAGGGCAACCGCTTCCACTACCTTTGTTACCAACCCGAAAAAACGGAGCAGGTATTGCAGCAGAGCAAACTGGAATACGATTCCACGCTGGGCTTTGCTGAACACCTGGGCTTTCGAAACTCCTTCTGCCATCCTTTTTTCCCTTTCGACTTTAACACAAGCAAAGCAAGTAGCTGCCTGGAATTGCCGCTGCACCTGATGGATACTTCGCTCTACAACATCAGTTACATGCACCTGGAGTCTGGCGAGGCCATGGCCACAATCTTGCCTCTGATCCATGAGATCAAGAAGTTTAACGGTTTGTTTACCCTGCTGTGGCACAACGAGAATTTCTCTGCCTTCTCCGAGTTTCCGACCCAAAAAGGCGCCCCGAGTTGGCGCGAGTTACTCGAGCAGATACTTGCCCACCTAAACGAGGAGGGCACCCGCTTTATGACTTGCTCCGAGGCAACCGAACTGGTGAAGCATAAAGCACAGCCTTGATCGCTGGCTTGCTGCTGCCATGTATTTACACTATATCGTAAATTTTTAATCCTTTACTCTAAACTTTTAGCTTACTTGCGGGCAGCATCAAAAGCGCATGAGTAAAATTCTACAGCGGGAAGGTATCTGGAACAATGTGATCTCGTATGCCGGCATCTTGATCGGGTATGTGAACACGGTGATCCTGTTCCCGAATTTCCTGAATCCCTCTGAGGTAGGCCTTACCCGACTGCTCCTTTCCATCTCGGTGATGTATGCGCAGTTCTCGGCCCTGGGATTCGTGAACATGAGCGTGCGCTATTTCCCTTATTTCCGAAACAAGGACAAGGAGCACAATGGCTTTCTGTTTCTGCTTATTTCAGTTCCCTTGCTTGGCTTTATCCTGAGCACCGCACTCTTTTTGCTGTTTAAGCCCCTGGTAGTAAACTATTACATCGAGAACTCCCCGCTTATACTAGACTACTATTACTACCTGATTCCCCTCTCGCTGTTTGCGTTGCTCTTCAACATGTTCACCGCATACCTGCGCTCGCTCTACAAAACCATCGTTTCCTCGTTTGTGCAGGATTTCCTGCTGCGCATCCTCACCACGGTGCTGATTAGCGTGTATGCGTTTAACGTGATGGATTTTCAGACATTCGTGCTGCTGTATATCATCATCAATTCGCTCGGTGCCTTGGTGCTGGTGCTCTACATCATGTGGCTGAAGCAGCTTTTTGTGAAGCCCTCGCTGGCCGTGCTAAGCATCATCCCGATCAGGGAACTGTTTTACTACGGCTTCTTTACTTTCCTGGGCAACATCTCCACTACCATTATCACAACGGTAGACCAGGTGATGATCTCATCTTACAGTTTATCGGACAACGGCATCTATACCACGGCCTTTTTTATGACCAGCGCCATTCTGGTTCCTGGCAGGTCTATGCTTAAAATCGCGCTCCCGCAGGTGGCGGACTTTTGGAAAGAGAAAGACTTACCTGGAATGAAACAGCTGTACACCAACGTGACCATGGTGAACCTGATTGTGGGACTGCTGCTCTTTATCGGTATCTGGGCCAACATTGATAACCTGTACGATTTTATGCCGGAGAGTTACCGCAGCGGAAAGTATGTGGTGCTGTTTTTGGCCCTGGCCCGCCTCGTGGACCTGGCAACCAGCCTGAACGGCGCCATACTGGCCACCTCTGAGAAATATAGATGGGACCTGGGTTTTAATGTGGTGCTGGCGGGCCTGACTGTCTGGACGAACTGGTATTTTATCCCGCGCTATGGCATCGAGGGCGCTGCCTTTGCCTCTATGCTGTCCTTGGTTTTCATGAACCTGACCCGCCTGTTCTTTGTGCGCTGGGTTTTCCAAATCCAGCCTTTTACCTGGGGCGCCCTTGCTATAACCGGCATCGCCGGGCTGGCTCTGGGCCTCTCTTACCTGCTGCCCTACCTGGGTAACGTGTATTTGGATATTGCGGTGCGCTCACTGCTCATTGTGCTTTTGTACGGCAGCCTTACCCTGGGCCTGCAGGTGTACCCGCAGCTGAATGATTGGCTCAGAAAGGCGGTACAGCGCTTGACGGGTTTAAACCTATAATAACTGGCCCGTTGGAAGCTTTTTCTTAGCCTTCAACTGGTAGATGCGTGTAATCATTTCCACTACTTTTAACCCGTCGTGGGCCTTGGTTGTGGCCGTAGCCTGCTCACGCAGCGTGCTGATTACATTTGCGAACACGAACTGATGGTTGGCCGCACTGCCTGAATAGTGCCCGTAATTGTTTGCAGGCTGGCAGGTGGGTAACTCTGGCAACACGTAATTCTGGATGTCGCAGTATTCGACGGCATTCATGTATTGGCCACCAATTTTCACACTGCCATGCTCGGCTATCACAGTCAGGCTGCTCTCCAGGTTTTGCGAGTGTACCGATGTGGAATAATTAAAGGTGCAGAAGCCACCGCTTTTAAACCCGAACTGCAGGTAACCGCTATCCTCAAAAGCTGTTAAATGGCTATGGTTGTGGTTTTTGAATTGCCCTTTCACCTTCCTGATATCTCCGAAAAGCCAGTAAAGCATATCTACAAAATGGCTGAACTGGGTAAACAGGGTGCCGCCATCCTTTTCCAGCGTCCCGCGCCAATTGCCTGGCAAATAGTAGCGCTCATCGCGGTTCCAGAAACAGTTTACCTGCACGTGGTATATTTTCCCTAAAGCGCCATTTTGAACGGTATCCTTCAACCACAAAGCCGGTGGGCTGTACCTGTTTTGCATCACACAAAAAATATGTTTGCCATACGTGGCTGCCACCGAGATCATCTCCTCACAATCCTTTACCTGCAGGGCCATGGGCTTTTCGCAAACCACGTGCAGGTTGTGTTGCAGCCCCATGATCGCGTGCGGGTGGTGCAGGTAATTGGGGGTACAGACACAGAGCACATCGGCCTGCACCGACGAATTAAGAAAATCTTCCAGCGCCTTAAACCGGGGGACATCGGTAAATACGGGCGATTCCGTTAAAAAATCTGGTCTGTTGTCGATTAAGGCAACTAACTCCGCTTCCTTGTTTTGCCACAGCAGCTGCGCATGGCGCTTGCCTATTTGCCCGTAACCAACTATCGCGAACCTGATCTTACCTGTGTATGCTTTAACCATACTGCTCGAAAAACGCTAAAACATGCTCCCCAATATAGGCTAATTGCTCTTGCTTTAACTCCGAGTGCATGGGCAGCGACAGCACGCTTTCAGCTAAAAGCTCTGACACGGAAAGGTCCTCCTCCTGGGTGTTGCACTGGGCATAGGCTTCCTGCTGGTGAAGCGGGGTAGGGTAATACACCATACTTGGAATATGGTTATCGCGGAGGTATTGCTGCAAAGGGTCGCGCTGTTTTGGGCTAACTTTAAGCGTATACTGATGATACACATGCGAGCTGTAAGGTGCCCTTACAGGCGCTTGCACATGCAGAGAACCAGCGAAAGTTTGGTCGTAAACGCGCGCTACCTCTTGCCTGGCCGCATTGTATGCCTCAATATACTTGATCTTTACATCGAGTAAAGCGGCCTGTAAGGTATCCAACCTTGAGTTTATGCCGATGGTAGAGAACTTATACTTCTCTGATTGTCCGTGGTTCGCTATTTTCTGAATGCTGGCGGCCAGGCTGCTGTCGTTGGTAAATACGGCGCCCCCATCCCCCATGCCCCCCAGCGGTTTAGAGGGGAAGAAAGAAGTCGTCCCGATATGGCCAATGGTGCCACCCTTAGCCTGCTTCCCGTCGGGGTAGGTATATACAGCGCCCAGTGCCTGGGCATTATCCTCAATCACCCAGAGCTGATGCGCATTCGCCAAAGCCATGAGTTGCTGCATGGGCGCACATTGGCCGAAAAGGTGCACCGGTATGATAGCTGCCGTGTTTGGGTTGATCAGGTGTGCTACTGAAGATGGGTCGAGGGCAAAGGTGGTGGGCAGTACATCCGCAAAAACAGGTTTAAGACCTAAAAGGGCTACTACCTCCGCCCCGGAAACATAGTTGAAGGAGGGCACAATCACTTCGGCACCAGCAGGTAACCGCAGGGCCATCAGGGCTATTTGCAAGGCGTCGGTACCGTTGGCGCAGGGTATAACATGCTGCACCTGCAGGTAGCTCTCCAGACTTCTGGCAAAAGCTGACACCTGGGGCCCGTTAATGAACTCCATGCTTTCCATTACGGCACTGAAGGCGGCATCCAACTCAGGCTTTAACATGCCATACTGCGCCTTCAGATCCACCATTTTAATATCTTCCACGGAAGTACATTTCTTTAAACCAAACAAATATAATGAAAGCATTTATTTATCCGGCAAGCAAAACTGTACATTAAGTAGCTTACGGGTTCAGTTCGTCCGGTTTGTAACCCTTGTACACTGGCTGCGTTACTAGCAAAATAATAAAGCTAATATATCATATGGTTATTTCTGTTCGCGCCCTCCTTGCATTCCTGCTTCTAAGTATAACTGTTTCCTGCTCCGACCAGCAGGAAAAACAGGAAAGAGATAAGAATTACCAGGAATACAGCGACTTTGTGACACAGACGGAGCAAGAAGCTGACAGGAATTTTTCGGAGGTGGAACTCCGCGCCATGCACCAGGCCGAGGAAGACAACTCTATGTGGGAAAAAGAGTCGGCGGAGATGATGCAGCAGTATGACGAACGCAAACGCAAAGTTGTTCAGAACATTGATCTTTACAACGAAGCGGAACAGCAGGATTTTCAGAAGTTGGAGGATCGCTATAACCGGGCTTACGAAAAGCAGAAGACCAAATACCAGGACATAAGCCGGCGTTACAAACTGCGCAGAGAGCTCCTGGGCCTCAAGATCAGCAGCGACGACCTGAGCAGCATAACCGCCAGCGACCTGCCTGCAACATACGAGCGCTTTGTTCAAAACCTGGAAACTAAGGCTGCGGCGTTAGAAGGAAGAGACTGGGAGCTTGTGGAGGGTTGGTGGATTGCCCTGAACAACCGTAAAAGAACGCTGGAGGCTGAACTCAGCGCCTCCGCAAAAAATGCCATAGAAAAAGCCACCCAACGGTACAAATCCCTACGCGCGCAGCATAGCGTAGCCTAGAACTTCTAAAAGATAGGCTTAGCTAGAACCCATTGGTTAGCGAGAACTGCTCCACCCGCGAATCCAGCACCTTGCCTTGCTCACACTTCAGAACCCGCTTCGGGTAACGGTTTATGATCTCATAATTGTGCGTTGCCATCAGGATAGCGGTTCCGCTGTTGTTGATCTCCTCGAAAAGCTTCATGATGCCGTCGGCCACCATCGGATCGAGGTTGCCTGTAGGCTCATCGGCAAACAGGATCACGGGCTCATTTAACAGGGCTCGTGCAATTACAATGCGCTGCTGCTCACCGCCAGAAAGCTGGTGGGGCAATTTACCGGCGGCGGCGTCCAGGCCAACCCGCATCAACACTTCCGAGATGCGTTGCCTGATCTTTGACTTATCCTTCCAACCGGTGGCCTTCAGTACAAATGTCAGGTTTTCAGCCACAGAGCGATCAAAGAGCAGTTGAAAATCCTGGAAAATGATGCCGATCTTGCGGCGCAGATAAGGCACCTGTTTGCGGGGGAGGCTGGTTAACTTAAAATCCGCTACCGCGGCCGTACCCGACAACAAGGGCAGGTCGGCGTACAGCATTTTCAGCAGCGAGCTTTTACCGCTTCCGGTGCGCCCTACCAGGTAAACAAACTCACCTTTTTCGATATCGAAATTCACGTTGCTCAGGATCGTGTTCACATCCTGGTAAACCGCGACTTCGCGCAGGGACACCACAGGAGAAGAGGAAAAATTCATAGGGGCTTAAATCTCAAGTTTCTGTAGCTTGCCGAACTCAAGAGATTCTATCAGGGAGGCCAATGCCTCTTCCTTGCCGTCTAAACCGTAACGGTCCAGGTTCTTAAGTGGCCGGTCGGCTCTAAAATAGGCGATGAGCACAAAATTCACGTCGCGGAGCTGGATGTAATCCGGAATTTTTGCCTTGCCTTTTACTTTAATGATATACATAGCCTAAAATCTTGCATGCTAAAGTAGCGATGCTGAAATAAAGGAGGAGATTAACCCTATTTTATTTCAGCATACGCTGCTCACCATTTTAGTCTAGTTATTGCCTTTGGCGTGATCAGCCAGGAACTGCTCCAGCCCGCTATCGGTAAGCGGATGCTTGAGAAGACCGGTGATCACTTTCAGGGGACAGGTTACCACGTCTGCCCCGATCTCTGCGCACTGCACCAGGTGCATAACGTGGCGCACCGAAGCGGCTAATACCTGTGTCTGATAGCCGTAGTTGCCATATATATGAACGATTTGCTCAATCAACTGCAAACCATCCGTAGAAACATCATCTAAACGGCCCACAAACGGAGAAACGTAGGTTGCGCCGGCTTTGGCAGCCAATAAAGCCTGGCCAGCGGAGAACACCAGGGTACAGTTGGTTTTGATGCCTTTCTCGCTGAAATAGCGTATGGCCTTGATGCCATCCCGGATCATCGGGATCTTTACCACGATGTTAGGGTGTAGTTCGGCCAGGAACTCTCCCTCACGCACCATGCCATCATAATCCGTGGCAATTACCTCGGCACTGATATCGCCATCCACAATCTCACAGATCTTCTTGTAGTGTGCAATAATGTTATCGTGGCCGGTGATACCTTCCTTTGCCATCAGAGACGGGTTTGTGGTAACGCCATCCAAAACACCAAGGTCGTGTGCTTCCTGAATTTCCTGCAGGTTAGCTGTATCGATAAAGAATTTCATAATGCTGGGTTGTAGGTTCTCTACAAATTTAATGCATTAATCTGTAAACGGGAAAGAATGAGGGAGAAATAAGAAAAGGGTGAAAGCCCGGAGGGAAAAAAGTGGCAAACCGAACATCGCGCCGCTCAACCGCCTACCCTTGCTACCTTCCGGTCCTGGGGGAGTTCAGCAGGAGCTGGCCGTGCCGATTTGCCGTTACAAAAGTACACAAATAATATTCCGCTGCAAACAAATGCGCGCATAAAATTGGGCTGTTAGTTACAACTTGTAACTGTTTGTACACCGGCTTGTTCAAGGTCAGGGGTTTAGGGTTATCGCTGGTGGCTTAAAAATAGCAAAAGTGCCTAGTGCCCTGCTTTTTCCATGTTCTCTTCGCCTCCTGCTTCCTGCAGCTGCGTTTTGTCTTCATCGTCCTCCTTCAAGGGGAAGTTTAAAGTGAAGGTGCAACCCTTATTCTCCTCGCTTTCAACCTGCACATCACCCCCCACATTATTCATCTGCCGCTTTACAATGTAAAGTCCCATGCCTGTGCCATCTACATGCGAGTGGAAGCGTTTGAAGAGGGTAAATACCTTAGATAGGTTGTCTTTACTGAGACCGAGCCCATTGTCTTTGACCGTCAGTATGACATGATCTGCTGTGCGCGTCGTCTTGAGGCTGATACAGGGGTCCCGTTCCGGTGATCTGTATTTTACAGCGTTAGTCAGCAGGTTGTAGAGAATACTGTACAGGTTCTTTTTAGAGAACTTTACATACGCAGCTTCTGCAAAGTCCACGTTTATTTTCGCCCGTTCCTTTGTAAGCTGGTCCTGCATGCTAGCCTGTACTTTATCCAGTACTTCCTGCAGGTCAACTGTCTCTGAGGTATAGTTCACATCGCGCTGCACCCTGGCAATGTCCGTCAGGTCTTTGATTACATTCTTAAAGCGGCTGATAGCATCTTTCAGCATCTCAAATACGGGTTGCGTCGGTTCGCCCGGCACCTCGCCCATGGCCAGGATCTGGTCTTCCAGCAGTAGCAGCAAACCTTCTATGTTCGCAATGGGGGCTTTCAGGTCATGGGAGGCCGTGTAAACGAAAGTGTCCAGGTCAGCGTTCACGCGGCGCAGGTGCACGTTTGTGTTCTGTAGCTTTTCCTGCGTCGTTTTCAGGTCGGTCAGGTCAATAAAGGACCCAAGCACCCGGTAGGGTATTTGATACTCATTGTGCATGATATAGGCCCGGTTAGCAACATGGGCGTATGAGCCGTCTGCTTTTTTTACCCGGCATTCCCCGGCCCACTGTTCCTGACCATAGTTGATAGCTTTGTTGATGCTGGCAACGGTGGCCTCCCGGTCATCGGGGTGTATGAGTTCGGTCCAGCTCCCGAAGCCCGATGGCATTTCCAGCTTTTCATAACCCAGCAAAGCCTCTATGTTATCGCTCCACCACAGTTCATTGGTTACCAGGTTCCAGTCCCAGATCACATCGTTGGTGGCCATAGACACCAGCCGGAAACGTTCTTCGCTTTCAGCAAGTGCGGTAGTTCGCTCCGTCACCCTTGCCTCCAGCTCGTTGTTAAGCCCGATCAGTTTTTCTTCTGCCTGTTTCAGCTCCTCATAGGCTGCCAGTATCTTTTCCTCTGCTACTTTCTTCTCCGTTACGTCGGCCATGGTAACCGTTAGCCCATCGCCCATCTTCACGGCCGCAATCTCGTACCATGCCTTTTTCTGGTTGACTTCCAGGTACTGCTCCACATACAAGGGCTGGTGGGTTTCCACCACAGCGGCGAACTTCTTAAAGAGTCCGTTTTTCTTGACAAAAGGCATCTCGCCCAAAACGGTGCTGTGCTGCAACTGCCCTGATGTTTTGCCCATAAACTCCTCGGCCTTGGTATTCAACAGGTTCCATGAAAAGTCTTTTATCTTACCATCAGCCTCCCGAATTGCTTTAAAAGCCATGATGCTGCTAAGCGAACTGTCCAGCACCCCCTGCACCACATTGGTTAGAGCCTTTAAAGCGGATATATCCACAAAACTTAGCACAACGCCATCCTTGTTCCCGTTTTGCTTCAAATACGGGATGATACGCACCAGGTAAAATTTCCCCTCATTGGTTTCTACTTCTACCTCCACTTCTACGGACGTGTTGTTTACCCGCTGGATATCTTCGAGCAGGCTCTTATTCTTGAGGTTGTAGGAAAGGTGTGCAATGGGCCTGCCTACGTCGCTGTCTATTATGTTGACGAGCTCTTTTACATTCGGGGTGAACTTTCGGATATCCAGGAAATGATCGATGAAAAGCTGCCCGATATTGGAACTACGGATATAGTTGTCCAGGTCCTCGTTCAGCTCCTGTAGTTCCTTTATCTTTAGCTGGTGTTCCGAGTTAACGGTATGCAGCTCCTCGTTCAACGATTGCATCTCCTCGTTTGAGCTTTGCAGTTCCTCGTTGCTCGACATAAGTTCCTCGTTAGAGCTCTGCAGCTCTTCGTTGGCTGTGCTTAAGTCCTGCACAGTAAGCCGTAGACTCTCCCGGGCTTCGTTCAGGTCTACCTCCAAAGCCGCAAGCTGTTGGTAATAATCCGGATCAGAGATGGTTTCGTGGTCGGCTAACTTTGGCAGCGGAGAGCGTTGGCCCATTTCCTGTATGAGGATCAGGATAACCTGAGGCAGGCTTTTCTCTGTCTCCAACGGCTTGATGGAGACGTGCAGCAACTGGCTCTTGTTTTTGATTTTCACCGCCACCTGCTTCACCACCACCTGGCGGTTCTGCTTCAGGGCTTTCCGTACGCCCACGCTCAGGGCTACAGCTAACTCCTCGGGCACCATTTTCAGGAGGTTAAAGTGCAGCCTGAGATCAGGGAAGCTCAGGATCCGGTTAATATCGCCAATGCCATGCAGTAGCTGGAAACTCTCGTCCACGTACAGACCGGAAACTTTAAAGTCGCTGGCCACGGCATCCATAAACGCGTCGTTGTAGCGGGCCAGGTGCGACACCTGCGACGATTCCCGCTTGCTTCTCTGGTTAAGCACCGGCGTATAATCCGTGATGCCATAGGTATGGCGGACACCGGTGCTCTCCTTTATCTTCCGGTAGATCTTCCACTTCCGGTTCTCTTCGTTAAAATACGACTTTAAATCGCCGATGTGCTCGCTGGGCCCCAATACCAGGTAGCCGTGCAGGTTAAGGGCATACGGGAAAATAGCCATCACCTTGTTCTGCAGCTCGGTGTTCAGGTAAATGAGCATGTTGCGGCAGGTAATCAGGTCGATGCGGCTGAAAGGCGGGTCCTTTTGGAGGTCGTGCTGTGCGAACACCACCATTTTCCGGATTTCTTCGCTGATCAGGTATTGCTCGTTCTTAAGCAAGAAGAAACGCTGCAGCCGCTCCGCTGAAACATCCTTACTGATTGAAAGCGGGTAAATGCCTTTCGATGCTTTCGTGATCGCCTCCTGATCAATGTCTGTGGCAAACAGCTTGAGGGCAGGCTCCCGGCCCATTTTTTCGAAAGCCTCTACAAAAAGGATGGCCAGGGAGTAAACTTCCTCCCCGGTGCTGCAGGCCGCCACCCATACTTTTATGGTTTCCCCATCCGGTTTACTGGCAACGATCTTCGGTATCACGTCTTCTTCAAGGGTGGCGAAAGCCTCCTGATCCCTAAAAAACTGGGTAACGTTGATGTAAAACTCCTGGCAAAGAAGAATTATTTCGGAGGGCGTATCTGTCAGCAGTGTCAGGTAATCCGTTAAAGTTTCGACTTGCAGGAATTGCATGCGCTTGCTTATTCGCCGCCTGATAGTTGCCCTTTTGTAATGATTAAAGTCAGTATGGGTTTGGTTGCGGATCAATTCTAAAATCTGCTTCACAACAGCCTCGTCACCCTCCTCCTTATCATCTGACAAGGGTTGTAACAGGGGCACCTGGCTGGTAAAGGCTATTATCTCGTTGGGCATTAACCTCGGAGAGAGCACAAAATCAACCACGCCCGTTTGGATGGCGCTCCTGGGCATGCCGTCGAACTTGGCGTTTTCAGGATTCTGCACCATCACCATGCCACCCGCCGCTTTAATGGCTTTTATGCCCCGCGTGCCGTCTGTTCCGGTACCCGAGAGCACCACGCCGATTGCGTATTTGCCCAGGTCTTTGGCCATCGACTCAAAGAAAACATCGATGGCAAAGTTCGGTTCCCGGTTACGCTCCTTTTCGGCCAGGTGCAGACGCCCGTGCTGCAGGGTAAGCTGTTTGCCGCTGGGCAATACATACACACAATTGGGCCGGGTCAGCATTTTATCCTCGGCCTCTTGCACCTGCATGCCGGTGTGCTTCGAGAGCAGTTCCGCCATCAGGCTCTTATGGTCGGGCGACAGGTGCTGTATGATCACAAACGAGAAACTGGAGTTGTCCGGAAAGTGATCGAATAACTCGTGGATGGCCTCCAGACCACCAGCCGACGCACCAATCCCCACCAGGTAATGGTCTGTGACGACAGGTGTTTCTGAATGCAGGGTAGATGAGGTATTCATACTTTATCGTATGCAAGGCGACAGTGCCGTAGCAGCCTTGCTATTAATATCTTTCTTTAATAATCTTTTCAAGTATGGCGCTTCGTATGCCTTCAGCAGCTTCCATTTCTTCTGCCAGCCAGGGCGCCGAGGTAAACTGCACCTGCTCCTTGTACACGGCAAAAGAATTACGAGGGTGGTATGTTTTTCCGTCCTGCTCCATTTGAATCGCCTGGTTCGGGTTACCGCCCCAGTTTAAGGTATGGGCAACCTCTTTCCTAAAACCGAGCAAGTACTCCCCTTGCTCGGCATTGATCGGTAAAACTATCAGGCCACTGGCTGCATGCTTGTAATCTTTGCTCTGGGCAAACTCTCCCGGCAGGTTATCGGTGGCATACACCTTTTCCACTTTTTTGCGTCTGAGCCAGGCAATCAGCTCCTTTAATTCCTGCTTGCCAGGGGTTTCGCCGCTGGTAGTCAGGCTTCCTTCAAAAACCAGGGCCGTGCCCGACAATGCCAACAGGTCTTGCAGGGTGGTGTTTCCAGAAAGCAGCCCCTCCAGTGCATTCGAATTGGTGTATAGTTGCTCCAGGAGCCGTGCATGTAAATCCTTAAGGTCTGAACGCAGTAGAATAGATTTTTCTGTTTCTTTACCAGCCACCTGCACAGACAGTATACTTGTCAGCAGTTCCAGGGCGGAGCGCAGTTCATAGCTTGGGAATCGTGCCGTGCGGTGATGAAAGGAGATAAGGCCCCAAAGCTTGTTCCCGACAATAAGCGGATAAGACATGGAGGCCATCACCTGCATATTAGCCAGGTACTCCAGATGCACCGTGGCTACGCTACGCAGGTTGCAATCTGCCAGATCGGTAAAACGCTGCGTGATAGGATTTATCACGGGTATTAGCCGAACAGGTGTATACGATCTGTTAGGAATGAGCCGGTATGGGTTTTTGAGGTAAAGGTCGCGAGCCTGCCGGGGTACGTCGGAAGCGGGGAAAATAAGGCCCATGTAATCGGGCATTCCCGCTTCCCGTGCCTGGGCGATAACGGTTCCGTTCCAGTTGGCATCAAATTGGTAAACCAACACTTGATCGAAGCCGGACAGGTTTTTGATAGCTTCAGCCGCGATTTGGCTGAGCTCTGTGGTCGTGGAAGCATTTTTAAGCAGCGAGGTGATGAACTGCACTTGCCGGTAAAGCTCTAAAAAAGAAGTGGCGTTGGTTTCATTTTCTCGGCTTTCCTCCAGTTCCACCAGCACTTGCTCCTTTCTGGGGTGCACCAAGGCAGTGAAGCACTTTGCTGAACCTTTTACTGTAAAGGTTAAACTGACAGGGATTCGCTCCTCGTTCTGTTGGTGCTGTATCTTCTCAACCAGGTCCTTTAACTCCGTTGGCCTAATTAATTCGGCCAACGGGCGCCCGAGAATCTCATCAACGGACAGAGCCAGAAAATCCGTGATATTCTCGCTTACCTGGGTGATGGCAAGCTTGGATTTTTCCAAAACCAACAGACAACCATACGGTTGTATCAGGTTAACCAGGTGAAGCGGGATGCTTCCGCAAAATTCAGAATCGTAGTTTTTTGTGACGGCCTGGTATGCCCCCATTGCTTTGTCTTCCATAAAATAATGTTGCTATTGCCGGCAGCGCAATCTTAGAGCTCTTTCTATCTATAAACTGGGCTTTACCTAAAATTATGATCAGCGCAGAACTTGAGCCTATTAGAAGAATAATGGATTTCTGGCTAACTTACCCATACTGCACAACAAACATTAAAGTTTAGTTAATTTAAGGTAGGACGAATGAGTTAAGTGGTCACTTGATCAAAAAAGCGGATCTTCATGCTGCCTGGCACTAACTTCAGGCCTTTTGGAATGCCCTGGTGAGATTCTTTCATGTGGTTTTTGTACCAAGCCTGGTAGTTTTCTTCCTGATCCCAGAAAGTCGTTACCCATACTTCATTCAGGTTTTCCTGAGGCGAGAGCACTTTCATTTCCTTAAACCCCGGTGCCTTGTCGACCAGGTGTGGTCTTGATACGAAGGCGTTTTTTACTTCTTCGGCCATATCATTGGCCACTTCAAATATACTAACAGCTACAAACATGCATGGTTATTTACAGGCCTTTCCACTGCGGCTATCAAACTGCCTGCAAGTGAGGTTGGCCAAGAAACTATCAAAGACATAAACGCGCCAAAGCACTATTTATTTACAATAATAACTGAATTCGGCTTTTAATCCTATTAACTGTGAAAGCTCAAACAATGATTTTCTGCCACTCTATGCTCCCGAGGGGTATTTTCTCTTACGTAACATTTTCCAGTGCACGTATTTCAGCTTTATAGGCGGCAGGCAAAATGATCGCTTTCAACAGATCATCGAGCTGTACAAATCGGCTGAGCTTGTAGGCCTTCAACACAGGAATCAGATAGGGTAATGTATTAAAACCAAGCAGGCGGCCTACCAAACGAGGCACTACCAGCTTCTGTGCTTCCAGTAAAAGTTTGTACCGAATGTGGCCGAGGTGCTTTTTGTACTGTTTATAAAGATCTGCCGTATAGGGGCTTCTGGCCAGGTCGTGTGCCAGGTGCTCGTGCCGCGCCACCAGCCATGCTGCAAAAGTGTGAGGTAACCCGTTAATGCCCATGCGACTGCCTACCTGCCGGAACACTTCAAAAATCTCGGACCTTTCAGCAGGTGTCAGTTTCCGTTCCAATAACTCATAGGCACGAATGGAATAATCGATGAGCATGAAAAGCACATCGCGGTAGGCCCAATCGGGTATTGACATGCCTCGTGCCGCCTCCACCCCGGCATGTATGGCCGCCATGGCATCGATGGCCTCGTGCGCCCTGGCTCTTGACGAAAAAACTATCTTTTGTGCATAAACGACGGTGGAAAACAAGCGTCCGGGCGGATCAGCTGGCAGCTTACCTGTAAAATAAAGCCAGTCGACCGCTTTGTTCAGGGCAAACTCTGCCGATGCGCCGGCAAAAATAAAAAGCACCGTATCGCTTTTACCCCAAATTTCCCTGACAACTGAACCTTTAGGTACAAACAACTCCATAAGTTTTAAACGCAGCAGTTACCGGAAGGTGGCATAAACCCGGAGCCCCCGAAAAGGCAACATCACGGTGCAGGCTCTTGCGGCACTTTTCCGCGCTGCATCTTAAATTTTAAGGGCCAGGGGATATTATTTAGCAACGCGGCGTTTTTAATGTAGTTTCTAAAAGGCACTTCAATCAGAAAATAGCTTGTAAACGATACCAGCAGCAGGGCACAGAGCGAAGTATAGAACACTGTTGCTTGGGCCTGAATACCAAGAACATACAATGCTTTGCGAGACCAGTTAAAGACGGGCACCTGTAAAATATAAAACCCATAGCTGACCTCGCCCAAAAGAATGAGAAGCCTTAGTTTAAACACTGTTGCCAGCCAACCTGTGTTAAGTGAGATCAGGACTATGATAGGTGCAAACAGGAAGGCCAACAGACCATTTTGATACAACAGGCCGCTTGGGTATTTAAGCACAAGGTAAACAGCTGCCACAAGCAGGAGAATCATCAAATCGTAATTCCCTTTTTGGGCACTGCACCTGTATAAAAAAAAGAAACCGGCTAGGTTCCCAATCAGAAACTCGTTGAGGTGCAGCAGTGGGAAATAAAATATAAAATCGCTGAACTTAGAAGCGGAGCCCCCATAATACCCGGAGTGAAAGCCCCAATGCAACACTGCCTGACTTAGTAGCCAGAAAAAAAGCAGAGGCACCACCAGCCGCTTAAAACTTAGCTTGCGGTAGATTTGGTTGAACAGCAAAGGGAACACGGCATAAAAGAAAATCTCCACTGACAAAGACCAGCCTGGATAGTTAAACGAAAGCACCTTTCCGGGCAACCAGGCCTGTATGGCCAGCAGGTTGAAAAAGACACCGCTATAATCCAATGTTTTCCCGGAGCTTAAATCATAGGCACCCAACAGGACAATGGCCAGTAGGTAAACCGCATAAATGCGGGCAAACCTGCTTTTGAAATAGGCCGGGGCGTTAACCCTGGTTTGTGTTCCATAGGCAATGATCATCACAAAGCCGGAAAGTATAAAAAAATAACTTACCCCAATGTTGGCATGTTGAAACAGGAAAGCGACAGAGCTGTGGTTGAACGGAAAAATTCCCCTGCCAAAGTGAAAGACTACGATGGAGAGCGCCGCAACAAATCGGGTGAATGTGATCTGGTCAATTCTCACGGTTTTGGGAATAAAAAAAGTAAAAACCAAATATTAGCAATAACCAAAGGAAAAATTGCAAGTTACTACCATTTTACTACGAAGATCAATAGAAGTAAGTATTCCTTTTCATAATTTACAATAAGAATATCTGTTTACACCCTATGTTCTGAAGAATTAGCGACGAAGTCCTCATTTTCCAGTGTCACCAACATTTGTAGCAGATCGTGCGTCATTTTTCCGGGAACCCCCGCTCCTATGCGCACCCCATCTACGGACACGACAGGTACTATCCGTTTTGTAGTGCTGGTTAGGAAGGCTTCTCTTGCCCTAAATACATCCTGTAGTGTAATACCCGTTTCCTTTACCTCATACTTTTGAGCAGCCACCTGCATAACATTACCCCTGGTAATCCCTAAAAGCACGTTTTGAGCGGGGGTGGCTAATGTGCCATCCTCAGTCACAATAAAAAAGTTGCACCTCGGAAACTCCGATACCACGCCCCTATGGTGGTACAAGACCTCATCGGCATGCTGTTCCACAATCTCTGTTTGCAACCTGATTCCCATGGTATAGTTTATTGTTTTTACCCTGGGCAATTCGCGGGCGAAGGCATGCGTGATGACCTTTATTCCTGCCTCTAAAACATCAAAAGCCGGAAGGGTAAGTGGCTGTTGCATGATCAGCAGATTCGGCGCCGCCGGGTCATAGCCGTTTAAGGAATAGCCCCCTGTTAAGATGAGCTTTATGCCTGAGGTGAGCAAGTTGTTCTTCTCTGCCAGTTGCTGCACAATACTTTTCAGATCCTCTAGCTTATAAGGCACTTGCAGGTTCAGCGCTTGGGCCGAGGCAAAAAAACGATCCAGGTAACGCTCCAGAAACAGGGGCGTACGCTGCTGTACTTTTATAAAATCAAACACTCCGTAGCCCCGCTGGATGGCAAGGTCACTCACATGCAATTTTGCATCTTTTAACGGGATAAAGGCATCGTTTAAAAAAGCTATCAGTGGTTGTTCCATGGTGCAAAAAAACTATTTACAATGCCTACGTGGCTGGAGCGCAATAACAATAAGATACGGTGTTAAATATTTGCGGGTTAGTTTTAGCTTTACCTATCCTCGCAGTTTAAATCAGCCAGTTTTTAGTAATCCAATGCCAGTCTAAGGTATGCTAAAAAACCTTGAAGCGAACTAAATGCAATAAAAAAAGCATTGTAAAGTTTAGCTAGAAGAAAAGTGGAGTAGCCTTTGCGCATCTAAATGCCTTTACTTTCGAATCTTTTTACTTAATTGTAGTATCCTTTTTATCAATTTACATAAACTAGTATGAAAGCATTCTTTTTATCCTTGCTCTTTGCATCCTCATTAACAGTAGTAAATGCACAGGAAACGGCGACAGAAGAGGCTAAAGCATCTCAAAAACTACTGAGCCAGTTTAATAGTCTGAAAGAAAATGCCAACAACTACAGAGAAGGCAAAACAGAGTATAAAGTTGTAAGTGTCGGCTCTCTTGATGCTTTTTGGAACAGTGTGGAACGCAACATAAAAGCCACGGAAACCGAGCTAATCAAAGCACGCAGTGGCTCTAAAGCTGAATTAGCGTCAGCCCAGTCTGAAATTGCTTCGCAGCAGAATCAAATAGCAGCCCTGCAGCAAGACAATGCCCTGAAAGAGGAAGAAGTACAGAAAAGCGACAGCATTTCTGTACTTGGGCTGTTTTATATTCCCAAGCAAGCCTTCGTCATCATGATGGTTTCTGTTATAGCTGTACTGCTACTTGTACTGGCCGTAATTTATTTCCAGTTCAAGAGGAGCAAGCAGGTAACTGATGAAAAAAAGAGGGCCTTTGATGAAATCGACCTGGAGTTGAATGAGGTGAAGAAAAATGCCCGGGAGCGGGAGCTGAAATTAAAGCGAGACCTTCAGACTGAGATGAATCGCATCGAAGAGCTTAACCAGCAGATCAGCTCGCTTCAGCGTAAAACTATTGCTTAAAGCAATCCTGACATCACATCATAGCCCGGAAATTTATCTCCGGGCTTTTTTTTGGCATTTCATAAGGCACTAGCATCCTGCTCATGCCGGCCTTTTATACTTTAAACAAACATTTAAATGAAAAATGTTTGACCTGAAAAATTTTATCGTAATTTTACGATTATAAATAATTGTATGGGACAAACCAAAACTGAAGAGTTTAAGCTGGCTGACAAAGTGATGGCCAAATATGCGAAAGCCCTGGCACACCCTGCTCGCATCGCTATCCTGCGCTTGTTGTTGGAGCGGTCATCGTGCATCTGCGGCGACATTGTAGCCGAACTCCCGCTATCGCAATCCACGGTTTCGCAGCACCTGAAGGAGCTTAAGGATGCCGGCCTGATTAAAGGGGATATTGCTGGCAAGAAAATATGTTACTGCATCGATGAGAAAGTATGGGAAGAGGCCGGAAAACTGCTACAAGTTCTTTTTGGAAAGCTTACGCCCTGCAACACCAGCTGTTGCTAATTTTTTGATTTTTTTAATCGCAATATACCGATAATTTAAATTCTTTTTAAGCGTATGGAAAATACTGAAAAATTAAAGAAAATAGTTCAGGACAAGTATAGCGAGATCGCGCTGCAGAGCAAAGCGCAGAACGAAGCTTCGTGCTGTGGTGCCACAGGCTGTTCAACAGTAGACTATGCCATTTTTGCCGACAACTACACAGAACTAGCTGGCTATAACCCCGACGCCGACTTGGGACTTGGCTGTGGGGTGCCGACCGAATTTGCCCGGATTAGTGTGGGAGACACTGTGGTGGACCTTGGCTCCGGTGCAGGGAACGACTGCTTTGTGGCCCGCGCCCTGGTTGGCGTCGAAGGCAAAGTAATTGGTGTGGACATGACTGAGGCTATGATAGCCAAAGCCCGTCTGAATGCCGACAAATTACGCTTTAACAACGTGGAGTTCCGGCAGGGTGAGATAGAGCAGTTGCCTATCGCTGCTGACGAAGCGGATGTAGTGATCAGCAACTGTGTGCTGAACCTGGTGCCGGATAAGCAGAAAGCCTTCTCCGAAACGTACCGTGTTCTGAAGCCAGGTGGGCATTTTAGTATTTCTGACGTGGTGCTGGTAGGCGACTTGCCGGCAGGTTTAGTGAAAGCCAGTGAAATGTATGCCGGCTGTGTTTCGGGAGCCATCCAAAAAGATGCGTACCTGGCGCTCATTCATGCAACCGGTTTCAGGAACATTGCGGTGCAAAAAGAAAAAGCGATCCATGTGCCTGATGAGATACTACGCGATTACTTAACCGATCAGGAGATACAGCAATTCCGTGCTAGCCAGACTGGAATCTACAGCATCACGGTATATGCTGATAAGCCGGAGAAGACCTCCTGCTGCGAACCAGGGGTAGCTTGTTGTTAATTGAATTTTAACGTTAAAATACCAGTTTATGGCGGCCAGCAATCGAATTGGCTTGAAAAGGAAGCGCCTGAGTTTTTTAAATCGCTACTTATCGCTTTTGATATTTCTGGTTATGATCTCAGGGGTAGCACTCGGGTATTTTTTCCCGAAAAGCTTGGTTTATCATGATTCTTTGCCTAAAGATACGCCAAACCAGGCTATTGCTATGGGGCTTATGTTCATGATGTATCCTCCTCTGGCTAAAGTAAATTACAGATTATTGCCAAAAGTGTTCAACAATGTAAAGTTGATTGGATTGTCGCTAGTACTCAATTGGATAGTCGGCCCCGTACTGATGTTTATACTATCAATAGCATTTCTACATGATTATCCGGAGTATATGACAGGCCTTATTTTAATTGGTTTGGCTCGTTGTATTGCCATGGTACTTGTCTGGAATGATCTGGCCGATGGGGATAAGGAGTTTGCTGCTGGCTTAGTAGCTTTGAATAGTATATTTCAGGTTCTTTTATATACCCTTTATGCCTGGATATTTATCACAAAACTCCCTCCTATTTTCGGATTCAAAGGAGTTGCCATAAATATTTCGATGGGAGAAATAGCCAAAAGCGTCGGCATATACCTTGGTGTCCCTTTCCTGGCTGGTTTGCTAAGCCGTGTTGTATTAGTACCTATAAAGGGACAGGAATGGTACCAATCCAAATTCTTACCTGCCATCTCCCCTATTACACTCCTGGCTTTACTATTTACAATTCTTGTCATGTTTAGTCTGAAAAGCGAATTAATAGTGACCATTCCTGTTGATGTAGTGCGCATAGCAGTGCCTCTGGTGCTTTACTTTGTAATAATGTTTATTATAAGCTTTTTGATGAGTAAACGTTCTGGCGCTAAGTATTCAGAAACAACTGCTATTGCTTTTACTGCATCCGGAAATAATTTTGAACTTGCCATTGCGGTTGCTATAACTGTTTTCAGAATTAATTCAGGAGAAGCATTTGCCGGCGTAGTTGGCCCACTTGTGGAAGTACCTGCTTTAATTGCTATGGTAAAATTGGCTTTTTGGTTAAGGCGAAAATTATTTAGAACAACCGTTAATAACTCAGTCCATGAACTTACTTCCTGACCTTTACCACACAGCGCAATGTCTGGCGTCAACGTTTCAGGTTATACCTCCGGATAGAAAGCGTATGCTCCAACAGCTTTCCAGATATATCAGAAAGAAAAAAGAAAAAGGTGAGTCTGTAGCCCTTGTCTTCATCTGCACACATAATTCTCGCCGTAGCCACATGGCCCAGCTTTGGTCGCAGGTTGCTGCTTTTTACTATCACCTCGACGGGATAAGTTTTTTCTCCGGCGGAACTGAAGTCACGGCTTTTCACCCGTTTGCAATAGCAGCATTAAAAGAAGTAGGTTTCGAAATTGAAATGGAAAACAAAAGTATAAATCCAACTTACAAGGTTCGATATGCAACAAATACAGTTCCACTCACAGTTTTCTCCAAAATATATGATTACGTTGAAAACCCAACCTCTGACTTTTGTGCCATCATGACTTGCTCCGAGGCTGATCAGGGATGCCCGTTTATACCTGGCGCAGAAGAACGCATCTCCATTTCATACGATGATCCAAAGTTATACGACGCAACAACGCTACAGAAGCAAAAATACAGGGAAAGCACCCTGCACATTGGTAGGGAGATGTTCTATGTTTTCTCCAAAGTATGACCTGACGCTGCGAGGACAAATTGCAGACGCTATTCAAAATTTGTGTTAAAATAAAAACCAGAGGCGCCGCTACAGCATATATAGCGGCGCCTCTGTCTCTATATGGTTTCGTAAAGTTAGCCTTGTTTCACAAGCTGTATTTCTGCCTGCAACTTAATTTCGTCGCTTACCACCACACTGCCTGCCTCTGTTACCGCGTTCCAGGTTAGACCAAAGTCTTTTCGGTTAATTTTACCGGTAACGGTAAAACCTGCTTTCGTTTGACCATAAGGGTCTACCACAATGCCGCCAAACTCCACGTTTACGGTTACAGGTTTGGTGGTGCCGCGTATGGTCAAATCGCCATGCAATTTGTATTCCTCCTCCGATACCTTATCGAAATCTTTTCCTTTGAAAACTACTTGCTCGTGGGTTTCGGCATCAAAGAAGTCAGCGGATTTCAAGTGCGTGTCCCGTTGTTCGTTGTTGGTGCTGATAGAGTCTACCTCGGCCGTAAAAAGCACGTTAGAAGCATGCGCAAAGTCATCGCCCTCTGTTTCTACCTCCACATTAAACTTGCCAAAGTACCCGGTTACAGTGGTGATCATCAGGTGCTTTACTTTAAACTGTACTTCGCTGTGGGTTGGGTCTACTGCCCATTTAGTTATTGCCATAATAGCTATGATTTAAATTTACTGGTTTAGAAGCATTTGTCTTAAATTGGATGTACCATTTAAAGTCAGCCAGCTTTTATCCGTAAGGTCCCAAAAGGTCTCATAACAAAGGATAAAATAGCATAGCTGTAAAGTACATACATTTGATGTATATACATTGAATTAGCTTTTTAAGTTTCAAATAATATAAAGCAGGATTTGCCAAGAGTTTAGCTTTTGCCAGATTGATTGGTTTCTCCGTATTCCATGCAGTTAAATCAAATATGAAAAGCATTCCAACTACCTATAACTTCCAAGCCTTGGCGGAACTGAGGCATTGGCAACACACCATGTTAAGATCGCCGTCGTTCTTTAACGCCTTGTCAAGGCAGGTGCAAACAAAACTGAACAGTTTTATACCGGATAAGGTACACCGTGCTGTTACCGCCTCCATCAAACAGATGATCCGGGCCATGTTGTTTGGGGCAGGCAAGATCACCAAACTTCCATTGGCAGGCCTGACTTTAGAGGCGCGTGAAACGGAGGTCTTGAAACGCATCCGATTTTATCAAAAAACTGCCGCCGCTGAAGGGGCTGCGACCGGGGCCGGGGGTTTTATTCTGGGCTTAGCGGACTTTCCATTGCTGCTCAGCCTAAAACTGAAACTGCTATTTGAAATCGCCGCCTGCTACGGTTACGATGCCAATGATTACCGGGAACGGTTATACCTGCTGCATATATTTCAACTTGCGTTCAGCAGTCAGCAGCATCGGCGTGCTGTTTACCTGCAAATAGCAGATTGGCAAAAAAGGGCCCACGAACTGCCGGAAGACATCCATCAGTTTGACTGGAGAGCATTTCAGCAGGAATACCGTGATTACATCGACCTGGTTAAAATGGCCCAGCTAATTCCGCTGGTAGGCGCACCCATAGGGGCTGTCGTTAATTTCCGGCTCATTAAGAAACTCGGCAACACAGCCATGAACGCTTACCGTATGCGCCTGCACGATGCCCAACTGCTGTAAGGTGACCCGTTTAGAAGGCTGTCCCGCTGACTTTTTTAAAAGTATTTTCGCTTTGCCCTGGCAGGTTGTAGCTTTGCGCTATGAGCATGAACACGAAATACGCTAAATCCCGCTTTGAGACAACTGGATGGGCGCGGGAGGAGCATTTCCACTTTTTCAGAACCTTTGCGCAGCCTTTCTTTAATGTGCACACCGAAATAGAGCTCACCAGGCTCTACAATTATTGTAAGACCAGCAATCAGTCTGTTTTTCTGAGCTACCTGCACGCAGCCACAGTGGCTGCACGCCAAACCGAAAATTTTATGCTGCGGCTGGAGTGTGGCCAGGTGGTGAAGTATGAAGGGGTGGATATTTCAACCACGATCCTGAAAGATAACATGACCGTATCTTTTGTTCAGTTACCGCACCACCCCGAGCTTGAATCTTTCTGCCGGGAGGCTTCCGGCATTATAGCAGAAGCGAAGCGAAGCAAGTCCCTGTTTTATGGCTACAACGGGCCCGACCTGATACACGCCACTACCCTGCCCTGGTTTAAACTTAACGGCATGGAGCATGCCCACGCCGCCGATGCAGACGACTCGATTCCAAAACTGGCGTTTGGCAAACTGGAGATGCGAGAGAAAAAGGTGATACTGCCGCTAAGTATACGTGTGCACCATGCGCTGGCCGATGGATACCACATTCACTTGTTCCTGCAGCACTTGGAAACCTACATCAACTCCCTGCCTTCTACTGGGCTGGCTTCCTGAGTAACATCTCGCATATAAAATTTACCTGCAGAGGACATTATATTTCGGTGTCCTTTGCAAGTTCCGAACAAAGCGGTTTAACCGTAAATCTCCTTTCTGGCCGCTTTCAGGGTGTTGCGCATGAGCATGGCAATGGTAAGCGGACCTACGCCCCCCGGCACCGGGGTAATGTAACTACATTTGGGTGCCACGGCCTCAAAGTCAACATCGCCGCGCAGCCTGTACCCGGACTTGCGTGTATCGTCGGGTACCCTGGTCGTGCCCACATCGATCACCACGGCGCCCCTTTTCACCATCTCCGGACCTATAAGGCCGGGTTTTCCAACAGCTGTGATGATGATGTCAGCCTGGCGCGTGTAATAACCCAGGTCTACGGTGTTGCGGTGGCAAAGCGTTACGGTGCAGTTTCCGGGGTAAGCAGCTTTTGCCATCAAAATGCTCATCGGGGAGCCGACTATGTTGCTTCTCCCGATAACCACGCAATGTCTGCCGTCAGTTTCTATCTCGTAGCGTTTCAGCAACTGCAGTATACCTGCTGGCGTGGCTGGCAAGTAGGCTGGTAAACCGGCCACCATGCGCCCGACATTGGTCGGATGGAAACCATCCACATCCTTGCGCGGGTCTATGGCCTCCAGCACCTTCTCCGTGTCTATGTGCTTTGGCAAGGGCAGCTGCACGATAAAGCCATCTATGCTCTCATCTTCGTTCAGTTCCTTGATCTTTTGCAGCAGCTCTACCTCCGTAATCGAGTCTTCGTAGCGGATAAGCGTTGATCCGAACCCGATGCGCTCACAGGCCAGCACCTTGTTGTTCACGTAGGTTACGGAACCGCCGTCGTTGCCAATCAGCACGGCAGCCAAATGGGGCACCTTATCACCATTGGCTTTCATCTTCGTTACTTCTTCCGCTATCTCCAGCTGGATAGTTTCTGATGTTTTTTTACCGTCGAGCAGAGTCATATTTTAATGTATAGGTATGATTTAAGCGTTCGTACATTGTAACATAAGCAGCATCGATCAGGTCTTTGTCGTCTAGCTGCAGGAGCGTTTTATAATAGGCACATTGCTGGTGTACCCGGGCTGCGCCAAGCGTTCCGTCTACATCCAAGGCTTCAATTTCGACAAATCCGCCAAGGCCTTCCACCTGGTCCAGGTGGAATTTAACGTTCCCGATAAAGTATATTTTTCGCAGTTTCCTCACTTCCGCTACAATCGTGAGTCCGCCACAAAACTTATTTACCGTGTCCTTATCCGGATTTTCCAGATACAGCAACACTTCTGTTTGTTTCTTATCAGCCACATCTTTGCGGTGGTAATGGATCAGCACGTGCTCTATGTTTCCCTGCCGCAACTTCAACTTACCATATGCTACCTCATAGTAGGTATCCGTCTGCCTGTCTAACCCTTTATAGTCGGCGTTATGCAGTTCCAGTATACGTTCTATGGCTGCATGATCGGCGCAACGTGCTTTAATGGTACTATCGGTGTACAACTTTACAGAATCCGGCATGCTTGTAAAACAACAAGCCCCGAAGCGCGGAGGCACGTCGGGGCTTGTTTATATGTTAGTCAAGTTTAAGCACGGCCAAGAAGGCCTCTTGCGGAATTTCCACATTGCCAACCTGGCGCATGCGTTTCTTTCCTTTTTTCTGTTTCTCCAGCAATTTGCGCTTTCGCGAGATATCACCGCCGTAACATTTGGCCAGCACGTTCTTGCGCATAGCTTTCACCGTTTCTCTGGAGATGATCTTTTGCCCGATGGCAGCCTGGATAGCAATCTCGAACATCTGGCGCGGCAATAACTCACGCAGTTTTTCGCAAAGGCGCTTGCCCCAGTCGTAGGCTTTGTCGCGGTGCACAATGGCGCTCAGCGCATCCACCTTCTCCCCGTTCAGCATGATGTCCAGCTTTACCATGTTGGCCTGTCGGAAACCGATCAGCTCATAATCCAGGGAGGCATAGCCACGGGAGATCGTTTTCAGCTTGTCGAAGAAGTCGAACACGATCTCGGCCAGAGGCATCTCGAAGGTAAGCTCCACCCTGTCGCTGGTCAGGTAGGTCTGGTTTTTCAGGATGCCGCGCTTGTCCATGCAGAGCGTGATGATAGGGCCTACATAGTCAGACTTAGAGATGATCTGCGCCTTGATGAAGGGCTCTTCGATATGGCTGATAAAGCTCGGGTCCGGCATTTCGGACGGGGCATTTACTTTTAGCAGGTTGTTTTTTGTATCGTAGGCATGGAACTGCACCGACGGCACAGTAGTGATCACGGTCATGTCGAACTCACGCTCCAGGCGCTCCTGCACAATTTCCATGTGCAGCATGCCTAAAAACCCGCAACGGAATCCGAAACCAAGGGCGGCAGAAGTTTCCGGTTCCCACACCAACGAGGCGTCGTTAAGCTGCAGCTTTTCCATGGCGCCGCGGAGCTCCTCATACTCGCTGGTTTCAACCGGGTAAATACCGGCAAATACCATCGGCTTCACGTCTTCAAATCCCTGGATGCCTTTTCCCGGACGATCCACGTGCGTGATGGTATCCCCTACTTTAACCTCTTTAGCGTTTTTAATTCCAGAGATCAGGTAGCCCACGTTGCCGGCCCCCATTTCCTTTCTGGATTCCTGGTTCAGCTTCAGCACCCCGATCTCATCGGCTTCATAGGTCTTTCCGGTGTTAATGAATTTCACCTTCTCCCCTTTTTTAAGCGTGCCGTTGAAAATACGGAAGTATACCTCAATGCCCCGGTACGAGTTAAAAACAGAATCGAAGATCAAGGCCTGCAAAGGTGCCTCAGGGTCTCCTTGCGGAGCCGGGATCCTGTCGCAGATCGCGTTCAGGATCTCTTCTATGCCAATACCGGCTTTTCCGGAGGCAAGCACGATGTCCTCTTTGTCGCAGCCAATCAGTTCTATCACCTGATCCGACACCTCCTCTGGCATGGCATGAGGCAAGTCGATCTTGTTCAGCACTGGGATGATCTCCAGGTCGTTGCCAATGGCCAGGTACAGGTTAGAAATAGTCTGCGCCTCAATTCCCTGGGAGGAGTCCACGATCAGGAGCGCGCCCTCACAGGCTGCTATAGAACGGGAAACCTCATAAGAGAAATCCACGTGGCCGGGCGTGTCAATGAGGTTAAGTACATAATCCTCGCCTTTGTAATGGTAGTTCATCTGGATGGCGTGGCTCTTGATGGTGATGCCGCGCTCCCGCTCCAGATCCATGTTATCCAATAGCTGGTGTTGCATTTCTCGCTCCGCAACTGTTTGCGTAAACTCAAGCAGACGGTCGGCCAGGGTACTTTTTCCGTGGTCGATGTGGGCGATGATGCAGAAATTACGAATGTTCTTCATATAATATCAATACGAGAACAAAGTTAAGAATAAAGTGGCTCTCTTACTGCTTTCGCGTCGAAAATCATTTTTAAACAGGCTTTGGCCTTTTAAATTCATCCTATAAGTACACCTTCTGATTGCTTCTGCAAGAGCGATTAAATGGTAAACCTACCTGTACGGTACCTTTCGCTCAAAAAATTACCCTAAGGTTCAAAAATAGTTTTATGGGGCCATTTAACGGTACACTACTCCCGCTGTCTCTGTAAAAACTGATCTTAAATGCCTATATTCGCATCAAATTAGGAAAAAACTTGTTACCTACTCATGCAAGCAACAACTGTAGAACCCTATAAGCCTGTCAACCATATTCGTATCGTTACGGCTGCCTCCCTTTTTGATGGGCATGATGCTGCCATCAACATCATGCGGCGTATCATTCAGGCCTCGGGAGCCGAAGTAATCCACCTGGGCCACAACCGATCGGTACAGGAAATCGTGGACTGCGCCATTCAGGAGGATGCCCAGGCCATTGCGATTACCTCGTACCAGGGGGGCCACATGGAGTATTTTAAGTACATGTTTGACCTGTTGCAGGAGCGTGGCAGCAGCCATATCCGCCTGTTTGGCGGCGGCGGCGGTGTGATTCTCCCCTCTGAGATTGAGGAGTTGCAGGGTTACGGCATTTCGCGCATTTACTCTCCCGACGATGGCCGCGCCATGGGTTTGCAGGGTATGATCAACGACATGTTGCAAAAATGCGACTTCCCAACAGGCCAGAACCTGAACGGGGAGGTAGCCCAGCTAAAGGACAAAAACCCGAAAGCGATTGCCCGCCTGATCTCTGCTGCTGAGAACTTCCCTGAGGAAGCGCGCAGCATTCTGAATGAGGTAAAAGAGCAGGCAAAAACCATCAACACGCCCGTATTAGGAATCACAGGCACGGGTGGTGCCGGTAAATCTTCGCTGGTAGATGAACTCGTGCGACGTTTCCTGATGGATTTCGTTGACAAAAAGATTGCCATAATATCCGTCGATCCTTCGAAGCGCAAAACCGGTGGGGCTTTGCTGGGTGACCGGATCCGCATGAATTCCATCTCAAACGACCGGGTGTACATGCGCTCGCTGGCCACGCGCCAGAGCAACCTGGCCCTGAGCAAGTATGTGCAGGATGCCGTGGATATTGTGAAAGCTGCCAATTTCGACCTGATCATTTTGGAGACTTCAGGCATAGGCCAGTCCGATACCGAGATCATCGAGCATTCGGATGCCAGCCTGTACGTAATGACCCCTGAGTATGGCGCTGCCACGCAGCTGGAGAAGATTGATATGCTGGACTTCGCCGATGTGATCGCCCTAAACAAGTTCGACAAGCGCGGTGCCCTGGATGCCCTGCGCGACGTGAAGAAGCAGTACAAGCGCAACCACCAGCTCTGGGACGTGCAGGACGAGGAGATACCGGTTTTCGGCACCATTGCCTCGCAGTTTAACGACCCGGGCATGAACCAGCTGTACCGCGCCCTGATGGCCAAGATAGCTGAGAAAACGGGGGTAGCATTCGACTCTAACCTGCCTACCTCCAAAGAGATGTCGGAGAAAGTGTTCATCATCCCGCCCGCTCGTACGCGCTACCTTTCCGAGATTTCAGAAACCATCCGCAGCTACGACAAATGGAGCAAGGACCAGGCAGAGGTGGCCCAGCGGCTGTATGGCATCAGGAAATCCATTGAGGCCGTGCAAAGTATAGAAGTAGAAGACAAAGACCGTCTGGTGAAGCAGTTGGAGCAGGCCTATGCCGAAGTGGAGCTGAACCTGGACGGGCAGAACAAGAAGATACTGGAGAACTGGAAAGAGAAGGTGCAGGCTTATAAAAATGAGTTCTACATCTTTAAAGTACGCGACAAGGAGATCAAAATAAAAACACACACCGAATCGCTCTCTCATCTGCAGATTCCGAAAGTGGCCACACCGCGCTACGAGGCGTGGGGCGACCTTTTGAAATGGAACCTCCAGGAGAACGTGCCCGGGGAATTCCCTTACACCGCGGGTGTGTTCCCGTTCAAGCGCGAAGGCGAAGACCCTACTCGCATGTTCGCCGGTGAAGGCGGACCGGAGCGCACAAACCGGCGTTTCCATTACGTAAGCCTCGGGATGCCGGCCAAACGCCTGTCCACGGCCTTCGACTCGGTTACGCTTTACGGCGAGGACCCGGATTACCGGCCCGACATTTACGGGAAGATCGGTAACTCGGGCGTAAGCATCTGCTGCCTCGACGACGCCAAAAAGCTTTATTCCGGCTTTAACCTGGCGGACCCCATGACCTCTGTGTCCATGACCATCAACGGGCCGGCCGCTATTCTGACCGGTTTCTTTATGAACGCCGCCATTGACCAGCAGTGCGAACTATACATAAAAGAACAAGGACTGGAGGAGGAGATCGAGCAGAAAATCGCCGCCATCTATCAGGAAAATGGCGCTGAGCGTCCGGCCTACCAGGGCAGTCTGCCGGAAGGCAACGATGGCCTGGGACTGATGCTGCTGGGTGTAACCGGCGACCAGGTGTTACCAACCGAAGTTTATGAGCCGATAAAAACGCGTACGCTGGCGGCTGTTCGTGGCACCGTGCAGGCCGATATCCTGAAAGAGGACCAGGCACAGAACACCTGCATCTTCTCAACGGAGTTCTCCCTGCGCTTAATGGGCGATGTGCAGCAGTACTTTATCGACAAGAGCATTCGTAATTTCTACTCCGTATCCATTTCGGGCTACCACATTGCCGAGGCCGGGGCCAACCCCATCTCGCAGCTGGCCTTTACGCTGGCCAATGGCTTCACCTTTGTGGAGTACTACGTAAGCCGCGGCATGGACATCAACAAGTTTGCGCCAAACCTGAGTTTCTTCTTCTCCAACGGCATCGATCCGGAGTATGCGGTGATCGGACGTGTGGCGCGTAAGATATGGGCCAAAGCCATGAAAATGAAGTATGGCGCAGATGCCCGCTCGCAGATGCTGAAGTACCATATTCAGACTTCCGGCCGTTCGCTGCACGCGCAGGAGATCGACTTCAACGACATCCGCACCACACTACAGGCGCTCTACGCGATCTACGACAACTGTAACTCGCTGCACACCAACGCTTACGATGAGGCCATCACTACCCCGACGGAGGCCTCGGTGCGCCGTGCCATGGCCATTCAGCTGATCATTAACCGTGAGTTGGGACTGGCCAAAAACGAGAACCCGCTGCAAGGCTCCTTTATTATAGAAGAACTGACCGACCTGGTAGAAGAGGCAGTGTTAACGGAGTTTGACCGCATAACAGAGCGCGGTGGTGTGCTGGGTGCCATGGAAACCATGTACCAGCGCGGCAAGATTCAGGAAGAGAGTTTATACTACGAGACCCTGAAGCATACCGGCGAGTATCCAATAATCGGCGTGAACACCTTCCTTTCTTCCACTGGCTCTCCCACTGTGTTGCCCACTGAAGTCATCCGGGCGACAGAGGAAGAAAAAGTATATCAAATCAACATGGTACATCAGTTACAGGAACGGAACACAGACAAGGCTGGGGAACTGTTAAAGCGCTTGCAGCAAGTGGCCATTCACAACGGCAACATTTTCGAGGAACTGATGGACACAGTAAAGTTCTGTTCGCTTGGCCAGATTACCAATGCCCTGTTTGAGGTGGGTGGCCAGTACAGACGAAACATGTAAGTTATTGATATTTAGATTTTAGCACTTAAATAAGGGGAACCAGCGAGTTGGCGGTTTCCCTTTTTTTAATTTCAGTAGATTCACCTGTTGTGGTATGAACGATTAGGCAACCGAGGCGTATAAACCTATTTAATAATGAAGTGAAAAGCTTATGAAACGACCACGTAACACTCCACTGTTAGTGATCTTAGGAACTGTGCTTTTATGCGCAACCGCTGCCAGCCTGTTCGTATACAACAGCTTCGACAAGGGAGAATTTGAGATCGATACGCACGACGAACACAACGAGGATTACCTGTAAAAGAAAGAATATTTAAGCGGTGTTTTGACCGCGCAGGTATTTGCTTTTTAGGGGTAGTAGGCAAAAGCCTATGACCCCTTACTTATACTATCATGCTTTATCTATGCTAATTTTCCGGTTTTGAAAGATTTTGGTTAGCTACAGCTTAATACCCACCTGGCCGTTTCTGTCGTGTTGATTTCATCATACAAACCTATAACCTGGTGCCCGTTTTTGGCTTCAAAACCAGATTAATTACGGCATTTTAGCTCAAATTGCGTAATTTTGTAATTGAATAAGCGCATTGGCGTATTTTTTACAGCACAATTACGTGCATAAACACATGTTATGAATTTAGAAGAGAAGATCAGTTACATCATTGGCCGCGATATGGCAACCAATCTTGCGAAGCAAGGAATTGAAGTAAAAGCAGACCCATTTCTGGTAGGTTTAAAAGAGGTACAGGAAGGCAAACCTTCCTCCCTTTCGCAGGAGGAAGTACAGCAGGCAATGATGGCGCTGCAGCAGGAAATGACCCAGAAACAGGGTGCTGTCGGCCATGTAAACCAACAGGCCGGAGAGGAGTTTCTGGCAACGAACAAAACCAAAGAAGGTGTTAAAACGCTGCAAAGCGGACTCCAGTACCAGGTAATAGAAGAAGGAAACGGCAAGTCGCCATCGGCTACCGACAAGGTTACGGTTCACTACAGAGGAACCCTGATCGATGGCACTGTGTTCGACTCATCTTTTGACCGTGGGCAACCAGCCAGCTTTCCGGTAAATGGGGTAATTGCCGGATGGACCGAAGCCCTGCAACTGATGCAGGAAGGCTCAAAATGGAGACTTTATATCCCAGCAAATCTGGCGTATGGCCCCCAGGGTGCCGGCGATATCATAGGTCCTAATTCTACGCTTATATTTGATGTAGAACTGATCTCAGTAGACTAAAAACCTGCTTCCTGAACGTATAGATCTTAACAGGAAAACTGTACTAAAAAGTCCCGTTGCATGTAAGCGCAAGGGGACTTTTTGTTGATAATTAAACTTATGCCCGCTCACTAACCCTGGCGGTATCTTCCAGCCATCTCCTGCCCTCTTCCTGGTACATAAAATGGTTGATAATCAGCAGATTCCCATCCTGAATCAATTCATCCCCATTCAGATGATGCACTAAACTGGAGTAGGAATGAACAGGAAGTATCAGGGCCACAAAAATATCGCAGCGTAGCCTACTCAAGGCTTTGGAAAATATATTCCTAAATACCCATCGCTGGTCCGCACTACGGATTTGTTCGCGCTCACGCAGGTCTATTAGCCACTTTCCAGGCTTAAAATCAATTATTAAATCCATGATAGCTTCATACCCTTCCCGCAATTCTTGTGGATTAATTACCCCTTGCCATTTAACTTCTAGTGTTTTAGTGTCGGGTTCGTATGTAGCGTGCAGTTTATCGGCTAGGTAAACTTCTCTTAGATTAAAATCAGAAAGGTGGAAGGCGCCAGACGCATTAAAATTGAGTCTCACCATAAATTACTTAAAATACTTATTCCAAAAAAAACTAGATAATCCCCAAGATACATGCGACATAAGGAGTGCAGCGCATAACTTTATCTGTGGCCAAAGATGCGGTTAAAATTGTTAATAAACAAGATTAATTAAAATATAAACAATTTAAAAACAGAAATAAGGGCATCTTTGAATAGTAAACGGCATGAAAATCATTTTATTTTAAACATTATCCGGAATATATATCGTATTTTTAACATACCTAAACAAAACCTATCAGGAACCGTTCTTAAACCATTAACTCACTCCAAAAAAACAAACATGTATGGGAAATAGCCAGAATGAAGGCCAGAAATTCTTAGACAGTGTACACGAGTATTTTGACCATGCTGCTAAATTCTCTCGCCTCGATCCAGGTATTCTTGCACAGATCAAAGCCTGTAACAGCGTCTATAAAGTATCTTTCCCGGTTGAAGTAGACGGAAAAATAGAGGTATTTGAAGGCATCCGGGTACAGCACAGCCATCACAAGCTTCCTTCTAAAGGCGGTATTCGGTATAGTATGCAAGTGGACGAGAATGAAGTGAAAGCCCTTGCCTCCCTCATGACTTTTAAATGCGCCGTGGTCGATGTACCTTTTGGAGGAGCAAAGGGGGGGGTAAAGATCAATCCACGCACGACTTCTGTTAAAACCCTGGAGAAGGTTACCCGACGCTATGCGGCCGAACTTATTAAAAAGAACTTAATAGGCCCGGGCATTGATGTACCTGCCCCGGATTACGGCACAGGAAGCAGAGAAATGGCCTGGATTGCTGACACCTATCAAGCCTTTCAGTATGGCGAGATTAGTGCGCTGGGTTGTGTTACGGGCAAGCCCGTAGGGCAAGGTGGTATAAGAGGTCGAGCAGAAGCAACCGGCTTGGGCATTTATTTTGGCATCAGAGAAGCGCTGCTTGACACAGACCTGCTAAAAAACAGCGGCCTGAAAGGTACGACCATGGAAGGTAAACGCATTATCGTGCAAGGTCTTGGAAACGTTGGCTTTCATGCTGCTTTATTTTGCCAGAAAGATGGGGCGATTATCACTGGAATTGCAGAACGCGAAGGTGGTATATTCAATGAAGAAGGCATAGATGTGCAGGAGGCATTTAAACACCGCAGCGAAACAGGTTCGATCTTAAACTTCCAGAACTGCAAGAACATTGAAAAATCCACTGACCTGTTAGCCTACGATTGCGATATATTGTTGCCGGCAGCTCTGGAAAATCAGATAAATGAAAAGAACGCGGGCAGCATCAAAGCAAAAATTATTGCAGAGGGTGCAAATGGCCCTGTAACAAGGGAGGCTGAAGTTGTACTGCTCAAAAACAACATCATCATCCTACCCGATCTGTACCTGAATGCCGGCGGGGTAACCGTGTCCTACTTTGAATGGCTGAAGAACCTTTCGCATGTACGTTTCGGGCGTATGGGTAAACGCGCTGAAGAAGCCAGTTACCGCCGTTTAGTAAATGCCATCGAGTCATCGTCTGGAAAAACTATGACGGCCAACGAGCGCGCTTTGCTTACCAAGGGCTCAGATGAGATAAGCCTTGTTCGTTCTGGTCTGGAAGACACCATGATCAATGCCTACCACGAGATACGGGATGTGATGATCGAAAAGAACATACCGGACCTGCGCACAGCAGCTTTTTTAACAGCCATTGAGAAGATCGGGGTCAGTTACGAATCATTGGGTATATTTCCATAAACGAAACTATACTTTCCAAGCAATAGGGTCAGGGTGCGATTGGAGACAATCAGGCATTCTGACCTTCTTTGCGTTGGGGAACTTATGGTATTTGATTGATTTTAGCTTAATGGAAAGCTTTGCTTCATATATAAAATGAAAGCCCAAGCAGCACAAAGCCTTTTCTATCGAGGTTTGACATACTAATTTTTTAAGCTTTTACGTATTTAAAGTATTTTAGCATTTAAAGACTTCGCAATACATGGGAACCAACCACCTGATTTTGCCTACGTTCATCATCAGTAGCAGCCTGATAGTCTGTATGGGGTTGTTTGTGATGTTTATGAGGTACAGAGACCAGGCAAACCAGACAATAAACGTAACCGGTTCAGCTAAACGTGACATCTCTTCAGATCTGGGTATTTTACGCGGTAATCTACAAGCCTCCGGGCTGAGTGCTGAAGCCGCCTATCAGGGCTTGCTAAAACAGCGCCCCGTAGTACTCGCTTATTTAAAAGGGAAGGGCTTCTTGGAGCAGGATACTGAATTATCCACTATTTCGCTGAACCCTATATACGAACTCAATAACCAGGGCTTTACCACAAACCGGGTAATTGAATACAGAGCCTTCCAGATGATCGAGGTTAAATCCAGGGACGTGGCAAAAATTAAAGCCGTATCGCTTGATATAACCTCCCTTGTAAACCAAGGGATAGATTTTTCAATTAATCCTCCAGAGTATTATTACACTAAACTTGCCGACTTGAAAATAGACATTCAGGCTGATGCGGCAAAAGACGCCCTTGATCGTGCAAGAAAAATAGCCGAGGCAACCGGGAGCGACCTTGGTCCAATAACCAGCGCCAGAATGGGCGTACTACAGATCACCCCCGTCAACTCGAACCTGGTTTCAGATTACGGCATCAACGATGTATCGTCTATTAACAAGGAGATCACGGCCGTCGTAAATGCTTCCTTTCGGTTAGACTAGCACGTTACCCGTTTATTTGTGAAACAAAAAGGGCTGTGAAGTATAAATTTCACAGCCCTTTTTAATTATCAGGAATTAAGTTTAAACGTTGCTTAACGCCAACCACTTCTTAAATATCTCCTGTTGCTGTTCCGTGGGGTTCTGTACGCGCTCAAAGCGGTAGCGAACGCTGTCGTCCTGCAGCATGGGCACTTCCAACTTTACTATTTTTCCGTCGCGTGCCACCAGTACTTCCAGCTTTTCACCTATCTTTCTATCATTCACCAAGCGGTTAATGTCTTCGCCCACACGATAACCATCCACAGCGATAATCTCATCGTTAACGTTTAATCCAGCATCGTAGGCACTGCTACCGCGGTTTACAGAACGTACCACCAGCTTGCCATCCGATACGCTCGTAGAAGCCCCCCAACTTGTAGACTTTCTGCCTTGGTTTACGTCTACTAAACGCAGGCCAGCCGCATCGAAATAAGTATTGTAGTCAGGGGTATGAGTGCCATTTACATAATCCCTGAAAAAAGCATCCAGGTTACGTCCGGATATTTTCTCTAAGGCGCTTTTAAACTCGTTTGTCGTGAATCCCCTTTTCAGCTCTTTATAATAGCGATTATACATGTAGCGCATCACATCATCCAGACTCTTCTGACCATTGGTAGCTTCCATCACCTCCATGTTAAGCATGTGCCCCAGCACGCCGCCTTTGGTATAATAGGATACTTCTGCATTGTTGGAATTCTCACTGCGCCTGTAGTACTTGATCCAGGCATCGAAACTTGATTCAGCCACAGCCTGAACTTTGTTACCCGGCGTGTTCTCCACCGCGTTCACGCTACCGGCTACCACATCCAGATAACGTTCCGGTGTGGTAAAACCGGCGCGTCGCACCACCAGGTCGTCGTAATAGCTGGTGATCCCTTCCGATACCCACAACAGATCGGTGTAGTTTTCCTGGTTGTAATCAAACGGCCCCAGGGGCAATGGGCGCAGGCGCTTTACATTCCAAAGGTGAAAATACTCATGGGCTACAAGACTTAGAAACCCTGTGTAACCGGCGTCTGTGCCATAGTTCCAGCGCGAGGTTTGCAGCGTAGTGGAATTGAGGTGCTCCAGTCCGCCCCCTCCACGGCTCAGATTGTGCACGATAAACACATAGCGTTCTACCGGCAGCTCACCCATTACCGCTACTTCCTGCTCAATAACCTTGGTCATATCCGCCATCAACTGCTTGGGCTCATAATTGCCTTCTCCATACATGGCAATTTCGTGAGGAACACCCGCTGCCGTAAATTTGTACACCTCGTGGGTACCAATCTCTAAAGGGGAGTCAGCCAGGATGTCGTAATTAGGGAAGGTGTACGAAAACTGTCCTGTGCTATTCAGACCGGTAGACACCTGGCTCCAGTTTCCGTAAGGCTTCACTTGCAACGTACCGCTGATGTTCTGATAACCTTCTGGGTACATAAAAACACTGGTTCCGTTCACATAGCCATGCGATGCATCCAGAAAACTGGTACGCACGCTAAGTTCATACGCATACACTTTGTAGCGAACACGCACCACATCAGCTTGTTTGGAGTAAACGCGCCAGGTGTTTTTGTCAATCTTTTCCGACTTCAGCGGCTGCCCGCTTTCACCGGTTGCCTTAAAGTCCTCAATATTTTTGGCAAATTCGCGAACCAGGTACGAACCCGGGGCCCATACTGGCAACGTGAAATCCACATACTTTTTCTTCACTCCCGAGAGTTGGGCTTCTACTTCAAAATAGTGCGTATGTGGCGCTGGCATAGAAAGGGCATACCGCAATTCCGCCGCAAATGACGCTGATAAATTCCCAAAAAAAAGAAAAAGGATTAATATGAAGAAAGGGCTTCGTATTTTTTGTTTGAACATGCTTGTAGTTTAGTTGTAAATGAATGCTTTGGCATTTTACAACAAAAACCGTGCTTTTCAAAATCCCAAGTTTGCTCAAGCAGCTTAAATGGCATTTATGACGCTGCTTTTACCCAGTTCGCTTTTAACCATTCTGCCGCTTCATCTTTCTGACAAAATGTATTGATGATGATAAAGGAATTGTAACTTTTAAGCCCAAACTTACCAGCTTCAAGTAGCAATGCGTGATAACACTTCTTCGATAAAACTATAGCGATAAAGTTTGATTTGCCCAGACGCATCATAATTTGTGGAAACAAATGGGTCTGCAGCCAAATATCCTCCGCCTCGCTGAGCGACCCGATCTCTCTGAAATCAAGCAACCACTGCTTTACCTGATGCTGTTCCGCAAACTGCAGGGCTTTTTCCAGACTGGCTTTAAAATCCTCAGATACTAATTTGTCTGAACAATGCAGTAACAGCCACTTCTTTACAACGTCAAATTCAATCTCCAGAGAGTCTGCACTATACACTTTCATCGCATACCCCGTCACCATTCTTGCTGTTAAAATATTAGCTAACTACCTTGTTAAGGTAATAATTATGCATAATCGTTTCTATTTCTTAAATTATCAAGTAAACGTATTTATAGGAAGGGTAAACCGCCTTTTTGTGGAAGTAAACTTTTTTGTAGCTTTTTAGTGTTTACCTTTAAGCAAGGCGTTTATATGGTCGCTGGTATATCCTCCCTATAAACGCTACAAATTGGCATGGTATTTCCATAGTAATAGATGAACTCAAGCGCACTATCTATGAAAAAACAAATTATATTAATGTCCTCTCCCTTGCTCCTTTTAGTGATTTTAGTCTGGACAGGTTTTCTACCTGTAGTGCAAGCCAACAAATATCCCGCTATCCCTGTGCGAACAGTAAGCGATAAACAGGATAGAGTTGTACCCAAAGGGGCCTATGAAGTAAACACGTCATTTAGAGAGAGTTCCGCTTCCGGAAAAAATCAACAGGATCTGATCGCCTATGCAAAAACGTTCATGGGCACGCCTTACGTGTATGCCGGCATGAGTCCCGAGGGTTTTGACTGTTCTGGTTTTATAACATTCGTGTTCAAAAACTTCGGAACGACGCTTCCGCACTCTTCAGCGATGCAAGCAGAGGAAGGCGCCTGGGTAAGCCGAGAGCAGGCTAATGTTGGTGACTTGGTTATTTTTACCGGCACTAATCCGGCTATACGGGAACCGGGCCATGTTGGCATCGTAATTTCTTCCCCTGGAGATACCATAGAGTTTGTGCACTCCTCGTCGAATGGAGGCGTTAAAGTCAGCAAGGTGGAGGGAACGCGGTACGACACCCGGTTTTTAGAAATCCGGCGCGTTTTGTAGAAAGGATTTTCTTCCTTATTAGCTCACGGAAAAAGGAAGAAGTGTAACACTTCTTCCTTTTTCCGTACATAAAGCCATAAAAGCTTTTTAAAACGTTTCATTACTTTCGCTATGCGACATCCTTACGTTATAAATACGATTAATGCCCTCATCCTTATAATAGCCGGTTTGATTGCTTATTTTTCAGATGCAACGACCACGCACACTGCTCTGCTAATACCTGCATTCGGTGTTTTGCTTTTAGCAGCCTCCTATCATCTAAAAAAACACAATCGGTTTGTAACACACACGGTTATGGCTTTAACCATACTTGCAGGCATCCTTATCATTTTGCCCCTTAACCCTGATCGTTTTGAATGGAAACAACAGCATATCCTGATGCTGTTAATGGGGATAAGCTGCTTTGTGTCGGCAGCTTTTTTTGTGGGAAGTTTTCTGCGGGAAAGGCGTATTAAGGATAACTCAATTTACAAAGACGACTTGTAAAGGTTACCGAATCAGTCGTTCTACGCAGCAAATCAGTTCTTACAAAATCATAAAAAGAAACACCTGATGCAGCCCGTCAAGGTACATCAGGTGTTTCAGGAATCCCTCAATTTCAGAGTAAGCGGCGAGCTGGGTTTCAGCTTCACCATCCTATAAAGAACCCGAGGTAATGTCGCTATCCGCGCAAGCAGTAGCTACACTGCTTACTAAGCCTGTCCACCTTTTGAGTGAACTTTATTACCTGGGCTTACTAAGACGACCGATGGATTAGACATAGCACCTCCTTTCTCTTTAATACAACATAAACTCCTGCATTCCTTAAGAATGTGTTTAAAAAGGAGCTGCAGCACTCGCTACCGTACTTTAAAGATAAATTAACGCTTAAAAGTTCACAAGGTTTGAGCCCTTTTTCCGAGTTTTAAAAAATTTTCATGGGCAATTAATTCAGAATATTACAACTTAAGCCTACCTGGCATAGAGGCAGTACTAGCTTTACCCCTTGGCATGTCCTGCATATGACCCATGAAAGACGTCCTGTACTCACTGGTGTACGGGTTTCACGAGGGACAGAAACTGGAAATTAAAATTTTGTTTTAATTGAATTTTTTTATTTAAATTACGTTGCACATTGCAACTAATCTGACATAAAATGAAAAAGAACCTTTTAACCCTTGCCTTGCTCATGCTCTTCGCCACATGTGCGTGGGCCCAAAAGTTGTCACCTCTTGGGGTATGGACGAATGAAGATGGGAAGGCTAAATTTGAGATTTACAAATGCGGCGATAAACTGTGCGGCAAGATTGTCTCGCTTCGTGAACCGAACCGCAATGGTAAGCCTAAGATGGATGACAACAACCCGAACAAAGGCGCGCGCACCCGTCCGCTACTGGGGCTGGAGTTTTTAAAAGGCTTTGAGTATGACGGAGACAACAAATGGGATGAAGGCACTATCTATGATCCTGAAAGTGGCAAAACCTATTCTTGTTACATTAAAATGCTGGGTAAAGATAAGATGGAGGTTAAAGGGTATATTGGTATTTCATTAATTGGACGCGCCCAAACCTGGAACCGCGTGGATGGAACGGCCTCAACCAATTAAGGGGGATCTACTTTGATAAAGAAAGGGCGGCATAATTGCCGCCCTTTCTTTTAATCAACCCTTTACAAGTTATATAACCCAGAAATACCTTAAAAGGTTGTGTGAGTTTTTAAAACACCTGCTGAATAGTATATATTTTGCCCCTGAACTCAAACGTGTCTCCTGCTCTTTTTCCAGCCATCGCCTTGTAAATAGGGGACATGCAGGAGATCGCGAAAAATGTTTCGCCCTCAACTTTTAACTCTCCCAGGCTTACGCCGATAAAATAATGCTGTAACCCAGTATGCACAACCGCTCCAAACCCCACCTCGCTGTTTAATTTTGTAGCGTTTATCCGCCTTAACAAACCCATGGTGGTCATGAGCTCATCCAACTGCCTTGCAAACATGTCGCGCTGAATCTGGCAGTTTTCCCTGAAAGACTCGAACTTGTCCTCCATGGCACCCTGATGTTCGTTAGCACTGCGCTGAGCCTCGTCCATCGCCTCCCTGGCCGCGTTTATCTGCCCTGTCAGAACCTGAATGCTTCCCTGAAGCAAGCGTTTTTTAGTTTCTAGCTCTTGTGCTAATATTTCCATAGTAGTTTGTTCCCTTTAATTATAAGTCTGGCTAAGTGTTCCCGCTACTAGTGTTGGCCCCAACAACATGTAGAGCTTCCGCTGATTTCAACCTGAAATCTAAAACAAAGCTGCATTATTTCTTATGAAAGCTATATGCAAGCAAAAACTATTTAGATTAAAACATGTTTTAGAGTAAATTAATAAATGTCATTTAACGATTTTTTTTCCCATTTGTTAGGGTTGGGCAAGGGTTTTACAACTTGCAAGAAACTTCACCGCAACGCAGCCTACCAGTCTGCTTTTCGGGCATGGATTACGGACAGGAAATACATGAATTGGACCGGACCATTTTTTAAGGCCTACCATTATCAGAAGGCGCAATTAAGAAGTGACTTAAGGGTGCAGCTAATTGCGGAAGAGCACCGCCAAGGTGTTGTTTTCTTTTACGATCCTTCTATTGGAGCAAATAATTTCAGTTTTTTATTTGATCTGTTGCAACAGCGTGTGTGCTCTCTTGGTTATAAGCTACGAAGTTCAGACCAACAGGAAGTACGGCACATCCGCTACCTGGAGCAAGTGGAGCGCTATTTTTTGTTACCTCCCGCCTCCGACCTGCCAGGCAGCCATCTTTGCAATCAAATGTTTGGCAACATCATTATCGAGTTCATCCTAATAAACAAGCGCCCGGGGTATATCCGGTTTACTGCAAATTCGTATGCGGATGTATACTTTAGCACCCCACAGCCTTTTCCAGAGCTACTAGAAAAGGTTTTGCAGCCTAATGAGAGGCCTTGCGAAAGCGGCTTGGCATAAAATTTTCTTTTTTTAATAATTTGAAGGCTTTTTTTTATCTCATTCCTTTTAGATATATTTAAGGAGCAGCTGACTTTGCACTTTAAGTTTTGTTTTATGGGACTACGTGTACTTCTTTTATCCCTTGCCCTTCTGTTCTGTATGAAATCCTTTGCCACGCACATAGTTGGCGGAGAATTTGAGCTGCAACACCAAGCTAACTTTAACTACAAGTTATCCTTAAATTTATATTTCGATGATATTAACGGTAGTCCCGGTGCACTAGATCAAACAATAACTGTTAACTTTTTTGAGAAGGCGAGCAACAGACTCATCATGACGCAACAGATGTTTCTGCGCACCCGAACTCCAGTCAATTACACTAACATTGAATGTACGATTGGGAGTTTGAAAACCAGCAAGATCGTGTATTACGAGACCATCTTCCTAAATCCGGCTATTTTTAATAGTCCGCAGGGGTATTATGTAACCTGGGAGAGGTGCTGTAGAAACCGCACCATCAACAACATTGTCAGGCCCGAGGACGCAGCACAGACGTTCTACATGGAGTTTCCTCCCGTGGTTAAAAACGGCAGCGCTTTTCGGAACTCTTCCCCTATCCTGTTCCCTCCTTTAAGTGATTATGCCTGTGTTAACGAACTCTTTTATTTTGAGTTTAACGGCACTGACCCCGATGGCGACTCCATTGTGTATGACATGGTAACACCGCTAAATGGATATACAACCCCTGATATGCCCGTATATGCCGGTACGCCAAGACCCGCCCCCTATCCGCCCGTCAGTTGGTTGCCAGGTTACGGCCCAAACATGCAGGTACAGGGAAACCCTGCCATAAATATTGACAGAAACACCGGCCAGCTGACCATGAGACCGACCTCAAAAGGTTTGTATGTGTTCGGGATAAGGGCTCAGGAGTTCAGAGCTGGAGTAAAGATAGGGGAAGTGCGCCGCGACTTTCAGGTGCTGGTGCTTGACTGCCCAAGAAACGCATCGCCTGCCGTGGCGGCCAGACCCAAGGGGAAAAAATCATTTTATAAAAAAGGTGAGGTGTTGCGCATTGCCTCTACCGATAACCGTTGCATCGATGTTTTCTTTACTGACCCCGACAGATCTGAGTTTGTTGCCCTACGTGCCCGTCCTGTAAATTTCTCGAGCCAGGATTATACTTTGCAAGGCGTAACAAGCGGCATGATCAACCAAGGCGCCTCCACTGACTCACTAAAAGCCACCCTGTGTTTCAAAGAATGTTTTGATACCGAAGGAAAAGTTTACTTACTGGATCTGATTGTGAAAGATGACGGTTGCAGCCTTCCCCGCCAGGACACCTTACGCCTGAGCTTCATCGTGGAACCGATTCCGGATGCGCCGCCTACCGTTAACCTCTCTACGCCTCAAAGGATTTTTAATGTGAGGAACGGGGACGTACTTTCATTTGATGCATTGGGTTTTGACACAGATAACGACAATGTTACTATAACGGCGGAAGGGCAGAATTTCTTGCTTAGCTCACAACAGATCACGTTCCAACCTAAAACTGCACCCGGTCAGGTTAGCTCCCCCTTTCGCTGGGATATTAACTGCAGCACGTTGCAACAAGACAGTTATAAAATTGATTTTATCGTCAGCACAGTGGTTTGCAACAAAACCGTACGGCGAACCGAGACGATTGAGGTTCGGCCTGATAACACCAATAACATTCCTACTTTGACCACCGACAAGCAGGCGCGTGTGTTTGATTTGGTTGTCGGGGAGCTTTTTGAGGCAAAGCTATTTGGCAGCGATTTAGATTTGAACACGCTTGCGTTACAGGCCTCTGGCAGAGGCTTCAGCCTGGCAGACCTGGGCATGACCTTTACCAGCACAGGGGGCCCGGGCAATGCCGAGGGCTTGTTCCGCTGGGTTGCTACCTGTCAGGGGCCGCAGTCCCAAAACCTGCGCGTTATTTTTAACCTCAAGGAAACGGCCTGCAATCCCTCTCCGGACCAAGTGCTGGAATTTGAGTTCCGGATTACGGCCCCGAATACACCGCCATCGCTCACCACCGACAAACCGGCCCTTGTTTTTGACCTGGCGCTGGGGGAAGCCTTTGAGGCTAACTTTTTCGGGAAAGATATAGATCTGAATCAGCTTAGCCTTACCGCTACAGGCAATGGCAGCAGCCTGGAAGATTTGGGCATGATGTTTACCAGTCAGGGCGGCAAGGGCACTGCCACGGGTAAGCTGGTATGGCAGGCAAACTGCCTGGCAGCAGAAAAAGGAGTGGTGCGCGTAACGGTCAGCCTGAATGAACAGGCCTGCTCCCCAGCACCGGACGAACAGCTTATAATGGAATTCCGTGTGAAAGCACCCGCTCTGGCCGATTTTGTGCCAGCTAACATCTTTACCCCTAACGGCGACGGCCTAAATGACTATTTTGAAATACCTGCCCTTCCCGAAAACTTCTGCACAGCGCAGTTCGCTAGTATTAAGATTTATAACCGTTGGGGCAAAGAGGTTTTTATAAGTCAGTCAAACAGGTTCCGTTGGGATGGAAAGGGCGTGAACGATGGGGTATATTTTTACGTGATCGATTTTGGCACCACCACATTCAAAGGAGCGGTTACGTTGGTGCGCTAAGGGGCCGAAAACTCGGCTCAGGCCATAAACAGGAAAACCAGATATAACCCCAGCCACAGAAAATCCATAAAGTTCCAATAGCTTCTAAGCATCGAAAGTTGCAGGTGGCGAAAAGGGTCACGGATAAAGATCAGGCTCCGCACGCCATCCGCGGCAACGTGTGCAGTTTTAAAGAAAAGGAAAGAAAGGAAGATAAGCCCACCCAGCAAATGCAGGATGTGTAAGGCTGAAATCAGGTATAAATACGTACCGGATGCTTTGCCCGTAAAGTATACCCCCGATCTCGACATCTCGTTCCACCCGATCAATTGCGCTCCTACAAACAAAATGCCCAGACACAAGGTAATGCCCAGGAAGCGGGTCATCTTCTTAAGCTTGTCCCGGCGGTAAATACCCGGCACCTTACTGATCGTGTAACTGCTGAAAAGTAGCAGCAAGGTACTTACACTAAAGAACTTAGGCAACTCAAAACTGTCGTTGTAAAAACCGCCCGTTCGGGCAAAGGCAATGATCAGTATAAAAAATAAAATACCTATGCCAATCATACTCAGGTAGAGCAGCATCCTGATCGGATGCATACGCTCAATCTTTCTGAAGGCTGAGAGCTGTTTCGAGTCTATTTTATTTTTTTTGTCAGAATCCATGCGGGTCCTCCATCTGCTATAACGGTAGCGATGGAAATTAATTTTCCTTACTCCTGTGTTACTCCTTTATACCGTTCGTGTCGGTGTATAGTTTTATAATTGAATCAAATTAATTCCCACGAAAAAGTCCCCCATCCGTCGCTGCCACTGCATGCAGAGGTTAGGAAGCCTTCCTTCATAACATGAGATGCACAAGCAAGGGGTAAAAACAAATCATTTTACCTTTCTCGACAGAAATTCGTAGATGTATATACTTTATCCCACTATATAATGAGAAAATCTATACGCGTTAATTTAATACTGTTACTTTTATTTACCTTTATTGTCGGCCAGCCGGTTCTTGCGCAATCAAATGCTGCTTTTTCAAGCGACAACAGGGTTTTCGTGCGTTTTGACGGTATCACCAAGCCGTACAGCTTCACATCCGATCAATTATTAGTCAGGTATAATAAAACGACTCAGAAGCTTGAATGCGTCCTAAACGTGGCCACACTCTATCCTGCCAATGATTCTGTCCCGCCCTCAATGGCATACGATGTGTTGTTCGGAGCCAAGTACCCTGACCTGGTCATCACTATTGATGCCCCCTTCGATAAAATGTACTCGACTGACTTAAACTCGGAGATACTCCAGAAAAAATCTACTGTAACCTTACAGGGCACCTCTAATCAAACCATTTTGCCCTTAGCCATCACGCCTGAAAGCAGAGCGTTTATCTTCAGCACAAGTTTCGACCTGATGCTGGATAACTTTGAGGCAAGCCTACCCCTAAAGTACATTCCACTTCTTACGGGTCGGGTAGTGATTACGATCAGTAATGCGCGCTGGATAAATTTTGACACGCGGTAAGCAAGCAGCAGAACAGCCTCATAAGGCCCGCATAACATTAAGCAAAGGCTTTAACGGATTAAATTATCAGATGCCACTACCAAGGTGATACGCACTATGCTACGGCTTTTCCCTATCTTGCTCCTCCTGCTGTTCGTAGCATGCCCATGTAAACCATCCTATGCGCAAAAAGTAGCGTTGGTACTGAGTGGCGGCGGAGCGAAGGGGATAGCTCATATCGGTGTTTTAAAGGCGCTGGAAGAGCACCACATTCCCATAGACTACATAGTGGGTACTTCTATGGGAGGCGTGGTAGGCGGGTTGTATGCAGCTGGTTACGCTCCCGCCGAGATCGAGTACCTGTTCAACACCGACGCTTTTCAGGACTGGGCGCGCGGGCGCATGGAAGAGAACTCTACATATAATTTCGCTAACTCAGAACCCACCCCTTCGCTCCTGCACCTCAACCTTGCCTTAGATTCCACACTGCAAATGCACCTTAACTCAAGCCTGCTAGATGGTGCCTCCCTAAATTTTGCCTACGCGCAGCTCCTGGCACAGCCTGCCGCCAAGGCAAACTATGACTTTGATAAACTGATGGTGCCGTTTCGTAGCCTGGCTGCAGATATTTACACGCAGCAGCAGGTGGTTCTAAAAAAGGGCCAACTGGCAGACGCTGTAAGGGCCACCATGACGGTTCCGCTGGTGTTCAGGCCTATCCGTATTGACAGGCGGCTGTTGTACGATGGCGGACTCTATAACAACTTCCCGGTAAACATTGCGCGTCAGGAGTTTGAGCCGGACATCATCATTGGCGTTAACGTATCGTCCAAGGTTTTTAAGGAATACCCGTATGGGCACGATGATTTTGACCTCCCTCAAACCCTGCTCTACTCCATGATGTCAAACAGCGACTCCTCACAACTCGGCCCCCGTGACATTTACATGCAGCCTAACATCGGCAATTTTACCTCCCTCGATTTTCATGAGGTTAAGAATCTTTATGAAGCAGGTTATCAGGCTGCTTTAGAGAAAATTGATGAAATCAGGCAAAAAGTGAAAAGGAAAGTGACGCCTGCTGAGATAAGTAAGAAAAGGGAACTGTACAGAAGTGACTTCAGCACCCTTACTTTCAGGGAGATCACCATAACGGGCGTTTCAGAGAAAGAGAGCGCCTTTGTGCGGAAATTCTTTCGGAAAGAAAATGACTTGTATACCGTGACGGAGATCAAAAAGTCATACTTCCGTCTGGCTTCTACCAATAATTTCCGCAACCTGTACCCTTCCATCCGATACAACCCTGTTAACCGGAACTACGATTTCATTCTTGATGTGCAATATGATGACGCCCTGAAAGTGGCTACAGGCGGTGTTCTGGCGTCCAGGCCCATTGACAATATTTTCGCGGGTTTTGAATACAGCCTGCTCGGGAACCAACTCTATACATTTGCCACCAGCTTTAACACAGGCAGGTTCTACCAGGCTGCACAGGCAAGGATAAGGATGGATGTACCCAGCCGCTTTCCTTTTTATGTGGAGCCAGCTTTTACGTTCAATAACTGGAGTTACCTTTCCACCAAGGGCTTTTTACTGAACAAAGACAAACTTCCTTTTATAGAACAGTCGGACCGTAACTTTGAGGTAAACGTGGGTTTGACAGATTCATATAAAGGGAAACTGGTTATTAACGCGGGTTTCATTCAGACGATAGACCGGTATAGTAACCGGTTAGAGATATTGAGTACCGATACACTGGATAAGACCAACTTCAATGCATTAGCTGCTGGAATAATTTTTAAACGGGGCCACCTGAACCGAAAACAGTATGCTTCAGCTGGCAAGCAGCTTTCCTCCTCCATAAGTTATTTCAATGGTACTGAGACCCTTTATCCTGGTTCCACAAGCTCGGTTAGCCGTGTTACCCGACAGGAGCATGAGTGGTTTAAGCTGAAGGCAAATTACGAAAGTTATGTAGGGAATGGCAAACATAGGTTCGGGTACGTTGTAGAGGGCATGGTCTCGAACCAGCCAACTTTTCTAAATTATCGCTCCACCCTAACAGCTGCATCGGCCTTTACCCCCTCCCGGACAGCAAAACGCTTTTTCTGGACAGCTTCAGAAATAACACCTACCTGGCCTCTGGCTTAAAGTACATTTATTTGGTTCGCCAGCGGCTGGAAGCAAGGGCAGAGGCTTATGTTTTTCAACCCTATCAGCCCATCCTGCAGCAAAAAGAACAACAGGCTGTTTACGGAAAATCGCTAAAAGGAACGGCTGTGATTGGCAGCACCAGCCTGGTTTACCACAGCCTACTCGGACCAATAGCTGTCAGTTTAAATTACTATGAGGATAAAGCAAAACGCTGGGGAATCTTGTTTCATGTTGGCTATCTGATTTTTCAGGATCGGGCCTTAGAATGAGCAATAAGCTTCAGGAATACTTAAACCTATACCTCATTAATTTTTATGATTGAGTTGAATAACAATAATTTATACTTAATACCATCATCCATAAGCAGTATGAACTGACAGCTCTCCTCTTTTTTCCTATTCATGTAACAGATGCATTGTCCGCTCAGAAAAATGTGTAAAACGTGTGTAAACAGGCTTTTCCCTTGTTGTTCGAGCTAGCAGGGTAAATGGGGTAAGTTAGCCTTTTGTCTGAATTCTATAGGTCAGCATCTTGTAACCGGGCATTTCAAGATGGTGTAAAAGCAGCGTATCTTTTATAATTTTAAATTTTATCATATCTTCTTATTTATCAAAACAATAAAGCATATTTTTAAAGTATCTGTTTAATACACAACACATACATAGCACCCTTTTTAACAAATAATTTGCCTGCCCGGCTCGCTTTCATATTTCTTGATTATATTTACTCTGTAAATTCTACCTGACATGAACAGAATCGCTTTAGCTTTTTTTGTAACCATGGCCCTGACAGGCTGTAAACAAAATGAACTTGTATCGGAAAGCACCACTTCGGCAAATGCTGCCCCTGTTTCCGGAACGCCTAACACATTCGGGCAAACCTTTCCAGAGGAAAACGTGATCAGTCCCTCTACTTTACAAAAAATGGTTTCCGGCCAGGATACTGTGCAGGCCGTCGTGTCTGCTCAAATAGTAGAAAGCTGCCAGGCCAAAGGTTGCTGGATGGATGTAAAGCTTGCCGACAATAGCACCATGAAAGTGACCTTCCGCGATTATGGGTTCTTCATGCCCGTGGAAGATCTGAAAGGACGCACCGTTGTCTTTACAGGTACTGCACAGCAGGAAGAGATCTCCGTTGAAGACCAAAAGCACTTTGCAAAAGATGCTGGAAAGTCAGCGGCAGAGATTGCGACCATCACTTCTCCTATACAGGAACTCCGTTTTGTAGCAGACGGCGTAATACTAAAATAGCCTTGCGCAGTGGCAATAGAACCTGCTTTACGTTTTAGCACGAGAAGTCTTCATTTAACATAGTTATTTTAAACAGCTGGCACACTTAAGGTTATTTCGACGGCACTCCAATTTCGTGGGCTATATTTCTGTTGGCACAAAGGCGCTATCAAATTATAAATTGCCCGGTTTCATAAACAGACAACGGAAAACCTGAACCCTGGCAGAAGGGTTTAGCTCAAAATCAACCCTCATTTTATTGAATCTCTTTCCTACTTTTACGCAAGAATAAACTGATTATGATGGCTATTGAAAAAGATGCGGCTCAGGAGATAAAGGAGCTTACCAAAAGGATTAACCACCTAAATTACCAATACTACCAGAATAGCGTGTCGGAGGTATCTGATTTTGAGTTTGACAAGATGCTGAAACGTTTGCACGAACTGGAGGAAGCTCATCCGGAACTGCGCCACCCTAACTCCCCTACTTTGCGGGTTGGAGGCACGATCACCAAAAATTTTAAGTCCGTATTTCATAAATACCCTATGCTTTCGCTCGGCAATACTTACTCGGAAGAGGAGTTGCGCGAGTTTGATAAACGCGTGCGCAAAGCGATAGGCAGTGAGGTAGAGTATGTTTGCGAGCAAAAGTTCGATGGCGTGGCGATAAGCCTGACCTATGAGAACGGCCAGTTTGTGCAGGGTGCTACCCGTGGGGATGGCACGCGAGGGGATGACATCACCGCAAATGTGCGCACCATCCGGGATGTGCCCTTGCAGGTACAGGGGCAGGACCTGCCAGAGTTGTTTGAAGTACGCGGCGAGGTTTATCTCCCGCTGACGGTATTCGAGCAGCTGAACGCAGAAAGGGAGGAAACAGGAGAGCAGCAGTTAGCAAACCCCCGCAATGCTGCCTCAGGCACCCTAAAACAACAGGATTCTTCTATTGTGGCCAGCAGGAAACTCGGCTGTTTCTCCTATGGTTTTCATTGTGCGCCAAACCCATTCGATACACACTCAGAGAGTTTGCAGGCCATTCAGAAATGGGGTTTTAAAGTATCTGATACCTGGCAGAAGTGCAGTTCTATCGAACAGGTGCTGGATTACATCAATCAATGGGAATCAAAGCGGTTTGAATTACCCATCGCCACCGATGGCGTAGTGGTAAAGGTGAACAGCCTGGTCCTGCAGCAAGAGTTGGGCTTCACCTCTAAAAGCCCGCGTTGGGCTATTGCCTACAAGTATGCTGCCATGAGTGCGGCCACCCGACTGCAAGGCGTACAATACCAGATAGGGCGCACCGGAGCGGTTACGCCAGTCGCGTTGCTGGAACCAGTGCAGCTGGCCGGAACCGTGGTGAAAAGGGCTTCACTCCATAATGCAAACGAGATTCAGCGTCTCGACCTGCGCATTGGCGATACCGTGTTTGTGGAGAAAGGCGGTGAGATCATTCCTAAGATAACTGGCGTGGATATTAACCTACGTCCTTCCGGTAGCCAGCCTATTGTTTACCCTTCGCAGTGCCCCGCCTGTGCTACTACCCTGATTCGGGCAGACGGAGAGGCGAACTTCTACTGCCCCAACGACCGCGGCTGTCCGCCACAAATCAAATCGAAGTTAGAGCATTTCATCAGTCGTAAGGCCATGAACATAGATGGCCTGGGTCCGGAAACAATTGAGCAGTTGTATGAAACTGGCCTGGTGAAAGATGCCGCCGACCTGTACGACCTGACATTTGAACAGTTATGCAACCTGGACAGAATGGGCGAGAAATCTGCCACCAATATTCTAAATAGTCTGGAGAAATCGAAATCCACGCATTACCACCGCGTGTTGTTTGCCTTAGGAATCCGCTTTGTAGGCAGTACGGTTGCTAAAAGGCTGGCAGAACAGTTACCCGACCTTGCAGCCCTGCGTGGCGCCGGTTACGAGGAACTGGTAGTCATCAATGAGATTGGGGACCGCATTGCCAATTCGCTTCTGGAATACTTTCAGGACCCGCTGCATGTGCAGTTGGTGGAGCGTCTGCAGGCGGCAGGGTTGCATTTTAAGGCTGAGAACACGGCCCCGGAAATAGAGAGCGATAAACTGGGAGGAGCTACGTTTGTTATTTCAGGGGTATTTCAAAGCGTCAGCCGGGAAGAGCTGCAGCAACTCATCTTTGTTCACGGTGGCAAGGTGGTGTCCTCTATCTCAGCTAAGTTAAATTATCTGGTTGCAGGCGAAAAAATGGGGCCTGCAAAGCTGGAAAAAGCCTCAAAACTAGGAATTAACATCCTTTCCGAAGACCAGTTCCTGGAAATGATAAGCTAAGTCGTTTATACTTAGATATCAGCCAGGGCCCGTGTCGGAGCATGGGCCCTGGCTGGTTTTAACCGCGCTTTATGGAACGAATTTTCCTACACCTGCTGCTCCGGCTCGCAGTACCCTGGTTTAGAATGGCTACCTGGTAAGTAAAGATGTAGAGAACACTCCCAAAATCTGAGGTTATTACCCGGTTGTACCCCCCACGTATACCTGTCAAAAGGCTGTTAATCCTTTAAATAGCAGTTTTTATCGCTACATTTCCATTCTTGGTATATCCCTTAAACTGCCTGATCGTGATAATGAAGGACTTTGCTTATCTTTAAGCTACAAAAGCGACTTAAAGGGCCAGCACCGCAACACATGGGGTGGCAATTTACTTCCGGATAAACATTAAATTAAGTGAGCAACTTTTCCATTTCCATACCTATTATACCCTTACGGAAACGTTATACCGTGGCCATGCACACGGCAGGTTGGCTTATTTTCGGTGCCTGGATATTCTATCTCGTATATTCTACCCGGGCCCTGACCTTTGGCAAAGGACTGGATGTGCTAGTGGGCCTGTTATTCCATGTTGGCCTCTTTTACTTTAACTGGTATTTCCTGATTTCCAGGTTCCTGGCTAAAAACAAGATATTCCATTACATTGCCGCCGTGCTGGCAACGCTGTTTGCCATGGCCCTGCTCCAGGCGCCGATAGATTATTACATTTTCCCGAAGTATAACCAGGGGATGGTCTCCTTATACAGTTCTGAGCGCTTGCTACAGTATGTGATCAGCGGGCTGGTTACAGTCTTTATCAGCTCGGCCCTTAAAGTAACCGGCAACTATATCCGTAACGAGCGGCTCAACAAAGAATTGGAAAACCAGAAGCTGAGTGCCGAGCTCGCTTACCTCAAGTCGCAGGTAAACCCCCACTTCCTGTTCAACACCTTAAACAACATCTACTCACTCGCTTACAAACAGTCGCCGGATACGCCCGATGCCATTATGAAGCTGTCGTTGCTGATGCGGTACATGTTGTATGAAAGCAATGACACGCTGGTAAGCCTGGAAAAAGAAGTGGATCACATCCATAATTTCATTGATCTGCAGAAGCTTCGGCTGCGCGAACAAACCAGTATCAGGTTTAACATTGAGGGGAACCCCGAGGGAAAGCAGATCGCCCCTATGCTCCTGATGACACTGGTTGAGAACGCGTTTAAGCATGGCCTTGTCAGCAAGAATGAAGTAGGCATCCTGTTTAACCTGAAGGTTTCGCAGGGTTCGCTACTTTTCAGTACCATGAACAACACCAGTTCACATAAAAAGAAGGAGTTCGGGGGCATTGGGCTTGAGAACCTGAAAAGGCGGCTTAACCTGTTGTACAACAACCGCCATGAACTGGTTTTCGAGGAGAAAGATGGCACTTTTTTCGCTACCTTAAAGATATACTTCCAACCTAACCTATAAAACTATGACCATACGCTGCATTGCTGTTGACGATGAACCACTGGCACTTGATATTATCGAAAGCTATGTGGGTAAACTTCCGTACCTCAAACTTGTAAAAACCTGCTCCAGCGCCACAGAGGCCATGCAGGTGCTGCAAGAGGAGCAGGTAGACCTGATGTTTCTGGACATTGAAATGCCTGAGCTGACCGGTATTCAGTTTTTAAACATTTTAAAGCACCAGCCGCTCATCATTTTCACAACCGCTTACCCGGATTATGCGCTGGAAGGGTTTAACCAGGACGCAGTGGATTACCTGCTGAAGCCCATCCCCTTCGACCGTTTTCTAAAAGCCGTGACAAAGGCCCAGGAGCGTCTGCTACGCAGTGGTAAGCAAACGGTTAATCCTGTTTCTGCATCAACGGGAGCGGAACAGGATTTTATGTTTGTAAAGGCAGACTATAAAACGATCCGGGTCGATTTTAAGGACATCCTCTGGATCGAGGGGCTGAAAGATTATATCATCATCCAGACGAAGGAGCATAAAATAATAACCCTTCTGTCGATGAACAAGATGATGGAGAAACTACCGGACACTAAGTTCCTGCGGGTACACAGGTCTTTTATTGTATCGTTACAGAAGATAGACAGCATTGAGAAAAGCCGCATAAAAGTCGGGAACAAAGAGATTCCCATCGGGGAAGTATACAAAGAACAGTTTCTGAAGTGGGTTGAGGAAAATAATATCCAGTAATTCAAAAGATGAAACGAGGGGTAGTTTGCAGAATCCGTTTCATAAGCTGAACTTTGCGTTTCGTAATTCTTAAAAAATGATTAGAGAGCAATTAAGAGGAACAGGCGTTGCGTTGGTAACGCCCTTCTCCAAGGATTTAGCCATAGATTACACGGCTTTTGAAAAGCTGATCGATTTTGTTTTGGATGGTGGAGTAAATTACCTGGTCATAAACGGGACCACTGCCGAATCCGGCACTACTACTGCTACAGAACAGGCCTCCATCTTACAATTTGTCAAGAAATGTGTGAATAAACGCGTGCCGCTTGTATATGGCCTGGGAGGAAACAATACCCAACAGGTGCTGGACAGCCTGGAAAAAATTGACCTGCAAGGCATTACGGCTATACTTTCGGTAAGCCCTTATTACAACAAGCCATCGCAGCAAGGCATTTACCAGCATTATCTTCAAATTGCCAATGCCTCGCCGGTACCCATTATACTTTATAACGTGCCAAGCCGCACAGGCAGCAATGTTTCTGCCGAAACCACGCTAAAACTAGCACAGCACGAGCAGATTATTGGCATAAAAGAGGCTTCGGGTAATATTGAACAGTGCATGTACATAGCCAAGCATAAGCCTACTGACTTTATGCTCATCAGTGGGGATGACCTCCTTACGGTTCCGATGGCGGCTTTTGGCGCAGAGGGTGTCATTTCGGTACTGGCCAATGCATTCCCCGAGAAATTCAGCAAAATGATCTCACATGCACTGGCCTACCAGTTTCAGGAGGCTACCGCTATACTAAACGGCTTTATCGATATTAACCCGCTGATGTACGAGGAAGGGAACCCGGTTGGTGTGAAAGCCGTGTTAGAACGCTTTGGGGTTTGTGGGCCTTATGTGCGCATGCCTTTGCTGGAGGCCTCTGCCGGATTGAAAGACCGCTTGCACAAACTGCTTTAAAACACTATTACCGGTACCACCTGGCCATCACCTCACCGGCAGGTTTGTTTTGCGGGGTAAAGTCCAGGTGGTCTCTCCGGTTTTCGCGCAGCCGCGGGTACCACTTCCAGATAAAAGTGCCGCCAAACCAGGGTTCCTGCCAGAATTGCTGGAACAGGGCCTCATAGGCGTTCGCCTGTGTTTGCTCAGACAGTCTCATTTGCTGCCAGTTCCTTTCCGGCCATTTCCAGGGCTCAATGGCGGCATCCGGCGTGCTTTTATAGCCTACTTCGGTAAACACCACGGGTTTATTATACCTGATCCGTACGGCTTCAATGCCCGCTAGATGCGACTCCCACCCCTTCCGCAAATCGGCAATACTGGGCTCCTCCTGCTTGGTGAGGGGAAAATAAGCCTGAATTCCAATAAAATCAAGCGCATCCCAGAACAGGATCTCCTCATATTCCTTGTACCAGTTGGCGGCGTAGGTAAGTTTCCCGCCATACACCTGCCGTACTTGCCCGATCAGCTTTCGCCACTCCTTTTCTCTGGTTACGGCGGGCACGTACAGTTCTGTGCCAATGCACAGGGCCTCCATGTGCTGGGCCTCGGCCAATACTGCGTAATGCAGTATGAACTTACTGTAACTGGCAAACCATTCCTGCCATTCCTGTTCACTTTGCATTTCCACGTCCGCCAGCCATTTGTCGTTATCATGGTTCCTTAGCCAAATGTGCGGCTTCAGGAGTATCTTTAAGCCCAGTTGCTTTGCCAGCTGTGTCGTTTGGATCAAACCCTTATCGCGTTCGCCCCAGTACCCTCGTTCGCTGCTCAGCCTCACCTCCGGCGAGTTGTACGCTTTCTGCCAGCCAAAGGGCGTTTGCGCAATCCAGCTCACATGATACTGCTTTAGCACCTGGAGCTGCTCAAGCGTAACCGAATCGCCGGCAACCCAGCTTACACCCCTGTATTTATCTGATGCTGGTACCGCTAAAGTGTCTGAAATCGGCGACACAAGGGGAGCATCAACCGTATCGGACACGCTGAATACCCAGAAAGAAAGCACCAAAACTAAAATTCCAGCTAACACTTTTCTCATGCACAAAAGGTAAAACATAGTATACGAATTGTTGAAAGTGATTCGTTCACAGACCCCAGGTTTTTTAACAGCTCTCATTCATAAAAAGTTAGCCTGGCTCCGGATCAGATCAGATTTCCTTTAAATTATTTGCTACATTCGCATGGCGATCTGACTGATACAATTATGCATAAACTCCTCCTGGCTGTCTTAACTATTTCCTTTGGCTGCAAGCAAGCATCAGAAAACGTAGTAGAAACTGCTCCAACCGATCATACCATTATAGAGCAAGAGCGTACTGACGAAACGGAGAAGGAAATGGACACGGCCTTTGTAACTTACGAGGTCGACTCTGTAGGATTGCCATCTGAGCCAGTTCATGGCTTAAAATTACTAATGGAGGGTTCTTTCCATAAGCAGGAAGTGTGGCGCGGCGCAGAGAAGAAGGATTGGATGGGGCTTTTTTACGAAAACAAGCACTATGTGCTCCGCAAGACAACATTACAAGTGGTGCCTGCTTTTGATCCTATCCTGGATGCGGGCGCATTGGCAAACGGGAAAAAGAAAATTTCGGGGAGGGAGGTGATAGGCGAGCATCCGAACACGCTTTTCTTCCTGACCGGACAAAGCAATCTAATGGAGGGCTTCATCGACTCCGCCGTTTACAGCGCCAATGTATTGCCGGCTAACAAAAGCCTTCAATATTCTTTTAAAGGCAAAACCTACTCCATACAGGCCTACGGCGACAGCATTCGGCAGCCTTCAAACGATTACAGCTACCAAAATTATGGCTGGAAAGTAAGTGGTATTAAAAAAGGGAAGAGAATTGAGCAGAAGCTGGCTGAGGATGCGTTTTTTGAGGACTCCATATATGTCTTGTTGTGGGCCGGTGACCTAGACAAGGATGGCATCCCGGACCTGCTTTTAGATCTTTCAAACCATTACCAAACCTCACGCGTGGCGCTATTTCTGTCTGCTGGCGCTAAAAGGGGTGAACTCTACCAAAAAGCAGCCGTGTTTGAAACAACAGGAGCGCAGGCAGTTCCGCTCTAGCACTGCAATGCCTGCAAACCTCTTTGGCTGCAGGCATCGCATTGTTAGAACCTTTAACAGATCAGCTAAAGTATAGCATTACCTGTTAAACCTAAAAAAATGTCCGTAGTTACGGCTTCCTACTCTGTCTCGGCTCCCGTAGTGGTCGTCGCCGAAATCGCGGAAAGCATCCTCATTTCCATAAGAGGCATCGTGTCTGTACCCATGGTTCCCGCGGCTTTCAAAATCGCGGTACCGGTCGCCTTCCTCTGGGTTATCATAGTTTGGATTGTATCCCATGTTGTAGCGGTAATGGCGTTTTTCTGGCGCATACTGCCCTTCCTGAGCATATGGATAATGCTTTATACTATCCAGATCGTTCTCTGCCGCTCCCGGCAGGCCATACTCCTCTTGCCGTGGTTGGGCCGAATAGTTACTAATATCATACATCTGGCGATACCGTAATTCCTTCATCCCGGCTTCTCCCCCCCTTTGGCCGTACTCACGGCTTTGCTGCAAGCGGTAATCCTCGTGCGGCTCGTGCCGGGTGTCACCCAGATAAGCATGCCGCCTGCCATCAAAAGGGCCCCTATCGTGTGCGCCTTCCATGTTATACTGTCGGCTATAGCTACCGTAATTTGTCTTTTTATCGTTTTTCATTGTTTTCAGTCGTAAGATTTTTTTACATGTTGCTTTAGAGACCGCATCGCTTGAACGATTAGCTGCGCCTGTCACGTTCACGCATATAACGCTCATACGGTCGGTCATTTGATGCTTCCCAACGATCCAGGTTGCTATTATAGCTGCCTTCGCCATAATGGGTTTTACCTCGCGCATAATTGCGGCCCGAAAATCCGGTACTATAATTGTTGTCGTAATTTGGGTTGCCTTGTTCATTGCGCCTGTAAGATTCATAGTCTCCCCTAGAGGCCCTGGCTTGGTTCATTGCATCCCCGCCGTGCCGTACACTATGCCCAAAACGCTCATCCCGCCTCCTGTAATCATTGCCGCCTGGGGTTTCCTTCTCGTTAAAGCGGTAGTCATTGTCACTGTAATCAGCCCGGGCGTCAAAGTGCCTGCCTGAGTTAAAGGAGTCATCGCGGAAATAAGACATGCCATATGGATTTTCGTCCTCATCTCTCCCTCTGGTATAATCCTGCCCACTGTAGTGCGCCCCACCTGGCGAGAACCGGCCTTGGCCCGACATTTGGCTTTGGTCGGCTCTGCTGTTAAAACTGTTGTCGACGCCAAACTGACTGTAAGCGCTCTCGCCATACCCCCGGTTAAAATGAGTGTCTACGGTATAGTTGCCACGGTCTGAGTTTTGTCCGCTATGATGCCCATGCAGCCACCGCGCCTCTCTATCTTCATTCTCAAAATCCCTGTTTCTGTAATTTTCATTTCTGTCGTTTCTCATCGCTTAGCTACTTTAGGTTATCAAATAATTGTATACTTAATTACGGGAGCTGATGGGCATTGGGTTAATTCTCAGCCGTGTAATGATGCAAGAGATAAACCCAAGCCCTGATCGTGCGTTAAAAGTATAACAAAACGAATCCAAGACTATGAACAGATATCAAGATTATAAGCACCCGAGCGAACGGGAAAATAGAGACCGCCCCTACAACTATCAGGGCGAGCGTGAAAACGAGAACCAATACCGCGGTGCCTATCGGTTAGATAATTCCAGTGATCACCGCAACGAGTCTACCTGGGATGGGTATGGCAGCACCAAAAACTACCGCTCCCGCTCATCGGATTATAACCAGGACTACAACAGGAACTACAACCGGGACTATAACCGAAACTATAATTCGGGAAACCCCAGCCAGTACGACCCTGACAATTATAACAGGGACAGCCGTTACCGCGATGAAGATCAGGGCTATAGAAGCAGCAACAGAAGCGACTGGAATGATTGGGACCGGCAAGGAAGCAACAGTTACGAAAACAGATCTAGAGGCTCTCAGAAGCACCAGAGTGTGCACAACCGCATTGAGGACCGTGACCCGTATGGGGCCGGAAACTTTAATGCGAATTATGGCCCTGACCATTACGGCAATGGAGGCGGTGATAATTATGGCAACATGGCCGGTTCTTTAAGTTATGGCTACGACGGAGGCAGCAATTATGACCCCGATTGGAACAGCCAATACGATCCGCTGAGCGGCCACCGAAGAAGCTACCATGGCAACTACACCAGCCGACACCCAGAGCCGGGCCAATACACGCAGAATGCAAGCCGTTATCGTTCTGATCACTCAAATCAGGGCGGCAACGATTAACGGACAACCTGCAAGTATAAATTTTATAAAGTTAAATTAACCAGAAACTTATAACCAAATAATATGAAAACCGACAAAGCAGATAAGACAAAATTGAAGAACGAAGATCTTAGCGAAACCATTAACACGGGCAACAAAGTACCAAACATCAACCCAACCGGCAAAGCAGAGATCGTAGATGAGGAAGAGATAAAAAAAGGGAAAGTTGGCGGGGCGCCTTCGCAAAAAAGCGGTAGCCGCGGAAGTGCCGACGTGCAGGATGGCGGCTCAGACATAGGCAGCAGTGCAGGAAGCCATTAAATAATTATTCCCTTAAATACAAAACGCCGCCGTGGTTCCGGCGGCGTTTTGTATTTAAGGGAATAATTAAATCTAATGAACTTCTTCCTGTTCCATAAACTCCCACATAGCATCCTCGTTGGTGCCTGATTTGGCAGCATAGACCAACATCGTGGTGTACACACCGATCAACAAGAAGCTAAGGGGTATGGAAAACACAAATGAGACAATCAAGGTTTTGATAGGATCAGGCTTCGACTGCATTTTGGTAGAGGCGTACCAAAAAAACAAAACATTGAATATGCCTGAAAGCGCTACAAAATTGATGATGTCTATCATTTGCGAAAATTTTAATAAGCTTAATTACTTGAGAAAATTGCCAGCTATTAAATCCGAAAAACAAAACCTAACTATCAACAACTTCTTCTCTCTGACACACTTAGATAAGCTCTTTTTACCGATATGCTTAATGCAAGATAACAGACAGATTACTCAATGTCAAATTTTTATATCAATTAATTAATAATATCATAATCATAGGTCGCTGATTTATCAGTTAAGAATTCTTAGTACTTATAAATAGAGGAAGTTGCACCAATACATCCTTGATAGTCCTTAAAAGATTAAAATATCGAAAAGTGGACCAAACTTCCGCTGCTATACAGATACTTTTATTTGATATAAAAATATATAAATAAAAAATTTTATATTTATATTATTATAATTATTAGTACTTTATAATTCTTTTTTTTTTGTAATTTTTCAATCTAATTTTTTTAAATCTTAAAGATTTCTTTTTAGTGCTGTATTTGACCTAATATACCCCTATATATTTCATTATAACAGAATGAAGGCCGTGCAGCGAGTTATTTTTCTTCTATTATCTTTAATTGTTCTAACATTCTTTTTAACTTCAACCTGAACATGGCTGATATGTAGATGGAATTCATATCATTCGTTTTCCGCTTGTTAAAACAGAGTTAATGGAAACACCCTCAAAACCGCGAGAAAAAATAATAAGTAAAGCCCGCAGCCTTTTTTTTGCGAACGGATATACAAAAGTTTTAATGGCTCACATAGCCAAAGAACTGGGCATAAGCAAAAAAACACTCTACCAACACTTTGCTGGGAAAGAGGAACTCCTGCATGTAGTGATCAAACAATATCAGTTGGAAGTACAGAATGGCGTGGAGAAACTAATGGCTAGCGTAGACCTGGAATTTCCTGAAAAAGTGAGCCAGATATTTCGATACGTAGGCACGAAACTGCATGTGCTTAACCCCTATCTGCTCAACGACATTAGGGATAACTCCCCTCGTAGCTGGCAACTCCTGCAGGATTACAAAGCGTCGGCCGCTTTTTTGCGCTTTCACAAGTTACTGGATGAGGGGATGCAAAAAGGCTTCGTGCACAAGGACATTAACATCTCGCTGGCCGTTCTGCTGTATGCCAGTGCCCTGGAAACTATTCTAAATCCTGATTTCACGCACCAGATCCCGCTGGAACTTACAAGCAGAATGCCCGCCACCCCTGAAAATGTTTTTGGTGGATTGGTAAATATCATCTTTCATGGTATTTTAGAAAATAACCACGGGCACCAGTCAAAATAAAACAGGAGACCTCTGGGTTTTAGTACCAAAGGCCTCCTATATTTATAAGTTCTATTTGATCACTAACAGGAATTGCCTAAATGCTTTGCATCAGGATTTTTTCCACGTCCTCTATTTGAATATCGGCCCGCTCTCCCAGGTTCTTAACTTCTCTTTCTTTAAAGCGCTGCACAATGGTTTTCACCGTGTCCTCGCCCACCTCGTAGTCCGACAACTTCGTGCGTATGTCCAATGATTCAAAGAAGGCTATCGTAGCCTGTATCGTAGCCTCTATACGTTCATCACTCGTGCCGGTGTCCACGCCCCAGATCCGGGCCCCATACTGCAACAGTTTTTCTCTTTTAGACTCGTTTTTGTAGCGTAACAACGAAGGCAGCACAACAGCTAAGGTACGGGCATGGTCTATGCCATGTAGAGCTGTGAGCTCGTGCGCAATATAATGGGTAGCCCAGTCGGTGGGCACCCCAACGCGAATCACGCCATTCAGGGCCATAGTAGCACACCACATAAAGTTTGCCATCGTGTCGTAGTCCTTCGGGTTTTGCAATGCCTTCGGCCCTTCCTCTACCAATGTCAGCAACACAGATTCTGCCAAGCGGTCTTGCAGGGGGGCATTCACTGGATAAGTCAGGTACTGCTCCAGTACATGCGTAAACGCATCCACAATGCCATTACTTATCTGGCGCAATGGCAGCGTGAAGGTTGTTTCCGGATCAAGCACCGAGAATTGAGGGAAAGTAAAAGGACTTCCGAAAGCGAGTTTCTCCTGCGTTTCTACCCGCGTAACAACAGAGCCTGAATTCATCTCCGATCCGGTGGCGGGCAGGGTAAGCACGGCTCCAAATGGAACGGCATGGGTAACGGGGGCTTTTTTCGCCAGGATATCCCAGGGATCATCGCCTTCGTAGGCCATCGCAGCTACGATAAACTTGGTGCCATCAATTACTGATCCGCCGCCAACGGCCAGTACGTAATCAATCTGCTGTCTTTTGGCAATTTCAACTGCCTGCATCAGTGTTTCATAGTGCGGGTTAGGTTCAATACCCTCAAACTCAAGTACTGTATGGTCTTTCAGGGCTTCCATGACCTGCTCATATACGCCGTTCTTTTTGATACTGCCGCCACCATACGTCAGCATTACGTGGGCATCCGATGGAATTTCCTGCTTAATGGCAGCAATCTGCCCTTTTCCAAAAAGAATTTTAACCGGGTTGTAAAATGTGAAGTTATTCATTCGTTGATATATTAGTCTTTAGTTGATAGATCTGCTACTTTAACCAATTGTTTGCCAGTGTTCTCTCCCTTAAACAAACCCAGGAACGCTTTGGGGAGATTTTCGAATCCGTGGGTGATACTTTCCTCGTACGTTAACTTCCCGTCCGCCAGCCAGGCAGCCAGGTCGGTAGCCGCCTCACCGAATTTTTCGGCATAGTCGCTCACGATAAAGCCTTGCATCAAACAACTCTTCTTTAGCAAGGTCGGCTCTACGCGTGGCCCTACAGGAGTCAACGTAGCATTATACAAGGCAATTTGGCCGCAAACGGCAATCCGGGCATGTTTATTTAATAAAGTATAAACGGTGTCAGAAATCTCGCCCCCAACATTGTCAAAGTATATGTCTATGCCGTCGGGGCAAGCCTTTTCCAATGCCTCCTGTATGTTGCTGGTCGTTTTGTAGTTAATGCCCGCATCAAACTGAAGCTGTTTGGTGAGGTAGTCCAGTTTCTCGTCGGAGCCTGCTATGCCCACCACCCGGCAGCCTTTTAGCTTGGCTATTTGCCCAACTACGGTGCCTACTGCACCAGCCGCGCCCGACACCACAACCGTTTCACCGTTTTTAGGCTGGCCTATGTAAAGCAGCCCAAAGTACGCGGTGAGGCCGGGCATGCCGAGTATGCCCAGGTGATAGCTTAATGGGGCAATGGCAGGATTGACTACCGTCAGGCCTTTTCCATCGGATAAAGCGTAGTTGGACCAGGGCAAGTTGCCTAAAACCACGTCCCCTTTTTTAAATTTCGGATGGCGACTTGCTATGATCTCAGCAACTACGCCACCCACGATCGGTTCGTTTAAAGTATATGGCGGAATGTATGACTTTGCCTCGCTCATGCGTCCCCGCATGTAAGGGTCCACGGAGATGTAGAGTGCTTTCAACAACACCTCTCCTTCCTTCGGGTCAGGCACATGAACGTGTTCGAGCGCAAAGATACTCTCCTCCGGCATTCCCTTGGGCCTGCTTTTCAGCAAGATACTACTGGCTTTCATAGGGTTATTTTTAGGTACACGTGTTACATTCAGAAAATGTCTCTATGCATAACAGTACTTACGTGTTTAAGTTTAGTTCGCGCATGATATAAAAACAGAAAGGGCTTAGCGTTTGCTAAGCCCTTTCTGTTTTTATATAGCTAGTAAATTACTTTACCTTATCTACAATGCTCTTAAACGCATCCGGGTGGTTCATAGCCAGGTCGGCAAGTACCTTACGGTTCAGGTCGATGTTTGCTTTCTTAAGAGCGCCCATTAACTGAGAGTAAGACAAGCCGTGCTCACGCGCACCTGCGTTGATACGCTGGATCCATAAAGATCTGAAGTCTCTCTTCTTCGCTTTTCTATCGCGGTAAGCATAAACCAAACCTTTTTCAATTGCGTTTTTCGCAACTGTCCAAACGTTCTTACGACGACCAAAGTAACCTTTGGCCATCTTCATCATTTTCTTTCTTCTGTGTCGTGCTGCTACGACGTTTACCGATCTTGGCATTTCTTTAAAGTTTTAGCGACTGGTGATTGGGTTAATCTTCAAAAAGACCAGGCACTGGGTTCGTACTAAATAGTTAACCTAAAATAATTAAATGTTAAGCATTGCTTTTACTCTGTCCGTGTCAGCTGAGCTCACAAGGCCAATGTGCGTAAGGTTACGCTTCTGCTTCGTCGTCTTCTTGGTAAGGATGTGGCTCTTATAAGCGTGCTTACGCTTAATTTTGCCAGTACCTGTCAAAGAAAAACGCTTCTTTGCACCAGATTTAGTTTTTACTTTTGGCATGATTATATAATTGATTTAAAAAATTAACCTTTTGTTGCAGGTGCCACTTTCGGAGAAAGGATCAGAAACATTCTCTTTCCCTCCAGTTTGGGCAGTTGCTCTACCTTGGCCAGGTCCTCCAGCGCTTGTGCAAATTTAAGCAGGAGAATCTCCCCTCTTTCCTTGAACACGATCGTTCTTCCGACAAAATGCACATAGGACTTGATCTTAAAACCACTTTCCAGGAAAGCCTTGGCGTGTTTCAGCTTAAACTCAAAATCGTGATCATCCGTGTTAGGACCGAAACGAATTTCTTTGATCACGACTTTCTGCGCCTTCGCCTTCATCTCACGCGTTTTCTTCTTCTGCTCGTACTTGAATTTCGAGTAGTCGATGATCCGGCATACGGGTGGATTAGCTGTTGGTGAAATCTCAACCAAGTCAAGATTCTGCTCATTCGCTATCCTTTGAGCATCTCGGGTTGAGTATACTCCTTGCTCAACATTGTCACCTACTAACCTGACTTCTCGGGCAGTTATTTTATCGTTGACTTTGTATGGCTCCTCCACCTTTCCACGTGGGATGTAGCGCCTGTTCTGCGTAGCTATGGTTGTACCTCCTTAAAATTTAAAGTTTCTACAATTAGGGTGCGAATATCGCACTTTATCTATCAAAAAGAAAATATCTTTCTTAATTATTCAGCGTTTCGGCTATTTTAAGCTTAAAGAAGCTAATAAACTCGTCAAGCGCCATCGTGCCCAAGTCGCCCTCGCCGTGTTTCCGAACCGAAACAGCGTTGTTCTCCTGTTCCTTCTCTCCCACAATCAGCATGTAAGGCACTTTTCCTACTTCGGCATCCCGAATCTTGCGTCCGATCTTCTCATCGCGGTTATCCATGGAGCCTCTGATATCCTCTTCCTGCAGGCGGTTGTAAACCTCCTGGGCAAAGTCGTGGTATTTCTCAGAGATCGGCAGGATAACCACTTGCTCCGGGCTTAGCCAAAGCGGGAAGTTACCCCCACAATGCTCTATCAGCACGGCAACGAAGCGCTCCAGCGAACCGAAAGGTGCACGGTGAATCATCACGGGCCGGTGCTTCTGGTTATCTGCCCCAATGTACTCCAACTGGAATCTCTCCGGTAAGTTATAATCCACCTGAATAGTTCCCAGCTGCCACTTTCGGCCCAGCGCATCCTTCACCATAAAGTCCAGCTTAGGTCCGTAAAACGCGGCCTCGCCCAGTTCGGTTACAGTACGAAGGCCTTTCTCTGCGGCAGCCGCTATAATAGCACCCTCAGCTTTTTCCCATGCTTCGTCGCTTCCGATGTACTTGGCCTTGTTTTCAGGGTCGCGTAACGATATCTGTGCCGTGTAATCCTCAAAGCCCAAGGCCTTGAACACGTAAAGCACCAGGTCGATCACTTTCAAAAACTCCTCCTTCACCTGGTCCGGGCGGCAGAAGATATGCGCATCGTCCTGGGTAAAGCCGCGCACGCGCGTTAAGCCATGCAACTCGCCGCTTTGCTCGTAGCGGTACACGGTACCGAACTCAGCATAGCGCACAGGAAGCTCTTTGTAAGACCGTGGCCGGGTTTTATAGATCTCGCAATGGTGCGGGCAGTTCATGGGCTTCAGGAAGAACTCCTCGCCCTCGTTCGGCGTTTTGATCGGTTGGAAAGAATCAGCCCCATACTTTTCGTAGTGCCCTGAGGTAACATAGAGTTCTTTGCTGCCAATGTGCGGCGTAACCACGGGCTGGTAACCCGCCTTTACCTGCGCCTTGCGCATAAACTGCTCTAAACGCTCCCGCAACAAAGTACCTTTCGGCAGCCAGAGCGGAAGACCCATGCCCACTTTCTCAGAGAAAGCGAAAAGCTCCATTTCTTTGCCCAGCTTCCGGTGATCGCGCTTCTTAGCTTCTTCCAGCCTTTCCAAATATTCGTTCAGCTCCTTTTGCTTCGGGAACGTGACGCCATAGATGCGAGTCAGCTGCTTGCTGTTTTCGTTCCCGCGCCAGTAAGCGCCGGCAACGTTCATAAGCTTAACAGCTTTTATAGAACCCGTATTGGGCAGGTGTGGCCCGCGGCAAAGGTCCACAAAGTTGCCCTGCGTATAAAACGTGATGGTGCCGTCATCCAGATCTTTGATCAGGTCCAGCTTATACTCATCCCCTTTTTCAGTAAAGTATGCCAGAGCCTCTTCCTTAGACACGTCGCGGCGTATAAACTCACTTTTATTTCGGGCCAGCTCCAGCATCTTCTGCTCTACTTTGACAAAATCATCCTGCGAGAAAGTCTTGTCCCCCAAATCGATGTCGTAGTAAAAGCCATTCTCCACCGGGGGACCGATGCCAAACTTCACACCCGGGTAGAGCGCCTCTAATGCCTCGGCGAGCAAGTGAGCCGAAGAATGCCAGAATGTATTTTTACCCAGCTCATCATTCCAGGTAAGCAACTGCACGGTAGCATCCTGCTCTATTGGGCGTGTGCTGTCCCAAACGGTATCGTTCACTTTGGCAGCAAGCACGTTCCGGGCTAAGCCATCGCTAATGCTTTGGGCAATTTCATGACTCGTTACGCCTTTTGGGTATTGCCGTACAGAGCCATCTGGCAGTGTGATGTTAATCATGTATCCTTAATCTAGTTGTTCTGGTTCGTCCTGCCCCACAGTTGTGGAATCAGGTATTGGTTTTGCTATTTTATACTTCAGACGGTTGATGGCCTGGCTCCCGAGCGTGCTGCGGGGTTCCAGCTGCATCAGGAGCTGGTATGTTTCTAACGCTTTTACTGTTTGTCCGGTTCGTTCGTATGCCCCTGCCAGTGTAACGAGATACGGCGGCCTGTTTTTATACTGCTGGTAAGCGGTAAGCAAATGATCCAGCGCCGCTGTAGGCTCTTCATGGTTATACTTCCAAAGCCCGATCTTATAATGTGCCCTTTGCAGGGTGTCGTTTAAAGCTACCGCTTTTCGGAAAAATAGTTGTGCGCTATCCGGCTTCTGCTCCCCTTGGTACAGTAAACCCTTGTAATACCACGCCAAAGCGTCCTTTCCGGCAGGCACCGCTACCCGATCCAAATAAAGCCTGCCCGCGGCAAAATCTTTCTGAGAGATCAGAATACCTGCTAGCTCCCGCATCGGCTCCTTAAAATCTGGCTTCTGCTGTAAGGCTGCCTTGTAGTTCCGTACGGCGCGTAGGGTGTCATGTACTGCCTCAGCAACCCTGCCTTTGTAATAAAAAGCAAATGCATCGTTCGGCGACATTTGCTGTGCTTTTTCCAGGTATGCCCTTGCCTGTGTATAATCGTGCTGTTGCAGGTATAGCTCACCTAAAAGGATATACAGCGAACTGTTCTGGTAAAAATTCCTTTCTGCCTGCAGGGCAAAAGGCAATGCCTCCTGCGGTTTGCCCATGGCCCGTAATACCTGCGCTTTCACAAAGAGACTGAACGGCTCACTTTTGGTCAGGCGCACCGCCTCATCGGCATCCTTCAGTGCATCCTGCAGCTCTCCCTTCCGCAAAAGCAAAACTGCTCTTCTGGCATACAGGCTCCCATCACCTTTCGATTGCCTGATCGAAGCATTCAAGCTGGCCAGTTGCGCTGCCGGGTTGTCCTTCACCTCGTTCAGGTCAACCATTTTTTCGCTTTTGCCTTCATGCCGCTCACAGCTACACATTATGCAAGCCACTAACAAAAACAAAAACGTTACTCCCTTTATCGGCATATGAACATACTGGCGGCCAGCACCACTAATTTGCGCTAAATTAAAACATTTTAGGTTAATTGAAACACTCCAGCCTGATTCGGGCCAGCAAAGGCATAAAAAAGAGCGCCTGCCACCGGAAAGGCAGCAGGCGCTCTTTTTTATGCCCTAATGATCAGATTTTCCTTTTCTCCTGCAGCATGACCTTACAACGTCGGCTCATTTCAAGCTCCTCAGTGGTAACAACCTGAAGCGTAAGGGCCTTTTCTAAAGTGGTTTGAAAAGCTGCATTCTCTTTCATCTCGTGGTACACGCTGGCCAGGTCTAGGTAATATCTGATATTGTTCGGATCATACATGATGGCCTTCTCAATAGCATCAGCCGCATCTTTATTTGTGGCGGTCTCACACACGCCGCCAAACATAAACCTGGAGGCAGTCTTTTCTGCAAAGTTAAGATTCGCCATTTTAAAGTACCAGCGCCCCAGAATATGCCAGGCGCCCGCGTGGTGGCTGTTAGATAGCAGGGCCGCATCCAGAAACGATTTGACCTGGTAGATACCTGTCAGCTTCTCTTTAGGACCTGCAATCATGGCTTTACACCCAATTGACAGGGCCATAACGTAGTTGGCCTCTGCATCTGTAGGGTTTAGAGCATAAGCCCTTTGGGCATACTCCTTTGCTTTTGTAAAATGATTGTGTTTCTGCGTTTCGTCAGCGTAACGGTCTCCGATCCGGCAATGCAGGAAACTGGCCTTGCAAAGCGCTTCGTAATTAGAAGCCGACTCCGCAATTACTTGTTCATACAACTGCAGTGCTTCGCTATCTTTGTAAGCATGCACCAGCATACCTGCCTGCTGCAACAGCTTCTCGTTTTCTGATACATTGCCGTCTGCCATGGCAGCAGGGCATACTAAACAGAACAGAAGCAACAAATATGCTAGGTTAAGTCTCTTCATAAGCTATTGGCTCCCATCAATCTACAGAATTTTCAAGACTTTCGCAAAAGGAATTTTAAGGCATCAGAATAGATCTAACTGTTTCTTTGCTTTTAAAGCTTTCTTTTCTGCCTCTTCCTCACTGCTATTCTCTACGGCATCGGCCCCATGAGGTTGAGAGCTGCTGCTCCTGGCAGCCTCTTCTGCCAGCTCTCTCAACTCCGTAGGCAAGCTAACCGGCGCTTTGCGAGAGGCTGCTTTTTTTGCCTTGCCCTTGTCGTCCTGTGGTTGATCTACCACACCCATTTTAGGTACTTCCACATCGTAGATCTTAAAGTAGTTGAGCTTATTGCCCATCGCCTTCCAGCCCTTCACATCTATAAAGTCGCTCAGCAACAGTTTTTCAGTTTCCTTTTCGCCGCGCAGGCTTAGCTTATACTTAATGGTAGCCAGGGGCTCAGGATGTGTCGACACGGCTTCAAGCCTTGAATTCTTGTTCTCTGAGATAAAGGTGAAGCGCTTGGCAACCGTGGTAGTCTCCACTTTAAAACGTTTCACATAATAGGTCTTGTTCTCGCCATCAAAATAGATAGCCGACACCACCAGATCCGGTTCAAACTTTTGTAGCACCTTGATCTTTTCTACGGCATAATGGTTGGCCAGGTCAAAGGAGGTCAGTTCATAGCTGCCATCCTCAAACACCACCAGTATCGTATCGTCGGTGTTGAAAGAGCCCAGGTAACGGCCCCTGCCTTCGGTGTTCAAACGCCCGATCACCTCATCATAGTATATCTCGCGGCCTCCCAGTGTCGAGTCGCCCAGGCTTTTCTGAACCACCTTCTTAACAGGGTACTTGGTCACGATATTGCCATTCGACCCTTTGCCCTTGATCATGAGCTCTGCAAAATCATAGTCAAACGACTTGATACGGGCCGTAGACTGGGGTGCCAGTGTAACGGTAACCACCTCAGACTCGGAGTTCGGGTTAGCCGTTAGGTAATGCACCTTGGAGCCTTTGTTGCCTTTGGTCAGGTCGTATTCCTTCTCGCGGGTAATGGACTTCACGGCAAAGCGCTTGGCGTTAGACACGCCTGTTTTCCCATCCACATAGATCATGTTGTAGACCATGTGCTCGTCGTTCTTGTTGTAAACGCCGGCCATCAGAATGTCCTTGCCCACAAAAGTCTTGTCCGCCACCCGGGTTACCATAAACTTGCCGTCCTTCCGGAACACGATGATGTCATCCATGTCCGAGCAATCGCATACAAACTCATCTTTGCGCAAGCTGGTGCCGATAAAGCCATCCTTAGCGTTCATGTACAGCTTCTGGTTTGCAATGGCGACCTTCTGCGCCGTGATCACGTCGAATGTTTTGAGCTGTGTCTTGCGGTCGCGCCCCTGCCCATACTTCTTCAGCAGATTCTCAAAGTATGAAATCGCGTAACGGATCAGGTTTGCCAAATGATCGTCTACCTCAGCCATCTCCTCTTCCAGCTTCCGGATGTACTCATCGGCCTTAAAGGCATCGAATTTAGAAATGCGTTTGATCTTGATCTCGGTCAAACGGATCAGGTCTTCCTCTGTTACCTGACGGCGCAGGAGCTTTTTAAAAGGGTCCAGCCCTTTATCTATGGCGGTGAGCACGGCCTCCCAGGTCTCACACTCCTCAATATCGCGGTAAATGCGGTTCTCAATAAATATCTTCTCCAGCGAGGAGTGGTGCCACTTGTCCTCCAGCTCGCCCTTCCGGATCTCGAGCTCACGCTTGAGCAACTCCACGGTGTTGAAGGTAGAAATCCGCAGCAGTTCATCCACACTCATGAAGTGCGGTTTGTCTTCTATGATCACGCAGGTGTTCGGCGAGATGGAAACCTCACAATCCGTAAAGGCATACAAGGCGTCCATGGTCAGGTCAGGTGACACGCCGGCCGGCAGGTGCACCTGTATCTCCACATCGGCGGCAGTGTTATCGATCACTTTCTTGATCTTGATCTTGTTGTTTTCGCTCGCTTTCACGATCGACTCCATCAGACCTGTGGTCGTGATGCCATACGGTACATCCCGGATAATGAGCATGGTTTTGTCCACCTTCTCAATGGTGGCGCGCACGCGGATCCTGCCGCCTCGCATGCCGTTGTTGTAATTGGTGACATCCACCTGCCCCCCGTTCGGGAAATCCGGCAACAGGGTGGTGCTCCGCCCCTTCAGCACATCAATAGAGCCTTTTAAAAGCTCCTTAAAGTTGTGCGGCATGATCTTCGTGGACAAGCCCACGGCAATACCCTCCACGCCTTGCGCAAGCAGCAGCGGAAACTTAACGGGCAGCGTGATCGGCTCGTTCTTGCGCCCATCGTAACTTAACTGCCACGGTGTCGTCTGGGGGTTAAACACCACGTCCAGCGCAAACTTGGAGAGGCGCGCCTCTATGTAACGGGGTGCCGCAGCGCTGTCTCCGGTGCGCACATCGCCCCAGTTACCCTGCGTCTCGATCAACAGGTCCTTCTGCCCCAGGTTTACCATCGCATCGCCAATGGAGGCATCGCCGTGCGGGTGATACTGCATGGTTTGCCCGATCACGTTGGCCACTTTGTTAAAGCGGCCATCGTCCATCTCTTTCATGGCGTGCAGAATACGCCTTTGCACGGGCTTCAGGCCATCCTCAATAGAGGGCACAGCACGCTCCAGAATCACATAGGAGGCATACTCCAGGAACCAGTTTTCATACAACCCCGAAACAGGTGTCACATTATGGATCGTCTCCTCCTCACCGTCAGTGAACGCCACATGCAGCTCGTCATCTCTTTCCAGCTCGTTATTCACTTCGTCCTTGTTATTCAGTTCGTCGTTAGGCATATAATTCCTCTACTATGTCTTTCTCAATCTTCAAATTCTCAATGATGAACTGCTGCCGTTCGGGCGTGTTCTTGCCCATGTAGTAGCCCAGCATCTTTTGGATGGTCGTGTCTTTCTGCAAGATCACCGGCTTGAGTTTAATGTTATCACCGATGAATTTCCCAAATTCATCCGGCGAGATCTCACCCAGGCCCTTGAAGCGGGTGATCTCTGGCCGCTTGCCCAGTTTCTGGATGGCCTCCTGCTTCTCGGTCTCATTGTAACAATAGACCGTTTCTTTTTTGTTGCGCACCCTGAAAAGCGGGGTCTCCAGTATGTACACGTGTCCGTTTTTAACCAGGTCAGGGAAAAACTGCAGAAAGAAGGTAAGCAGCAGCAGGCGGATGTGCATCCCGTCCACGTCGGCATCGGTGGCGATCACTACGCGATTATAGCGCAGGCCGTCCAGACCTTCCTCAATATTAAGGGCGTGCTGCAGCAGGTTAAACTCCTCGTTTTCGTAAACCACCTTTTTCTTCAGGCCAAAGCAGTTTAGGGGCTTGCCCCTTAAACTGAACACCGCCTCCGTGTCCACGTTCCGCGACTTGGTAATGGAACCGCTCGCTGAGTCACCCTCTGTTATAAAGAGCGTGGACAGCAGGTTGCGCTCGTCCTTGTCCTCGGTGAAGTGCAGGCGGCAGTCGCGCAGCTTGCGGTTGTGCAGGTTAGCTTTCTTGGCCCGCTGGTTGGCCAGCTTCTTCACGCCGGCCATGTCCTTGCGCTCCCGCTCGCTCTGCATAATGCGTTTCAGCAGCGCTTCGGCGGTTGCCGGGTTCTTATGCAGGTAGTTGTCGAGGTTCTCTTTGATGAAGTCGTTAATGAAAGCACGCACCGCCGGCCCGTCAGGCCCCATCTCAATAGAGCCCAGCTTGGTTTTGGTTTGCGACTCAAACACAGGCTCCTGCACCCGCAGGGAAATAGCCCCCACAATGGAGCCGCGTATGTCGGCAGCGTCAAAATCCTTCTTGTAGAAATCGCGGATAGTTTTTACCAGTGCCTCCCGAAAAGCCGCCAGGTGGGTTCCGCCCATAGTGGTGTACTGCCCGTTCACAAACGAATAATATTCCTCGCCATAATCGTTTCCGTGCGTCAGGGCTAGCTCAATGTCATCGGCCTTCAGGTGAATGATGGGGTAGCGCATGCTATCCTCATCGGCCTTGTTACGCAGCAGGTCCAGCAAGCCGTTCTCGGAGTAGTATTTCTTGCCGTTAAAATTAATCGTAAGGCCGGCATTCAGGTAAACGTAGTTCCAAATCTGGTTTTCCAGATAATCCGGGTTGTACTGGTAGTTCTTGAAGATGGTATCGTCGGGCGTGAACACGGTGAGGGTGCCGTTGCGCTGCGAGGTTTCCTGCAATTCAAAGTCTTCCAGCAGCACCCCCCTGTCAAATTCGGCGGCCTTCATCAGGCCATCGCGCACCGACTGGATACGGAAATAGCTGGAAAGTGCATTAACCGCTTTGGTACCCACCCCGTTCAGTCCCACTGACTTCTGGAAAGCCTTGCTGTCATACTTTCCGCCGGTGTTAATTTTGCTGACGCAGTCGATTACCTTGCCCAACGGAATACCGCGTCCGTAATCGCGTACCTGTACTTTGTGGTCTGATATTTTAATCTCGATGGTTTTACCGAAACCCATCACATGTTCGTCAATAGAGTTATCGATGACCTCTTTCACCAAAATGTAAATTCCGTCGTCGGCCGAAGACCCATCTCCCAGCTTCCCGATGTACATCCCCGGCCGTAACCTGATATGCTCGCGGGGCTCAAGCGATCTGATGCTGTCTTCGGTATAATTATGCTCTAACTCTGCCATCCTGTAAGCGTAAGTATAGTTGTTTAGGTAAAATCAATCGGAAATATAAAAAAATAAAAGCGACTCGGCACAACAATTAGTTCCTGCATCCCTCTTTTCAAAAACTGATCGGCTATTTACTAATTATATTAGTTAAATTGAAAAATCTGGTAATGAAGTCGAGGCATTGCACAGATACAGAACCATAAAATTAAGGCTCCGGTTCAATAAAAACAAGATTATTGGCTTTTTGCTTAGCCAATTTTTTTAGCAAATTAATATATTAAAACTTCTATTAAAAAGCGAAACAATTCGTTACTTTCGTAGTCAAATCACTGCGTTTACAGCGCCACAGAACTCTTCATGGAAATAAAGTTACCCCAATACCTAAAATATGTAATCGTTTTGCTTGGCATCATCCTGCTGGTAACACTTTTGCAAACTTTTAAATCCATTCTGGTTCCGCTTGCCTTCGCCCTGCTGTTTGCTTTACTGCTTCTGCCGCTCACTAAAGATTTGGAGCGCCTGCGCGTACCCCGCCCCCTGGCTATTTTTATCTGCATTGTGTTGGTCGTGTCGGTGCTCGGCACCATCATCTGGTTTTTGTCCATGCAGTTGATCAGCCTTACATCCGAGCTGGACACCATCGGCAAAAATATTGGCGACCTGGTGGACAAGGTACAGCACTTTTTGTATGAAAAGTTCGGACTGGAGCCTTCCAACCGTTCCGTGCTGGTGCGCAATGCCATCGGGGGCCTGCAGGATATCACCACCACTTTTCTGGGCAGCACCATCTCCATGACAACCGGGGCCCTGGCCGCCCTGACCATCGTGCCTATTTTTGTTTTCTGCTTTCTGTATTACCGGGACCACCTGGAGCAGTTCCTGTTTAAATTCGTCACTAAAGACAGGCGCGGCGGCCTGATCCAAACCATGATCAACATTCAGCATGTGGTGCAAAGTTACATCTCCGGACTGATGATCGTGATCTTTATTGTTTCCCTGCTTAATTCGGCTGGCTTGCTGCTACTGGGTGTAAAATACGCCATCTTTTTTGGCATCTTCGCCTCCATCCTGACCATCATCCCTTACATCGGCATTCTGATCGGGGCTACCGTGCCCGCTATGTTCACGCTAGCCACCACCGGCCACTTGTTTGATGCGGTGTTGGTGGTACTGGTCTTTATGTTTGTGCAGTTCTTGGAGGGCAATTTCATCACCCCGTTTGTTGTTGGTTCTAAGGTCAGCATTAACCCTTTTGCCGCCATCGTAGCGTTGCTTATCGGGGGTGAGATATGGGGAGCGGCAGGCATGATCCTCTCCATTCCATTTATCGCCATGCTAAAAGTAGTGTTCGATGCTTACCCGCCGCTTGCGCCTATGGGTTTCCTGTTGGCTGACATTGATGAGGTAAACCATAAAAAACCTGGTAAAATAAGCTCCTGGCTGAACGAGATATGGAACGGCATCTGGCATGGCAAACGAAAAGAAGAGGAGTAATTGCTAATATCTTTCGCCTTTCCCCCAAGAGAAGAAAAATTGAAACGGAATACTAAAAAGATTGGTTTAGGAGAAGAGCCTTTGGCAGCCGCTGGCGCACTGGCAGAACCGGACTTTAAGCCAAACCATTTGTACGCTATAATCGACATTGAGACCACAGGCGGGCAGCCTGCTCAGGACAGGATAACAGAGATCGCCATTTTTATACACGACGGCCAGAAAGTGGTGGACACGTATAACACGCTCATCAATCCCCAGCGCCCCATCCCCTACTTTATCTCACAACTCACCGGCATCACCGATGACATGGTGCAGGACGCGCCCAAGTTCTTTGAGGTGGCCAAAGAGATTGTGGAGTTTACGGAAGGCAAAATATTCGTGGCGCATAACGTCCGTTTCGACTATTCCTTTGTCAAGAAAGAATTTGCCGATCTGGGCTATACTTTTCAGCGCAAAACGCTGTGCACCGTGCGCCTGAGCAGGTCGCTGCTGCCAGGCCTGCCGTCTTACAGCCTGGGCAAACTTTGCAAGAGCATCGACATCCCGCTCAACCAGCGGCACCGCGCCATCGGCGATGCGGAGGCCACCGCCAAACTTTTCGACAGGCTGATCAAAATAAACCGCCCGGTGGTGGACGGCAACCTGCAAATGGCATCCGAACCCTCGCAAATGCTGAAACAGGAAATCAAAACCTCATTGCTGCCTCCCAATATTTCAAAAGAACAGGTAGATGCGCTCCCGATGGTTGCCGGGGTGTACTACTTCTATAACGAGCAGGGCGAGGTGATCTATGTAGGCAAAAGCATCAGCATTAAAAAACGCATCATCCAGCATTTCAGCATTGATTACAAAAGCCGTAAGTCGCTTGACTTCAAGAACAACATCGCCGACATTACCTACCAGCCGATGGGCAATGAGCTGGTGGCCCTGCTGTTCGAGTCCTCAGAGATCAAGCGCATGAAGCCCCAGTATAACCGGCAACAGCGGCGCAGCGTGTTTAACACAGGCATTTTTGTGTACGAAGATGCTGCCGGTTATAAACGTTTGTCGTTTGGGCGCGTAAACAGCGCTGACAACGAAAGCATGCCCCCTTTGGTGGCGCTTTCCAATCAATTTAAGGCTAAGGGGTTTTTGTACCATAAAGTAGCCAAGTTTAACCTGTGCCAAAAGCTCTGCGACCTGTATAAAACCAACGGGGCGTGCTTTGATCACCAGGTGCACCAATGCCGCGGGGCCTGTATCGGGGCTGAGTCGCCGGAGGAGTATAACCGGCGCGTGGATGAGGCGATAGACTCATTTACCTACGAGCACAACAGCTTTGTTATACTTGGCAAAGGCCGCGAGCCCGGTGAGAAATCGGTGGTGGTGGTGGAGCATGGCATTTACCTGGGCTTCGGGTTTGTGGACGAGACCTTTTCTGCCTCAACGCTCTCCGATTTCAAAGAGCCCATTACGCGGTATAACGACAATAAAGATATACAGCAGATTATCCGGGGGCACATGCGCGGCAAGCACAAGGATAAGGTTATTGTATTTGACTAGTGCGCAGGGCCGGCATTTTGCTCCCTTTGGTATATCTTATTAATTTGCCTATTCAATTAATACGCTCTTATTTTCAAATTCATTAAGTCAATAAAATTTAACTGTGAACGAAACAAAAACAAAATTCAGACCCGGGGTGCTTTTCGGAGAAGAAGTTACCGAGCTTTTCAAGTACGCCAACGAAAATAATTTTGCCCTGCCGGCTGTCAACGTCATCGGTACTGACTCGGTAAATGCCGTACTGGAAACGGCTAAGGCTGTCAACTCTCCTGTCATCATCCAGTTCTCGCATGGCGGCGCCCAGTTCTTCGCCGGAAAAGGCCTGGCTAACGACGAGCAGAAAGCAGCCATTGCAGGCGGCATTTCCGGGGCGCAGCACGTGCACCTGATGGCCGAAGCCTATGGCGTGCCTGTAGTGTTACACACCGACCATGCCGCCAAAAAACTCTTACCCTGGATCGACGGCCTGCTGGATGCCGGTGAGAAATATTACGAGCAGCATGGCAAACCCCTTTTCAGCTCTCACATGCTCGATTTGTCTGAGGAGGAGATAGAGGAGAACATTACTACCTGCGCCAGCTACCTGAAACGCATGAACAACATTGGCATGACCGTGGAGATCGAGTTGGGCGTGACCGGTGGCGAGGAAGATGGCGTGGACAACTCTGATGTGGATAGTACGCACCTGTATACCCAGCCGGAGGAGGTTGCCTATGCTTACGAGGAGTTGAAAAAGATCAGTGACCGCTTTACCATAGCGGCGGCGTTCGGAAACGTGCATGGCGTTTACAAACCAGGTAATGTGGAGCTGCGCCCCGAAATCCTTAAAAACTCACAGGAGTTTATCCAAAAGAAATTCGGCACAGGTCCTAACCCGGTGAACTTCGTGTTTCATGGCGGATCCGGTTCTGAGAAACACCAGATCAAGGAAGCCATTGAATACGGGGCCATCAAAATGAACATCGACACCGACATGCAGTGGGCCTTCTGGGAAGGCGTTCGTAATTACTACGAGGGCAAGAAAGGCTACCTGCAAAGCCAGATCGGCAACCCCGATGGCGAGGACTCTCCTAACAAGAAGTACTACGATCCGCGCGTATGGCTGCGCGAGGGCGAGAAGAACTTCATAGAGCGTTTAAAGGAGGCGTTTACCGACCTGAACGCGAACAACCGTAACTAACGAACAGCATATGTAAAACAAGTATGGCCGGGCGAATGCCCGGCCATACTTGTTTTACATATGTACCTTGTGCTCCTGCAGCCACTTGAAAATCACTTCGGTGTCTTCTTTGCGGCACAACTCCGAGCCGGGGGTCATGGTGGCGGCAGTGCCAGCGGCCACTCCGTAGCGCACCACCTCCTCCAGCTTACACCCTTTCACCAGGCTCATCACCATGCCTGCCACCATGCTGTCGCCTGCCCCCACTGCGCTTTGCTGGGGCACAGTAGGCGGCACCACATAACTGATGCCTGTTTCTTTCGAGGCCAGCATGGCGCCACGGGGTCCCAGCGACACGACCAATACCTGGCACTTGCCCTCATCCAGCACCTGCCGCGCTATTTCTTCCTGTCCCATCGCCGAGATCTTCTCCTTCCCTGCCAGGGCGGCAAGTTCGCCTACGTTGGGCTTTAAAAGGTAAACGCCCTCTCCGGCTGCCTTTAACAAAGCTGCTCCCGAGGTGTCAATGATCAGGCGGAAGCCTTTCTGGTTGGCTAGCTTCGCCAGGCGCAGGTAAAAATCATCGGGTACGCCAGGAGAAAGGCTGCCGCTGGCTACTACATACTTCGGGAGCTCCTTTATAGGCATCTGCTCCAGGCGCTCCAGGCACTGTTTCCACTCGCTTTCCAGCGTTTCGGGGCCCGGCATGCCAAACCGGAACTGATTCCCTGTAGCTTCTTCCAGGGCCATGAAGTTTTCACGGGTCCAGTTCTTCGTTTTTATAGCCCACAGCGGCACCCCTTCCTTTTGTAGCAGTTCGCATAGAATCTGCCCGGGCGGGCCACCCTGCAGGAACCAGGCGCAAGAGTTGCCGCCAAGCTTTTTAATGGCCCTGGAGACGTTGATCCCGCCGCCGCCGGGCTCGAAAACCGGCGCTTCGCAACGCAGCTTCCTTTCGGGCAACACCTGCGCCACGCGGGTGCTTTTGTCCAAGGCCGGGTTTAGGGTAATGGTAATGATCTCGTGCATGTTCTCTTTCATTGCAAGCCTGGCCTTGATTTGTTGATGTTCCATACTTTGCCTGCTTTCGGAAACCCGACTAAGCAGTGTTTGAAGCCCCCGCTTTTTGCAGTATGGAATTATTGGAGGCCAGAAGCTTATTCTGATACAGGTTACGTTTCAGTTTTATACTTTATTTGTCAAAATATTCCCTTTAGGCAGGCTGCTGTTTTTTGATCATCATGGTGAGGATATTCAGAAAAGACCTGACCTCTTCCACATTCTTAAGCCTGTATCCTGCGGCGGTTTTCGCACCGTGCTCCCCTACCAGCACACCTATGCCCCTACCCTGCAAACTGGCAAATGCGTCCTCATCCGTGATATCATCACCAATATAAACAGGCACGGTCCCCGGTTTGTTAAGATCCAGTTTATCCATCAGCCAAAGTACCGCTTTGCCCTTATGCCAGTCCAGGTTGGGCTTCAGTTCTATTATTTTTTTCCCGAGACCCTTTTTCAGACCCGGATATTTTTTCAGCACTTCTTCTGTTGTATTTTTAACAAACGCTTCTTTGTCCGCAGCTACGTTTCGGTAATGAACGGCAATCGCATAGCGCTTTCGCTCAACCAACACGCCGGCTACCACTTTCAACTTTTCCTTTAATTCCTGATCCGCTTTGTCCAGGTCCGGCAAGGCATCCTTCGCGTCCCCGGGCTCAATATGCATGTGGGCAGGGCCGGAGATGTCGAACCCATGCGATCCTGCATAATAGATATTATCAAGCTGCACCTTTTCCGCCACATCGGCACGGTCGCGGCCACTCACCACGGCCACAGCACAAACGGACGCAAGTTGCTCTAAGGTGTTCCGCATCGCATCAGAAAGAACCGCTTTGTCGGGGTCCTCCACGATTGGGGTCAGGCAGCCGTCATAATCCAGGAAGAGCACCGGGTTTTTGTTATACAATTGGTTCGGTACCCCGAGCATGGCGGATGGCAGTTTGCCTGGTTCACTTTTTAAAATTTCGTTCTTGGTTTCGTTTAGCATATAATCTGTTTATCTGAAAATACTGTTGCCGCACTGGCGGCTGAGCAGGTATACTTTATACCGGTATGATTTACTGGCAGGAAAATACTGGTCTGAGCAAGGTACTTGAATACGCTCCCGCGCCAACCCATTCCTTTCGTTGTAAAACTGAATGGTATACCTTCACTACGCAGGCACCCGGTTTTTGATGTTGCAGAAGGGAATCTGGCAGGCCAAGCCTCTGGATAAAGGAGTAAAAGAGATTATTATATATATTGCGGAAGGCTGCTGTTGCCAGGCTTAAAAACCTGCCTCTTGCTCCTACTCTATGCTTAAGCGTTGCAACCCAAAGCAGGAAATCAAAGTATTTGAGCCCGAAAAGGCTTATATCTATTCTTATAAAACGATGTTAAAAAATCTCACGCCTACCCGTACCGATGCCTGGAAAAAGCTGCAGGCCCACTTCGAACAGATACAGCCAAAGCATCTGCGAGAGCTGTTCTCAGAAGACCCCGAGCGATTTGAGAAATTCTCCTATACAGTAGGCGATACCCTCTATGACCTTTCCAAGAACCGCATCACCTCCCAAACCCTGGCGCTGCTCAACGAACTGGCTGAGGAAATGGCATTGCCCGCGGCGATCGAAAGCATGTTTACAGGCCAGCAGATAAACGCCACCGAGGAGCGCGCTGTGCTGCACACGGCTCTACGCAATTTCTCGGATAAGCAACTGGAGGTGGAGGGGGAAAACGCCCTGGCAGAGGTACACGATGTGCTGCATCAGATAAAAACTTTCTGCCATAAACTGCACAGCGGTGAATGGAAAGGCTTTACCGGCAAGGCCATTAACCATGTGGTGAACATCGGCATAGGGGGTTCACACCTGGGTCCGCAAATGGTAACCGAGGCGCTGAAGAAGTTTCAGCAGCCGGGCATCGGGATCAGCTTTATCTCGAACGTGGACGGTACAGACGCGGCAGAGGTGCTACGCAAACTGGACCCGGAGACGACGCTTTTCATCATCGCCTCCAAAACATTCACTACCAAAGAAACCTTAGCGAATGCCCATACGTCCCGCGATTGGTTTTTAAGTATGGCCGGAGACAGGGAGCACATCAAGAAGCATTTTGTTGCGCTCTCCACCAACACCGCCGCCGTGGAAGCGTTTGGCATTGCGCCTGAAAACACCTTCCGCTTCTGGGACTGGGTAGGGGGCCGCTTTTCGCTCTGGTCAGCCATTGGCCTATCCATTGCCTGTGCCGTTGGCTACGATAACTTCGAGCAGTTGTTGAAAGGCGCTGAGGCCATGGACAAGCATTTCCGCGAAACCCCGCTTACCCGGAACATGCCGGTTGTACTGGGGCTTTTGAGCATCTGGTACACCAATTTCTTCGGTTGCCAGACGCATGCCGTCTTGCCTTACGACCAGTACCTGCGCCTGCTGCCGGAGTTCCTGCAACAGCTGCTGATGGAAAGCAACGGCAAAAGCGCCACCCGCAACGGCGAAACCGTGGATTACCAGACACAGCCCGTTATCTGGGGTGCGGCCGGCACGAATGGGCAGCACTCTTTCTTCCAGCTGATCCACCAGGGCACTATCCTGATCCCTTGCGATTTTATAGCGCCTGTTATCAGCAACAACCCCATCGGGCAGCATCACCCCATGCTCCTGTCTAACTTTTTCGCCCAGACAGAGGCGCTGATGAAAGGCAAAACACGCGAGGAGGTGGAAAACGAACTACGGCAGCCAGGCAACCTGAGCGAGAAGGAGATCCAGGAGCTGGCGCCGCACAAAGTGTTTGAAGGCAACAGGCCCACTACGTCCATCATGCCGCTGCAGCTCACGCCGTTCTCTCTGGGTAGTCTTCTTGCGCTCTACGAACACAAGACGTTTGTGCAAGGCGTGATCTGGAACATCTACAGTTTCGACCAGTGGGGCGTGGAACTTGGCAAACAGCTGGCCGGTAAGATAGAAGATGAGCTACTGAGCGTAAAGCAGGCACACCATGACAGCTCGACAGCCGGGCTTATCGCCTACTACAACCATCACCGCACACATAAAAAAGATTAGTTTAAAGTTTAGGGCTGAAAACAAAGTAGTATAAGCAGGAATTGCGTACCCATAAACAGGTTTGATGACTTCTGTAATTTTCACCCAAAATGCTCAACCTTATAATTTGATGATCTTGAGGCGCCCGCTAGTGTTGCTGCTTTCCTTGCTGTTGCTGAGCAGTTGCGCGGACGACAATTTTTTTCAGAAAGACGCTTTGGCAACCCCCGAGGAGCTAGTCGGTAAAAAACCCGCCGGCCCTGACAGTACGTGGGTGATAGCCGGCAGGCATTACAACCGAAGTGCAGTGCACCGTTTTTTCTGGGGCAACCACAACCGCCAGCTTTGGGCCACCCCTGTAAAACTACCTGTTTTTCACCTCAATACAGTAAAAGGCGGTTTGCAGATCGTAAAGAAAGGCGGCGGCTACCAGACTACCTCCTTTCATTTAGCCGACAGTACGGGGCGCCGCTATGCCCTCCGCTCCATCGATAAAGACCCGATCCATGTGGTGAGTAAGTTCTGGCGACCTACGTTTGTGAGCAATGTGCTCCGCGACCAGACCTCTGCCGCCAACCCTTACGGAGCGCTGGTGGTACCGCCGTTGGCGGCCGCAGTGGGTGTGTTCCACACGAATCCGCAGCTCTACTACGTGCCCCGGAACGCCCCTGGATTTGGCGTGTACGCTGCCCAGGCCGGCGGGAAGATCTTTCTTCTCGAAGAGAAGTTTGAGGATCAGCAAAGCAACCTGTCTGCCCCATTTAAAGTAGCTGGCTTCGAGGATTCTGAGGATGCGCTGCGGGAGCGCTTCGAAAATAACACCCACCTGTTTGAGCAGCGTGCCTTTGCCCGCGCCCGTCTTTTCGACTTGCTTTTGGGCGACTGGGACAGGCACAAAGGGCAGTGGGACTGGGCGGTGCGCCGCCAGGGTGAACTTAGCTACTATTACCCCATCCCCAAAGACCGCGACCAGGTTTTCATGCAAATGGGCGACGGCCTGATTCCGGCCATCGCCACCAGCAAACTGCTGGCCCGCAAATTCCACTCCTTCGACGATGACTTCAGCGATGTGAGGGCCTACATGATCAATGCCCGCTTCCTGGATGAGCGCCTGCTGAACGAACTCACGCTGCAGGACTGGCAACAAATCGCGCAGCAAATGCAGCGGCAGCTCACAGATAAGACCATTGAGCGCGCAGTGCGCCAGCTTCCCCCCCCCATTTATCAGCAACTGGGTAAAAGCCTGACCCGGAAGTTAAAAAGCCGGCGCGACCTTTTGCCAGCGGCTGCCGCCCGGATGTACAGGATCTTAGCCCGAAACGTGACCGTGGTGGGCTCTGACGAAGAGGAATACTTTGAGGTGAAGCGCCTGGATGATGACCGCACGGTGGTGAACGTATACCGGATGGGCCACCATGATATTCCGGCGGGGCGAATATACCATCGCGTATTTTACAGAGATCAAACCGAAGTGATCAGGCTGTACGGACTGGGCGATGAGGATGTGTTTGAAATAAGCGGCAAGGTGAGCAAAGGCATCCCGTTGAAAGTATACGGCGGATTGGGAGCTGATAAGATCACGGACATTTCGCAGGTGCGTGGCTGGAAAAAGTACACGCGGATATATGACACCGAGCGGGGCAATGAGCTGTTTTTCGGTTCAGAGGCAAAAGATAAAACCACCCGCGACGTAAAAGTGCATGCTTACGACAGAGAAGGGAACTGATTTGTTTTGGAAGCACGCCTGATCCGTTGCCGTTCAAAGTATAACTCTGGCACTTAACAGCCTGCAGCATCAAATGAAACAGTTTTATGCTGCCCGAAGCCTACTTTACTTTTGCCCGCTTAACCAGGTAAGCATAAAGCACCTTGTCGAAGGATTCGCTGATGTCTACGGGCACAAAATCAATTTTATACTGCCCACACTTCAGTGCCAGCTCCTTCTTGTAGGCTTCCACGGCAGCACGGTACTGCGCGCGCACCTGCGAGGGCTGCAGTTTAAGCTCCTCCCCTGACTCCGCATCCACAAAAATGTAGGGTCGTTCCTCAAAATCAAAGTCTTCCTCTGTTTTGCGGTCCATCACATGAAAAATCAATACCTCGTGCTTTTGGTGTTTCAGGTGCTGCAGGGCCGCAAAGATGGCATCGCTATCGTCCTGCCTGCTAAGCATGTCGCTGAAGATGATCACCAGCGAGCGCTTGGGAATCTGCTGTGCGATCTGGTGCACAACCTGCGCCACATGCGTGCCTTTGGCCTCTGGTTTTATCTCCAGCTGTTTCTGCAGCAGCAGTAACAGGGTATGCAGGTGCGAGGCTGTAGAGCGCACGGGTGTCTGTAGCTCCACTTTATCCGAGAAAGTGACCAGGCCTATCGCATCGCGCTGTTTACGCAGCAGCGTGGCCAACGCGGCGGCACAAAACACAGAAAAAGTAAGCTTGCCGTTCCGATCGGTGGGGTAATACATGGAAGGAGACACATCGAGCAGCATGTGGCAGCGCAGGTTCGTTTCCTCCTCAAAGCGCTTGACAAACAGCTTGTCGGTGCGGGCAAACACCTTCCAGTCGATGTGGCGGGTGCTCTCGCCGCTGTTATAGAGGCGGTGCTCCGAGAATTCGACAGAAAAGCCGTGATAGGGAGATTGATGCAAGCCGGTGATAAAGCCCTCCACCAGTTGTTTTGCCAGGAACTCCATGTTCCCAAATTGCTGGACATCGGCGAGGGTCAGGGGCTTTTTCATGTGGGGAGGCTATCATTTGGAACTGGATGCTGCTTTAGAAACGGCCAAAGGCGCATCTTGTTGCTTCTCCGGTTCATCGGGCACTTGTTTTATCCGCACAAGGCCTACCCCGGCCCGTACAAGGCCTATCTCTTCTGCCGCAGCCCGCGAAAGGTCTATTACCCGGTGTTTGGTGCGGGCCATCCTGTCGTTGATCCTGACCACAATTGCTTTGCCGTTTTTGGGGTTGGTCACCTCAACCATCGTGTCGAAGGGGAGGGAGGCATGAGCTGCCGTGAAGCGCGTTTTGTCGTATTTTTCGCCACTCGCTGTGCGCTGGCCTTGCATACGATCTGCGTAATATGATGCTTTTCCTTCTGCGGTATAAGGAGTGGTATTATTAAAAAACGAAAGCAGAAGTATTAGTATAACTGAACATACATTCATAATATACTACGTTGGTCCGATTGCAAATATAGAATTAAATATTTAAGAAATTTAAATTCCATTATTTTTATATATCAGAAGTATATGTTACTTTTAGATTCACAAAGTTGAATTTAACGTCTATTAAAACGGTGGAAGAGAACAACGAAAAAGCAGAGATTTATTCCCAAAGGGTAAGAGCCGGGAAGAGAACGTATTTCTTTGATGTGAAGTCAACTCGCTCAAACGACTATTACGTGACCATCACTGAGAGTAAGAGAAAGTTTAACGACGACACCTTTTCTTATGAGAAGCACAAAATTTTCCTGTACAAAGAAGATTTTGCCAAGTTCATTGATGCACTCCAGGAAACGATTGACCACGTAAAGTCAGAGCTCCTAACAGAAGAAGCCCTTGCTTCGCTCGAAGCACCACTAGAAACAGAAATTGAAGTAGAAGCTACTGCCACTACCGCCGCCGCCTCCCCTTTCGACGAGGAGTTAAAGTGGGAGTAGTGCTCCGCTAAATTAAGATACCTGCCCCTTCCTTTAAACAGGATGGGGCATTTTTTTGGGATAAAACCTGCCCGTAGCCTGGCCAATCTGCCGCACACCCTCCCTTATGCTGAATTAACCAGCCTGTCCACACCGTTGCCTGTAAATCCCTCCTATTCTTCATTGCTGTATTTCTTACTTAGTTATGGTTAACTATAAGCTTCGCTGCGTTTCGAAACATTGCCACAATAGACTGCAACAAGTAAGCAATACTCTCTAAATTGTATTAACTTTGCGCCCTGAAAATTATATAAAGTATACATGGGACTAAGATGCGGTATTGTAGGACTTCCGAATGTGGGGAAGTCAACACTGTTCAACGCTATTTCTAACGCTAAGGCAGAATCTGCCAATTATCCTTTCTGTACCATCGAGCCTAACGTGGGCGTGATTACTGTGCCTGATGAGCGCCTGCAGATATTAGAGGAACTGGTGCACCCGGAACGTGTGCTGCCTACCGTAATTGAGTTCGTGGACATTGCCGGCCTGGTGGAAGGAGCCAGCAAAGGAGAAGGCCTTGGAAACAAATTTCTGGCCAATATTCGCGAGGTAGATGCCATCATTCACGTGGTGCGCTGCTTTGAAGACCCCAACATCGTGCACGTTTCCGGTAAAGTAGACCCTGTTTCAGATAAAGAGATCATTGATACCGAGCTTCAGCTGAAAGACCTGGAGTCGGTTGACAAGAAAATATTAAAGGTAGTGCGTTCGGCGAAGTCCGGTGACGCTAAAGCAAAAAAGGAGTTGGCCAGCCTGGAGAAGTATAAGACACACCTGGAAGCCGGCCTGAGCGTGCGCAGCCTGGAGGTGACCGAAGAGGACCTGGATGCAGTGGAGGACCTGAAACTGTTGACCGCCAAGCCCGTGATCTATGCCGCCAACGTGGATGAGGAATCGGTGAATACCGGCAATAAATTCTCAGAGGCGCTAGAGGCGAACGTGAAAAACGAGAATGCGCAAGTGGTGCTTATCTCCGCCTCCATCGAAGCGCAGATCGCCGAACTAACCGACCCGGAAGAAAAGGAAATGTTTCTGGCCGAGTATAACCTAAAGGAGTCGGGCCTGAGTAAGCTGATCAAAGCATCTTACAGCTTGCTGAACCTGATCACATACTTTACCGCCGGCGTGAAAGAAGTGCGTGCCTGGACTGTCGGGAAAGGATGGAAAGCCCCTGCCGCTGCCGGTGTGATCCATACTGACTTTGAGAAAGGCTTTATCCGGGCCGAAGTAATCAAGCTAAAGGACTATCAGGAGTACAAGACCGAGGCAAAGATCAAAGAAGCCGGTAAAATGGCTGTGGAAGGCAAGGAGTACGTGGTGCAGGATGGTGACATTATGCACTTCCGTTTCAACGTATAGTTACACCATTTTTCTAAAGCAGCAGGGGCGGCAAGTTTAGTACTTGCCGCCCCTGCTGCTTTTGTCGGTTTTGTTGTTTTATGAGATTTCATTATTGGCTTTATGGCTCGTTTCAGCAATAAACTTCCCGTTGTAACTCCCCAAAATGGTCAAGCCAAAGTCAATATTTGTCAGCAGCGGTTTTAGCTCCGGGTCCTGGTAATCAATAATAAAATAATTTTTTAAACCCGTCTTTTCGTTATTCTCTGTCAGCACAAAGAATCGTTCGTCATCGGTGGTAAAAAAGTTGAAGGTTGTGGTTAGGCTGTTGCGCTCAAACACCAATTTATCCTCCTGCTGCTGCGTTCCAATTTTATGAAAGAACACCTTCTGCCCTTTGCCATCCGGATAGGCCGCGTAAAAAAAGCCACTATCTTTCCAGGCGATATTAGAAAACTTTACATTTTCAAGATGGTCTTTCCGCGCGACGGCGCTTTTGAGCTCCACCACTTTTATCTCGGCCCAATCACTCCCGTTGCGGCTGAACTGGTAGGCCAGCAACTCCGAGTTTTTCGACACACAATACCCTTTCAGCACGATCCGGTCCTTGGCAGAGATCTGGGATGGATCAACCAGCATGTTTAGGTTATCCAGCTGCGGGTCTTTACTAAGGTCGTTTTTGTAATACAAAGCTGGGGTTCCGCCATTATTGTAATAATAATACCGGAAATAGTATTTGCCTTCTTTCCAGAAATTGTGCGCGGCACTGGCATAGGAATATTTATCAATAGCCAGAAAAGCGTTGGTTTGATTAGAGGCTTTTGCCAGAAATTTCTTTGACAGCTTGTTTTGCTGCTCCACCCACTCGTTCACCTCCGGACTTTGCTGCTCCTCAAGCCATCTGTACTCATCCGGAACTACAAACTGCTGATGAAAGGTGTCTGCTATAGCAACTTTTTTGGTGAGAGGGTACTCAAGATTTTGCGCTAATAGTTGGCCGGCTTTTAAAAATATGAGTAAGGGAAGTATAATTTGTTTCATAAAAAAGGTTGGTTGTAAAGATGCCCGGCTGCAGCAATAGGTAAATACCTTGCGCTGCAAGCCTAATTCTAAAGCTAAATTAGTGCAATTTTTTTAAAAGAGAAGCAATGAAACTAACAAAGCAGTGAAGTAAACGAGCAGCAAATTATTTGAATTGCTACCATTTTAAATGCATGCCAGCGTGTATAGGTTTGCACAGGAAGTATGCGAGTTATAGTGCGGTGCTCTATTTCCTGTTAAAGAAAAGCTCCTCATACCCGATCAGCAAATCAGCGCGGGTGCCGGGTGGGCGGTAGTAGATCAGGATATCGTAAATGTTGTCTGTTTCAAAGTGGCTGCCTTCAAAGTAACTGGCATCTGCCTCTGCGGCACTGCCGGGCGCAAGGGCATAATAGTAATTGTAGTAGCCCTGTTTCAGCAATAGCCTGCCGGAATATACCTGCCGCTCACTATCATAGACCATGCGGGCATCCTCTTTCGTTCGCCAGTTGGTCAGTTCGCCCATGATGTACACCGATCCGGACGTCTCCGGAGCCTGAAGCTCAAAATCTACCCAGCTGTAATCACCGTTTACCTCGCCGCTGCCATACTGCCGGTTGCCAAAAATACGCCTGCCGTTGATATCGGGCTCCTGGCTGTACACGGCAGTCTGCCGGTTTCTATCAAGCCGCAGGTTTACCTCCACCGGGCTTGCCTGCAGGTTTATATTTTGCACGCCGATGCCATTAAAGGTCAGGCTGCGCGTGTCAAACGATCGAAACTCGCTCAGGCCTTTAAACAGGTCTTTGGGCTCAAAGAAAACGTACTCCAGGCGGCGCTCCGCATCCTGAATAAACGTGGGCTTGCCTATAAATTTGGCATTATCCCAGCGGTAATTCTGGCGCATTACCGCCTTCACTTCCTGCGATGGGTTTACGATGGGGTAATCCTTGTAAAAAACGTTGAACTCCACGGGCTGCCTGGTTTCCCGCCCTCCCGGACCCAGCGGTGCGCCCAACCTGGCGACTACTGTTACGGTGTTCTGGTATACCAGCAGGCGTTGGGTAAGCAGTGGGTTGCCGCCCTCCTCGGTTACGGCCAGCAGGTAATTGCCACTGAGCTTCACACGCGGAATTCGAAAGCGGTAGTGCACATAAGGCACACGGGTATTCACCGAGTTCTGCACATCGGTGATATAAAACTCGTTAAAGTCGTTGAGGTACTGCGTTACGTTCAGGCCGGAGGGGGTCCAGTCGGCATTGCAATGCACCAGTTTGGCCACCAGGCGCTGCGGTCCCGCATTTACCCTGTCGAATTCCAGGACAAGGGGCACCTCTTGACTAAGGGGGGTTACTGCCGGGTTCAGCACCTGATCGGGGCCGCCGGTGGCCAGGTAGGTCTGCACGGAGTTTATACTTTCGTGGTACACATAATCCTCGAACCGAAGTCGCGGCTGCGCACTTGCCGTACCTCCGCCACTGCCCTGCCCCTGTTCTTCCAGAGGTACGCAGGCTGACAGACTGCAGCCCAGCACGGCCGCCATAAAGAAGTTAGAAGCAGATTTTAAATTCATCCGATAAAATTTGTGCACAAGCTACCATTGTTCAACCCGGAACGAAGATAGTCATTTAAAGGAAAAACGCCTTACCCATAAATCACAAGCTTACCCTACAAAGTGCCATACTTTTGTGAGCAGCGTGCAAACCTTACTTTTCCAGAAAAGTCTCCACGGCAATGCCCGCTGTCAGTGTCTTCTGTACAGGGCACTTGGATGAGATAACTTCCAGCCGTTGCCGTTGTGCCTCTGTCAGGTCGCCGATCAGCTTCAAACGTTTTGTTACCTGCGTTAACCTGGCTTCATTCTCCCCGCACTGTTCACAGTCCTTGGCGTGTACCCTTTCGTGGCGCAGGCTTACCTCTGCCCTCTCCAGGGGCCACTTTTTGCGCTGCGCATACATGTGCAGGGTAATCACGGTGCAGGAGCCCAGCGCTGCCAGGATATAATCATAGGGGTCGGCACCGGCCTTAACGCCTTGGGCGATGCCCGACTCATCTATTGTCATTTGCTCGGATCCGGCGCTAATGTTGGCGACCATGGGTGCGCTGCTGTCGGCACTCACCTTTACAAATCCTTCTTTTTCCAGTACACTCATTGCTCTGATTTTTACTTTGCTTGATGCGCTAAGGTATAAGTAAAAGCAAGGCGAAAGGTTTTATTGATGCAGGCGGAGCGCCGGCGGGCAGGCTATTCGCTGCCGTTTTCTGGATCAAAAGTAGGCACATACTCATCGCGCCTATAACCGGCAAACCAAGGTATGGCTGGCCAGAGCTATGGTTACCTGATGCACCTACGGCGGCACCACCTTTCTTAATGCACCTTCAGCCCTCAAGCATGCCTTTTACCGATGCAAGCTGTTGTCTTGGTTATCGCCACAGTTATTTCAGACATGCCGGCTTTTTAGGAAGCACTGGTATATACTGTAGTATCTCTTAAAAGAGAACAAAACAATATGCAGGGGCCTACTTGTAGTTAAGGTTTTAAAAAACGACATATCTCCTGGCGGATGGCTTCGTACATACAACCCTAAACAAATTACGAGACTATGACGCAGCAAGAGCAATACCTATGGTGGCAATCCGGCATTGTGTATCAAATATATCCCCGCTCTTTCCAGGACAGTGACGGCGACGGTGTAGGCGACCTGCAAGGCATCAGCAGCAGGCTGGATTACCTGCAGGAGTTGGGTGCGAAAGCAGTCTGGGTCTCGCCGATCTACCCCTCACCGATGGCTGACTTTGGGTACGATATCGCTGACTACTGCGGCATTCACCCGCTTTTCGGCACCATGGATGATTTTGATGCGCTATTGAAGGAGGTGCATGCCCGTGACATGAAGCTGATCCTGGACCTGGTGCCCAACCATACCTCCAGCCAGCACCCCTGGTTCCTGGAGTCCCGCTCGTCCAGGGATAACCCCAAACGGGACTGGTACCTGTGGGAAGACCCCAAGCCGGACGGCAGCGAGCCCAACAACTGGCTGGCCGTGTTTGGCGGCAGCGCCTGGGAATGGGACGAGCACACAGAACAGTACTACTACCATGCTTTCCTGAAGGAGCAGCCAGACCTGAACTGGCGCAACCCGGAGGTGCAGCAGGCCATGTTTAACGTGATGCGCTTCTGGCTGGATAAGGGCGTGGATGGCTTCAGGGTGGATGTGATGTGGCACATGATCAAGGACAGGCAACTGCGCGACAACCCGCCCAACCCCAACTATCAACCGCATCAGGCAACATATGAGCAATTGATTCCGGCCTTCTCCACTGACCAGCAGGAGGTGCACGAGATTGTGGCTAAAATGCGCGCTGTAACGGACGAGTACGAGCAGCGTGTGCTCATCGGGGAAATCTACCTGCCTATACACCGGTTGGTCACCTACTACGGCTCTGAGCAGAAGGAGGCGCACCTGCCTTTTAACTTTATGCTGATCACGCTGGATTGGGATGCGGCCGTTTTGAAAGCGCACATCGATGAGTACGAGGGGGCGCTTCCGGCAGGAGGCTGGCCGAACTGGGTGATTGGGAACCACGATCAGTCGCGCATAACAAGCCGCGTAGGCGTTTCGCAGGCCAAGGTGGCCGGTATGCTGCTGCTAACGCTGCGCGGCATCCCTACCCTCTACTATGGCGATGAGATTGGCATGCGAGACGTGCCCATCCCCCCGGAAAAGATACAGGACCCCCAGGGGCTGAACATGCCCGACAAGGACCTGAGCCGTGACCCGGAGCGGACACCCATGCAATGGGATGCCGGTGAGCATGCCGGGTTCTCGTCGCGGGAGCCCTGGCTGCCCCTGCCCCGTGATTACAAAAGGCTGAATGTGGAGGTGCAACGCCATTACCCGTACTCCATGCTGACGTTTTACAAGCGCCTGATCGCGCTGCGGCAGCAGGAACCGGCTCTGCACATCGGGGATTACGAGCCCACGCTTGCCAAAGCGCCCTTGCTTGCCTACGTGCGCAAACACCTGAGCCGCAGGTTCCTGATCGTGCTCAACCTCAGCCACAAGCCCTGCGTGTTCCGGCCCGAAAACCAGGATTTTAAAGGTACCGTGGTACTGGCCACCGATCCGGAATGGGAAAACACCAGGGTAGCAGGAAACATCAGCCTGGCGGGGGATGAAGGCATCCTAATCAGCTTAACGTAAAGCCGGCAGCCGGTTTAGAAACTCGGTGTGCCCTCCGGGGCCCGGAGGCGAGGCTACTCAGCCAGCTTCGCTTCCAGGTCTTCTACCTCCAGCATCAGCTGCTCCCATTTCTCCTGCACCACGTTCAACTCCTGCTGCACCTGCTCAAACCTGGCAGTGGTTTCCTGCAGCAGGTTGATGTCGCTGTATACTTTGGGGCTGGCCAGTTCCGTTTCAAAAGCTTTCAGTTGCTGCTCCAGCTGCTGTACCTGTTTCTCCACTTCGCTCAGTTGCCTGTTAACCTGCTTTAGCTGGCTGCTTAACTGGCTGTACTCACTTTTTTCCTTGGGTGGCTTCGGTTGGTTGTTCTGCTTTGATTCGGCAGCTGCAACCGCCTCTTTTTTGGCTTCTTTCTCCCGCTTCTCCTGAAACTGCTCGTACTCGTGGTACGTGCCGGGATATTCCTTCAGTTGGTAATCCTCGATGTACCATATCTTGGTGGCCACGTTCTCCACAAAGTAACGGTCGTGGGAGATGATGATGAACGTGCCCTCATATTGCTCCAGGGCCTGTATCAGGATGTTCACAGATTGCATGTCGAGGTGGTTGGTAGGTTCATCAAGCATCAGGAAGTTGGCCTCTGAGATCAGGGTTTTGGCCAGCGCCACCCGCGATTTCTCTCCACCCGAGAGCACTTTGATCTTCTTGAACACCTCATCGCCGGTAAACAGGAAAGAGCCCAGCAGGGTGCGCAGCTCCATCTCCGTTTTTTTAGAACCTGCCTGCTGCATTTCCTGCAGCATCTCGTTGTCCACGTTCAGCGACTCCAGCTGATGCTGGGCGTAAAACGACATGATCACGTTATGACCCAGCTCATGCTTGCCTTTAATGGGCTCAGTGCCTGCAATAATGCGCAACAGCGTGGATTTACCTTTACCGTTCGCACCGATAAGGGCGATTTTATCGCCGCGCTCCACATGCACGTTCGTGTCCCTGAAGATCACCTTCTCGCCATAGGCTTTGCTCATGTGCTCCAGGCGCAGGATATGCCGCCCTGGCTTCGTGTTAAATTTAAAGCTGAAATTCACCTTGGCCGCGTCAGGGGCTACCTCTTCGATCCGGTCCAGCCGGTCTAGCTGCTTCATGCGGCTTTGGGCCTGCTTGGCTTTGGTCGCCTTGGCCTTAAAACGCTCGATAAAGCGCTCGGTCTGTTTGATATGGGCCTGCTGATTTTCGTAAGCGCCTTTTTGTATCTCGTTTCTGAGCACTTTCTCCTCGGCATAGAAGCTATAGTTACCCGCATACACGTTCAGCTTGGAGTTGGATACCTCCACGGTCATGTTGGTGGTTTTATCGAGGAACTCCCGGTCGTGCGAGACAATCACCACGGCTCCCTCAAAACGCTCCAGATAGGCCTCCAGCCATTTTATGGAAGGCAGGTCGAGGTGGTTGGTGGGCTCATCGAGCAGCAGCAGCGAGGGTTTCTGTAACAGTATCTTGGCCAGCATGACGCGCATGCGCCAGCCCCCGGAAAATGAGGCCAGCGGTTGTTTCAGCTCTTCGGTGCTAAAGCCCAGGCCCTCCAGAATCGCCTCGGCCTCAGCTTGCATCGTATACCCGCCCAGCGCCTCAAAACGCTCCTGCAGGTTGGCCAGCTTATCCACCAGGTTATCATGAAAATTATTTTCGAACTCCACCAGCACCTTGTCAATTTCCTGCTGCAGTCCCATGGCCTCCTCAAAGGCCTGCATGGCCACAGCCAGAATGCTTTCGTGTGTCTCGTAACTAAGCAAATCCTGGTTCAGGAAACCGATGGTGGTCTCCTTGCTCATCTGAATGCTGCCCCCATCCGGTTTGTACTCCCCCACAATTATGCGCAGCAAGGTCGATTTGCCGGTACCGTTCAAACCGATAAGGCCTATTTTATCTTTGGGTTTGATATGCAGGTTGGCATCCTCGTACATCGGGCGACTGCCAAAATGGAAATTCAGGTTATTGATGGAAATCATTTGCTACGCTAAAATGGAAACACAAAGGTACTTATTTTTGGCTGTCCGATAAAAACAATGCGCATAGAGAAAAAGTGCGCCCCGGATATTTCAGACTAAAAGCAGGTTAAGTTGGCTTTGCTACTGTATGCGGGTAGCGGCTCACATAAACTGAAAACCTATTATCCGCCAGGCAGTATACACAAGCTTTGTTTGCAGTGAATCCCGGGCAGGCACTTCATAACAACAGCAACAGACCGCCTGTTGAAAAATTCTAAAAATTAAAACGGATTTGCTGTTAAACCAAAAATTGCTGCCAACGTTTTTTACATTTATGCACCTGTACTAAAAGCTATATTCTATGATTGCACTTGCCTCGCTTTTAGACAAGAAGAATTCTGATCGTGTGATGGAACTTACCGGGCATCTGGAGAATAAATTCGGACTGACCGGGGTACAAGTCACGCCCTATCCGCACCTGACACTGCTCACGGCAGAGATCCCAGACATGACAGAATTCAAAGAATACCTCGAAAACATTTGTCTGGAGAAAGAGACTTTCACAGTTCGCACGACGGGCATCGGCATCTTCCCGGGCGAGAACCCGGTGGTGTATATCCCGATTCTGCGCACGCCGCCACTAAACCATTTTCATGATGAACTACACCGCGACATTGCAGAAATGAGCACGGAAATGGGCTTATACTATAACACCAACCTCTGGCTTCCCCACATCACGCTCGCCCTCGGCGATACTACCCCCGAAATGCTGGGCCCGGTGCTTGCTTTCCTTTGCGAGTACAACTTTAACTGGGAGATTAAGATCGATAACCTGACCATACTTCAGAAATGTGGCGACTATTACCTGAAGGAGGAGGAATTCCGTTTTGGGCGAAGCGAGTTGATCAGCTAGTTGCTTTTTTGGCCTGCTCCCCTGTTATGCCATGCCCTTAATGCTTATATTTACCATAATCCTTAAGCATGTGCATGAAGAAAACATTTCGATATACTTTAAAAGCAAGCGCATTTTCTCTGGCCCTCCTCACTTTTTTGTCCTGTAGTAAAACGGCCACCCAGTCTAAATCCATCGCGGTAGAAACCGGTGTTTCTGCGGAGCTGGCCAATTACCGCAACCGGGTGTTGCACCACGTGAAGTACGACCTGCACCTGAACATTCCGGATCAGCTCACTGAGGCAATCATGGCCTCCGAGACTATCTCCCTGGACTTACAGGAAAATGAGTTTCCTTTACAGATCGATTTTAAAGAGCAGCCGGATCATCTGAAAAAAGTGCAGGTAAACGGGAAAAGCATTCCGCTGGTGTTTGAGAAAGAGCACATAATTGTGGAGCAGCGCTACCTGAAAGCCGGGCCTAACCGGATCACGATCGATTTTATTGCCGGCGATCTGTCGCTGAACCGCAACGAGGACTACCTCTATACGCTGCTGGTGCCCGACAGAGCCCGCACGGTATTCCCGGTGTTTGATCAGCCCGATATCAAAGCCACGTTTACGCTTACCCTCACGATCCCGCAGAACTGGAAAGCACTGGCCAATGCGCCCCTTCGCGATATCGTGGCGCGCGACGAGCAGAAAACATACCGTTTCCAGGAGTCCGACTCTATCAGCACATACCTTTTCTCGTTTGTAGCCGGCGACTTCGACTTGCTTACCCGAAAGGAAAGCGGGCGTTTGATGAATTTCTACCATCGCGAAACAGACAGCAGCAAGATCGCACTCAGCATCGATCCCATTTTTAAGATCCACCGGCAGGCGCTGGCTTTTATGGAGGAGTACACGCTGGTGCCCTACCCTTTCCAGAAATTCGATTTCGTGGCAATTCCCGATTTCCAGTATGGCGGCATGGAACACGTTGGGGCCATCGATTACAAGGCCTCTACCCTGTTCCTGGACGAAGGCGCTACCCAGGACCAGAAAATAGCCCGCTCCAACCTGATCGCCCACGAAACGGCCCACATGTGGTTCGGCGACCTGGTAACCATGCGCTGGTTCAATGATGTGTGGATGAAAGAGGTTTTCGCCAATTTTATGGCCGATAAGATTTCCCAGATCACTGTGGCGGAGGCCAACTACGACCTCAAGTTTCTGCTCGATCACTTTCCGGCAGCCTATGCCGTAGACCGCACTGGGGGGGCCAACCCCATCCGTCAGCCACTCGACAACCTGCAGGACGCCGGTTCGTTGTATGGCAGCATCATTTATCACAAAGCGCCTGTGGTGATGCGGCAACTGGAGCGGCTGATGGGCAAGGAAGCCTTCAGAAACGGCCTGCGTGCCTACATCCAAAAGTATGCGCACGGCAATGCCTCCTGGCCCGACCTTATCGAGATTCTGGATAGCCATACGCCCACCGACCTGCAAAGCTGGAACGAGGTATGGGTGAATGAACCCGGCAGACCCCAATTTGACTATTCCCTGAAAACCGCGAAAGGCAACATCACCTCCTTCACCATCAGGCAGCAAGGCGAGGACGGGTCGGATCGGGTGTGGCCGCAATACTTTGAGGTGGCCCTGGTTTACCCGGATCGGGTGATAGAGCTAACTGTGCACATGGACAGTGCCGAAGTGAACCTGGAGAAAGCGGCCGGGCTCCCTATACCGGCATTCATCCTTTTTAATTCTTCGGGGCAGGGATACGGCCAGTTTCCGGTTGATGCACAGATGCTGCCGAAGCTGAATACCTTGAAAGACCCGGTAATGCGTGCCTCAGCTTACATTAACCTGTATGAGAGCATGCTCAACGGCCAGGGAATAAAACCTGCACAGTTACTGCAGATCTATAGGGCACAGCTATCCAAAGAGCAGGAAGAGCTGAACCTGAAGTTGATCTCCACCCAGGTGGGAGATATTTTCTGGAGTTTTACCTCCCCTTCCGAACGCCAGGAATTGGCAAAAGCGCTGGAACGGGAAACCTGGGAGGCCCTGCTACAAGCATCGGAGCCAAACCACAAAAAGATACTGTTCAAACTTTACCAGAACATCGGGCTTACCCAAGAGGCAAAGCAGCGCCTTTACCAGGTTTGGGAGTCGCAGAGGGCACCTGACGGCATCAAGCTCACCGAGGACGATTATACCTCACTGGCCCTGGCGTTAGCGCTTAGAGCTTATCCGGAGGGCAACTCTATACTTGAGCAGCAGCTGGCGCGCATTAAAAATCCGGATCGGCGCAAGCGGCTTCAATTCCTGACGCCTGCCTTATCGGCTGACCTAGCGGTGCGGGATGCCTTTTTCACGTCGCTGACCGATGCAAGGAACCGGGAGAAGGAAGCCTGGGTAGCTGCCGCGCTTGCATACCTGCACCATCCGCTGCGTGCCGACACGTCAGAGAAGTACCTGCGGCAGAGCCTGGAGTTGCTGGAGGAAATTCAAATGACAGGCGATATATTTTTCCCGGCTAATTGGCTGAGCGCTACGCTGGGCAGCTACCAGACACCCGCTGCCGCCGCAGTGGTGCGCAACTTTTTGCTGGGCCACCCGGATTACAACCCGAAGCTGAAAGCGAAAGTGCTGCAGGCCGCGGATAACCTGTTCCGGGCCGAGAAGCTGATGCAGCAGGCACGTGAGTAGCGCAGGTGTTTGCATAAAGCAAAAAAGCGACAGCCCAAATTGAGCTGCCGCTTTTTATAGCAGTATGACTACGGTTATTTAATGGTATACCCCAGCTGTAATGACACTGCGTTCTTATATCCCAACATGGTCTTGTGGTCGATAAAGCCGTTCCCTTTTTCCAGCTTCACCTCCACAAAGTAATTATTCAGGGCAAGGCCAGCCCCCACGATAAAACCGATCTCATATTTGCGGTAGTTTTGCAAAGGCTGCCTCTCTGAGTTATATTCCTTACCATAATGTATGGAGAACACCTGCTGGTTGCTGTTGTTTGCCACCATAAAGCTGTTCGAAATGCCGCCGCTTATGTACGAACTGAGCTGCGAGTTTGTAAGCCGGTACCTGAACATGGAGTTTAATCCAATGTAGGTCATGTCAAAGTTAGTCTTTGTTTTGGTATAGCGGGGGCCAGACTCCGGGTTGCCCTCTTCCATGAACCCAGTCATGCTAACAGGCTTAAACATAAGGTCATTTTGTAAGCCCATTCTACCGTGGCCCCGAGGCGAGGAGGACAGTACTGAGATGCCAAAAGTATAGTTTGTTCCCGTAAAGTCCTGTCCGACCAAAAGCCTTTCCCCTTCTCCCTTAATCGCCATCGCGTAATACGACGCACCTCCTAAAACCCTAATTTGCGTCTGCACTTTTTCTTTGGAGGCTGCATACGCTCCTTTTGTACCGCTCACACACTGGTTGTAATCGCCTACAATTTTTTTAAACTGTTCCATACTGAATTTCACCTTGTCAGCTTTCGCAGTTACGGTGGGGCAATCGGAGAAGGTTGCCTTCAGCTGGCCTCTGTAAATGGGAAGCTTGTTATAGCCGTTTATATGCCGGATGGTTCTGTAGATCAGCTCATTGGGCGTTTCAGTGCCCTTTCGGATATAATAGTGGTTCTGCGAGTTATTGTATGCCAGGTGATACAGGCTGGCGTCACCTTTTACCAATACACGAAGAAAAACAGTGTCTTTCTCTATTACCGGCAGGCTGCCAATGCTTATGTCCTCGTATTTGATCGGAGACTTGTCCACATCCACTACAAAGGCTTCATACACATCGCCTGTAGAAAGCCTAAAGCCTTTGAGGTCTGCCGCGCTAAACCGCCGCACCTCTGAACTGCCCCCGGTGCTTTTTACCTCAATAAACAGAGGGTTTGTTTCCCAGTTCTGATCGTCGATCTGTGCCTGCACGGTATCGCCCTGTGCGGTGATGTAGTGCCCTGGTATAAAGTTCCGCTGCGCAAACGAGGCAGAAACCAGGAAAGTAAACAAAAGCGTAAAGAGTGTTTTCATCTGTATCAAATAAGTGAATAGCAAATATATGTGATATTATATAAAGAAAAAAGACCGATAACACAGGTTACCGGTCTTTTTTATATCACGCACTAAATTAGTTACTACATGTCCAGCACCAAAGCGAATATAAGCGGGGCCACGATGGTGGCATCCGACTCGATCATGAATTTTGGTGTGTCCTTACCCAGTTTCCCCCAGGTGATTTTCTCGTTGGGCACGGCGCCGGAGTAGGAGCCGTAGCTGGTGGTGGAATCTGATATCTGAGCAAAATAGCCCCAAAGCGGCACACCGCTGCGTTGCAGGTCCTGGTGCAGCATCGGCACCACGCATATTGGGAAGTCGCCGGCAATGCCGCCGCCTACCTGGAAGAAACCGATGGTTGACTCCTCTTTGGCGGTTTTGGTATACCAGTCGGCCAGCTCTATCATGTACTGGATGCCTGTTTTTACCGTGTGTACATTCTTGATATCGCCGCTGATCACGTGGCCGGTGAAAATATTACCCAGCGTGGAGTCTTCCCAGCCCGGGCAGATGATCGGGAGGTTCTTCTTGGCTGCTTCCAGCATCCAGCTGTTTTTCGGGTCTATCTGGTAATACTGCTCCAACTCGCCGCTTAACAGGATCTGGTAAAAGAACTCATGCGGGAAGTAGGCCTCACCGGCCTTGTCAGCTTTCTCCCAGAACTTGAGCACAACATGCTCCAGGCGGCGCATGGCCTCTTCCTCCGGAATGCAGGTGTCGGTTACACGGTTCAGGTGGCGGCTCAGCAACTCCTCCTCATCGGCGGCAGAAAGCTCGCGGTAATGGGGCACCCGCTCGTAATAATCATGGGCCACCAGGTTAAAGATATCCTCCTCCAGGTTAGCGCCTGTGCAGGAGATGGCGTGTATCTTGTCCTGCCGGATCATCTCAGCCAGAATGATGCCCATCTCCGCCGTAGACATGGCTCCGGCCAGCGTTACCAGCATCTTGCCACCCTGGTTCAGGTGATTTTTATATCCTTCGGCAGCGTCTATCACGGAGGCTGCGTTAAAGTGCTTGTAGTGTTTCTTAAGGAATTCTGATACGTTCATATGTTGTTAATAAAGCCTGGGCTGCCGTACATAGCTGTTGGAGGCAGCAAGTTAAGACATAAATCGTTTAAGTTATAGTTATTCGGAGTAAGCAGCTACAAGGTTCATACTTTCAACTTTAAAGAAAGCCCTGCAGAACCTTTTATACCCCACCCCTAAACTTTACAATGCCGGTTTCTCAATGATCAGGTTATGGTTGGTGTAGATGCAGATGTCGGCGGCAATGTTAAGCGACTCGCGCACCATTTCCTCTGCCGATAGGTGCGGAGCGTGTTTCTTAAGCGCCAAAGCGGCAGCATGGGCATACATGCTGCCCGAACCGATGGCCGCGATCTGGTTGTCCGGCTCCAGCACATCGCCGGTACCCGAAATGATCAACAGCTCATCCTTATTGGCCACCACCATCATGGCTTCCAGCTTGCGCAGGTACTGGTCTTTGCGCCAGTCCTTGGCCAGTTCTATGGCGGCGCGTTTCATGTTGCTCTGGTAAGCGTTCAGCTTCTCCTCGAAGCGCTCCAGCAGGGTAAAAGCATCGGCGGTAGAGCCAGCAAAGCCCGTCACGATCTTGCCGTCCAACAGTTTCCGGATCTTTTTAACGTTGCTCTTGGCGATGTGTTTGTCCATGGTCGCCTGTCCGTCGGCACCCAGTGCAACCTCGCCGTTATGGTAGATACCACACACGGTGGTCGATCTTATTTTCGTCATCTGTATAAGTATGGTTCTCGTTTAACATCCGCAGGCACTAGCCGGCTGGCTACCCCTGTTTGCTGTAAAGCTAACGCATCTTCAAACAAAAAGCCAAAGTGGGGCTTCACGCCATATTGTCTGCCTCTAGTTTTGCACCTGCTGCTGAACATACAACCCGGCACCCCGTTATAAAAACTATGAGCAGAGCATTCGCAAAAGAAGATGATGCCTTAGTGGCGCCCATTATACCACCCCGGGCTTCGTTGCCTGCGGGTGCAACAAACTACGTAACCCCCAGGGGGATAGAGCTGTTGCGCACCGAGATGGAGCAGCTGGAGGAAGAACGGGCCAAAGCAGAGGCCAACCACGACGATGAGGCGGAGCGTACCAGGCAAATCACCATTCTGAAGGGCAGGATCAGTGCGCTGAAACAACGGCTGGCCACCGCCAAGATCATCAACCCGAACGAGCAGCCTACTGACGAGGTACGCTTCGGGGCCACCGTTACCCTGAAAACTATCGGTGGCGGCAAAGCGAATACAAGGCGCGTTTTTTCGATTGTAGGGGTGGATGAAGCCTCGATTGAGGAAGGCCGCATTGGCTTTGTAGCCCCTATTGCCCGCGCCGTGATCGGGAAGAAAAAAGGCGACAATGTAACACTGCAAATGGGCAGAAACCAAGAAGTGGTGGAAGTAACGGGCATCACTTATGATAACGCCTGATACTCGTACAAAACCCTTCCTGCGCTATTACATCTTCTTTTTATTTTCCTTTCCTTCCAGGATATCATTTATACTTAAGGCCGCACTGATCAGCCCCAGGTGTGTGAACGCCTGCGGAAAATTGCCCAGCTGATCCCCGTTCAGCCCCAGCATCTCGGCGTACAGGCCCAGGTGATTGGCGTAACCCAGCATTTTTTCGAAGTACAGCCTGGCCTTGTCAACCTGCCCGGACTTCGCCAGGCACTCCACAAACCAAAACGTACACATCGAGAAGGTTCCTTCTCCGCCCTGTAAGCCATCAAAGGCCTCCTCGTTGCGATACCTGAAAACGAGCGCATCGGAGGCCAGGCGCTTCTCAATGCGGTCCAGGGTAGAGAGCCATCTCGGGTCCTTGGGGCTGATAAAACGGATGAGTGGCATAAGCAAGGTGGCAGCATCCACGGTGTCGGCACCCTTGTATTGCACAAAGCACTGCAGTTCCTCATTCCAAAAGTCCTGATGGATAGAAAAGAAAATCTTATCGCGCTCCTCGCGCCATCGGGCTGACAGCGGGTAAGAGTGGTTGGCGGCTATTTTCATGGCCCTGTCTATGGCTACCCAACACATCATGCGGGAATACAGAAAGTGCTTTTTCCCCCCGCGCACTTCCCAGATTCCCTCATCCTCTACCTGCCAGTTATCGCATACCCATTCCACTTGCTGCCGCAGGTCGTCCCAGAACTCAAACGAGATAGGTTCCCCATACTTATCGTACAGATAGACCGAATCCAGCAGCTCCCCGTAAATATCGAGCTGTACCTGGTCGTAGGCGCCATTGCCAATGCGCACCGGCCGGGAGCCTTTATAACCTTCCAAATGGTCTAGTATCACCTCCTTCAGCTCCAGCTTGCCTCCCAGCGTGTACATCAGTCGCAGGTGGCCTGCGCTTCCCACGTCATCGCACTGCCTGTCTACCCAGCTGATAAAGTCCTTTGCCTCTTCCCGGTACCCTAGCCGCAACAAGGCATACATGGTAAAGGAGGCATCCCGAATCCAGGTATACCGATAATCCCAGTTGCGCGTGCCGCCTATCTGCTCCGGCAGCCCGAAGGTAGGCGAGGCAACGATAGAACCATTTTCGTGTGAGGTCATCAGCTTGAGCACCAGCGCCGATCGGTTAATAATTTCCATCCAGCGGCCTTTGTAGGTACACTTGCCTATCCAGTCTTTCCAATAGTTGATCGTGTCAAACAGGGCCAGGGTCACAAACTCATCCAGGTTTCGGGCTGGGGGCGTATCGCAGGTGATCAGGTCCAGCAGAAAGTCCACTTTCTCGCCTGTTTTCAGCGAGAAAGTGGCGGTAGCATCGCCGTTATTCATTGTAATGGGAACTTTGCTTTTTAGCCTGATATGCGTGCCATCCGGTCCCTCGCTTGTGAAAACCACCTCATGGTCATTTAGCTGCTCTATCTTGTGGTTGGAGCGCGCGTAGTTGAACCGCGGACTGCACTGCATGCGAAAGGTGATATTGCCGTGCACACAGGAAACCCTGCGGATCAGCATGTTCCCCTGCTCCTGCGCCTCCACGGGCATGAAATCCGTTACTTCACCAATTCCCTTGTCAGACAAATACCTGGTTAACAGCACATTGGTATCAGGCAAGTACAACTGCTTATGCTTCATATCATCGCAGGTGGGCTCAATTGAGAAACTTCCTCCCTTCTCTTGATCCAGCAAAGCTGCGAAAATTGTCGGGGAGTCAAAGTATGGGAAACACATGTAATCGATGGTGCCATTCAAACCAACCAAAGCCACTGTGTTCAGGTCCCCTATCACCCCATGATCTGCTATCGGCAAATATTCCTTCCCTGTTTTACGCATGAAGTTTTTAGTTTTTTTAAATTCTATATAGGGGTACGATGGCCGGTAAGCATAGTTGAGAAGCACTTTTTGGAATTAGTGTAAAAACAGAAGAGCCCCTCCAATGTTGGAGGGGCTCTTCTCTATACTTTATTCTTTGCTGCGATTAAACCAGTATGCGCACCGGGTTCTCCAGCAGGTTTTTAAACGTTTGCAGGAAGGCAGAACCCACGGCCCCGTCTACCACGCGGTGATCGCAGGAGAGTGTCACCTTCATCACGTTACCGATCCTTATCTCGCCATTGCGAACCACAGGGGTCTGCTTAATGCCGCCTACTGCCATAATGCAGGCATCCGGCGGGTTGATGATGGCGGTGAACTCCTCGATGCCGAACATGCCCAGGTTAGAGATGGTAAACGTGTTACCTTCCCAGTCTGATGGCTGCAGTTTCTTGCTCTTGGCCTTGCCGCCCAGGTCTTTCACCTCCGCTGCAATTGCCGAAAGCGACTTATAGTCGGCGTTGCGCACAACCGGTACCAGCAGGCCTTCTTCCACCGCCACAGCCACCCCAATGTTGATGTGCTTGTTGTAGCGGATCTTATCGCCTAACCAGGAGGAGTTTACCCCCGGATGCTGGCGCAGGGCAGCGGCAGCGGCTTTAATTACCAAGTCGTTGAACGATACTTTAACCGGGGATACCTCATTTATACTTACTCGCGCCTCCATCGCCTTGTCCATATCTATTTCCATGGTCAGGTAGAAGTGCGGGGCAGAGAATTTGCTTTCTGCCAGGCGGCGGGCAATTACCTTGCGCATTTGCGAAACGGCTACCTCTTCGTATGCATCGGCCGGGGCACCCGGCACGGCAGCCTGCGCAGCCTGTGGCATAGCGGCTTTCTGTGGAGCGGCGGCAGGTTTGTAATTCTCGATGTCGCGCTGCACGATGCGGCCACCTTCGCCGGTTCCTTTGATATCGGAAAGTTTAAAGCCTTTCTCCTCGGCCATTTTCTTAGCCAACGGAGAAGCCTTGATGCGGCCATTCTCTGAGGCACCCTCCCCTTCCGATCTTTCGGCAGACTCAGGTCCGGGCACCTTCTCTTCCTCTACTTTATCCGGGGTAACGTCTTCCACGCTTTCCTCAATGGCCGCGTCAGTTTTCACGTTTTCCTGTCGCGATTGCTTGTTGGAGGATGCTATTTCCAGCAAGGTCTTAAAGTCTGCGCCTTCTTCGCCGATTATAGCAATAATGGCATCCACTGCCACAGATTCGCCTTCCTTTACGCCGATGTATAGCAAAGTGCCATCTTCATAGGCCTCCAGCTCCATGGTTGCCTTATCGGTTTCCACTTCTGCCAGTATATCGCCTGATTTTACCTTATCGCCTTCTTTTTTCTGCCAGCTTACCAGCACCCCCTCCGTCATGGTATCGCTCATTTTCGGCATCCGGATAACAGAGGCTTTGATGTTGTTGGTATCAACGGTGGTTTTGGCTGCGGATGCTTCTTCTTTGGCAACAGCGGGTTTGCTTTCTTCTTTCGTCGCAGCGGGTTTCTCTTCCTTCGCCACTTCCTTATCTTCTTTGGCAGCCGCTGGTTTGCCGTTTCCTTTCACTTCTTCCAGAAGGCCGGCAATGTCTTCGCCTTCCTTCCCGATAATAGCGATCACGGCATCTACAGGTACAGAATCACCTTTTTTGGGACCGATGTATAAGAGGGTTCCATCTTCATAAGATTCCAGCTCCATCGTTGCTTTGTCAGTCTCTACCTCTGCCAGTATATCACCGGAACTCACTTTGTCGCCTTCTTTCTTCTGCCAAGATGCAATCACCCCTTCAGTCATCGTGTCGCTCATCTTAGGCATTCTTATAACTTCAGCCATAAATATCGTGTTGTTTAGTCGCCCAAATCAGGTCGCGTGTTATCCCCCAAAATTAGATTTAAAAATATTTTATTCAAACTATATGGGGCTAATTTGTTGTAATGCCCCGCTTGTGGGTTTCTACTCCTTCGTCCGTTTTCAGGTGTGTCACGTCGCAGTAACTTTTTACCACGAACATGCTACCCGTATATTCCAGCAGGTAGAGGCACAAATTCCGGTGCAGAAACTCATCCATACATTTTAAGGGGTAGTGCAGCAGCTGGCACAGCAGAATGCGCATGGCGCGGCCATGCATGCACACCAGCACGTGCTGCTCATCGGGCCTGCCTGTCAGCAGTTCGAGGAACGGGGCTTGCCGCGCGGCCACTTCTTCCGGACTTTCACCCCCTTCTATGCAATAGCCGGTTTCTCCGCTGCACCAGCGCTCCAGCATGTTCTGGTAATAGGCATCCTCTTCGGGCGTGATGCGGGTCCCTTCCCGCGTGCCCCAGTTTATCTCGTTTAAGCCTGCATGCTGTTCCGTGGGGATGCCCAGTTCAATAAAGCCTTCTACCGATTGCCTGCTGCGCTGCAAGGTGGAGGTATACACCTTATCGAAAGGCACTGCTTTATATTTGTCAAAAAATCTGGCTGCCTGTGATCTTCCCGCTTCGTTCAGGCTCGAGTCCACCCCACTGCCCTGCACAATGCCCTGCAGGTTGTAGTCGGTTTGCCCGTGCCGGATCAGGTATACTTTCTTACTACTCAAAATTCCGCTACTTTTGTCTTGTTAATGAAACGTAACCGCGAATATAGACATCGCAGCCCATGCTTAAAACCTCTATTACGTTGGATACCCTGAACGAGTGGCGAAAAAATACCATGGTGGAACACCTGGGCATTGAGATCACTGACTTTGGGGATGGCTTTATTTACGGCAAAATGCCCGTCGATCACCGCACACACCAGCCCATGGGCCTGCTGCATGGCGGCGCCTCTGTGGCGTTGGCTGAAACCCTGGCCAGTATCGGCGCCAACATTCACGTAGATCAAACCCAAAAAGCTTGTGTTGGTTTAGAAATTAACGCCAACCATATACGGGGCGTGCGCGAAGGCTGGGTGTTTGGCAAAGCATCGGCCCTGCACCTGGGCAAGACCACTCAGGTTTGGGAAACAAGAATCACGAACGAGGCAGGCGATGTGGTGTGTTTAAGCCGCATGACCGTGGCTGTAATTGATAAGCGATAAAACATGGGTTTAGCGCCCCAGGCACATACGGTTGCATCTGTTTTCAGGACTGCCATTGATCAGAAGCGGGCTGTGGCTGTCTGGCTTTTGCCCAATACCCAGGAGATCCATATTTGTGTTTCGTTACAGGAGGAGGTTACGATCGGGAAACCTGTTTTGGAGCAAAGCGCTTTTGGCTTTCTCTTCTGCCCCTTTCAGCAGTTAAACGGACAACACAATACCTTTATCAAGGCGGATGTGCATTATAGTACCGCAACCGGGCAGCTGCAATTTGCATCAGATGCACCAGCTACTGCTTTACAAGATTTTAATAAAGCACTAAATGCTGGAGGCTCCGGGCAATTTGCCTGGCATTCCCCCAACCAGGCAACTGACAAACCGCACCAGACGGAGCCGGGCTTTACCGAGGCGGTTCATCGGGCTATTGCGGCAATTGCCCGCCTGGAGATGGAAAAAGTGGTGCTCTCGAGAAATTCGCCGCAAATGCTGCCGCCCTCCTTTTCCCCTTTGCTGGCATTTGAGGTCATGCAGCAGGCTTACCCGAACGCGTTCGTGTCGTTGGTGTCGGTTCCGGGCGTGGGCACCTGGATGGGCGCCTCCCCTGAGATACTGGTAAGTATAAATCAAGAGCAGGTATTTCATACGGTAGCGTTGGCGGGCACACAGCCCGCAGTAGCACTGGTAGAAGACGCCATCTGGCGCCAAAAGGAGATCGAGGAGCAGGGCATGGTGGAACGGTATATTCTGAGCTGTTTTAAAAGCCTGCGGCTGCGCGAATATACCGAGGTGGGCCCCCGCACAATAGTGGCAGGTAACCTGATGCACCTGCGCACCGATTTCAGGGTAGACCTCAAGGAAGTGGACTTCCCGACGCTGGGCACCGATATGCTTGCCTTGCTCCACCCCACATCGGCTGTATGCGGTTTGCCAAAGGAGCCCGCTTTGGGCTTTATACTTGCAGCGGAAGGGTATAACCGGGCTTATTATAGCGGTTTCCTGGGCCCGGTGGGCAGTCGGGCAGGCACCCACCTTTATGTAAATTTACGTTGTATGGAACTACTGCGGCATAAAGCTATACTTTATGCAGGGGCCGGCATCACCAGCGATTCCAACCCCCAAAAGGAGTGGCAGGAAACAGAGCATAAAATGCAGACCATGCGAAGCATTCTGTCTAATTTTGAATAAGTGACCCCCATACCTACTATGATCATCCAACCTGTTGTAAACATTGCTGAGATATGTGCCCGCAAGGGAGTGGAACAGGTGGTGCTTTCGCCGGGTTCGCGCTGCGCGCCGCTTACCATCGGTTTTGCGCGACATAAAGCATTTACTGTGCGCACGGTCAGCGACGAGCGTGCCGCGGCGTTTATTGCGCTGGGTATGGCCCTTACCACGGGTAAGCCAACGGTATTGGTCTGCACCTCCGGCACGGCGGCTTTAAACTACGCCCCGGCTGTGGCCGAGGCTTTTTTCCAGCAAGTGCCACTACTTGTCCTCACCGCCGACCGCCCACCCGAGTGGATTGACCAGCAGGACGGGCAGACGATCCGCCAGCGAGACATCTTTGGCAGGCACATCAAGCAAAGCTATACTTTCCCGGTTGACTTTTCGAGTCCCGATGCGGTTTGGTACAGCGAGCGGATGGTATCCGAAGCACTGAACGAAGCCGTGGCTTATCCTGCCGGTCCGGTGCACATTAACATTCCCTTGCGCGAGCCTTTTTATCCGGCTCCGGGCGAAACGCTTCAGTTTGACACAAAGGTAAAAGTCATCACTGACGAAGGCCCGGATTACTTCTTGAGCGCTGGTGTATCGCTGCAGCTGCAGGAGCAGATCCTGCGCTTTAGGAAAGTGCTGGTTGTGGCCGGCCAGCATAAACGGGATGCGCATCTGCTGCAATACCTGCATGCCTTTTCGGAGTCTACGGGCGCGGTTGTAGTCGGCGATGTGATTAGCAATATACAGAAGCTGCCGAACGCGGTGCGTTTTCAGGATGTTTTCCTTGCTTGCCCGGATGCGGAGAAGCTCCAGCAACTGAAACCGGATCTTCTGATCACCTTTGGCAATTCCGTTATCTCCAAGAGCCTGAAGTTATTTCTGCGTAAGTATAAGCCCGAGGCGCACTGGCATGTGCAACCTGCCGGCTACGTATCGGATCCCTTTCAGGCGCTCACGAAAATTGTCCGCAGCAGCCCTGAAAATTTCCTTTCAGGTTTAACGGGCAGCACCAAAATAGAGGAAACCTTTCGCCAGGCATGGCTCGGCAGGAACAGGCAGGCTGGCGCTTTCCTGCGTGCTTACACGGCAAGTAGCGGCTATAACGAGTTAAGCATCGTGAGCAGTCTCTTGCAGCACCTCCCAGCCCACAGCAACTTACACCTGGCCAACAGCATGGCCGTGCGTTACGCCAATATCATCGGGCTGCGCCCCGAACAGGAGGTTTCAGTTTATGCGAACCGTGGCACCAGTGGCATCGACGGCAGCACCAGCACCGCCGTGGGCTGCGCCCTGACCAGCACTGGCATTACCACGCTGTTAACTGGCGACCTTGCTTTTTTCTATGACCGCAACGGGCTCTGGCACAATTACCTGCCCCATAACCTGCGGATCGTGTTGCTAAATAACCACGCTGGGGGCATTTTCCGGTTAATAGACGGACCCAGGCAGCAACCTGAACTGGAGCCCTACTTTGAAACTGCCCAGAGCCTGTCAGCACAGCACACTGCACGCGATTTTAATCTGCGGTACACCGCTGCCAGCACCATAGAGGAAGTTGTTCAGGCCCTTGCCGGTTTTTTTGCCCCGGAGGCCGGAGCCGGCATTCTGGAGATATTCACGGACAGCACTAAAAATGCGGCGGCGTTTGATGTTTACCGGAGGCAGGTGCAGGATATAAAATATTAAGTCCTCCGTTATTGCGTTGAGCACAAGAGGCTTGAATTCGAAGACTGCTTTTACCACAATAAGAGTTTTACACATTCCTCCCCCGATGCGCAACCGGCATGCTACTCCATGGATAAAACTGTGTCCACTTTAACTTTAAACCCGTTAAATCATACTAGACCACTATGTTTCACTAAACTGTTTTCAACGATGAATTTATCACAAGATTTTAACCGCATCGGGCATTGGGGGGATACACACCACCCGGTTTGGCTGGATTTGATCAGGTTTGGTTTAGGGGTATTTCTCATGGTGAAAGGCATCATGTTCATTCAGAATACAGATGCTTTATTCAGCATCATGCGTAAAAGCGAGTTCCCCTGGGTATCCGTCGGGCTGGCGCACTATGTTGCTTTTGCGCACCTGGTGGGCGGCTTCTTAATCGCCATCGGCATGATCACCCGGGTGGCAATCCTCTTCCAGATCCCGATTCTGTTAGGCGCTGTGTTCTTTATCAATCCTAACCGTGGATTTTATTCCGAGAACACGGAGTTGTGGGCTTCCATCATCGTGTTGGTCCTGCTTATCTTTTTCCTGATCTTCGGATCGGGCAGGTTCTCGGTAGACCGCATGATCCGGAAATCGAAGAAGGACTGGCTTTACTAAAGCGCCCGGTTAATACGCAGTTTGCTTTCAAGCCTTGCGCCTGAAACGTGTGATGGGCCGCAAGCAGTTTAAGATGTTAGGTTCACAACCGAAACTTTTCCTGATGCATCTATCCATTAGGCCAGCAGGCGAATTAACACCCTGCGGGAACACCACTTTGTGCCTCGGCGAACAGAGTGATCCCAAAACTTAGCCCTTCCCTGCTGCGTTGCCTATGTTCCATGACTTGCTGTGTGCTAACCTTTGCCTGTTCTATATTTATTCTTAACCAATATTTCGCACTTTTGTGAAACTATACTAGCATGTAGCTCTAATTAAAAGTATAGTTTACTGTTAATTGGTATCTGAAACGCACGATCGCTCCATGACTGAAAATTACCTGTTACTCAACGATAAGAAATTTTACTATGACGAGATTGCCAACTACTCCTTTCGCGAGAGTATTCCGCTTAATGGGTACGAAACTAAAACACTTGAATTCTGCCGGAACTGGCTGAACGGCCTTCAGGAGTTCCCTATCCAAACCTCTGGTTCGACAGGGGTGCCAAAAACCATAAACCTCACCCGTAAACAAATGGAGGACAGTGGCCGGCGCACGATCAACCTCCTGAAATTAAAGGCAGGCGATTGTACGCTGGTGTGCCTGAATACCGAGTACATTGCCGGCATGATGATGCTGGTGCGGGGGTTTCTCGCGAACCTCAGGATGCTTATCGTCGAGCCGGTCAGCAATCCTTTGTCGCTGGTGCCCTCTGATGAGAAAGTTGATTTCGCTTCTTTTGTGCCGATGCAATTACAAACCATGTTGCAGGAAACGCCGGAAGTAATGCCGCAACTTAATGGAATGAAAGGAATTTTGGTGGGTGGCGCGCCGGTTAGTCCTACGCTGCAGCGCTTGCTACAAGTTCTACAGGCCCCGGTGTACCATACCTACGGCATGACGGAAACTGCCTCGCACATTGCACTCCGCCGCTTAAACGGCGCTGATGCTGCGGAATATTACCAGGTGTTGGAACCGATTAAAATAGGACAGGATAAACGTGGCTGCCTTACCATCGCCGGCGACGTAACCAATCGGGAAATACTGGTCACCAACGACATCGTGGAGTTGCTTACCCCCAAGCGCTTCCGCTGGATAGGCCGGATCGACAATACCATCAATACCGGGGGGCTGAAGGTGCAGATCGAAAAAGTGGAGCTGGCCATTGCAACGGCATTCGCTGCCTTGCCCGATGATCCCCCTCGGTTTTTTATAGCGCCACAGCCCGATGAGCTTCTGGGAGAGCGTATTGTGCTTGTATTGGAAGGACCCCTGTTTTCAAGTGAAAAAGAAGCCGCATTTTTCGCCTCTTTAAAGGGGCTTTTGCGGAAGTTTGAGGTACCCCGCCAAATATATGCCATTCGCTCATTCGTAGAAACCGCGACAGGCAAAATTTCCAGGAAAAGAACGTTGCAAAAATTGGGTCTTTATAGCGGTTAAAACCATAAAATATAACGGCAGGCGCCTGCACCCGTAAAAGGGAACTTACTAAATGCAGAACTTTTATGCGGAATTTATGCAAGGGTGCTGGCACCCTTTTTCTTTTACTGACATTTACCGGTTGCAAAAGCAGCCTCTTCACAGCCAAGGCGCCCGTGGAGTTAGAGCAGGCCTGGGCGACTGACAATACACTCCGAACACCGGAATCCACGCTTTATGATGCGCAGCGAAACATCATTTATGTCTCTAACATCAACAAAATGTCGGGCAATAAAAAAGATGGCGATGGCTTTATCTCCAAGCTGGGTAATAACGGAGAGGTAACGGAATTGTACTGGGTATCCGGCTTAAACGACCCTAAAGGCATGGCGCTGTACAACAATGTGCTCTATGTGGCAGATGTGAACGAGATTGTGGCCATCTCAACTCAGACCGGCGCAGTGTTAGGGCGTTACGAAGCAGAAAACGCCAGGTTCCTGAACGATGTAGCCGTGGATAATTCTGGTACCGTATACGTAACTGACTCCGAGCAGAAGCGCATTTACCAGTTGCGTAACGGCAGGGTGAGCACCTGGATGGAAAACACAGACCGCGAAAAACCGAACGGGATCTTAATCGACGGCAAGCGGCTGATCGTAGCCTTCATGAGCAGCGGTGACGTGCGCTTCCTGGATCCGGAAACGAAGAACTGGACCAACTGGGCTGAAGGCATCAAATCTGCGGATGGCATTGCAGAGTTGGGCACAGGCGAATACCTGGTTTCCAGCTGGGACGGGGAAGTATACTTTGTAAACAGCGAAGGGAAAAAATGGCGTGTACTGGATACAAAGGATAAGAAAGTAAACGCTGCGGATATCAGTTACGCGGATCGGTTGGGGTTATTGCTTGTGCCCACGTTCAACGACAATCGCGTAGTGGCTTACAGGCTCTCGCGGCGATAAACAGCATTTTATTTCCTGTTTATTTAGAAGTAACACGTTAAAGCGATACAGCGGGACAGGCCCGTATCCGCTGCATCGCTTTAATTTTTATGTCCCTATAAATGAAACAGCTTCCTACACTCCATATCTTGAACGGCGACGCCTCACTGCCCGCTTTCAAGGCAGCAGGCTTGCCCGGCGCACTGCTTGTCTGGCGCGAGATATTATCTGAAGGACCCGCAATCGCCTCTGTTCCGACAACAGAATTCTGGCAAAGACGGGAAGAGTTCATTACATCCACTTATCAGGAAAGCGCCGCCCAATACAAGATCAAAGTGCTGGATGAACTACCGAAGCTCAACGAAACAGGCTCGTTCTTTGAAGTCATCCTCTGGTTCGACGAGGACCTGATGTGCCAGGTAAACCTTTTATACTTACTCCAGAAGCTGCATAGTACTAAACCAAATTTAGTATCGGTTTGCACCCCAGCAGAAGGCAAGAACATCGCGCATTTAAATCAGAAAGAACTGCTTCAGCTATTCGAGTCGCGGGTACAAATGACAGTTTCACAATTAGCACAGGCACAGGAACTATGGGAACTTTATGGCGGCCCTAACCCGCTCCACCTACAGCTATACTTGCAGCAGCGCAAGGTTTTACTCCCACAATTACAGCAGGCACTGAATTTCTTCTTCAAGCGCTTCCCGGATTGCCATACAGGTTTAAGCCATCCGGAGAGCGTTATACTGGAGCTGATCGCGAACGGTGCTGAGAGCCCGGCAGAACTGATGCGTCATTTTTGGGAAACGCAACCGGCGTACGGCTTTGCAGATTATCAGCTGATGGAAATCCTGCACCGACTGCAACCTGACCTGGTGCAAGGGCGGGAAGCCTTACGCTTAAGTTTTTTCGGGGAGCGCGTGATGCAGGGCCTGGCCACAGCTACGCCCAAACCGCGGTGGCTGGCCGGCACCAAAATAGCAGGATCAAACCAAATTTGTTTTAACAAGGGAACGGGAGAATTGAAGGCTTTAGGAAACAGCAGGTAAAACTGGCCCCAAATATGCAATAGCAGGGTTATACGTAAACTTTACCCTGAAACAATGAGAATCATACAAAAACACGCTAAAGCATTTATGGCCAGTCTTCCCCTGGTCGCTTTGTTTTTAACTGCCTCCGCGCAGACCAACCCAATGCCAGACCAAAAGAAGGAGCATATCCTGGTGGCGGCTGAACATTCCATTGCAGGTGAACCCAAACTGGAAACACTGTCCGGCATTAACCTGCGTCCGGTTCAAAAAGGCACTTTCCAGCTTGATTTTTCACAGGATTTAAAAGAGAATGCCATGCTTCGGATTACAAACGCTGCAGGCAGAATGGTGTTCCAAAAACCGATCAGCATTGCTGCCAACAAAAAGGCCTGGCGTTTTAACGTTGGCAAACTTCAGCCGAGCATCTACCTGGTCGAGATTAAAACAAGCGACACAACTTACTGGACAAAATTCAAGATAGGAGACTGATATGAGCAGCTCTGGCTAATTGCTGGATGGCTTACTCCTTAAACTGTACTCCAATTTCGCACCAGATGGTAGAGAATGCCTGCGGCTAGTTTGGATGTTCTGTTGTCGGGGTCAAAAGCCGGGTTGAGTTCTGCCACATCCACACTAAGCAATTTACCGCTCTCTATAACTACTTTAAGCAACTCCAAAACTACTTCCGGTTCCAGGCCCAGCGCGTTTACGGCGCTAACGCCTGGGGCATGGCCTGCGGCAAATACGTCCAGGTCAATGGTGAGGTATAGTTTGTCTACCTGGTTTAAGAAGGCATGTAGGTTCTGCTTTAACTGTGGCAGTTTCAATAGGCGCACATTTTCGGCTTCGGTATAGTTAACGTGCAGTTTAGCTGCTGTCTGGAATAGTATTTGGGTGTTTCCGTACTCCTGTAGCCCCAAAACATTGTACAGGAACGGCTGCTGTTGCGCTTTAAGCTTATCCGCGATCTGGAGAAAAGGAGTTCCTGAACTGGGTTGGAGCGCGTAGCTTCTCAGATCAAAGTGCGCGTCAAAATTAAGGATGCCCAGCTTTTGCTTGCCAATGGCTTTCTCTAAGCCCAGAAAATGCCCGAAAGCGATTTCGTGACCTCCGCCCAGCACCAGGGGCCGGAAGCCGTGCTGCAGCAGCAGGGAGATTTTTTTTCCTAGTTGTTCCTGGGCTTCCTCCAGGTGCTGGTCCGTGCACAACACATCCCCGGCATCAAAAAGCTGTATATGCCCGGGCAAATGAAAGGCGAAGGAGGCCATGGCCGCTCGTAAGGCCGCCGGACCGGCAGCCGCCCCTGCCCTGCCCTGGTTTCGCCGAACCCCCTCATCGCAGCAAAAGCCCAGGAACGCAAACGCTCCTGCTCCATCCGGAACATTAATGATCTCCTCTGAAAGGTTGATCAGCTGCACTGCCTGGTGCCACCGGAGCCCCAGTTCCCCGTCCTGCGTATCTACCCTGCCTTTCCAGGCTGCTTTCGTGCTTGGTTTATACATGGTGCAAGGGGTTAATGAGCTGCAAGCGCCTTGCCTTTTTTCCAGATCCTGGCGGGCTTAACTTTCCCCTGGAAGTATAAAATTTCTTTATAGTCCGATGTTGGGAAGGCGATCATATCTGCCAGCTGCCCTTTCATGAGCTTGCCCCTGTCGGATAAGTTTAGGGCCCGGGCCGCGCGGCAGGTGATGCCGGCCAGGGTTTCGGCGGTGGTCAATTTCTCGGAAGCACCCAGCAAGGCGGCCTGCAGTAATAGATCGCCCATGGGGGCAGAGCCGGGATTCCAATCTGTGGCAATGGCCACACAGAGCCCGTTGTCAAGCATTTCCCTTGCCTGGGCATAGTGCATGCCCAGGCCCAGCGTGGCGCCGGGCAATACCGTAGCCACAACCGCTGCCTCGCGCAGGGCCGTGTATTCCGCTTCTCCGCTGGCCTCCAGGTGGTCGGCGCTCACCGCGCCGACTGTGGCCGCTACTTTACTGCCGCCCCGGCTAAACTGGTCGGCATGCACCGTAATTTCAAAGCCCATTTTCTGCGCTTCCAGTAGGTAATCCGTAGCTTCTTCTTCGGTAAAGGCTGAATCTTCTATAAAAATATCCACCCGTCTGGCCAGTTGCTGCTCTTTCACCATCGGCAAAAGATCTTTCAGAACATCAGAGAGGTATTTCTTGGAATCCGTGTACTCGGGCGCACGCATGTGAGCAGCCAGGCAGGTAGGGACCAGGTCGAGGGGGTGGTGCTTGTTCACCAGCTGGATAGCCTCCAGCATCTTGATCTCATCCTCCACGGTCAGTCCATAACCGCTTTTTACCTCACAGGTCGTTACACCTTCCTTCAAATGCCGGTCACACCTTTTTTTCAACAGGTCCACCAGTTCGATCAGCGTGGCCTCACGCGTTTTGCGCACACTGTCCAGAATGCCGCCACCGCTGTGGGCAATCTCCAGGTATGATTTTCCTGCTACCCGCAAGGCGTAATCGTTGGCCCTGGAACCGGCAAAACAAATATGGGTATGGGCATCTATTAATCCCGGAAGCAGTACCATGGGGCTGTCAATGGTTTCCAGCTGATAGTCATACTTCTCCGCTTCCTGCATCAGCTTGACATAATCCCCTACTTTCACGATTATTTCACCCTGCACCAGCACCCCTGCCTGCTCCAGCACCTGCAACTGATTGTCGGCAATAGGTCCGGCGTCCGGCAAATGCGCCATGGTAAGCAGTTGCGTGAAGGGGCCGATCAACGTATGTTTTGCAATGTCCTGGTTCATTCTTGAAGTAGTTCTTTTAAGTTTATCTCCTGCATGACACAGTTTCTATCTACGCGCTTTGGCTCGCAGGGATGACGCCTGACAACAATTCAACTGCCGTTAACTTCCAAAACGAAGTATGCATGCTAGTCCTTCGTTTTGCACACGGACCGGGCTAGACATAGCGTGTTTATAATTCCAGGCCGAATTTCTCAGCATTCTCCTGCGCGCTTTCGTAGCCGGCGTCTGCGTGACGGAAAATACCCATGGCCGGATCGTTGTAGAGCACGCGGCTCAGGCAGCGATCGGCGCGCTCGGTGCCATCGGCCACGATCACCATGCCCGCATGCTGCGAGTAACCGATGCCTACGCCGCCCCCATGGTGGAAGGAAACCCAGGTAGCGCCGCCGGCAGTGTTGGACATCAGGTTGAGCAAGGGCCAGTCCGAAACGGCATCCGAGCCATCCAGCATGCCTTCAGTTTCGCGGTAAGGCGAGGCCACAGAACCGCAGTCGAGGTGATCCCTGCCAATGACGATCGGTGCCTTCACTTTTCCCTCCCGAACCAGTTTATTGAATAGCAGTCCGGCTTTCTCCCGTTCGCCCATCCCCAGCCAGCAAATACGGCAAGGCAAACCCTGGAATGCTACTTTTTCCTCCGCCTCATTCAGCCACCGGATCATGTGCGCATTCTCGGGGAAAAGCTCCTTCAGGGCCGCATCCGTAACTTTAATATCTTCCGGGTCGCCGGACAGTGCAGCCCAACGAAACGGGCCTTTGCCCTCGCAGAAAAGGGGACGCATGTATTCGGGCACAAACCCGGGTATGCGGAAAGCGTTCTCCTCGCCCCCCTGCCTTGCGAATTCACGCAGGTTGTTTCCGTAGTCAAAGGTGCGGCTGCCGCGGCGCATCAGCTCCAGCATAAAGCCTACATGGCGAGCCATACTTTTCAGGGCCATGTCCTTATGCTTTTGAGGGTCTTTTTCGCGTAGCTTCCGGGCTTCATCCAGCGTAATGCCGTTGGGCACGTACCCATTGATCGGGTCATGGGCAGAGGTCTGGTCGGTCAGGATATCAGGGGTAATATTATCCTGCACCAGGCGCTCCAGTACATCTCCTATGTCGCCTACCAGGCCAATGGAAACAGCCTTACCCTTTTCTTTCGCTTCCAGGGCCCAGGCAATAGCTTCTTCATAGCTATGGGTCATCCTATCGATGTACCGGGTTTCCAGGCGTTTTTTAATCCGCTCCGGATCCACGTCCACTCCCAAAAACGTGGCGCCGGCCATAGTTGCGGCAAGTGGCTGCGCTCCCCCCATACCTCCCAGTCCGCCCGTCACGAGCAGCTTGTGCCGCAAATCGCCGTTAAAGTGAATCCTGCCGCAGGCGGCAAAGGTTTCGTAGGTGCCCTGCAGAATGCCCTGCGTGCCGATATAGATCCAGCTGCCCGCCGTCATCTGCCCGTACATCATCAGGCCACGCTCGCGCAGTTCGTTAAAATGTTCCCAGGTGGCCCAATGCGGCACCAGGTTGCTGTTGGCAATAAGCACACGGGGTGCCTCGGCATGCGTGCGCACTTTCCCAACCGGTTTCCCCGACTGAACCAGCAGACTCTCATCCGCCTCCAATGTCAGCAGTACTTCGATTATTTTCCGGGCATCGGCCACGGTACGGGCTGCCTGCCCGATACCCCCATATACCACCAGGCGGCTGGGGTCTTCAGCAACCTCGTCTGTCAGGTTGTTTAGGAACATGCGCAGGGCGGCTTCCGTTTGCCAGTTCAGGGCATTCAGTTGCGTGCCTGTGGGCGGGATATACGTAGGATGGTTGGCGTATTTCTGGATAAACTCCGCGACAGATAAACCTGATCTGTCCTGGGTTTGGCTGGATGACATCTTCATAGTGGTAGGTTATCGAAACTAATTGATTCAATATTCTGAAAAATTAAGCAGAAAGGACAGGATTTTTCAGCTTAATTTAGCTTTCTGAAGCCATTTTAAAGTTAACAGCATAAAAAACCGGTTATGTTTCACCTCCCCCTCTCCTCTATCCGGCAGCAGTTCGGCGACATCGACATTTACCTGTTCGACCAGCTTCTGAAAGGCAGGATCACCAAAGGCATGCAGCTTCTGGATGCCGGCTGTGGCAATAGCCGGAACATTACATACCTGATGCAGGCCGGTGTACAGGTATTCGGTGCGGATCGTTCTGCCGAAGCCATCGCAGCGGCACAAAGTATGGCAAAGGCTGTTGCGCCTACCCTGCCAACGAAAAACTTTGTGGTGGCTGACCTGGCCTCGCTGCCCTTTAAAACAGCGGCATTCGATGTGGTGGTATGCAGTGCCGTGCTGCATTTCGCTCGTGATGAAGCTCATTTTAAAAGTATGGTGCAGCAGCTGTGGCGCGTGCTGAAAAAAGAAGGGATGCTGTTCTGCCGCCTCAGTACAACCATAGGCCTGGAGGGGAAACTACCGCAGGTGCTGGGGTGGCATTACCAGATGCCGCACGGGCCGGTTTGGTTTCTGGCCGATGAAGCTTTGTTAAAACATATGGAGCTGGAAATGAATGCCGAACGGCTGGAGCCGCTCAAAACTGTTGTAGTGGAACAGGAACGGAGCATGACAACCTGGGTACTGCGCAAAGGCTAGCTGAAAGCCTTTATCAATCTGTTCGGCTGGGTACCTCTACTTTACACAGACTGGCAGGCAATCCACTGACTCCGGGTTTCACAGAGAAAAGGCTGCCGCTCTGGGGGTATTTTTCTAATTGCTCCTGACTGAGGCCTTCGCGGGCGGTGGTAATGAAAAGCGTGTCCAGGAGCTTTCCCCCGAAGGCGCAGGAGGTCGTGTTGGGGGCCGGCACGTTCACGAACTGCAGCAATTTGCCGGTTTCCGGATCGTACTGCGCCACCCTGCCCGCTCCGTGCAATGCCACCCAAAGCTTGCCTGTCCGGTCCAGCGTCATGCCGTCCGGCATGCCATCTGCCTCCGGAATGGTAATGATGGTTCGCCCTTTGCTGATCTCCCCGGTTTGCCTGTTATAAGCAAAGGCTTTTATCTGGTGCGTGGGGGTGTCGGTAAAGTACATGGTGCGTTGATCCCCTGACCAGACTATCCCGTTTGAGATGGTGAGGTTACGCAGCGCCACCTCCTGGCTGCCATCCACGTTCACTCGAAATAGTTTTGCCGCACCCTGCCGTGTATCCAAAGCCATGGTGCCTACCCAGAACCTCCCCTCCGGGTCGCACTTTCCATCGTTGAAGCGGATATCCCTTTCCTGGATCGGGTTGCAGAGAAAAGTCAGGTCACCGGTTTCCAGGTTTACCTGATGAATGCCATTTTGCAGGGCGGCCAGGGCATAACCGGAAACCTGAGCTGGCACCACCGTCCCGATTCTTGCGCCAACGTCCAGCACTTTGTCTGTTCCTTTTTCCGGATCATACACATGCAGCGACTTGCCTTCAATATCCACCCACAGCAACACGTTTTGCTCCGGATGCCAGATGGCGCCTTCTCCCAGCCTGGCCTCCGCTTTTAGTTCCAGCATTGCTTGCAGGCATTTTGTGTTCGATCGTTCTGGCAAGCCTGGTTTATTTTTTATGCAGCGAAAGTATGTAGCGTGCCATGGTACGGGCATCTTCCTGGCTGATATCGGGGTGGGGCGTCATAGGCACCTGCCCCCAAACGCCTGCACCCCCCTTTATGATTTTACCAGCCAGGTAGTCCACGTTTTTGTCGTTGAAGGCATACTTTGCCGCCACGTCCTGATAAGCGGGGCCTACCAATTTTTCGTTTATCTTGTGGCACGAGAGGCAGTCAGAAAAGGAGATTAGCTTTTCTCCCTGTGCATAGTTGTCTTCCTGCAAAAGCGTGGTGGCGCTGTCCTGCATGTCGTTCACGCCGGCAGCGGCCCCGATCTTCGTTTGCGCCACAGGCCCATCATCCGCTTCCGTGGCGGCCTCAGTTTTGTTCTGGTCATAATAGTCATCGTATTCCGACTGATTTCCCCCACATGCCGCCAGTAAAAGGGCGCTGCTCAGAAAGGTAATGGCTTGTATTTTTTTCATAGATGCGGGATTTTAGGGTTTTGATTAGCTATACGGAAAGTTCGGCAAGGCGTCGTGGTAAACGTACGCCTGAAAGATTAGAAGGGCAAAAAGGCTTAAATTTTCTATCTTACAGCATCTTGTGTCTTAACCAACCTCATAATATGACCTCATCCGCTCTTAAATACCTGTGCTTGTTGCTTCTGCCGCTTTTCATAACGATGGCTACCTTGGCGCAGCAGCTGCCAACCATTGCCGATAAAACAACAGGCATGAAAAAATACCCCGGCTACCTGACGTTTTACTACGATGATGAAACCGGGAAAATCTGGCTGGAGATTGACAAGCTGAACCAGGAGTTGCTGTATGTTAATTCGTTGCCGGCAGGTTTGGGCTCTAACGACATCGGCCTGGACCGCGGGCAACTGGGCGGGGAACGCGTGGTGTACTTTAACAGGCAAGGGCCTAAAGTGATGCTGGTACAGCCCAACCTCGCGTATCGGGCCATCACCGACAATGCCAACGAACGGCGTGCGGTGGAGGAGTCGTTTGCGCAATCTATACTTTGGGGCTTTAAGGCCGAGGCTGCCGAGGGGAACAAGGTACTGGTAGATGCCACTGATTTTCTGCTGCGCGATGCCCATGATGTGGCCGGAAGTATAAAGCGCAGCAAACAAGGCAACTACAGACCGGATGCCAGCCGTTCGGCGCTTTATTTACCGCGCACTAAAAACTACCCGAAGAACACGGAGTTTGAGGCCACCCTGACCTTTACCGGCGGCGAGGACGCCGGACGTTTTGTACGGGAGGTGGCCCCCGATGCGCAGGCTATTACCCTCCGGCAGCACCACTCCTTTATCGAGTTGCCCGACAAGGGCTTTGAGCCGCGCGAAATGGATCCGCGTTCCGGTTTTTTCGGCATTTCTTACCTCGATTACGCCACGCCGGTAAATGAGAACATCGACCGCCATTTTATCGCGCGCCACCGCCTGCAGAAAAAAGACCCTACCGCCAAGGTATCCGAGCCCGTGAAACCAATCGTTTATTATGTGGACAACGGCGCGCCGGAGCCTATCCGGACGGCCCTGCTGGAGGGAGCCCGCTGGTGGAACCAGGCCTTTGAGGCGGCCGGGTACAAAAATGCTTTTAGGGTAGAGATACTCCCCGATTCCGCTGACCCGATGGACGTGCGTTACAACGTTATTCAGTGGGTGCACCGCAGCACCCGCGGCTGGTCTTACGGCGCCTCGGTGGTAGACCCGCGCACCGGGGAGATCATTAAAGGCCATGTATCGTTAGGCTCGCTGCGCGTGCGCCAGGATTACCTGATTGCGGAGGGTTTGCTGGCGCCTTACAAAGACGGAAAGCCCGAGGACAAAGCCATGATGGAGATGGCCCTGGCGCGCATCCGGCAGCTGGCGGCGCACGAAACGGGCCACACCCTGGGCATCATGCACAACTATGCCGCCAACAACAACGCCTCCGTTATGGATTACCCGCACCCGCAGGTCAAGCTGGACCGCACCGGCAACATCGACCTCAGCAAGGCCTATGCCGCTGGCATCGGCGACTGGGATAAAGTGGCCATCGCCTACGGTTACCAGGACTTCCCGCAAGGAGCGAATCAAAAAAAGGGGCTGGAGGAGATTCTGGCAAAGAGCCGCGTAGACGGCCTACTGTTCATTTCTGACCGCGATGCCCGCGCGCCGGGTGGCGCGCACCCGGTGGCACACCTGTGGGATAACGGTAAAAGCGCTGCCGATGAGTTGCAGCATGTGTTGCGCGTGCGGGAGAAGGCGCTGGAGAATTTCTCGGAAAACAACATTAAGCCCGGTGCGGCCATGAGCACCCTGGAAGATGTGCTGGTGCCCATCTACAACTACCACCGGTACCAAACCGAGGCTGCGGCCAAGCTGGTGGGGGGCGTGAATTACACCTACGCCGTGCGCGGCGACAAGCAGCTGGTTACGGAAGTTGTGCCGCGGGCCGAACAGCAAAAGGCGCTGGACGCGCTGCTGAAGACTATCTCGCCGGAAGTACTCACGTTGCCGGAGCACATCATCGCCCTGATTCCTCCGCGCGCTCCGGGACTGCGCACCAGCCGCGAGCTATTCGAGAAACGCACCGGCCTCACGTTCGATCCCCTGGCCGCCGCCGAGGCATCCGCCGATTTCACACTCTCTTTTCTGCTGCACCCCGAACGCGCCTCTCGCCTGGTGGAGCTGGGAGCCCGTGGCAATAGCCTGAGCCTGCAGAGTGTACTGGAGCAAATGGTTGACAAAACCTGGAAAAGCCGCCGCGAGAAAGGGCTGCAGGAAGTCGTGCAGCTGCAAACAGAGCAACTGATCCTGACGCACCTGCTGGCGCTGGCCCATGACGAAGATGCCTCTTACCAGGCACGGGCACAGGCTACTGCCTCCCTCCAGGACCTCGAAACCTACATCAAAACCAGGTTACGCACCAACAAGCAGGGCGCTTACCATGCGCATCTTGCCTTTGCACTGGAGCGCTTACAAAACCCGCACGCTGAAGAAGTAAAACCAGGCCGTTCACTAGCGCTTCCGCCAGGCTCGCCCATTGGCAGCGGTGAGATTCTAGGATGTGATTAAACAGGAACAGAAACAGAAACGCATGTAAGTGAGAAGGCCTGTGCCTAGAATATAAAAACAGGGCTTTTCACTTACCTGTTATATTTGCTGAGTTCCTGCGCATTCAGGCCTTCGAGGTAGGGCTCTAAGATTGCCAGTGCCGGAGCGCCTTTTTTAAACGTGCTATACACCTGCACCTTCTCCCCCGCCCAGTGCTCCACAAAAGTACCATGCAGGGCATACAAGGTTACTTCCCACTGGTTACACCTGCGTCGGGCAAGCCAGATGCCGTCCTGGGCCAACGACTCCACCTGGCTCTGGAAAGGGAGTTTGTCAAATAAGGAATATTCCTGCATACGCTAAAAACCGGTTGTAATTGATGGAAGTACGCATTATAAGCCATACAATACGTTGCAGCTGACGTTTGGGTGCTTATTTATAATTATGATAGAGCCCGATAAGTTTCTTTGTTTCCTAGTAAAGGAGAGGTTCTGCTACTCCCTGCGAACCAGCCCTTATACTTAAACCTAACATACAGTGCTATTTTAAACTAATATGAAACAAAAAGCAAACAAAATGGCGTTGTTGGCGTGATAGGGAATGCGCCAGGCATTAACTGGACCAACCCTATGGCAAGCAGCGACAAAGAAACGAAGATTGTGGTGTTCGACCTGAACGGCACGTTCTATAACAAAAGCTCTAAAGACGCGTTTTTCAGATTCCTGCTCACTAAAAAACCTGGCAGATTTACGTACATTTTTCAGATGACCTATTACAAGGTCTTGCGGAAAATGCACCAGATCCGGAAAACAGAGTTCAAGGAAAACTTCTTCAATTACCTGGATGACCTGACACCTGAGCAGGTGGAAAAATATGCTATGGAATTCTGGCAAGCGGAATTCCCTGTTAATTTTAATAAACAACTGCAAGGCCGCTTCAGTGACCTGAAGAAACAAGGGGTGCAGATTTATTGCGCCACTGGAGGACTGGAACTGTATGTAAAGCCTTTGTTCGCCCTGTACCCCATCGATGGCTTTGCAGGCACCATGGTAAAGTATGAGGACAATACGTATAAAGTGATTGGCAAGGCTTGCAAAGACGATGAAAAGCTAGAGCGGCTGGAAAAGCTTTTAAAGGGAAAGCCCTACAAGATAATTGAGGCGTATTCTGATAGCAAGGAGGCGATTCTGGACAAGGCTGACAAAGCCTTTTTAGTGAAAGATGGAACAATAACCCCCTATCAAGGTTAAATAAAGGCATGCCTCTTCCCGCTACAGGTGAACCCCAGCCAGCTAAGCTCACACATGAGTTCCGCATCGCAATAGTAAAACACCCCGGGGCATCTTTAACTCCCCCTCCGTCAGAATAGGTAAATCAGCTGCTTTGCAGTACTTTTGGGGCTCAAAGTGTTTATAATTAAAGTGCACCACGGGGCGTTTATGGAATTTACCTTCCCAAAAAAACTCCGCCAAAAGCACCAGCACCCTATGGAACCGATCAGACTGAACAAATATTTAAGTGACGCTGGCATCTGCTCCCGCCGGGAGGCAGACAAGCTGATAGAGCAAGGGCGGGTGATGTTGAACGGCAAGCGCCCGGAGATCGGGGCAAAGGTGTCGGCAAAGGACAAAGTGCAGGTGGATGGCAGCACGGTGCAGGTGGATGCCGTGGATCCGGTGTACTTGCTCCTTAACAAACCCGCCGGTATCGAGACCACAACCGACACTTCGCAGCGCGACAATATCATCAGGTTCACCAATTACCCGGAACGCATTTTCCCGGTTGGTCGCCTGGACAAGGACTCCGAAGGACTCATTATCCTGACCAACGACGGGGATATCGTGAACAAGATCCTGCGGGCAGGCAACCGGCACGAGAAGGAGTACGTGGTGATGGTAGACAAGCCGATCAACCAGGATTTTGTGGAGAAAATGAGCAGCGGAGTGGCCATACTGGGGGTGAACACCAAAAAATGCAAGGTTACGCAGGAAGGGGTTAACCGTTTCCGTATTGTGCTCACACAGGGCATGAACCGCCAGATTCGGCGCATGTGCGAAGCACTGGGCTACGAGGTCCAAACCCTGCAACGCACCCGCATCATGCACCTTACTCTGACCAAAATTCCCCTGGGGCAGTGGCGCAACATGACAGACACGGAAGTGGCAGAGCTGCAGCGGCTGGTTGCGGGCTCAACCAAGACCGAGGAGGCTTCGGTAAGTAAGAAAAGAGCACTAGGCGGAGAATCTTCAGCACCCGCCCAAACCAACAAGCCCAGGCCCCGCAGCAGCGGCGGCTTAGAAGGCGGCAAGCCCAGCCGCGCCGGGGGAACAGCGAAAAGGGGCAAAAGCGCCGCCGCCGGCAAAAGCAACAAACCAAAGGCAGCTTCCTCAGCGAGAGGCTCACGGGGTGCCTCGAAAGGCGGCCCCAAAGGATCTGCAGGCAAAGGACGCAGGAAATAAACTGCAGCCCTGCTCCTACACCTTTGAGATAGGAAGGGTAGTTCCTGTCAATTTCGTAACTTTAACACCATACTTATAAACGCAGCAGGGAAGCGTGATTTACCTGATTGCGTTACAACACCATCATGGAACCAAAGCGATTAAACAAATTTATAAGTGACACAGGTTTCTGTTCCAGGCGCGAGGCGGACCGGCTCATTGAAGAAGGCCGGGTGACCGTGAACGGCAAAGAACCCGAGCCCGGCACCCGGGTTACCCCCAAAGACAGGATCCGGATTGACGACCAGACCCTGACCGTTCGGGATGAGGCGCCCGTGTTCCTGGTCCTGAACAAGCCAGCGGCCATGTCGGCCACGGCAGACATGGGGGTGCGCGACAATGTGGTACGTGCCATTAACCACCCCGCTTCGCTGCAGCCCGTTGGCCGTCTGGACCGGGATGACGAGGGGGTACTGTTGCTCAGCAACGACGGGGACTTTGTGCGGCTGCTGACCAAGGCCGACAGCAAGCTGGAAAAGGAGTTGATCGTGACCGTCAGCAAGCCTTTCTCCTCAGAGTTCATCTCCAAGATCAGCCAGGCTTCGGCCTCTTTCGAGGATGGGGTACCGAAGAAAGCCACCGTGCACAAAGAGTCCTCGACGCGCTTTCGGATTGTTCTGGAGCCAGGCATGAACCATAGCATAAAAAAGCTGTGCGAGTCGTTGGGCTACACAGTCACATTTATGCAGCGCATCCGAATTCAGGGCATTACCCTTACCAAGCTGCAGAAAGGGCACTGGCGCACCCTCACCGCTACCGAGATCGAGTCGTTAAAGCAGGTTGCTTCGGCAAGGCCTGCCAAGCCAATAGCCCGAGCCAAATCGGATTCCAGGGAATTTACAGCGCGTGGCCTCCGGGACAGCCAAACTGCTGAGAGAAACACCACCGCCAGAAGCGGCACTGCAAAAGCAGGAAAATCTGCCGGGTCAGCCCAGGGAGGCCCTGGCATGCGGGTAGGCAAGTCGAGGCCAAAACAAACGGCCACAGACAAATCGAAAGGCAGCAGAGGAGGCGTAAAAAGCACCGGTAAACCAGGAACTGGAAAAGCCGGCCTGAAAGGTGGCGCCAAAAAAAGCAGCCCGTCCCGAGGTAGTTCCTCCAAACGAGCCGGATAAGTAAACCGAGACATGTGCTACATTAAAGCGCCGCTGCAGGTATGACTGCAGCGGCGCTTTGACTTTGTTGCTACATTGTAACGGCTAGTGGTCACATTGCCACGCATCTACGTGTGCATTGGTGCGTTACTTTACCCTTCCCAGGTTCCCATTTTTCCTTGCTGGTAATCGCGGAAAGCCTCCTCTATTTCCTGTTCAGTGTTCATTACAAAAGGGCCATGCGATACCACGGGTTCGTTAAACGGGTGGGCGTGGCCGAAAAGGATGTAGCTATCTTCCTGCGCTGTTACCTTTATCTCCTCTCCTTCGTTGGTAAATTCCACCAGGTGCAGCTTCGGTGCCGTTTCGCCGTTTACCGTAACGGCACCGCGCACCACGTAGAAAAAGATATTGCGCTCGGCCGCTACGCGGGTGCTAAAGCTGCCGCCATCCTGCAAGCTGATACTGGCCATGTGGATGTCGCTTAGGGAGGGAATTGGCCCCTGGGTTTCTCCCCAGTTTCCGGACACGACATGCACCTGCACTTTGCCATTATCTTCTAACACGGTGGGGATTTTATCTTTCTGAAGTCCCACGTATTTGGGCTGGGTCATTTTATACTTGGCCGGGAGGTTAAACCACAACTGCAAGATCTCAAGCGGCCCTCCCTCCCTCTTAAACTTCTCCGACGAAACCTCCGCATGGATCAGACCGGAACCTGCCGTCATCCACTGCACGCCTCCCGCCTCGATCACATCTTTGCCACCCCCGGTATCCTGGTGCGTAATGTCGCCCTCCAGAATAAAAGTAAGGGTTTCGAAGCCCCGGTGCGGGTGCGGGCCAAAAGGCAGCCCACGGTTGCCCGGTTTATAGACCTGGGGTCCGTGATGATTCAGGAAAAGGAAGGGATCGATGTACGAAACCTCGCGGGTTGGCAGGGCCCTGTACGTGACCAGGTCATCCATGGGTGCATTCACTGCTTTATGTATTTTCTTAATTTTTCGCATGTAAGTATATTTTTAATGTACGTACACTAATCTACGCATTCCCTGTTAAGTTCACAAAAAAAAATCCACGCTTATACTTTCACTCATACTAACTTAGTCCTATAAAATAAACCACCTTTACCTGTTCCAAAGTAAGCCTCGCGCTGTTTTACCCAAAAAGGCTCGAGGACAGGTAGCGGTCTCCCCGGTCACAGATAATGCAGACGACAACCCCAGTCTCCAAGTTCTCTATCAGCCTGGTGGCCACGTGCACGGCACCGCCGCTGCTCATACCGGCAAAGATGCCTTCCTCGCGGGCCAGCCTGCGGGTCATGGCAGTGGCCTCCGCCTGGCTCACATCCAGGGTGGTGTCTACCCGATCCGCCTCGAAAATTTTGGGAAGGTATGCTTTTGGCCAGCGCCGTATACCCGGAATCTGGGAACCCTCCACAGGCTGTGCTCCCACAATCTGCACATTGGGGTTTTGTGCTTTCAGGTACCGCGACACCCCCATGATGGTGCCGGTGGTGCCCATCGAGGATACAAAGTGCGTGACGGAACCGGCAGTGTCGCGCCATATTTCGGGGCCGGTGGTACGCACATGCGCCAGGTAATTGTCGGGGTTTCCAAACTGGTTCAGCACCAGGTAGCCTCCCTTCCCCACCTTCTCGGCAACAAAATCAATGGCCCCTTCCATCGACCTGTCGGCTGGCGTAAGTATAACCTTAGCCCCATAAGCCTCCATGGTCTGCACACGCTCTTTAGTGGCGCTTGCCGGCATCACCAGTTCGATCTCCACCTCAAAAAGCCGTGCGATCATGGCTAGCGCAATACCGGTGTTACCACTTGTGGCTTCAATCAGCTTCATGCCCGGTTTAAGGTCGCCCCGGTCCAGGGCGCCTTTTATCATACTATAGGCAGCGCGGTCTTTTACACTTCCGCCCGGGTTGTGGCCCTCCAGTTTTCCGTAAAGCTTGATGCCAGGCCGGGTATTGATATGCTTTAGCTCTACCAAAGGGGTATTCCCAATAAAATCGAGTACAGTTGCCATGTGTGTCTATAGGTGGAAATAAAGACAAAACCAGTAAAAATTACGCCGGGTTTTAGCCCGGCATAATTTCCGCTCATCCCTAAAGGATGCCAGGTTTATACTTTTGAATAGTAAAATTTGTAATTACTTTTTCAGCAGTGTAAGCAGCGCTTTGGCAGCCCCTTCCGATGAGGCCGGATTCTGCCCCGTGATCAGCAGGCCATCTTTCAGCACATACTCCTGCCAGTCGTCGGCCTTGCTGTAATCGCCGCCAAGCTCCTTCAGTTTGTCCTCCACCAGAAAAGGCACTACGTCCGTTAACTGCACGGCTTCTTCCTCTGAATTTGTAAACCCGGTGACCTTTTTCCCTTTTACCAATGGATTGCCTTCGGGATCTTTCACCTGAGCCAGTGCTGCGGGCGCGTGGCACACAAAAGCGACAGGCTTATGCTGTTTCACAAAACGCTCGATCAGATCAATAGAGTCGACATCATTAGCCAGATCCCATAGTGGCCCGTGGCCCCCCGGGTAGAAGACACCGTCAAAATCCGCTGCCTTCACCTCGCTTAGTTTTTTGGTGCTGGCCAGTTTCTGCTGTAATTCCTTGTCCTGGTAATACCGTTTCGTGGCTTTTGTCTGGGCATCGGGGGCCTCACTGCTTGGGTCGATAGGCGGCTGCCCCCCTTTGGGGGAGGCCAGCGTGATTTCCACGCCTGCATCGGCCAGTGTGTAATAAGGCGCTGCAAATTCCTCCACCCAAAAACCAGTCTTCTTGCCGGTGTCCCCGAGCTGTGCATGCGAGGTTAACACAATTAATACTTTCATAGCTTGATGTTAAATCGTTTGTTAGTTATAAGATACCGAACTTTTGTTGCCTTATTTTTTGGCCGTTACGCGCCAGATCGTGTTCGCGTCATCGTCTGCCACCAGCAGCGAGCCGTCGGGCAGTACGGTTACCCCTACGGGGCGTCCGTATACTTCCGACCTGGCTTCGTTTGCGATAAAGCCTGTTAGAAAATCCTCGGGTTTGCCGCTTGGCTGGCCGTTTTGGAAGGGCACGAACACCACTTTGTAGCCGGAGAAGTTTTCGCGGTTCCAGGACCCGTGCTGCCCTACAAAGGCCCCATTTTTATACTTAGCCGGAAAGGTGTCGCCTTCATAAAAAGATAAACCCAGCGAAGCTGTGTGTGCTCCAAGCGGCACATCGGGCACAGTGGCTTTCTGAACCAGGTCGGGCCGCTCTCCTTTGCGGCGCGGATCAATGTTCTGTCCGTAATAAGAATAGGGCCAGCCATAAAAAGCGCCTTCCTTCACGCTGGTCATGTAATCGGGCACCAGTTCATTGCCGAGCAGGTCGCGCTCATTCACGGCCGTCCAGAGCGTGTTGGTGCCGGGTGCCCAGTCCATCCCTACGGGGTTGCGCAGGCCACTGGCGAAAATGCGCTCTCCTGATCCGTCGGGGTTGATGACCAGAATGTTGGCCCGCCGCTTTTCTTCGTCCATGCCATATTCGCCGACATTACTGGCCGAGCCGACTGAAATGTAAATTTTGGAGTTGTCGGGGCTCGCGATGATGTTGCGGGTCCAATGGTGGTTGTACCCGCCGGCTGGCAGGTCCAGAATTTTCTCCCCTTTGCCTGTGATCTTATTCTGCCCTGCTTTGTAAGGAAACCGTAGCAGCGCGTCTACCTGAGCCACATAGAAATAACCGTCCATCACCAACATCCCGAAAGGCTGCTTCAGGCCCGTCATGAAGGTTTCCCGTGTTTCCGGCACCCCATCGGCATCTTTATCCCGGAACAGGGTAATTCTGTTCGCGCTTTTTTCGCCATCGTCCGTCTCGGCTACAAATATATCGTTATTCGGTGCTACATAGATCCAACGGGGATGCTGCAAGCCCTCGGCAAATTTACTGACGGCGAAGCCAGCCGGGGCCTGCGGCGTTTTGCCAGCCGGCCAACCAATGGCCTTACTGAACTTTTCGGCCCGGTGGTTGGTGTCGGGTGCAGGCAGATAAAGTTTCTCCACAGTCTCGGTGGTAACGGTGTCGGCATCGGGGTTATAGGTAACAGCTGTGGTGCTAGTGTCCTGGCCTTCGGCCATCTGCTTCGACTCACTGCAGCTCACGACCAAGGTCGCTACCAGCAGGCTAATAAAAGATATGCTTACAGTTGATTTCATAGATTTCGTATGTTAGTTCAGGTTTTGTTATACGGCAATGTGCCACATAAAGCTTTTTTCTGTTCGCATCGCGTACCACCAGCCTTAGGTCAGCTTCTCGTTTCCAGCTACACTTTCCAGAGGCTATGTCACAAATACTGGCATCCATCGACAGCTGCATCAGTAAGGTTTTAATAAACAGGCTTTCGCCTCAAGGGTTTTGAAAGCAATGCGGATGGGTATCTGAAATCCGAATAGTTTACTTAACTTCCCACTGAGGTTTATCTACCGCCGGGCAGCAAGAGGGAATGGCACTGTTCCTGCCTGCCTGTAACTATCAGAAGTAGTACCAGTACATACTTTTGTAATAAAAAACGCGATTTTTCAGCCTATGAATGAGCAGCCAATGAATTATCCGGTAGATGACATTGTGGTAAACAGCTGGGCAGAGCTGCAGGTAGCTCTCTTTGACCACAGCTGGGATGATAAGATCGAGCGGTTCCGCTCGGCCTACGTGTACCGGGGCACTTACAGCAAAGACCTGAACCTGAGCACCAGCATCATGCGCATCGGCCCGAAGTTCGACTTGCTGGAACAGCACCTGCTGCGCAACTTCCGAAAGTATGCCCACAACAACGCGGCCCCCGGCGACTCGTTCTGGAATTGGCTGGCCGTTGCCCAGCACCACGGCCTGCCCACCCGCCTGCTCGACTGGACCTATTCGCCGTACGTGGCCCTGCATTTTGCAACAGAAGACCCTGCCACCTTCGACCAGGACGGCTGCGTGTGGTGCGTGAACTATGTTAAAACCAGGGACTACCTGCCCTCCCCGCTCAAGAACGCCCTGGATGAGGAAGGTTCGAACGTATTTACTCCTGAGGTGCTGGAGCCCGTGGCCCCCTCCCTGAAAGCCTTGCAGAGTTTCCAGAAAGAAGATTACGTTGTTTTTCTGGAGCCACCCTCGCTGGATGCCCGCATTGTGCATCAGTATGCCCTGTTCTCGATGATGTCTGATGTGAAAACCGAATTAGGTATATGGCTCCTGAACCACTCGGAGCTTTATTTCAGGGTAATTATACCGGCGCACCTGAAATGGGAGATACGCGACAAACTCGATCAGGCCAATATTACAGAGCGTGTACTATTCCCCGGCCTGTCAGGATTAAGCGAATGGTTGAAGCGCCACTACACCCATAAATAAAAATTTCACCAAGTTATTCTATAAAACAAAAGGCTTTGCTACTTTAAGCTGTATATTCCGCAGTAATTACACACTTCTATTTCTTTTAACTTTGATGAATCCGCGCAGACCCTTAATGACAAATACTTTTGCTCCGAGTATAAACACTTTATTACCCATAACTTTATTTAGAAGAGTAACACAAAAGGCCGCCGCTGCAACTATTTTGTGCGGCTTGTTGCTGAACACAGGCTGTTCACAGGAACAGGAGGCGCATTCGGCCACTGCCATAACCAAAACACCCACAGAAACCACGCTGAAGGATACTGTTGCTGCTGCAGTTCCCGTTGCTCCGAAACCGGACAGCTCAACGCTGGATAAGGTTAAGGCTCCGGCAATAGATTCGGCCTATGTATACCCGGGTCCGAAGCCGCTGCCCGGCGCTATTTTACCCCACAATCGTATTTTGGCCTATTACGGTAACCCCCTCTCCAAAGGCATGGGCATTTTGGGTGAGCTCCCAGAGGAGCAGGTGTTGGCAAAACTGGATCAGGAGGTAGCCAACTGGACCAAAGCCGACCCGAAAACCCCCGTGAAGCCTGCCCTGCATGCCATTGTGGTAACAGCCCAGGGTAAGCCCAGCGCAGGAGGCAAGTACCGCCTGCGCATGACCGATAAAATGATTGACGGCGTGCTTGAAATGGCAAAGAAGCGGGATGCCATTGTCTTCCTCGACATCCAGGTTGGGCAGAGCACCCTGCAGGAAGAATTGCCACGCCTGGCTGAATACCTGAAATTGCCCCAGGTGCACCTGGGCATCGATGCGGAGTTCTCGATGAAAAATGGCGGCGTGCCAGGTAGGCGCATCGGCACTTTCGATGCCAAAGACATTAACTATGCCACCACGTTTTTGGCTGACCTGGCCAAAGAGCACAACCTGCCGCCCAAGTTGCTGGTCGTGCACCGCTTTACGCAGGGCATGATCACGAACTCAGACGATATCAAATTAAAGCCGGAGGTACAGATCGTGATGCACATGGATGGTTGGGGACCTCCTTCCCTGAAAAGAGACACCTACCGTCGCTATATCAAGAACGAGCCGGTACAGTTCACGGGTTTTAAGATCTTCTATAAGAACGACACCAAGAACAACTCGCGTCTGATGACGCCGGACGAGGTGCTTGCCCTGACACCGACTCCACTCTACATTCAGTATCAGTAGGAGCTGGGATAGGCTGTTTGCTATTTCCGAAAAGATTAACTGTAGTACAGAAAAGTTCGTTTAACTGACGACAGTCGTTTTATTACCAGTTAATACTGGATTTAGGTTTCGTATAAAGGAAACATTTATCCTGGTGGGTACGCGTGGCCCAAAGAAAAGTAGAAAACACTGCCCTTTCTTACGACAAAAGTTTCAGCGCTCAAGCTTAAGAAAATGAAAGAGCACTTTTCAGTACGCGAGATGCAAGTCGAGGACATCGAACGGATAGCCAATTATTGGCTAGACGCTGATCCCGGATTTTTGGAAAGTATGGGTGTTGCCTTAAACAAACTGCCGACAAGGGAGGGCCTTACCCACCTGTTGCATCAGCAGTTACAAACGCCACTGGCCGCAAAAACATCCTATGCTTTGATCTGGCTGCATGCCGGGGAACCCATTGGGCATACGAATGTGAATTCGATCGCGTATGGGCAGTCAGCCCACATGCACCTGCACATTTGGAAATCCGGGGAAAGGCATAAAGGAATCGGGACTGCGCTGGTGAAGCAATCGCTGCCTTATTTTTTCGCCAACCTGAAATTACAGGAATTGATCTGTGAGCCATACGCCCTGAACCCGGCACCAAACAGGACACTGGAGAAGGTGGGGTTTACATTTGAGAAAACTTATACGACCATACCAGGTTCTTTAAATTTTGAGCAAGAGGTGAATCGCTGGTGCTTGACAAAGGAAGACTTTAATCGGATAACCCTTTCTGCACCTATGTGAATTCCAAACTGTTATAGAAAGGCACCAACTGGTACTTTTACACCTGATTTTTTGCCTCAATCTGGCTTTGAAACAACTGCAAACTGCCAGCAGAACCCAGCCTGGAAAAAAGTTTAAATTAATTTTGTTTTAAGGAGTAAAAAGGCTCACCTTTTGCGTTACAAGAATAGAGAGCCTTCAGGCTTTGCTTTTTTAGTAAAGCCCCCCCTGTCCCGAAGCGCCAGGAACCTCAAATATGAGATTATATGACGCAGTATTTTAGACTTTCGCGTTTACTGAACTTCATCGTACGGTTTATACAGATCATCATTGTGTTTCCGATGGCGGTGCTGCTTAGTTTTTATGTGCCTCCTTTCGGCTCATTGGACTACGAACTGCATTTCCTGCTTTGCCTGATGTTTGCCGCCGCTGTATCTGTGATCGTAACACGCATCAGTCCGAAGCTGATCGTGCTGATGTTCATTGGCATTTTAAGCATTTTGGCCTTTAACAGTACCTTCAAAGACCAGACACTCGACGGCATTTACGCCGATTACAACGCCATGCTGGTGAACATGACCAGCAACCCGCACAAACTCTCCTACTTTAAACCGGTGCGGGGCACTTATTTCCAGGATCATCGGGTGAAAAGCGCCATGCAGCCTACCCACCCCAAAGTACGCGCCTTTGCCGTAGAAAACTCCACCCGCTATTTCCACGATGAGTATTACCGCAAGTTCGGGAAAGTAACCCGCTACTTCTCGCTCTTCAAGCACATCCGCATTAACTGGAAGTATGTGAACGATCCTTTGGGGATGGACTACTACTCCCCTCCCACCGAGAGTATGGGCCTGCTCGCCGGCGACTGCGACGACTACGCTATTCTGATGGCATCTTCTGTGATGGCGATCGGGGGCGAGGCGCGCATTGTGATTTCTCCGAACCACATGTATACCGAAGTAAAGGTGGGCACAGTGGCCGATATTGATAAGGTGAGTTATGCCCTGCGCACCCTTTTCCCGGATGAGATCAACGGAGGGAAAATACATTTCCATGAAACCGGTGATGAACTTTGGATCAATTTCGACTATACGGCGCAGTATCCGGGTGGCCCCTTCCTGGAGCCGGAGCTTTACAGTGTGATCACGTTCACAAATTAAGCGGGCTGCTTATCTAGTTACTAACCCATACTTTTGGTTTGTTCGCAGATCCCCTCTAGCAAGTCGGTGATTTTATTGTTGTGAAGTTTTTGTAATCTTGCATATGCTTTAAAGTAAGGTTAAAGTATCATTCATCCTGCATCTATACTTACCCATGCGAAATTGGATCATACGCTATAGCTTTTTCTTCCTGGGTTTGCTGTTGTTTGGACTGGGCAATGCCCTGGCCGTTAAAGTAAAGTACCTGGGCCTGCACCCCTGGGAGGTGTTGAATGTAGCGTTTTGGCAAAAATTCGGATTTACCATTGGCACCTGGAGTGTGCTGACTGGCCTATTCCTGGTAGGTATCTCCTGGTTTGTGAACCAAAAGTATATCAATGTGGGCACTTTTCTGAACGCCCTACTCATCGGCTCTTTCATGGACTTGTTCCTTTGGCTAGATATCCTGCCCGACCAGACCGGAACCTGGCTGGATTACCTGTACCTGCTGGCTGCCATACTTATCGGGGGCACGGGAGGCGGCTTGTATGTGGCCGGCGGCATCGGGGCCGGCCCTCGCGATGGCTTCATGCTTTCCATCTCCGACAGAACGGGCCTCTCCATTAGCAAAGCCAGGATTGTGGTGGAATCGCTTGTGCTGGTGGTTGGCTGGCTGATGGGTGGGCCGGTGGCTCTGGTCACCTTCTTTTATACCTTGCTTTTTAGCCCGGTTTTTCAATTCACTTTGAAATTCTTCGTCAGGCTTCGTGACAGCCTGAGCAACCTGAAAACGCCTCAGAAGGTAAAAGCCTAGCTCGCAAAAAGCAACCTACTCTGCTATTTTTTAATGCTATCCGTAGTACCTTTAACTCAATTTAAAAGCTGACTGCGGTTGAAATCCGAGAGCCTGCTGCCACATAATCATTACAAACTATGAATACTGAAGTTAGAAACCTGGAGCCTGAGGCGCTCTGGAACAATTTTGCAGACCTGAACGCAGTTCCCCGTCCTTCCAAAAAGGAGGCCCGCGTCATAAAGTTCATCAAAGACTTTGGCGAGCGCCTTGGCCTGGAAACTTACGAGGATGAAACCGGCAACGTGATCATTAAGAAACCTGCCACCAAAGGCATGGAAAATCGCCAGACCATTGCCATCCAAAGCCACCTGGACATGGTGCACCAAAAGAATGCCGATACCGCATTTGATTTCGACACACAGGGTATTGAAATGTTCGTGGAGGGAGACTGGGTAAAAGCGAAGGGCACCACACTGGGTGCTGACAATGGCCTGGGGGTTGCCTCGATCATGACCCTGCTCGCCGCTACCGATATTGCTCACCCTGCCCTGGAGGCCCTTTTCACCATTGACGAAGAAACGGGCATGACCGGGGCCATGGGTTTAAAAGGCGGGTTGCTGGAAGCCAGCATCATGCTGAACCTGGACACCGAGGACGACCGCGAGCTAACCATTGGCTGCGCCGGCGGCGTGGACATTACAGCCACAGGCAAGTATGAACTGGAGAAAACCACAGACAGCGCCACAGGCTTTAAGCTAAGCATCAAAGGCCTAACCGGAGGCCACTCCGGTATGGACATTTACCTGGGCCGGGGCAATGCCAATAAACTGTTGAACAGAATTTTGTTACAAGCCCAGGAGCAATTCGGAATAAGCCTTTCCGTGATGGATGGCGGCGGTTTACGCAATGCCATTCCGCGTGAAGCGTATGCCCTTGTAGCCGTGCCCGTTACAGAAAAAGCGAACTTCAATGCTTTTGTGGAAGAGCAACAGACTATCCTTCAAAACGAGCATGCCACCACCGACCCTAACCTGCGGCTTATACTGGAGGAAACATCGGCCCCGGCACAGGTAGCCTCCAAAGAGTTTTCAAGTCAGTTGCTCCGGGCGCTGTATGCCTGTCCGAACGGTATCTACCGCATGAGCCCCGACATCCAGCACCTGGTGCAAACATCCAACAACCTGGCCCGCGTGCTGATGAAAGACGGCGAGTACACCATCCTGTGCCTCACCCGCAGCTCCGTAGACACCGAGAAAATGGATCTGGCCCGCGCCATCAAAGCCGCGTTGGAGCTGGCAGGTGCCTCTGTGGAACTTGGCGGCTCCTACCCCGGCTGGATGCCAAAGCCAGATGCTGCCATCGTAAAACTGATGAGCGACCTGTACCGCAGCCAGTTTAACGAAGCCCCGGACGTAAATGCCTGCCATGCCGGTTTGGAATGCGGTATCCTGGGGGCTAATTATCCGGAGATGGAAATGATCTCCTTCGGCCCCAACATCCGGGGTGCCCACTCCCCCGACGAGAAAGTACAGATCAGCTCTGTGCAAAAGTACTGGGGCTTCCTGTTGGAAACCCTGAAAAGGGTTCCAGAGCAGGCGTAAGCTAAACTGTCATTGCCCACCATGACAAATGCCCCGCAGTTAAACCTGCGGGGCATTTGTCATTTAATCCTTGGCGAAGCGAGCAACCTCAACAGTTATACATCTGTTCATAGTACTCCTGCGCCATTCTGTCTGCACTGAAGGCTGGGATCACGTCGTTCATACTTTGCTTCACAATTTTTGTCCACTTTTCACGGTTTTGGTAGTAGGTTGGCAGAATTTCCTGCTCCAGGATGCGCATCATGTGTTCATGATCCGCATCGTCCTGCATATGGTCCGGAAGCGTCACATCCGCCACCGGTATAATAAAGCTGTTCTCGCCGTGGCGAGAAAACTCTGGTATCCAGCCGTCCTGCACTGAAAAGTTCACCGAGCCGTTCATGGCCGCTGTCATGCCACTGGTACCGGATGCCTCCCGCGGCCTTCGGGGGGTATTCAGCCAGATGTCTGACCCCTGCTTCAATTTGCGGGAGAGCTCCAGCTCATATCCCGTCAGCACGGCGACATTATCTTGCTTATAGGCTACCTTCACCAGTCGGTTAAAGGTTTGCACTGCGCCCTGGTCAAAAGGATAAGGTTTACCTGCCCATATTACTTGAACCGGGAAATGGGGGTTATAGATCAATCTGAAAAAGCGGTCCAGGTCGCGCAGCAGCAAGTCGGCGCGTTTGTAGGCGGCAAAGCGCCTGGCCCAGACAATGGTTAGCACCTCGGGCCGGAAAAGCTTTCCGGTTTGGTTGGCCACCAGCTCGAACAGCTGCTTCTTCATTTCGGCTTTGCGTCGCAAGAGTTCCTTGTCGTCGTCTTTTTCCAGGGCATCCTGCATGGTCTTGTCCATCCAGTAGGGCACGTTTTGGGCATTGGTGATGGCTTTTATCTCACAAACGCCTTCGTTATCGTACCACATCTCCCTGGCTACCTCGCCATGCAGCTGCGATACACCGTTCGACACCTTGGACAGCCGGAGGGCAGCCAGGGTATGGTTGAACATGAGGGCATGCATGCCTGTTATTTTGCGGGCTTCCTCCAGCGGGATGGCATTAAAAAAGCCCATACTATCCAGTAAATGGATATCATGCTCTTCATTTCCAGCCTTCTCGGGTGTATGCGTCGTAAATACCATGTGCTGGCGCACCTGCTCCAGGTTTCGGAACTTATGGTAGAGGTGAAAAGCCAGCGGAAGGGCGTGCCCTTCGTTCATGTGGTAAATATCTGCGCCACCCAAGGCATCCACCACTTTCGCGCCCCCAATGCCCAGCACTATACTCTGTGCGATGCGCGCCATTGGCTCCGGGTCATACAAACGCTGCGTAATGGTCTGGGCCAGGTGATCATTCTCGGGTACTTCTGTAGTAAGGAAATACATGGGCACGGTGCCAAATGTCTCTGGCTTTAACACCAGGGCTTTTACCAGAACAGGATGGCCGTTGATATCTACACTGACGGTTATGCCACTGTCCTCCAGGTACGTATAATATTTTTTCTGGAAGAGCACCCGCATGGTCTGGTCCTCGTTCCGCTCCTGGTCGTAATAGCCATACTTCCAGAGCATGCCGATCCCGATCATATTCTGCCGCAGGTCAAAGGCACTCCGCATGTGCGAGCCAGCCAGGAACCCCAGCCCACCCGAGTAGATCTTAAGGGCTTGGTGAATGGCAAACTCCATACTAAAATAGGCTATCTTTTTTGTAAATCTAGTATCGATATCATGTGGATGTGACCACCTGTTGTAATGTGTCATGTTTTTAAAATTAGGTGCATGTCCGTCTTTAGCATATAAAGGCATCTTTTATCCGCTATTGCAAACTTTACGTCAATAAACGCAAAAACTATACAGATTTACCAATCCACGAAAATAAATTCAGGACTTTATTCCTAGCACCAGGCAGGCAACCACCCAAAATCAGACCCTAAAAAAGGAGCCTATTGGGCATTTAAATTCATGCAGGTAATATGCTGCGGGTACATGCTGTGGGAATACTCCTTTGGTGACTAATGGAGCAGGAAAATAAAAAAACCTGGCACCAGGGCCAGGTTTCGGTTGTTCAGAAAGTGAGAACAACGATTGAAAAATTCAATAAAAACAAAGAGATAGCTTACCTCAACTCGTGCAGCAATTTCTTAGTTTTCACACTTAGGGAGAACCTATCATACTCATTTCTTAGCGAATAGAGGTTGCTTCCTTCTACCACGCCATGTATTCCTTTTTCACTTAGCGCATTAGCCAGCACATCATCTTCAATAATAAACGAATCGACTACCATGCCCTCTCTTACAAAAGAACATTTAAGGCCGTGTTCGTCGTTTTTGTAAAGCAACACGTGGCTTTTTGTTAAGCCGTCTTTCAGTCTGTCTAACTCCTTCATAGCTGTAGATTTATACCTTTAACACATTTTATAACGGAATAAAGTTCAACAAATTAGCAACTTATTACAAGGTGTTAATATTTATCAGCAAGCAGTACTTTTTTCAGGGTGAATGTATGTAAGAAAAAGTTTTTTAAAGTGTAGGTATAGTTCGTAGATTAAATCTACAGTTTCCTCTTTTAATATTCAGCCGGATTCGACAACCTAATTAAGTGCAAAACGTAAAAACGTATTCGTAAACAAAATTTTATTACTACTATATAGTAAATAGTGTATAATTATAGCCGCTTCCAATTTCTACTGCCTGTTTCAGATTTCAATAAATGGCGTAGAAAGTGGCTGTTTACAACAAGAGCCCTTTATGGGGCGGCTTTGTCACAGGAACCACTTTAATACCCAAAGCTCTACTTTACGTGTATCAAGCAGACATCAGCGAAATCCGAGCATTTCTGGATGCGTTACTTCAACGGAACGTCTCGCCACAGGGGATGGAGTGGCTCAACCAAAAATTAGAATTGCTCGCCTTGGCATCGGCAAAACCCAGGGACCTTTACATGGCCTTCAGCGCCGCGCCACGTTTTGTCGGTAAAGAGAAATTAAACTGTAAAGAGGCAGATATTCGTAAAGCCAGCGCGCTCCGAAAAGGGTTTAACCCTGCACACTGGACAGTAGCGCAGGCTGCACGCACGATGCTTGTACTGGCTATTCCACATACCGACCCGGTTAGCTTCCAGCAGCAGATCGAGACCCTGTTTAATACAGCCGACATGGGTGAGTTGGTTACCCTGTACGCCGCCTTGCCCCTACTTCCGCATCCTGCCATCTTTAAGAAAAGGGCGGCCGAGGGTTTTCGCACCAACATGGGCGACGTGTTCGAGGCCATCGCCCTGGAAAATCCTTATCCCGCTGATTTTATGGAGCAGGACGCTTGGAACAACATGGTGCTGAAAACCCTGTTTGTAGGCAAACCCATTTTCCGCATCTACGGCATCGAGCAGCGGGCAAACGCCGCGCTGGCACGCATATTATCAGACTACGCACACGAACGCTGGGCAGCAGCACGCCCTGTTTCTCCGGAGCTATGGCGGCCTGTGGGTCCGTATTTGGATGAGGCGCTACTGCAAGACATTGAAAAGCTATTTTCACAGGCAAATCCACTGGAGCAAGAAGCCGCCGCACTGACCTGTTGGCAGAGCGAGTCGCCAGCGGCAAAAGAACTCCTGAGCCAACACCCGCAGCTAAAGTCGCGGGTAGAAAACGGCGAGATCACCTGGGACCAGATTGGCCGGGACGCGCTTGCTGTGAACTAAGAACTTATACTTCAACCACCTTTTATACTTACACCCTCCGCTTATGAACACGCACAACCTGATGCTGATCGATCCGCACATACACATGACATCGCGCACAACAGATGATTATGAACGCATGCGGCAGGCAGGCATTGTCGCTATAATTGAGCCCGCGTTCTGGTTGGGGCAACCGCGCACCGAGGCAGGTTCCTTTAAAGATTACTACAGCAGCCTTGTAGGCTGGGAGCGCTTCAGGGCCAGTCAGTTTGGTATAAAGCATTACTGTACCATCGGCCTCAACTCCAAAGAAGCCAACAACGAGGCGCTAGCCGAACAGGTAATGGAGTTGCTGCCGCTCTTCGTCTGCAAAGAAGGTGTGGTGGGCGTGGGTGAGATCGGATACGACGACCAGACGCAAGCCGAGGACAAGTACTTCCGGGCGCAACTGGAACTGGCCAAGGAAGTGGGCATGCCCGTGCAGGTTCACACACCGCACCGTGATAAAAAAGCAGGCACCATCCGGAGTATGGAAGTATGCCTGGAGCATGGCATTGCACCAGACATGGTGGTGATAGACCATAACAACGAGGAAACGGTGAAAGATGTGCTCGACAGGGGGTTTTGGGCTGCCTTTACCATATACCCGAACTCCAAAATGGGGAATGAGCGCATGGTGGAGATCGTAAAACAGTATGGCTCGGAGCGCATTATCGTGAATAGTTCCGCCGACTGGGGAGTATCCGATCCGTTGTCTGTGCCTAAAACGGCTGCTTTGATGCTGGAGCGCGGTATTGCCCTGGAGGATGTACGCAAAACCTGCTACCAGAATGCCCTGGACTCCTTTGGTAAAAGCGGCCAGATGCACGAGTCAGACTGGCTTACCCCGGCACTGGTGGACCAGCGTGAGAAATTCTCAGAAAATTCGGTGTTAAGAGGCGGCCAGGAACCAGTAGTGGGTGACCTCCCCGCTGCAGATGGCCTGGCATCAAACATCATACGCTAACATGACTCCCATGAAAGCTTACGTGCAGTTAATGCGGCCCGCCAACATTATAACCGCCATCGCCGACATCATGCTGGGTTTTGCTGCATCTGGCGCTTTACTGGCACTCCCCTTCTGGAATTCTGGCTTTGACATGGCAGTGCTGCAGCCGCTCGGTTGGCTTGTGCTTGCCACCATTGGGTTATATGGCGGTGGTGTGGTTTTCAACGATGTGTTTGACGCTGACCTGGACCGGGTAGAGCGCCCCGAGCGTCCCATCCCGAGTGGCAGCGCATCCGTTTTAGGAGCCAGTCTACTGGGCGGAGTTTTATTAACAGGCGGAGTACTGGCAGCCTGGCAGGTGTCCGGAATAAGTGCGGCCATTGCCTTAGTGGTGGCGTGCCTTGCCCTGCTGTACGATTGGAAAGGAAAGCACCAGCCTTTGTTCGGACCCATAAACATGGGGGCTTGCCGGGGAGGCAACCTGTTGCTGGGAGTGAGCGCTTTTCCTGCTGCGCTCGAAAACATTTGGTTCATTGCCTTGATCCCGATCATCTACATCGCCGCCATTACCATGGTTAGCCGCGGGGAAGTGCACGGCGGCAATAAGGCTGCCTTAAAAGGGGCTGTACTGCTTTACGCACTGGTGTTTGCGGGAATATTTAGCCTGACGCTGCTTCCGCAATTCAACTTACTGTATAGTCTGCCGTTTTTACTCCTCTTCGCATACATTATCTTTCCGCCCCTTATTCGTGCGTTGCCCGCCAATGAGCCCAAGAATATTATAAAAGCAGTTAAAGCCGGAATATTGGCTCTGATTGTGATGAATGCCAGTATGGCCGCAGGCTTTGCCGGTTGGCAGTACGGCCTGCTTGTGCTATTGCTTTTACCCGTGTCTGTTTACATTGCCCGAAATTTTGCCGTTACATGAAGTACATCTTTCTAGTATCTTGCCTTATCTTTAGAAAAATAAGCCGCTATTTACACGCTTGAAATTCCTCCCCGTATGAGTAATTGATAGCCTGATTTTTACACTATACCCATTAGATGAGGACATTAGAACAGAAGTTTGCCGTGCAGTTCAGCTATGGGGTTCACTTCACAGCAGGACTCTTTACCCCGGACAATCCCTTACTGTCGCAACTTTTAGCGCAGGATGGGAAGGCGGAAGCGCGTAAACTCCTGTTTGTATTAGACAGTGGGGTGGGCAGGGCACTTCCGCAGCTGGTGCAGCAAATTGAGCAATACGCTGCGCGGTATGCCAGCACTATAACGTTAGTGGCACCTCCCTTCCTCGTGCCGGGAGGCGAAGAGGCGAAAAACGACCCCGATCTGCTGCATCAGCTTTTGGCAGCGGTGAATGCGTATGGCATCTGCCGCCACTCTTACCTGGTGGCTATTGGGGGTGGCGCGGTACTTGACCTGGTTGGATTTGCCGCGGCCGTTGCGCACAGGGGCATACGCCACATCCGGATTCCCACCACTGTGCTGTCGCAAAACGACTCCGGCGTGGGGGTGAAGAACGGAGTCAATGCCTTTGGCAAAAAAAATTTCACGGGTACCTTTGCTCCTCCGGTAGCTGTTATCAACGACAGTGATTTTTTACTGACACTCGAGGACCGTGACTGGCGCGCAGGCATTTCAGAAGCCATTAAAGTGGCCTTAATCAAGGATGCTGCTTTTTACCAGGACATTTCCCGAAACGCAACCCAACTGGCCAACCGCGATCTGGAAGCCATGCAGCAGCTGATCCATCGATGTGCTGAGTTGCATGTAGAGCACATCGGAGGCGCAGACCCCTTTGAGCTGGGTTCCTCCAGGCCCCTGGATTTCGGCCACTGGTCAGCGCATAAGTTAGAGCAGATCTCTGATTACCGCTTGCGGCACGGTGAGGCCGTGGCCGTTGGTATCGCCCTTGATGTGGTATATTCCTATCTTATGGGCATGTTGTCGGAGCACGAATGCAACCAGGTGTTAGACCTGTTGCAGCAGATCGGGTTCGACATCTATGTACCTGAGCTCGCAGCACAGGCTGCAAACGGACAACTCTCCGTACTGCAGGGACTAAGCGAATTCCGGGAGCACCTGGGCGGTGAACTGACCATTATGCTCCTCCAAAAAATAGGCGTTGGCCTAGAGGTACACCATATCGAGGAAGCGCTTGTACAACGCGCGGTTGAAATGTTGCGGCAAAAGCACCAACTCCAGCCGCATTCCTAAGTATAACTACAGGCAGTGCAGCCGGTTTAACTTGCGGCTATCTTACCTAAAGCGTTTAATTATGTACCTCGATAAAGGCTATCATCTTACCTATTGCACCAACATACACCCCGGCGAAACATGGGAAGAGGTTTACCAGAACCTTAAAACGTATGTCCCCCCACTTCAGCAGAAACTGGCTCCCGGTAAACCATTCGGCATCGGTTTACGGCTATCAGACAAGGCGAGCAAAGAACTGCTGAGCAACGATGTGCTGCAGGAATTTAAAGGATGGCTGCAGCAAAATAGTTTATACGTGTTTACGATGAATGGCTTTCCCTATGGAGGCTTCCATCACCAGGAGGTAAAAGATGCGGTGCACAAGCCGGACTGGACATCTGAAAAACGATTGAACTATACGATCAGGCTGGCAAAAATACTGGCCGAATTACTACCCGACGGCATGGCAGGGGGCATCTCAACGTCTCCGTTGTCATATAGGCCCTGGCTGCTGGGAGCGGAGGAATCGAAGGCGAAAACCGTGTATGCCACTTGTACAGACAACCTGATTGAACTAGTGGGGGCATTGCTGGACCTTGAGCAGAAAACCGGGAAATTTATACACGTTGACATCGAGCCAGAGCCCGATGGCTTCCTGGAAAACTCGAAACAGGTGATTGCCTATTATAAGGAATGGCTGCTGCCGGTTGGTGTAAAGAAATTACAGGAGTCCAGGGACCTCGGCAAAGAGCAGGCGCAACAAGCCGTGTACAGGCATTTGCAGCTTTGTTACGATGTGTGCCATTTCGCGCTTGCTTACGAGCATCATGCGGAGGCGTTTTCCAAATTAAAGCAGGCAGGTATCAAGATCGGGAAAATTCAGCTGAGCGCCGCCATCAAAACCCGGTTGCCCAAAAACGTGGAAACGCGGGGTGAGATAGCGGAAACCATGGCGACGCTTGCCGAATCCACTTACCTGCACCAGGTAGTGGAGCGTGGCCACGACGGCGCCCTGACCCATTACCCGGACCTGACGTTTGCACTGCAGCATATCCGGAAGCCAAATGCGGTAGAGTGGCGCACGCATTTTCACGTGCCCCTTTTTACAGAACAATACAGCGGGCTGCAGTCCACGCAGCAGGATGTGGCCGCCGTGTTGCACTTGTTGCAGCAAGAGCAGCTTACGGAGCACCTGGAGGTGGAGACTTATACCTGGGAGGTGCTGCCCGAAGAGATCAAAACAGACCTGTCAACCTCTATCCAGCGGGAGCTGGAATGGGTTTTAGAAACGCTAAACACACAACAAGATGCAGAAAACGGTAGTGCTGAACGTAGTAGGCCTTACAAAGTCACTGATCGGTAAAAACACCCCTTTTCTGGCCAAATGGGCCGCCGAAGCACAGCAAACAAGTATAAAGCCCGCGTTCCCGGCCGTTACCTGCACGGCCCAAACCACCTATTTAACAGGCAAGTGGCCTTATGAGCACGGCATTGTCGCCAACGGCTGGTATTTCAGGGATGAGGATGAGGTGAAGCTGTGGCGCCAGTCGAACAAACTGGTGCAAGCACCCAGCGTATGGGAGGTAGCCAAAGCCGCTGACCCTGAATTCACGGTGGCCAACATGGGCTGGTGGTACAACATGAACACCACCGCCGACTATACTTTAACGCCTCGTCCGCAGTACCTGGCCGATGGCCGCAAACTCCCCGACTGTTACACCCAACCCGCCGAGCTGCGCGATACGCTGCAGGCAGCGCTGGGTACTTTTCCGCTTTTTAACTACTGGGGCCCCAAAACCTCCATCAAGTCGAGCAAATGGATTGCCGATGCCAGCAAGATCACCGACGACCTGTACAACCCAACGCTCACGCTCATTTATCTGCCGCACCTGGATTATAATTTGCAGCGCCTCGGCCCCTCAGACCCGCGCATTGCCAAAGACCTCCAGGAGATCGATGCCGTGGTGGGTGGGCTGATCACCTTTTATGAGGCAAAAGGAGCCCAGGTGATGGTGCTTTCGGAGTATGGCATATCGGATGTGAACCACCCGGTGCACCTGAACCGGGTGCTGCGCGAGAACGGCTATATAAACGTGCGGACAGAACGGGGAACAGAACTGCTGGACACGGCCATGAGCGCGGCCTTTGCCGTGGCAGACCACCAGGTGGCGCATGTATACGTTAAGGATAAAACCCGAATTGAGGCAGTAAAGCAGCTGCTGCAGCAAGTTGTTGGTGTTGCAGAGGTATTGGCCGGCGATGAGCGCCACAAGTATAACCTGGCGCACGAACGCTGCGGAGAAATCGTGGTAGTGGCCAATGCCAATGCCTGGTTTACCTACTATTTCTGGCTTGATGATGCCAAAGCCCCAGACTATGCCCGCATGGTAGACATCCATAAAAAACCTGGCTTCGACCCCGTGGAGATGTTCATTGATCCGAAGATCAGATTTCCGTTGCCCCTGGTGGCGGGTAAACTGCTGCGAAAAAAACTCGGTTTCCGAACCGTGCTGGATATTATCCCCCTCGATGCCTCCCTGATCAAAGGCTCCCATGGCCGTATCCCGGAAGATGAAAACGAGTGGCCGCTGCTCCTGACAAAGTACAAGCCTGCCTTGCCGCATGAGGTACAGGCCGTGAATGTGTTTTCTATGATACTGGAGCACCTGCAGGCACCGAAGCCAGAACCGGTGTTTATCGCGGGTGCTTAAGAAATCCGAGCCAGCAAGGGTATGGAGATAGTTAGCCTAATGGTTAATCTCGTTGGGCTGGGAGCTGGGTTGCCACTCAGGTATCATTCTTTGATTTGTTGAGAACCGATTATACTAATGTCGCCGTTTCCTGCCAGCCCTTTGGGCCTTTAAGGCACAGTTTTTGACATTTAACCGGTATCATAGCTGTTAGACCAGGTAGAACTTTAAAGCCAATTCGGAAGGCTGCAACAATTTTATAAAACTTTATGTTAATTGTGTAAGTTTACCTGCTAGTTACGAAGTATCTTTGTTACAAGTATAAAACCAACCTATGCCTTTGTACCGCCGAATCGTCATGCTAACCTTAACGCTACTTGTGTTCGTCTCCTCGACGGGCATGGCTGTGGGCATGCACATGTGCGGCGGGGAGTTGCGCGATGTCACCTTTTTTGGAGCGGCGGCAGAATGCCCTATGGGCCACCAACAGGTATCCCCTCCTGCCTGTCACGCAGCAACAGAGAAAAAGGCCGATTCGAACGATTGCTGCCAGGACCATCAGCTACATGTAAAGAAACTCAGCGATACATCTGCTAACAGCGTTACTGTACTAACGCCTGTGCAGCAAGTTAAACTGTACGCAGTAGTAAAGGCCGTCGTGCTCCAGTTTTATGCCCCTGAATCGGCTTTAGCACCAGCATTCACAAGCTACATCTCTCCCCCACTGGCCCGAAATATTCCGGTGCTGGTCCAGGCTTTCCTTCTATAATCTAATACCCTCGGGTGCCGGTTTGGCGCGTTGAACAGCTGTGCGTTAGTTTGCCGCCAGCTTCAGCCTTGCCTTTGCTTATACCCTAACACCCTTTCCTTTAGCCGCCTCCGCTGCGGCCAGTCCTAGTAATATCAAGGTTTAGAACATTTTTTCATGATTGAGAAGTTAATTTCCTTTTCGCTGCGCAACCGTGTGCTGGTTCTGCTTGTGTCGGCCGTGCTCTTTGGCTGGGGTGTGTACTCGGTGCAAACAAACAAAGTAGACGCCATTCCAGACCTATCCGAAAACCAGGTGATCGTGTTCACTGAGTGGATGGGCCGCAGTCCGCAAATTATTGAGGACCAGGTAACCTACCCGCTTGTAACGAACCTGCAGGGCTTACCCGAAGTGAAATATGTACGGGGCACCTCAATGTTCGGCATGAGCTTTATTTACCTCATTTTTAACGATGACACCGATATCTACTGGGCCCGGTCGCGGGTGCTGGAACGCCTTAACTCGGTGGGCAATATGCTGCCGCAGGGCGTTACCCCTACCCTGGGTCCCGACGGGACAGGCGTGGGCCATGTACTGTGGTACACGCTGGATGCGCCCGGCATGGACCTGGGCGAGCAGCGTGCCATTCAGGACTGGTATGTGAAGTTCGCCCTCCAGAATGTGGACGGCGTGAGCGAGGTAGCCTCTTTTGGCGGCTTTCAGAAGCAGTATCAGGTTACCGTGGACCCTAACAAGCTTACCTACTACAACCTAACTGTGCCGCAGGTGATACAGGCCGTGCGCGCCAACAACAATGAGGCCGGAGGCCGCAAGTTCGAGCGTTCCGACATCGGCTACATCATCAAGACTACGGGTTACCTGAAGTCTGCTGGTGAGATCGAGGATATTGCCATCACCACCAACAACACTATTCCGGTGCGGGTGCGCGACGTGGCAAGCGTGCAGATGACGGGCGAGAGCCGACTGGGCATATTCGACCTTAACGGCGCTGGCGAGGCTGTAGGTGGAATTGTAGTGATGCGCTACGGCGAAAACGCTGAAGAAGTGATCTCGGGAGTTAAGGCGAAAATGGCAGAGGTTTCGAAAGGCTTACCGCAGGGTGTGGACTTCAAAATCGTGTATGACCGCAGCGGGTTGATCAACGAAAGCATCAGTTCAGTAAAGCACACGCTTATAGAGGAAATGATCGTGGCCTCCATTGTGGTGTTTCTCTTTCTGTTCCACTGGCGCAGTGCACTGGTCATCATCATTCAACTGCCTTTATCCGTGGCCATCGGCTTTATTCTGCTAAACGCATTCGATATCTCCTCCAACATCATGTCCTTAACAGGTATTGCCCTGTCGGTGGGCGTTATCGTGGACGACGCCATTGTGATGGTGGAGAACTCTTACCGGCACCTGGCGGAGGCTTCCAGAGGCAAGAAAAGGATTGAGGAAGAAGTGACCCCGTAGCTGCTCTTCTGCTCGATCAGTGCGAGGATTCCACAGAGCTGATAACACAAGTACACATCTTCCTGGTAATGGGAGGACAAGAAGCAAAGTTCATTCAAAATTGAACAACATGAAATTAGATAAAGAAACCAGGCTCCGTATCATTGAAAAGGCTAGCAAGCAGGTTGGCCCGAGCGTGTTCTGGAGTACCATCATCGTGATCACCTCTTTCCTGCCGGTGTTCCTGCTCACGGGCCAGGAGGGAAAGCTTTTCAGTCCGCTGGCCTGGACCAAAACCTTTATCCTGATCGTGGATGCCGTGGTGGCCATTACGCTGACGCCGGTGCTCATCTCCTTCTTTCTGAAAGGGAAGTTCCGGGATGATAACGCCAATCCCATTAACCGGGGGCTGGAACGGATATATGGCCCCGTACTGAAATGGTGCCTGAAGTGGCGCAAAACCACCATTGGCCTCAATGTGCTGGCCCTGCTGGTGGCCATCCCGATGCTCTTCAGCCTGGGCACAGAGTTTATGCCTCCCCTGGACGAAGGATCCATCCTGTTTATGCCGGTCACACTGCCCGATGTGTCTAACGCCGAGGCCAAGCGCATCCTGCAGGTGCAGGACAAGATCATCAAGTCGGTGCCCGAGGTAGAAAGCGTGCTTGGCAAGGCAGGTCGCGCCAGCACTGCCACCGACAACTCCCCCATCAGTATGATCGAGACTATTATTATGCTGAAGCCACGCTCGGAGTGGCGCGATGGCCTCACCAAGCAGGACATCATCCGGGAACTGGACACGAAGCTGCAGATACCGGGCGTGGTAAACGGCTGGACGCAGCCCATCATCAATCGCATTAACATGCTCTCCACCGGTATCCGGACCGACGTGGGCGTGAAGGTATACGGGCAAAACCTGGATTCTGTGTATGCCGTTTCGGAGCGCGTAAAGCAGCAGCTGGAGGCCGTTCCGGGAGTGAAAGACTTGTATGTCGAGCCGATCACGGGGGGCAAATACCTCGAGATCGACATCAACCGCGAAGCCCTCGGGCGCTATGGCCTGACAGTGGACGACGTGAACATGACCATTGAGTCTGCTGTGGGTGGGGCCAGCATTGGCAATACCATCGAGGGGCGCGAGCGCTTTTCCATCAATGTGCGCCTGGCCCAGGAGTACCGCAACAGCGTGGAGCGCATCAGGCGCATCCCGATCCAGACCTTGTCGGCAGGCACCATACCACTTTCGTCTGTGGCAGACATCCACTTTACCGACGGTCCGCCGATGATCAACTCCGAGAATGCGCAGCTGCGCGGGGCCGTGCTCTTTAACGTGCGCGACCGAGACCTGGGCGGCACAGTGCAGGAGGCCATGGCGAAGATCAATGCAGAGGTGAAAGGGATTCCGGAGGGGTATTACCTGGAGTGGAGCGGCCAGTGGGAGAACCAGGTACGGGCCACGAAAACGCTGCAGTTCATCATCCCGCTGGTGCTGCTCATTATCTTCCTGATCCTGTACTTCAGCTTTAAGTCGATGAAGGAGGCGCTCCTGAACCTGGTCACCATCCCGTTCGCGTTGGTGGGTGGTGTGTTTATCGTGTACTTCTACGGCGTAAATTTGTCGGTGGCGGTGGCGGTAGGCTTTATTGCCCTCTTCGGACTGGCCATTGAGACGGCCATGGTGATGGTGGTGTACCTGAACGAGGCCATGAAACAGCTGGTGGATACGAAGGGCAACTCCTCTGATACCATCACAAAGCAGGATATCAGCGATTATGTGTTCATGGGTGCAGCAAAGCGCCTTCGCCCTAAGATCATGACTGTTTCGGTAGCACTTTTCGGCTTGATCCCGGTGCTATGGGCATCCGGGATCGGTACAGATGTGATGCTGCCTATCGTGCTGCCTATGATCGGAGGGGTGTTTACCTCGTCCATCCATATCCTGCTGGTAACGCCAGTGGTGTTTGAGATGACGAAAGCGTATGAGTTAAAAAAATACGGAAAACTGGAAATTTACGATGTTAAGCACTAAGAAAAACTTATTCTACTACCTCTTTCGAGCAATCAGCCCCCTTCCAGGAGGGAGTAGAGGTGGGTTTAAAACAGTTGCCTCGCTCATATTGTTAATCAGTATGGCTACGTTGCAGGCACAAGCCCAACAGCCCGTGCGCCTGGACAGTGTACTGCAGACCATCCGCAGCGACAACCCCATGCTGCTGCAGTACGGCCTGCGCGCCAAAGCGCAGGATGCCTATGCGGAAGGTGCCACCAGCTGGATGGCCCCCATGGTGGGTGCCGGCGTGTTTATGCTGCCCTACCCAGGCCAGCGCGTGGAGCGGGATGAGCGGGAGGGTTCCTATATGATCTCGGCAGAACAGGCTATTCCGAACCCGGCCAAGCAGCGCGCAAAGAAGGCGGTGTTCGACTCCCGCGCGGCCATTGAGCAGGCGAAGGGAGAGGTGGTGTACAATGAGCTCCGCGCGCAGGCCAAGTCCGCTTACTTTAACTGGGTGGTGCTGGAGAAAAAGCTGGATGTATTGCAGGACAACGAGCGCATCATGGAATATATGTTGAAGCTGGCCCGCATCCGCTATCCCTACAGCCAGGGCAAACTGGGCAGTATTTACAAAGCAGAGGCACGCCTGCACGAGGTAGAGAACATGCAGCTGATGACGCGCAACGAGATATTGCAGCAGAACGTGGTGCTCAACACCCTGATGAACCTGCCCAAAGAGCAGCTATTCAAGATAGATACACTGGTAAGCATTCCTGAACCCGTACTATTGGCCACCGACACCATGTACTTAACCGATTCCCGAAGCGATATTCGCCAGCTGGACCGGACCATAGCCTCGATGCGCCTGGGTGTGGTGCAGGAAAAGCTGGAGCGCAAACCAGACTTTCGCTTGCGCTTCGACCACATGGCCCCGCGCAACAGCATGATGCCCACCCAGTTTACTGCCATGGGCATGGTCACGATCCCGATTGCGCCCTGGTCGAGCAAAATGTACAAAGCCAATACCAAAGCCATGAACCTTGAGATTGAGGCCATGCAGCGGGAGCGGGAGAACATCCTGAACGAGGCGCAGGGCATGGTGCGCAACATGGCCCTGGAGCTGAATGCAAAGCGGGAGCAGGTAGAGAACTACCGCACCAAGATCCTGCCGGCCCTGAAAAAGAACTACGACGTGACCATGCTGGCCTATGAACAGAACAGCGCCGAGCTACCAGAAGTGATTGATGCCTGGGAGGCCCTGAACATGGCCCAGATGGAGTACCTGAACAACCTGCAGGCGCTTTACGGCCTGGCCGTAACGTATGAGCGGGAGCTGGAGAAATAAATGAATGATTCAGTGAATGTATGCGTGAATATTGCTTCCACTTACTCATTCGCTCAACCACACATTCAATAATTAGAAAAAAAATGAAACGATACCTGAACATATGCCTCCTGCTGCTGCTCCTGGCCTTCAGTGCCTGCCAAAATGAGCAGGCGCACGAGCATGGCGTGGCGGCTGCCGACGAAACAGCTTACACCTGCCCGATGCACCCCCAGATCGTGCAGGATGAACCGGGCACCTGCCCCATCTGCGGAATGGACCTGGTGCCCCAGAACGCTAAGGGGGAGGCCATCGAGATAACCGACGACCTGGCCTTTTTACTGAAACCTACAAACGCAACGGTGGTATCAACCATCAGCACGGTAAAAACAGAGCAGAAAACTGTACCTGCCACCGTGAAGATGGAAGGGGTCATTTCTTACGACGAGCGTCGCATCTATTCCATACCTGCCCGTGTGGGTGGGCGCATCGAGCAGCTGTTGGTAAAATATAACTACCAGCCAGTTACCAAAGGACAGAAGCTGATGGAGGTGTACAGTCCCGAATTGATCACGGCACAGAAAGAGCTGCTGTATTTGACACAATCGGCACCCGAGGATAAAGCACTGATTGCGGCCTCCAGGCAGAAGTTGCGCCTGCTAGGCGCAACCGACGCGCAGATCAGCCGCCTACTCCGCTCTGGCGAGGCCAGCTATACTTTTGGTATCTACAGCCCTTACGACGGGTATGTCATCGGCCTTAACACCACAGCTCCGGCTGCCACCCCAAGCGCTGCCCCTACGGCTGCGGCCGGGGCAGGAGGAATGGGTGCCGGAATGGGTGGCGCGGGTGCATCCGGCACAAGTACAGCTGTGCCTGTGGCTGGCAGCGAGTTGCAGTTGCGAGAGGGCATGTACGTGAGCACCGGACAGCCGCTTCTCCGCGTGGTAAACCCAAGCCAACTCTGGGCTGAATTTAACCTGCCTGCCGGAGAGGTTTCAGCCATTACCAAAGGAGCTCCTGTGCAAATCACCTTTCCGCAGCTGCCCGGCGAAAAACTGGAAGCGCAGGTCGACTTTGTGCAGCCGTTTTATGAAGCCGGAGAGAATTTTGCTAAAGTACGGGTATACCTGCCCGGTGATCAGAAGCTGGCACGGGTTGGGCAACTGGTTACAGGTACTGCAACCTTTACCACGACCCCTTCCCTATGGGTTCCCCGCGAGGCTGTGCTGGACCTTGGTACACGGTCAGTTGTTTTCAAAATGATGAACGGTGCCTATAAACCCGTGGCTGTTACCGTTGGAACCACCGCCAACAGACAGGCACAGATCACCTCCGGCCTGCAACCAGCAGACATCATCGCAAGCAATGCCCAGTTTATGGTGGATAGCGAAAGTTTTGTTAAAGTGAATAATCAATAAATTATGGCTGCATAACAGCATAGTGAACTATGCTGTTGTGCAAATGCTAAAAATATAAAAAATGAAACGATACCTGAACATATGTCTCCTGCTGCTGCTCGTGGCCTTCAGTGCCTGCCAAAGTGAGCAGGCGCACGAACACGGTGAGGCGAACGCCGCCGGCGGTGTAACCTATACCTGCCCAATGCACCCCCAGATCGTGCAGCAGGAGCCGGGCACCTGCCCCATCTGCGGCATGGACCTGGTGCCTGTTTCGCAAAGCGGGAAGGAAAAAGGTGAGCTGATGCTGAGCGAGAGCCAGATCGCCCTGGGCAACATCAGTACGCAGCGCATTAAGTTTGGCGAATTGAAAAGCAACGCGCTGCTCACCGGCAAACTTGTGCTCGACGAGACCCAGACCGACGTGATCAGCAGCCGCGCACAGGGCCGGGTAGAGAAACTCTACATCAAGGAAACCGGCCAGACAGTGAAGAAAGGGCAGCCGCTTTATGAACTGTATTCTGAGGAGCTACTGACACTGCAACGCGAGTACCTGCTGGCCCTGAAGCAGAACCAGGAACTGGGCCAGGAAAACCCCCGTTTCGCCTCTTTTCTGAAGGCCGCCAAACAAAAACTACTGCTTTTCGGCCTTACGGAAGGGCAGGTAAAAAGTTTGGCACGCTCGCAACAGGTGGATGCGCGCATCACCTTTGTGGCCCCTGCTGCCGGCGTAGTTACCGAAGTTGGCGCTGCTGAGGGCCAATATGTAGCCGAGGGAGCGGTGCTTTACCGCCTTGGCAGGCTTAACAAGATATGGGTGGAAGCAGAACTGTATCCGCAGGAATTGGCCAATGTGCAGGCCGGTGACCAGGTGCTGGTTTCTGTGCAGGGCTTTGCCGGAGATCCGGTGCCCGCCAAAGTCACCTTTATTAGTCCGGAGTACCGCCAGGGCACCCAGGTAGCTACCTTACGGGCCGAGCTGCCCAACCCCAACGACCAGTATCTGCCGGGTATGCAGGTAAACGTAACACTACCGGGTAAAAATGGAAACAGCCTGGTACTGCCTACTGATGCCGTAATCCGTGATGAAAAAGGGAGCCACGTGTGGGTGCAGACCGGGAAAAGCACATTTCAGGCACGCATGGTTACACTGGGTGAAGAGAGTGCAGAAAACGTGGCCATCCTTTCGGGCATACAGGAAAACGACAAAGTAGTGACCACCGGCGCCTACCTGCTCTACAGCGAGTTCGTGCTTAAGAAAGGTGCTAACCCTATGGCAGGGCATGGGCATTGATTCTGTATTCTGAATGTCTGTGTGCCTGTTTACTTCATGCTCATTGACTCCGGGTGCTTTATACCAAAACTGCTTTTCAAAATTTTTATCGGTTATCTATTTATTCATTTATTAAAAAAAACAATTAACTAAAAGTCCTATTATGAAAAAGACCCTTTTTACGGCGGCCCTAGTAGCCGCCTTCGCCTTCACAGCTTGCTCAGAGACAAGCACCGAAAACACAGAAGCTACCACCGAAAACCACGGCGACATGGAGCATGGTGACATGGATCATGCACAGATGCCTAGCACGGTAGTAGTAGAAACCCCAACCTTTGCTTCGGTGTCGGAGCCGATGCAAACACAAACCAAGCAACTGGTAAGTCAGTACATGAAGCTGAAGGATGCCTTGGTAGCCTCCGACGCGGTTGCTGCCAAAGCGGCAGCCAACGAAGTGCTGACCGTGGCCAAAGCAATGCCTCTTGCCACCCTGACCACCGACGAGCAAGCGTTTGCCGAGGAAAAGACGGCGGAAGTGGTAAGCAGTGCCCAGAAGATTGCAGCAGCAGGCGATGTAGCCGCGCAGCGCGAGAACCTGGAGTTGTTGTCGGAATCTGTGTTCTCAATGGCCAAGGCCTTTGGAGCAGCAGATGACACTTTGTATTACCAGCATTGCCCAATGGCCATGAATGGCAAAGGGGGATATTGGTTAAGCGCAAACGACAAGATTCAGAACCCATACTTCGGTAAGGCCATGATGACCTGTGGTAGCACGGAGGAAGTCTTCAAAAATTAGTCAGCTGCTTGTTACACATAAAAAAGCGAGCCTCCCGGGAGGTTCGCTTTTTTATTTCCTCGCCCCGGGCTGTAAAATTCTGAAGTAGTCAGGAACAAAATCTGTGTCAGGAATACTACCTTTATACTTGAAGAATTCTTTTAATGCGCCATGGCTTCCTCTAACTGGATCATACTTTTACCTTTTCTTGCCGGTTTTGCGGTGGCAACCCAGACGGCCATTAACAACCAGTTGCGGGCCTCGGTGGGCAGTCCGTTGGTGGCGGCCTTTATATCCTTTGGCGTAGGCACGCTGGTACTGGCTGCGCTGATACTTGCCACCAAACAGCAGGTCCCTGCATTCAGTCAGTTAGCAGGCGTGGCTTGGTACAAATACATAGGTGGGTTTTTAGGGGCTTTTTTTATTACGAGTGTCATTTTTACGGTGCAGCGCATGAGTGTGGCCAACCTGCTTGCCCTGGTGGTGGCGGGCCAATTGACGCTGGCGCTGGTATACGATCATTTTGGCTTGCTCGGTATCAAACAGAGCCCGGTTACACTTACACGGCTTGCCGGTGCATTTGCACTGATTGCAGGAGCATACCTGATCAACAGAAAGTAGCAACCGATGGGTAAAGGTTACATTCTGTTTTTTATGCCTGCTATTGCTTAGGAGTTATAAGTGGTCTTATTATCGGGGCGCACCAGTAGCCAAACCAAAAGTCCTAAGGGCCAGGCCAGAAAAGCCACCACAATCGCTACCAGCCATCCTGGCTTGCCCCTGCTCTCAGCATCGCGGTAAGCCCAAACAATACTCCAGAGGTATATGACTAAAAGTATGAGTCCTAATATCAAACCTATTATTCCAAAACCCATGATAAATTCTCCAGCGTCGTTTTCCATAGATAACCTATTTTATTTTTGTAAGTAAAAAGCCTCTCTTATAACGCGTAAGGTTTTATTGGGTTTTATCAATAGTTGCTATGCTATAAACCTATAAGCCTTAGGAATTATTTCTATAACTCTTTATGAGTTAGAACCTTTGATTTTCTTTACCCTGTTTGCCGTTATGGATCATGTCCAGTATCAAGCCTGACCATGTGAAACTGTTTGCCCCTAATCCTTCTCCTGTGAAGGGGTTATAATATTCCCGAAATCCGCTTTTAGACACCAACCTTCTCATAGATTCCAGTAATTCATCAGCTACTCTAAATTACCCTTTCTTGACCAGGTAGCGATGCAGAAACCAATTAAACACAATCCAGGTAGGCCCACGCCAAATGTATACCGATTGGCCCGGGTCAAAGGCGGGTTCGTCTGTTGCCAGCGAAGGAACAGGGTATGGAACGTGAAACCCATTTGACCGCGACAAGTGTCGCTTTAGCACGCGCCTGCTAACTTCTGCTGGCATATCGGGTAGCATGGCCGGAAAGAAAATTGTGGCAGTTTTGGTTTTTAGTTGCCGCATGTCTTTCCCTGCCAAATCAAAAAAAGCTTCCTGCTCCGGATCATACATATACTTTAGCATACTCTGGCAGCACCGTTGTGCCCGCTCCGAGTACACCCTTTGGTCAGGATCTGCAGTAAGCTGGCACAGGGTGGCCAGGGCATGCAGGTTCTGCGCGTAGATCGTGTTAAACCCGGCATCTTTTACAATAAAATTATCTGCCTCGTAAACTTTACCTAAGTTGTAGTTCCTTCTGAAGTTCCCCATTTCCAGCCATAGCACCCGCACGAAAAGCCTCCAGTCTGCCTTGTCACCCTTAAACCCAAGTACTTTATCGTAACTAGCCTTCCAATCCATACCCGACTCATAAGGAGATATGATCGAAAGTATTCCTTCCCCTTCAAAGTCCCGGTGCTGCGCCAGCCAGTTATAGTAAGCTTTTAGCTTAGGCAGCATTTCCTTTACAAAGTACAAATCTTTGGTGCAATGGTAAATGCGTAACACGGCCTCTGCTACCAGGGGAGGCTGTATCAGTGCGGACATGTGCGGTTTAGTGAGCCGGAAAAGGGATTCTGGAGACAACTGAAATATATCCGTGACACGGGCCGGAAATGTGTGTTTCCAGTACAAAATGTGTCCCACAAACCCATTTGGCTGCTGCAGCAGAAACAAGCTGTTTATGTGCTTCCTGGCCATAGCATAATCTCCCAGCGAGGTTAAAGTGAACACATGGAAACAGGTATCCCAGAAATACTGAAAAGGGTAAGTACCCGGTGAGGGTTTGGTATAATGGAACTGATAGCCCCCATTCCGGCCTTCAATCATGTTCGCATACAGGATGTCATGCACCTGCTGCTTTATCTGGCTGTCGGTAAATAAGTTAGTTGTCCCTTTACCCATTACTTGATGTATTCGTCCCAGGCACCATAGTCCTGTGTTTTAGGACCAAGCGGAATTGCCAATGCTGCCACAGCCAAACCCAATGCCACACCTGTAAGGCTAAGCCCTGTCGGGACGTTTTCGAGCAACCAGGGGGCAATGATTACTGCAAGGCCAAGCAGAACATTCAAATAACGCCCGATACGCATCGGCTCACCCATGCAAATAACCGATACCACCACCATTAGCGAACCGCACAGGTGGAAAATATCTGCCACGGTAGCCTGTATGCCTACACCGAATACACCAGGAGCAAAAACCAGGGCTATTCCTAAGAGCATGGACACAGTTAACGTCCAGGGGAAGCTCATGCCCCAGATAGAGGCCGCAAAGACTTTGACCGGCTGTTCGGGCAGGTTAATCAGGTCAGTGGCATATTCTTCCTTCTCGCCTCCCTCTATCGTGCCGCCTTTCCAGAAAAGCTTCCAGAAGCCCTCGCCTTGTTGCATTTTCTTTTTCATGAACTGGATCATGGCGATCACCTCGTCCACTTCCAGCGGGAGCATCGGCAACATAATGGCAGCGGCCATCAGGCAGAATGTGCACCAGGCGCCCACCAGGATCGGTTGCGAGATCACCAGGAAAATATGCACCAACCCGAGCGGGATAACCAGAACACCGAAAATAGCCACCATCCAGGGCATGGTGCGCCACCGCGCCGGGCTGCCCATCCAACCCATCAGGAACTCAAAAGTATAGGCAATGGCACCCAAGCCGGCATCGGATATCGGTAAGGAATGCGACATGCTGGAGTTTAGTACCTGCTCCGACTGTGCGCCGAAGAACGGGTCCCACACCGCATCGATGTAACCCAGTTGAAAGGCTGCCAGGTAGCGCGACACCACCCAGCCCAAGAAGCCAAGCACCATCATGATCCAGCGCTGCGGCCAACTGGAGGGGTTGTACGTCCACCCAGGCGGAATTTTGGGGCCCATTTTCATATACATGATCATATTAGGCATGCCCGGAATGAGGATGGTTAAGGCAATGAGCAGCGCCCCTACCAGGGTATCGTTGAGATAGGCCACCGCCGTGGGCGACCAGAACAGTAAGGGCGCCATGGTAAGCCAAATACCCACAAAACAGCAGATCCAGAGGCTGATGGGCCGATTTGGGGTAAGGCCGCGCCAACCAAAGAAAATCAACAAAGCGCCACTGATGATGTCGCTCCACTTCATTAATGCAATGCGTTGCTGCAGCGAAAGCCATACTTCGCGCCCGCCCGAAGGCAGTACGGTACCCAGGCCATAATCGAAGGTGAGCGGCGAAAGCATTACCCAGGCACCCAGCAGGATGATGAGCCAGTAAACCCATAGCGTTTGCATGTGGTGCATGTGCAGCATTTTTTTTCGCATCTCCGGATCCATGTGCTCGTGCTTTTGCGACTCCTCATCGCTCTGCATTTTTTTGTGCTGTTGCCGCATCTGCTTTTCTGCCATTGGCCTTGTTACGCCGCGCATCCCCATGCCTCCCTGCTTCTGTCCGTTCTCCCCAGATGTAATTTTCCCGTCTTTTTCCATTTTATCCGATAGGGTTATAGTTACATGGTACCCTATACGATTTCAGCTGTTAAGGGATAATATGGTTCTGTTGTACTGCAACAATTATTTCAGCTTTGCCACTAACATCGCCAAGGCCTTCGCGTATCTTTTCAGGGCAGGATCAACTATTTAAATTTAAGGAGGGGTCAAAACGATGTCGTTAAAGGATATTTTCTCGAAGGTAAAAGATAAGGTAAAGAAAGAAGTGAAGGTGTTACAAGGGGAAGCCACCAAGGATAAAGTTTACACGAACAAGCATACTTTTGAAAGCGATGCAACAGCCCAAAGGGAATTTAAGCGCTCTGTCGAAAAATTATTTGACATCAACTCCTGGTCAAACTTAGAGGGGATAAACTCCACCTTTCAACTCTTTGACCAGCAGGGGCAGCCTACTACAACCAAAAAACCTAAAAAGGGGTACCATATCAAAATAGTATTGCCTGGCACAACCCTGGACAACTGGGTACGAATAACAGATATGCTTGTGCAGGAAAATCTTGCTGAATTCATCGTACACCCTTGCGAGCAACCCCAGGAAACAGGCGCAGGAGATGCAAAAACCGAACATTTCTTTATAAAGGAAGCCAGCAGCACTTTCCGGGTTGAACGGAGAGGGAATACATTGATCGGCTATGAAATAGGTAAGAACGAAGGCATTAACAACCAGGGCGAGGAAGCTGGCGAACGCTCGCTGCTAAACACCCTTATGGCAGAAGGCGGCTGGGCGGGCATACAAGAGCTGCAATGGGATAAGCTGACCTCCTACCTGGTGCACCTGCAAGAAACGGAAGAATAAGTTCGCAAGCGTGATTGCAATAGCTTACTTTACACTTAGCTGCATACAGGTATCCATCACAGTACATTTTTAACTCTCACACCCTTGTTTTAACCCAGCAGCTTGCTCGTTGAGACATTCCCCTGACGCTTCACTACCAGAGCCTTTTGTGTGTGGTAAAGTCCACACTTTGTACTGCCTGCATTCTCCCCTAATCCCTCTAACTCCTGCGCACTGTATAGCTGCAATTTCCTGATCGGAGAAACCATACTTGTTGGTTCAGCCAGGCGATGATGCGCTTACATGTAGCCTATCAGTTTGATCAGGCGGCCGCCGGTTACTTATCTGCCACTCCTGCGGTGAAATAACTTACAGTACTGCCACGGCGTACCACTAACCAAATAAATATCAATCAAGAACTTAGCTTAAAACAATGGAAACAAACAACAACGAACGAAAAGGTGTGGTCGTGATTACAGGTGCATCGGCAGGATTAGGCCGCTCCTGCGCCCGTGAATTTGCAAAAAACGGGTATGACGTGGGCTTACTGGCTCGCGGACTTGACGGCCTGGAAGGGGCAAAACACGAGGTATTGCAAATGGGACGCAAGGCTGTGTATGTGCAGGTGGATGTTGCCGATGCGGATGCCGTGGACAAAGCAGCCACTAAAATAGAGGAAGAGTTAGGGGAGATAGACGTTTGGGTGAACAACGCCATGAACAGCGTGTTCAGCCCGGTGAAGGAAATGCAGCCCGATGAGTACAAGCGCGTAACCGAGGTAACCTACCTGGGGCAGGTATATGGCACTCTATCGGCCCTCAAGCGCATGTTGCCTCGCAACCGGGGTTCCATTGTACTTGTAGGCTCGGCCCTGGCTTACCGGGGAATCCCGCTGCAGTCGGCTTACTGCGGCTCCAAGCACGCGATACAGGGCTTTTTTGACTCCTTGCGCTCTGAGTTGCTGCATGATAAAAGCAAGGTGAAAGTAACCATGGTGCAACTGCCCGCTATGAACACGACCCAGTTCAGTTTTGTAAAATCGCGCCTACCCAACAAACCCAAGCCCATGGGCAAAATATTCCAGCCCGAGGTGGCGGCCAGGGCCATTCTTTTCGCCGCTGAGAATGACAGGCGCGAGATATATGTCGGCTACCCAACTGTGCAGGCCATTGTAGGAGACAAGATCGCCCCGGAGCTGGGTGACTATATTCTGGCGAAAACAGGTTTTGAAGGGCAGCAAACAGATCAACCGGAAGATCCTAACCGCCAGAACAACCTGTGGGAGCCGATTCCGGGGGACCACGGGGCACATGGTACTTTCGGCGACCAGGCCACCAATTTTAGCCCTGAGTTCTGGGTAAGTAAAAACAAGAACAAGATCATGACCGGCCTACTTGGCCTGGGTGGGGTGCTACTCGGAACCATGGCCGCCAAAAAATGGTTGCAGGACGGAGAATAGTTCATAAATATTCATGGACGAGAGGTAAAAGCATACTTGCTAAAAGCAGTGTGCTTTTACTTTTTGTATAAGGTGGTAAGCGGTTTTAACCTTTTTTTATTGTCCATAAAAAGGAAAAAATTAAACAGGTTTTCTAATTTTGAGAACGTGCCATGCTTGAAAAAAACTTCTCTGTACCGATGGTTTTGATAGTTCGGAAAACAGCCATGTGCAAAGGGTTCGGTTAAGCTCCAATACCGTTCAGAACTGCTCTAAAAAATTCCTGTAAATATAAATTTGTTAATATTACTTCCTCCCTAAAGTTGGTGCAAAATTTGTAAATATCCCTTAAACTTAATTACTTAATGGCTGTTGGAGGATTTTAGATATGGAACAGGCATCGGATTTAATAACCTATGGGGTGGACCCGGAGCACATGTTGCTTTATAGCAAATGGAAAGCGCCTTATACCAGCGAACAATACCGTTCGGGTGTGCAACACCTTGCTGAGGTAGTGCATAAAGCCACAATCCGCTTATGGCTCCATGAAAGCCTTAGTTTAAGTTCTTTAAACGCTGCAGACCAAAAGTGGACTACAGAAACCCTGGCGCTTGTTCTGGCGCAGAGCAATCTGAAGTACATTGCCATTGTGCGTGCTGACCACGAGGAAACCAAGTCGGTGGGAAATATGCTGCGGGAGAAAGCCTACAGGATATTTGGGAAAATTGTGGGCATCGAGTTCTTTGATACCACTGAAGAGGCCAAAGCATGGCTTTTACCCAGCCGTCAGTATTATACTCTCCCTGCCTTAAGCGACACGCCCCAGACAACCGACTAAAGCTTAACCAAGTGTTGCCTGGTTTCTGCAGTTACCGTGTCTGATTCTCTTCTAACTCCCTAAATAATTTATACTTCAGGACTACCCTTTAACAGTTGCATAGCGCTTTGACATGATTGTGAACAACCAATAATTCAGTTCTTTTGTTTGCGAACTAAAAGAACTAAGCTTACCTTTGTGCTGTTCTCAGATAGAACAATAAATTTGCACCATGAATTTAACGGACCAGAAAAAGTCATTGATCGAGAAGATCGGCATATTCCATGAAAAGATCGGCATGCAGCCAGCGGCGGGGCGTATCATGGGGCTGATGTTTGTCTCAGACAGGCCGGAGCTTACATTTGACGAAATCCGTGAGACATTGAAGATCAGCAAGAGTGCCACCAGCACCGCCCTTAATCTGCTGATTGAAACCGGCCCTGTGGAATATATCACTTTTCCGGGCGATAGGAAGCGCTACTTTAAGCTGAAGACCTCTAACTGGCGCGACTCTCTGACAAAGCGTTTCAACAACATCATCAACTTTAAGTCGCTTTTGGTTGAAGTACTCGAAACCAGGTCGGATAATGCCTCGGAGTTTAACAGTTGCCTTTCCGAGTTTGTGGATTTTCTGGAGTATATGCAGCAGGAACTCCCGGTACTGCTAGAGAAGTGGGAGAAAAGCAGGGCGTGATTTTTTTTGGCCCATAAGTTCATCTTATTCAGAACTAAATAGTTTTAATTAAATTATTATAAACAAAACAACGTGATCAAAAAACGCATTCTCATAGGTTTACTGGCTGTTTTCCTACAGCCAGCCTTCGCACAGGAGCAAGGTGTAGCCGGCCTGAAGGAGTTGACGCTGCAGGAAAGTATAAACTATGCCCTGGAGCATAACGAGGATATCCAAAAAGCTTCGTTCGATGAAATGGGTTCCCGGTTCCAGATAAACGAAGCAAAAAGTGCCGGACTGCCACAGGTAAACGCTACCGGTAGTTTTGATTATTACCCCAACCTGCCGACCCAAATCCTGCCGGGTGCCATTATAGGCAAACCTGGTACTGATGTGCCGGTGAAATTCGGTAAGGATTATAATGTGCAGGGAGGCATCACGCTTCAACAGCTGCTTTTCAGCCAATCGTACTTTGTGGGGCTAAAGGCTGCCAAAAGCGCCGAGGACCTGTATCGTTTGCGCAAAGAAATGACGACGCAGGAAGTGATCTACAGCGTAGGGACAGCTTTTTTCCAGGTGCAGCAAACCAAAGAGCAGTTCAAGAACATCGACGCAAACCTCGGAAAGCTGGCCCAGCTCGAAAAGATCCTGACGCTGCAGTATAAGAACGACTTGGTGAAGAAAGTGGATGTGACGCGTATACAGGTAAACCGCACCAACCTCGAAAACACCAAACAAAACCTGCAGACAGGGTACGAGCAGCAACTGAACATGCTCAAGTTCTTTATGGGCATGCCTCTGGAAGAGCAAATTGCGCTACACGAATCGGAAATAACAATGGAAGCACAGTTTGCCACAGCACACCAGGAGAACGCTTCTGCCTTGCGCACGCAATACCAGCTGCTAAACAAGCAGAAAGAACTGAAAGACCTTGAGATTCAGGGTATCCGCTCCGGCTACTACCCTACCCTGTCGGCCTATGGCCGCTATGCCTACCAAACACAGCGCAACGAGGGGCAGCTTTTTAACTCAGATACGCCCTGGTTTAAAACAACCGTAGTGGGCTTGCAACTGAATGTGCCCATTTTCGACGGGTTTAAGAAAAGCGCGCAGGTAAAGCAACGGGAACTCGAAGCCAGAAAAATAGAAACGGACATCCAGAAGTTCGATAAAAGTGTGCAGGTAGAGCTGATCAATGCCATCAGCCAGTTACAGAACAGCCAACGTGCCATTTCAGCACAAGAAAAAAACGTGAGCCTGGCACAGGAGGTCTACGACACCACAAACAAACTTTACAAGGAGGGCATTTCGCCACTAACAGACCTGCTTGACTCGGAGGTGACGCTCCGCGAGGCTAAGACTAACCTGAACAACGAGAAGCTGAAATACCAGATGGCCCAGCTGAACTACCTGAAGGCCAAAGGAGAATTAGAATCACTTACCAAATAAGACATACACGAACATGAAGAAGGTAATTTATATCGTAGTTGTTATCGCAATTTTAGGCGCTATCGGTTTTAAGCTGATGCGCAACAAAGAGCAGATGGCGACAAAGGCAGCAGTGGCAGAGATCAAGAGCGACGCCATTCCGGTAACATTAGCATCGGTTGAAACGGCAAAGCTGGACAAGTCCTTTACCGCGCAGGGGAACTTCGCCCCAGTCCAGCGCCTGACCTTGATGTCGGAGACGCAGGGCCAGGTGAAGCGCGTGCTGAAGCGCAAGGGCGACAAGGTAAAAGCCGGCGAACTGCTGGCGGTGGTGGAAAGCACCACCATGGCGGCCAACCTGGCTACGGCCCAGACAAACGCTGAGAAAGCCAAACGAGACCTGGAGCGTTTCGAGAACCTGGCTGCCGGCGACGCCATCACGCAAAGGCAACTGGAAGATGCCCGCCTGGCTGCCAAATCTACACAGGGGCAGCTAGTGGCTGCCCGCCAGCGTTTGGCTAAAACACGCATCACGGCCCCTATCAGCGGCGAGATCAACGAGACCTATATAGAAGTCGGTTCTTTCCTGAACTCCGGCACCAAGCTCTACGACATCGTGAATGTGGACAAGCTGAAGCTGGAGGCGAAGGTGAACGAAAGCGAAGTGCTGCTGATCAACAAAGGAGATCAAGTGACGGTGAAGGCCGATGCCGGCTCTGGCCAGGAATACGAAGGCGTGGTAACCGCTATCGGGGCACAAGCCGACCCTACGCTGAAGTTTGATGTGGAGGTGGAAGTGAAAAACTCTGCTGCCAACAACCTGAGAGCAGGCATGTACGGCACCGCTTTCTTCGATGTTGCCGCCCAGCGCGACGCGCAGCTGTTGCCGCGTGAGGCCATTGTAGGCAGCATCCAGAACCCGAGCGTGTATGTGGTGAAAGACGGTGTAGCTTCTATGCGCCAGGTAAAAGTAGGCAAAGTAACACAAGACAAAGTAGAGGTACTCGAAGGTGTGCAGCCCGGCGAGAAAGTAGTGCAGACAGGCCAGATTAACCTGCGCGAAGGTACGAAAGTGATGGTGCTGTAGTTGCCTTTCAACGCACTGATCATTCCTCGGTTCCCCCTATGCCGCAAGTTCAGCGTCAGCGCAACTTGTGGCTGAGCATAGCGCCAGTTTGTAACTGGCTAAACTATAGTTCGCATTATGCCAGTTACAAACTGGCGGCTAGTAGCAACCGCCAGTTACCGCTACGCTCAAACTGGCGGCATGTTTAAGGCTGGTAAAAGCAATAACTTCTTTTAAAGAGAAAATATAAAATGAACATAACAAAATTATCGATACAGCGATCAACCCTGGTGGTGGTGGTGTTTACCGTCCTCACGCTGCTCGGGGTGGTCAGTTACCAATCGCTTAACTACGAGCTGTTACCCAAGTTCAGCCCACCGGTGCTGACCATCAGCACCATTTACCCGGGTGCTTCGCCGAACGAAGTAGAGAACTCGGTCACCAAAGAGATTGAAGACGCGCTTTCGTCGCTGGAGAACGTGAAAGAGATGAAAAGCACCTCCCTGGAGAGCTTTTCGATCATCACCATCCAGCTGAAACAGGGCACCGACGTAGACCTGAGCTTGCAGGACGCACAGCGAAAGATCAACACCATTCTGGCCAAACTGCCGGATAACGCCGATGCCCCAACGCTGAACAAGTTCGATTTCGACGACCTGCCGATCATCAAGATGGGAGCCACATCAAACCTGCCGGCCACCGAGTTCTATGACCTGATCGACAAAAAGATCAAGCCGGAGCTGTCGCGGGTGCCCGGTATGGCTGCCATTAAGATTCTGGGCGGTCAGGAGCGTGAGATCAAAGTAAACATCGATGCGGATAAACTCGAGGCCTACAACCTGTCTATCCTGCAGGTGCAGCAGAAGATCCGCAACTCTAACCTCGACTTCCCGACGGGTAAGATCAAGCAGGAAAGCGGACAGACACAGATCCGTTTGGCCGGCAAGTTCCAGTCGCTGGACCAGCTGAGCAACCTGATCATCCGCGAAGACCAGAACGGCATTGTGCGCCTTGCCGACGTGGCCGAGGTGCAGGACACGCAGAAAGACGTGGAGGTACTGACCCGTAATAACGGCAAAGCATCTGTGGGTATCACCATCCAGAAGCAGTCGGATGCCAACGCCGTGGAAGTGAGCCGCCAGACAAAAGAGGCGCTTGCCAAACTGGAGCAAACATACGCAGCCCAGGGCCTGAACTTCAACATCGCCAACGACTCCTCAGATTTTACGCTGGAGGCAGCCGACTCGGTGATGCACGACCTGCTGATTGCGGTTATACTGGTGGCTGTCGTGATGCTGCTGTTTTTGCACTCACTGCGCAACGCTATTATCGTGATGATCTCTATACCGGCATCGCTGGTGGCAACTTTCATCGGCATGTACCTGCTGGGCTACTCGCTTAACCTGATGTCGCTGCTGGCGCTTTCGCTGGTGGTGGGTATACTCGTGGACGATGCCATTGTGGTGATCGAGAACATTCACCGCCACATGGAGATGGGTAAAAAACCGGCGCAGGCTGCCTACGACGGTATCCGCGAGATCATGGCGACGGTTACGTCCATTACCCTGGTGATTGTGGTGGTGTTCATCCCGATTGCCCTTTCCTCCGGTCTGGTGTCTGATATTCTGCGTCAGTTTGCGGTGGTGGTGGCGGTGGCAACCATGATCTCGCTGTTCGTGGCCTTTACCCTGATTCCGCTGCTGGCCAGCCGTTTCTCCAGGTTAGAGCATATATCTGACCAGAATATATTCGGACGGTTTATACTTGCCTTCGAGCGCTTGCTGGACAGCATCATTGATTGCTTTACCGCCGCACTGAACTGGGCGTTTAATCATAAGTTTATCACGCTGGCCCTTACCCTGTTAATGCTTGTCGGTTCGTTTATGCTGGTTCCTTTTGGCTTTATCGGATCGGAGTTTATTCCTGCCGGCGACCGTGGCGAAGTAAGCTTGCAGCTGGAGCTACCCAAGAACGCGACGGTAGAGCAAACCAACTTTGCCACCAAGCAAGTGGAGCAATACCTGCAGGCTATCCCGGAAGTAGAGAAGGTGTTCACTACAGTAGGTACTACCTCATCGGCACAGGCTGGCCAGAACACCGCTTACAAAGCAGACGTTTCGGTTTCGTTGGTTGATGTGAAAGAGCGTGACTTCAGTACTGAGCAGTTTAGCCGCCAGGCCAAGGCCGACATCGAAAGCAAGTTACCGAACGTGCAACTGACACCGGTTCCGGTAGGCCTGGTAGGAACCTCCCAGGCGCCGATCCAGCTCATCATATCCGGCTCAAACCTAGACTCGGTGATGACATTCGCGCAGCAAGTGATGCACATCACCGAGGGCGTGCAAGGCACAGCCGACGTGGAGATGTCGGTGGAGGGCGGAAACCCGGAGATTGAGGTGGTAGTGGACCGCGACAAGATGGCCAACGTTGGCCTGTCATTGGAGAATGTGGGCGCAAGCATGCAGCTGGCTTTCAGCGGCAACTCAGACGTAACCTTCCGCTCCGGCACCGAAGACTACGACATCAACATCCGCCTGGATCAGTTTGACCGACGCAGCGTAACCGACATAGGTAACCTGTCTTTTGTGAACAGTAAAGGCCAGGTGGTTCGCCTGGCCCAGTTCGCCGATATCAGGCAGTCCACAGGCCCATCGCAGCTGGAGCGTTACAACCGGGTGACTTCGGTAAACGTGAACTCGCAGGTGATCGGGCGTCCGTCTGGTTCGGTGGGTGCCGATATCATGACCAAGATTGCCGAAGTGAAAATGCCTGACGGCGTCAGCATTGAGGTTGGCGGTAACCAGAAGAACCAGAGCGAAGGTTTTGGCACACTGGGTATTGCCTTGATGGCCTCCATCATTTTCGTGTACCTGATCATGGTGGCGCTGTACGACTCGTACGTGTACCCGCTGGTGGTGCTGTTCTCTATTCCGCTGGCTATTATCGGTGCCCTGCTTGCCCTGGCACTGGCCGCGCAGTCGCTGAGCATTTTCTCTATTTTGGGTATTATCATGATGATCGGACTGGTAGCCAAGAACGCCATTATGGTAGTGGACTTTACCAACAAGCTGAAAGATGAAGGCGTATTCGTGAAGGAGGCGTTGATTGAGGCGGTGCGAATCCGTTTCCGTCCGATCCTGATGACGACGCTGGCGATGGTGATCGGTATGTTGCCGATTGCACTGGCAGGAGGCTCTGTGGCCGCCACAAAAAACGGCCTTGCCTGGGCTTTGATCGGAGGCCTGAGCTCCTCCATGTTCCTGACACTCATTGTGGTGCCAATCATCTACTACGGCTTCGACCGTGTACTGGCCAAGTTCGGCTTAGACAAAAAGACGCATATCGAGCTGGAGGATAAGTCGCTGGAAGAGCTGGAGCACGAGACAAAGGAGTTGGAAGAGAAGAAGATGGCGCACGAACTGGTGCATTAAATTTATCGGAGTAGTAGTGTGGCGAGCAAGCCTCACTGCTACTCCGGTTAATAAACGCAGCTAGAGATACCTTAACGTATTTAAAACCTGTCTCTGCACACGTAATAAAATTTGGTTAAAATTGGCATTATGAGCACATTTAAATTTTCTACGCAGTCCATTCGAGAGGAGGTCATCCACATTATCAGTTCGCTTAAAAGAATAAAACCTGAAAAGCTGCATGAGGTCAATGACCTGACAGCGCTGAACTTCGACATTTTGGATGTGGTGGATATCATTCTGGAGGTGGAAAAAACCTACAGCATCTACATACCGGATGATGTGCCGGTTTACACGGTAGATGACTTTGTGAATTTCATTAGCAAGCAAACCATGGATCCGGCTAGCTGATCTTTATTAAAATATAAAAGTATAAATGCGAAAAGGAGCTGAATAGTATTCAGCTCCTTTTTTATGTTATGAGGCTGCTTTTTGCAAAGGCGCTTGTTAAGTCGACTTTAGAAAGTCCTTAAACACGAATCGTTTTTACCGTATACAGCTAATAAAGGAAAGACGATGCTATACGATAAAGACAGTTACATTTGGAAGACCATAGGATTAGGGGCCATTGCAGGAATGCGGGCCATATCGGCTCCTGCCCTACTGAGCAATGAGTTAAGCAGGCTCCCGACGGCGAGGTTGTCTGAAAGCCCGTTGCATTACATGCAAGCAGGGGTAGTAGCTACCGGGCTCCAGGTGATCGCCGCCTCTGAAATGCTGGGCGACAAGCTTCCGGGTATTCCGGATAGAATAAGCTCCCCTGCTTTACTGGGACGGGCGGCTTCAGGCGCCCTGGTGGGTGCCACCCTGTATAAGGCCAATAAAGGTAGAGCTATTATCGGCGCATCGTTAGGTGCCGTGGCTGCAGTAGCGGGAACGTATGCTAGCTTTTACCTCCGAAAATTCGTCCGGGAGCATACCAATTTTCCGGATGCGTTCAGCGGCGTGATTGAAGATGCTATATTGCTCGGCAGCGGGTTGGCCATCACAAAAAGCTAGCCCGGCGATTAAAGTATAAAACCACAAAGCCACTCGTATGGGAGTGGCTTTGTGGTTTTATACTTGCAAAGGCCTCATGCCCTGGAAAGCTGCTTTAAATGCGATACGTGCGAAATAACGGCCAGGCGCATACCTGGAATGTTATGGTATGGGATGTTAAAATCTGCACAGGCCTGCGCTACAATCTTACTCAGGGCCGGGTAATGAATATGAGATATCTTGGGGAAAAGGTGATGCTCCACCTGAAAATTGAGTCCGCCGGCAAACCACGTTACCAGTTTGTTATTGGTGGCGAAATTGGCAGTTGTACGTAACTGATGGATTGCCCACTCATCCTCCATTTTGTTGGTAGCTATTTCAGCAACCGGAAAATGCGTTTCACGAACAGTATGTGCCAACTGGAAAACGATGCTCATGACAAAGCCAACCACAATGCCATAAATAGCGAAGCCTAGCAGCCAAGGCAGAAAGCCGACGGTGTAGATAGGCAGCACCGCGAAAAACAGCACGTGGGCAACCTTAAATCCCCAAAAACTAACATGGTCTTTGGTCTTCATCTTTTTCAGCGGCATGGCTCCTACTTTTTGGGTAAAGTATTTTTGGTAATCAGAAAAGAAAACCCAGAAGAAGAAAAGCAGGGAGTAAGCCGCCCAGAAATAAAAATGCTGAAAACGATGTATCTTTCGCAGTTTTTGTGTTTCGCAAAGTCTTAAGAACGGCCCAGCGTCCAGATCATCATCTATGCCGTCGATGTTTGTATAGGCATGATGAATCACATTGTGCTTGGTATTCCACATAAACTCATTCGCGCCCAGCACGTTCAGGCAGAGGCCTGCCATCTCGTTCAGCTTCTTTTTCTTACTAAAGCTGCCATGCGAGCCATCATGCACCACATTAAAGCCAATACCTGCGGTTAGTCCGCCTAGCATTGCGCACTCCAGCAAACCAAGCAAAACAGAGGCCGGGGTAAAGAAAACCAGGTGAACGTAGATCAGTAACAGGCTGAGAGTTAACACAATAGCCTTGGTGTAAAGTTTATAGTTTCCTGTGGTTGAAATACCCTCCTCCAGGAAATAATCGTTTATTCTTCTTTTCAACTCAGCATGAAAGGAATCTTTTTGTGCTCTGAACTTCGGTGCAATCATAGGTGATAAATAAGCAAGTTAACGTCTGTTTATATTGTTACGGATGGGCACATTAAAACAGGTGTTAAAGATAACACATATTTCTAACAATACTTTCAAACGTAAGAAGGGCTTGTTGTTAAGAGAATACCAGGCAATTCAGTCAGAAAAGCTAATATCCTGTTTCTATCAATTCCAGTGCAATAGTTGTGCCTATAATTCAAGCAGGTAAAAAGGAAAAGCGTAGCCTTCCTTATCCAATATGGGCTTCGACACATTAAAAACTTTCACACCCTTTGAGGTTTCCCCTTGCAGGGTGCCGATATGGGCATGGCCGTGAAAAGCCGCCTCAACCCCACGGCGGTTTAAAGGCTCAGCCAGGCGTGAGGAGCCCAGGAACGGGAAGATTTGCTCTGGTTCGCCCACTACGGTTGCTTTAATGGGGGCATAATGCAATAGAACCACTTTTTTAAGGTCTTCATGCTCACTGTCCAGCCTGGAGAGGGCACCATCCAGTTTGAGGGCCTCATCTACAGCCTCCTGCACAAAATCCTTGATCATCTGCTCACCAAACATACCTAACATCCCTTTGTCGAAACCACCTCCAAAGCCCTTTACCCCCGCAAAGCCAATGTTACCCAGCACCAGGTAGTCCCCATCCAGTAGGTGCACGTCCTCCTGCACCAGTATGCTCCGAATCTCCTCCTGCTGCCCACGCTCGTAGTCATGGTTACCGAGTACTGCGATCACCGGAATGTTGCAGGCCTTTAATTCATGGGCCAGCACCCGGGCTTCCGAAACCCTGCCGGTATCAGTCAAGTCGCCGCACAGCAGCAGAACATCCGCCTTTTCCGAAACTTCCCTGAAAAAACCTTCCCATTTCCCCGTATCGTTTTCCCGGACATGTATGTCGCCTACGGCGGCAATCTTCGTGCTATTTCCCTTTACTTTTTCCTTTGGTGCCTTTGTCATACTTTAAACAGATCTGATGGTAACCACTTTATAGTCCCATTCTATTATATCGGTTGCATATTGAGTCTGATCAATCAAGGGGCCGCGGCAAATTTTCTCCAGCGGAACCGGCATGTCATATTGTTCCTGCGCCCTTTTCATTAACTCATCAAACAACCACTTGGGTACCAGGTCGCGCTCTGAAGGATAAACAAACTGGAAGTTGAGAATTTGTGCCAGCACCAGTTGCCAATGTGTTTCCATATGCGTCCAAAGCCATTTCCAATCGAGTTTCTGGCCATAGCGCAAAATAATGTGGTTAATATCAGCTCCATCGAAGCGCTCGCGGTTCTGCACGTACAGTTTAGACCAGATCAGGGCCTCAGCCGGTATAACGCGGACCTTAAATCCTAACAACTCACTTTTCACGGATCGCTCAAACCAACCGTCGTCCACTGTGCAATGGTTTCCGGGGTTATTAAATATGATATCCATGAAGTATTCACCGCAGATCGCTTTGGCCAGCCAGCGTGAGTCCGTCAGTTCTGTGTCATAGCCGTTGGCTTTAAAAGCCTTTAGAATGGCAGGGCAGTCGCCTGATCTGCAAAAAACATCCAGGTCCTTCGTATCGCGCATCAGGTCTGTGTACAACCGTAGAGCAAAACCCCCTCCCACCAAAAACTCCACTTTACTCTCCGTCAGTATTTTCAGGGCGTCCTTGTAAAAATCATGCGCCTTACGTTGGTGCACTCCGTCGTTCAATTCAATTACTTTTGCCATTCTTATATTTCCTTCTTCCCTGTCTCTAAATAAAAGGCCCTGTACAAATCATGAAAGGCTTATGCAACCTGTATGCTAATTTGCACTAAGCCAACTATACTCATTAGAGACATTTACTTGTTTAGAAAACAGATAGTTGTGAAATATTTATTTACGCAGCTGAGAACGAATCATAAGAATTGACAGGGAAGCAGGCGCTAAAGTCTTAAAATATAACTTTATTTATTTTTATTTTAATGGAGGGGTTTGTGTGTTACAAAGAAAGGGATGTTGGCAGTGGCCAGGTTATTATGGCCATCACGCACATTCACAAAAAGGCGGTAAGGCCCCTCCTTCCGGGGAGTGGTTAAAGAAATTTTGTCGTTCGCCACCGTGGCGATCAGGCCTGGCAGTGGGTTGGGTTTCACCTGTTGGTCCGCGTTGCCGTCCTGAACCTCCGCCTCAGGCAGAAGCTCCCAATCAATTTGCAGGGAGTCCTGATCCGGATCGAACGTTAAAACCTTTGCCTGAAATTTTTGCCCGGGTTTCAGGTAAATATGGTCAAAGGCAAAGCGTTCATCCAGGGTGGCGAACGCAATGTAGGGAGCCTCATTCTTTCTTTTTCGCTGGCTCCAGAGTTCTTCCATCACCTGTACGATTGCGGTTTCCTCGCCTAGTGGGTTGAATAAGGAAAACCATGTCTGGGTGGTTTCCTGTTTATTGCCCCACATAAAAATATAGGACCCCAGGCATCTGTCCTTATCCTGCAAAACGGTTTGCTGGTAGCGTTGCTTCACAAATTCTGCTTTCTCAGAGCTGGTTTGCTCGATGGGGGCCATCCACCAGGTATAATACGCTTCCCAATACCCCCGTGCGCCAAACTCCGAGATCACGTAGGGCCCTTGCCAATCGGTTTTAGCTAATTCTTGCTGGAGGTTGATTAAACTACCGAATGCGTTGATGGAGAGCACGTCCAGGGCGGGGCAACGGTCCGTGATCAGGTTAACCACTTTAAGGGGCACGTTCATGATTGTGGTGGTGGTTGGGTGGTCGGGATCTTCGGCATGGATCATCTCCGCCACCTGGTTCACGGCATCCCATACTTTCACATTGGAGCCTTCGGCGTACAACTCATTCCCGATTCCCCACATCAGCAAGGCCGGATGGTCCTTAAACCTCATTACCACCTCTCTCATTTCCTCCAGCTGCCGCTGCACTTGCTCTTTATCGTAGTAATTAAATCCTTCCCGTTCCCGTGCCATCCACAAGCCGAGCGTAACGGTTAAGCCCTGTTCCTGCGCCGCGTCAAGTACTTCTTTGGCATCCTCGGCATGCCACACCCTCACCGAGTTGCCGCCATAGGCTGCTAACCGACCATAATACGAATAGCCAGCTGCCCCTTTTATAAAGTATGGTTTGCCGTTACGGTAAAGTACAAACTGATTCTGCTCCTTGACCACCTCCACCTTCCTGCCTCTGAGAACATATTTGTTTTGCGCAGGAGATTTGGAGGAGCAGCTTAACCAGAAAATTAAAAATATACAGAAGAAAAGGAAGCCCAAAAAGGGGAAAAGGGACTTTAATTTTAACATAGGGTGAAAAAATAGAACTATATAAATATAGTGAACATATTTCGCTGAATCAGTCCAACTTTTAAAAGAATACAAGGTATAGTTACGGAGCCAAGGTTTATATGTTCCTGCTTTCGAAAGTCAATTTAATAAGAACAAACCTACCGCTGATTGAGCTAAATAAACTTCTATACCCTTGTTACGACATTCTAAAATGATGTCTTTTTTTTCACCTGATCAGCATCCACGTCCGGTAGTTTCACCTGACCTTGCCCCAAAATTGAGAGAAGTACGCATTATCAGGGCCATGATTCTACTGGGCCTGATTTGTATGGGCTTCTTCCTTTATTGGTTCTTAGACGAGGATCATATCGGCTATCCTCCCCTCTTCTGGCTCCTGACCGTTGCCCTGGGCTTTAAGCTGCTGCGAACCCTGCACGAGTGGTACCACTATTATAATGTAAGTGCCCCCACCCGGCCTGTGCTTACTAAAAGCTACTCCGTAGATATCCTAACTACATTTTGCCCCGGTGAACCGCACAGCATGGTGATCAACACCTTAGAGGCCATTCAAAAGATCCGCAATCCGCATACAACTTACTTATGTGACGAAGGCGACGACCCGCTTCTGAAAGTCGAATGTGAACGCCTCGGTGTAAAGCATGTTACCCGGGCTGTTAAAATTGATGCCAAAGCTGGTAACATTAACAATGCATTACGGCAGGCCACCGGAGACATCTGCCTGATCCTGGATCCTGACCATGTGCCGGATCCAGAATTTCTGGATGAAGTGCTTCCCTATTTTGAGGACCCGGAGATAGGGTTCGTACAGGTGGTGCAGGCGTACAGCAACCGGAAGGAGAGCCTGATCGCTTATGGGGCTGCCGAGCAGACTTACAGCTTTTATGGCCCCATGATGATGGGCATGAACAGCTACGGAACAGTGCAGGCCATCGGTGCGAACTGCACGTTCCGCAGAAAGGCACTGGATAGCATTGGCGGGCATGCTGCAGGTTTAGCCGAGGACATGCACACCGCCATGCAGCTACATGCCAAAGGATGGAAATCAACCTACGTGCCTAAAATACTGACAAGGGGCCTTGTTCCGGCAACGCTGGGCTCCTACTATAAACAACAGATCAAATGGGCACGCGGCACCTTTGAGCTGCTTTTTGCGGTTTATCCCAAACTGTTCAGGCACTTTACCCTGCGCCAGAAGATACATTACTTCACGCTGCCGCTGTATTACCTGTTCGGCGTTTTCAACCTGATCGATTTCCTGATACCCGTGATGGCGCTGGTGCTGGCCGAATTTCCATGGTATGTCTCTTTAGGGGAGTTCCTGGTCATGTTTCTTCCCTTCCTGCTTATCTCCATCTGTATCAGGCAATATGCCCAACGATGGTATCACGAGAAAAATGAAAAGGGATTTCACTTGTTTGGGGGGATTTTGAGAACGGGCACCTGGTGGATATTCTCGCTTGGGTTCATCTATGCTATCCTGCGCATCAAGGTACCCTACATCCCGACACCCAAAGATGATAAACCCAAAAACAACTTCCTGCTCAGTATGCCAAACTTGCTGGTATGCCTGCTAAGCATAGGCGCCATTGCGTACAGCCAACATGTATACGGTAACCTCTACGATAATTTTTATGTGCAGATGATGGCCGTGTTTGCTCTTACCAATGTAATGATCATCGGAACAATCGTTGTTATCGGGCAGGAAAGCTTTATGGAGTGGGTCAGGCGACATTTTGTGCATGCTTCTCTTTTGCGGCCGGTGCTCTCCCCTATCCGCATGCTAATCTGGAGGACGAGACATGGATTCTATGATGGGATCAGAAGTATGGCCATCGTGGTAGTGATCATCGCCTTTATCATTTCAGCAGGATACACGTTTGCCAAAGAACAAGTCTTGCACATCTGGTCAGAAACGCCGTTTAAGGAGGTGCCTGTAACCCAACAGCAAGAAAAGCAGCCCGTTTCGGTGACTTTAACCAACCACCGGTAAATGGCGGCCAGGTGATGTAAAGTTTCTGATGCCTCATTTATGTTAACCCCTGACTGTGGCTTTCGTTTAGATAAAAAGTAAAACGCATTTTATCAATTTTAAATCCGAAAGCTATGAACAGAAACGAATCTGACCGCTACGAAAGAAATCAGCGCGGCAATTACAACACACCACGCTCTGAGCGCTACAGACATCCCGAAAATGAAAGCAGGTACCGCTTCGACGACTACGGCTCCTCATCGAGAGGAGGCTACGGCGACGAAGGGCACAGCGGAACCTGGGGAAACCAGGGTAACGAAATGGGAGGTTCTCGCAACAGAAGCGGCCGTGATCAAAGCGGCACCTATAGCACAAGCCGGAATTTCGGCAACATGGGCAGCTATGGCGGAGCCCAGGGCTATGGGTCAGCTACAGGGGGGTATCCTTCTCAACGACACGAGAGCCAGGGTTCCTTGTATCACTACGAAAGCGGAATGGGCTCCACAGGCGACTCCAGAACAGGCAGGTCTCACCCGGACGCGCATCGCTCCTACGGCTACCGAAGCGATTACGACAGTGCTGGCTCCAACTTTAACCGCGAAAACGACTCCAGTCTCTACGGAGATAACGTATCCAGGCGTTTCCAGGGCACCGATCAGGGCCGCTACCACTTTAACCAGGACAGCGACCGGGACAGAAACAGGTCTGGCTACAGTTCAGGACGTAATCGCGAGAACTTTGGCTCAGCCAGTTACGGAGGCTCCGAGGGTAATTACATGGGCAGTGGCTATAACAGAACATCGGAGCAGGAGTATGGCACTGGCAATTACGGTTCCATGGGTTCTTATGAAAGAGGCAACTCCGGTAATGATGACTCCTACATCAGCAGTGGTTCTTTTAGTGGCAGCCGCGGAAAGCAGTATCCCAACGAAACCTATGCCCGCGATAAGTATAATACCAGGGTACAACACCCAGACAGCGACTATGATTATGACCCAAACCATAGTTTTAGAGGTAGCCAGGGCCGCAAACGCAACAGCGGGCGCGAGCATGATCGGTTCTAAACCTGGGGCAAAATTATTTTAACTTAAAGGAGGCAACGCTCGTGAGCGATGCCTCCTTTTTTGGGTGCGTAGTTGAAATCCCTTTACCTATTGTTTGCCCTGAATACAAAGGCTGCGCAGTTCGCGCATGCTGCCATAAAAAACATTACAGTCTACTTTACCGCCAATGCCATCTACTTTGCCCCGTTCGGTGTGTTGCCAAAAGGACAGTTTTGTTTTGTAGTCTTTCTCGAGTTTCAGTTTAGGCACTTCGTAATGGGCGATCCAGAGGGGATACTCGTCAAAGTAGCCTGCCAGGTTATCTTTGTAAAAAGAGTATCCGGTGTAAATGATGGGCCGGGTTCCGTATGCCTGCTCTACCTGGTTGAGCCATACTTTCAGGTCGCGCCTTAATTGCTCTGCAGGCTTTTTCCCCTTCCTTTCCACATCCAGCACAGGGGGCAGGTCGCCGGGCAGCAACGTAACGTTCGCAATAAAATTTGCTGCTTGCTTCTCCGGGGCCAGGTAGGGCAGATAAAAATGGTACGCTCCCCGAAGTATGCCGGCACTGCCCGCCCCTATCCAGTTGCTTTTAAACTGACTGTCCTGTAAAGTGATACCCTCAGAGGCCTTGATAAAAGCGAACGCAACCTGGTTCTCGCGCACTTTAGCCCAGTTCACCTCCTTCTGGAAATGCGAAACATCAACGCCGTACACCGAATGCCCCTCAGGCCACTTAGGCGGGGCTTTCGCTACAAAAAACTCTACGTATAGCACCAGCAGCACCAGCACACCCAGTGCTGAAACACATACCCAAAACCTGAGCGAGGCATTTTCGGGTTTCTTTTTCTTTTTTGTCCTGGCGCGCGTAACGCGTTTTGCAGGAAGTATAGGGGAAGCCATCTCGCTTATTTCTATTGGTTTATAAAGCGTGCTTTAGTTGGTAAATTCCAATGGAGGTATTCCGGACAGGTGTTCCAACTGCTCCCCTTCCAGGGTAGTAAAGCCACGCATCAGGTCAGCGGTCAGGCAGGAATGTACGGGGAGCACCCCTAATACATCGCCGATTTTATACTTGCTGAACATGTCCGGGGAAGCGTGCACGATGCCGTGCTCCTGAGACAGGGAAACCAGGTCTATGGCATCCAGTGGCTCCGACCAACCCTTGCTGTTAAGCGCTACAATACGGCCATAACTTGGCGAGGCGTCTTCGTGCAGCAATACATCCTTTGAAAAATGGACGCTGCCCCCGTACAAGATCAGCTCATTCCTTTCCGGGTGCATGGCCACGATGGGGCAGGCGAGGCAAACGGCAATGTCTTCGTAGGTGCAGGAGCCAATGCGTTGCTGGGTCAGGTCATAAAACACAAAATTGCCAGGCCTGATCTCATCCACACCGCTCAAATCGGGCAAAATGCTACAGGAAGGCGTATCGCCTATGGAAAGCTGCAGGTTTGGAAACTGCTTTTTATACCGATCCCGCAACAGGTGCAGCAAGTAGACTGAGGTGTTGTGAATCGTTTGGATGGCGTCTGTGTCTGTTTGCTTGTAGGTGTGCCCGTCGTGTACGATAAAACCCTCAAAGTGCAGCTTGTCGGACAGCTTGATCTCGGCAAGCAACTGATCGATACTTGTCTGGTCGTGCGGCAGGATGCCGGTTCGGCGGTAGCCTGTGTCTATCTTCAGCCAGACTTTCACGGGTGCGCGCAGCTTTTCAGCCAAGATCTGGACGGTTTCCAGGTTTACGGCCACGAGATGCAAGTCTATCCGGGCAGCCAGTTTATTTATACTTTCGATTTCCAGAACGTTGGCCGGGAATGCCACTAGGATATCCGTCCACCCGTGGCTGGCAAAATAAGCGGCCATGCGCACCGAGGACACGGTAATCGCCTGAACGCCATAATCACGGAACCACTCCCCTATCTGAGCCGACTGATGTGTTTTAAAATGCGGGCGCAACCGCACATTGTTATGGGCGGCTTTATCCGACATCCTATGGATATTATTCAGAACCTTTTGTTTATCAAGTAACAGGGTGGGGACGGTGATTCTCATGCTGCAAAAAACCAATTTGGTGCCTAACGTATGGTGAAATTAATAATCTTTAGCCAAACCTGCTTTACCTGCGCCCCGCTTTAATTTTGCCAGCTGCTGTCACCGGCCCTGAGAACACGCCATCTATACTTTTGCATAGATAACGTTCCGGTGCTGCACCTTAGAAAGCAACCTGTGGACCTGCGCTTTTTCGCAACCGCCGCTTTCTCGCAATTAAACATTTCAATTACCTTTGCAGAAACCCTGTTGCCCCCATGAGCTACTTCTTCTATATAAAAGCGCTGCACATCATTTTTGTAGTCACCTGGTTTGCGGGCTTGTTCTATATCGTGCGTTTGTTTATTTACTATGCAGAAGCCGCTGAAAAGCCAGAGCCGGAGAGATCCATATTGTTAAACCAGTTTGCGATCATGCAAAAGCGGCTGTGGTATGGCATTACCTGGCCTTCGGCTGTGCTTACCCTTGTATTTGGTGGCACCATGCTGTACCTGTATGGCTCCTTACCGGGCTGGCTCATTTGGAAACTGGCTTTTGTGGCAGGGCTGTATGGCTATCATTTTCTCTGCCACCAGATTTTCAGGCAACAGCAACAGGGCATTGTCCGGTATAGCTCTACGGCTTTACGCATCTGGAACGAGGTAGCAACGCTTTTCCTGATCAGCATTGTGTTCCTGGTGGTGCTGAAAAGCTCGCTGAGTATGCTTTGGGGTATTATAGGGCTCATTCTTTTCTCACTTATCCTGATGCTGGCCATCCGGATTTACAAGCGCCTGAGAGAGGCCCATTGAGGTATTATTAAGGAGTTAAATGAAATTTAGTACCTTTGTATAAAGCTTATTTATATGGATAATACAGCATTGAAGGCCAACGAGAGAGAATTAGTTAAGCTTATTCGTTTTTTTAGTAAGCGCGCCGCCTTGCTTATGGAAACCGGTGAGCTGAGCCAGGAACACGAGCAGCTTACAAAAGCCTGTGAGAACCTGGAAACGCAGCTGTACAGCCATGCAAAAAACCGTGCTGCCATCCTGGACAAGCGCGAGCGGCTGGAGAAGGTGATAGAGGACAATGCCCAGTGCCCCAAATGCGGCAAGGCAGACATGTTGAAGAAAAACGGCGTGGCCAGCAACGAACACGGCTGGAAGAGTAACACCTACCGCTGTCGCCGTTGCAATACCACCTTTACCTGGAACCGCCCGAACAACCCCTGGCACATGGTGGAGTTTTTGGAGCTGTACATTCAGGAGTTGGAGCAAAGCCTGTTGCAAGAGCAGCACGATGAGGTAAGGCAACATACCGAGGCAGCTATTCCCCAGTTACAGGATAGCCTGTTCCGCCTGCGCCCTGTGCTTCAGACCTCCGATGAAGAGGTTGAGGCCCTGACTGAAAAAGAACGCGAGATGGACAAGCTGATCCACCAGTTTAAAAATTACCTCCTGATCGAAAAGATCAAACTGGATACTTACCAGGAGCCAGAAGATTAGTGCGTTTAACAAACTCTCCAATTCTTAAACTGAGTAGGCATCAGCGATTGGTGCCAGTGCACTCGGATAATGTATGATGATGTGGCACTCTAAATAACACCTGCCAATATGAAAAGAGAGCGACTTTGTTTGCGTTAACAAACAAAGTCGCTCTCTGCTTTTAAGCAAAGGCTGGTTAGATCGGTTTCGCCTTCTCTTTGAGCCAGGCCAACTCATCCTCTTGCAGGTGCGGACCGAGTTTCTCCACTACTTCCTGATGATAGGCGTTCAGCCAGCTAATCTGGCGCTCGTCCAAAAGCTCCTTTTTCACAGGCGCGGTATCGATCAGGGCCATGGTCAGGTGCTCGAAAGTATAGAACTCGCCAAACGCATTTGTCTCATCCTGCACTGTAAGCACCAGGTTTTCGATCCGGATGCCATGTTTACCGTCACGGTATATCCCCGGCTCCACCGACGAGATCATGCCTAGTTCCAGGTCTACTGCCGTAGGAGATGCGTTCAGCACGTGCGGGCCTTCATGCACATTCAGGAAGAACCCGACCCCGTGCCCGGTGCCGTGCCCGAAGTTAATGGCGTGGTCCCAGAGCGGTTTGCGGGTTATCGCATCAATCTGATAGCCTTTTGTTCCTTTCGGGTACCGGGCTGTAGACCCGTCAATCATCCCTTTCAGCACCAGCGTATAATCCACCTGCTCCTCCTCTGTCAGGTTGCCCAACGACACCACGCGTGTGATATCGGTTGTGCCGGAAGTATACTGGCCACCGGAATCGACAAGGAATAAGCCATCCGGCTGCAGTTCTGCATCGCTTTCACTTGTCACGCGGTAATGTGGCAGGGCGCCATGTGCTTTGTATCCGGCAATAGTATCAAAGCTTTCCCCTACAAAACCATCCTGTTCGGCTCTGCACGCACGCACTTTATCAGCCACAGAAAGCTCGGATATCTTGGTTTTGCCTAAGTTCTCTTCCAGCCACTTAAAGAAGCGGGTCAGGGCCACGCCGTCCTTTATCATGGTTTTGCGGGTCTGGGCAATCTCCACCTCGTTTTTCCTGGCCTTAAAAAAAGTGGTTGGGTTGGTGTCCTGCACCACTCTCACCGACTTTGGCAGCAGTTTGAACAAGGCAAAGCAATTTCGCTTCGGGTCGATCAGCATGCTGCTGGCAGGCAGGTTGGCAATGGCTTTCTCTACCAGGTCATAGGGCTCTAGCTCTACGCCGGCATCCTGTAACTTCTGCTGATCCTGCCCGCTCAGTTTAGTCGCGTCAATAAAAAGCATGGCCTTATCCTGGCTGATCAGGGCAAAGCACAAGACCACCGGGTTACACTTCACGTCAGCGCCCCGGATGTTAAACAGCCAGGCCAGGTCGTCTAAGGAGGAGATCAGGTGATAGTCGGCCCTGCTTTTGGAAAGGGCCGCGCGCAGCCGCTCCAACTTGCTCCCCAGTGACTCGCCCACGACCTCCTCACCCACCAGATAGGCCGGTGCGTCAGGCAGTCCCGGCCTGTCGTTCCAGATAGGGTTCAGGTAATCGCGGTCGCTGTTAAGTTGCACACCCAACGGCGACAGGAGGGCCTCCAACTGTTGAGCCAGCCCCACTGAGATCAGTTTCGCATCATAAGCCACTGTGGCGCCTTCCTGCAAACGCTCCCCCAACCAGGTAATGTATTCAGGTGCGTGCTGCACCCCTAGCTTTACCAGTTCAAACCCGGTGCCCTCCAGCTGCTCCTTGGCTTGTACAAAATAACGGGCATCGGTCCAAAGCCCGGCAAAATCTTCTGTAATTACCAGGGTTCCGGCTGAACCCGTAAAACCCGAGGCAAATTCAATACACTTGTATCGGTCCGGGAGATACTCACTTATATGGGGATCTGCAGAAGGAATGATGTAAGCATTTACCCCCTCGCCCTTCATCTGGCTTCGGATAGCTAATAATCTTTCTTTGTAGGTCATATGCATCGTGTTACTGTTTGAGGCAAATTAAAGAAAGATCGGGAGAAAACCTGCATGCCATTCATTTGTAACACCGAATCGATTTCGTGGGGCCACTAAATTTCTTTTACCCTTTATTGTATAAATACCAATTTTATAATGACATTTGCAAGGATAGAATCACTGCCAACCTGGCGTGGTTCCGCTTTCATTTTAAGTAGGTTAGCCTAGCAATTAGATATAGAGATGAGTCAGAAACTTACTCCCGCATTTCCTGATGAAACCAATCCGTTGATGCTCTGTGACCTTGCATATTTGCACCGTATGTCAGGCGGGGATAAAAATTTTATAAAGGAGATGGTCCGGCTGTTTCTGACTCAAGTTCCCACGGAGCTGGAGAAGCTTAATCTGGCGGCAACGGAGGGTGATGTAGCGACAGCAAAAAATATTGCACATAAAATGAAGTCTTCTACCGCCATGGTAGGCGCTGAGAGCATGCAACTTGTAGTGAAAGACACCGAAGAAGCGATAGCGGCAGGACTTGGCAGCGCCGAGTTAAGTGCTTTACACAGAAGACTGGCACAAATATTTAAAGCCATACAGGTAGAACTGGAACCGCTTCTTGCTTAATACAGTTTAATATCCACCATACTTAAAATAATTTAACTTTCGGCGGAATGAAAATCCTGGTTATTGAAGACGACGAGATGATCCTGCTTGCGCTTGAATTCAGGCTTAAGAAAGAGAACTATGAGGTAGATATGGCGCGCACAGGCAAAGAAGCCCTGGAAAAGCTGAAGACCGGAAGCTATCATTTAGTCATAACAGACCTGATGCTCCCCTTTGTGATGGGAATGGAACTGCTTGCCTATATTAAATCGGTTAACCCGGACTTGCCCGTTATCGTGCTTTCTGCCGCCGACGAAGAAAGCACTGTGATGGAGGCATTTAAGCTGGGTGCTGACGATTTCATTGCCAAACCCTTTAGTCCCGGCGAGTTATCCTTGCGGGTGAAGCGTTTGCTCATTCGCAGTTCCTCTTCCCGATGAGACTCCCGCTGCTTACTTTTCTTTGCTGCCTTGCCGTGCTCACTTTTACCAGTAGCAGCGCTATTGCCCAGTCCGGATTAAACTCCGACTCTCTTTTGCAGGAAGCGCAGCAGCTGGCCTCACAAAAATATTTTGCAGCCGCACGCCAAAAGGCACTGCAAGTGCTGGCCATTGCGCCAGGTTACACTGACGCCACATTGCTGATCGGGCGCACCTATGCATGGGAACAGGCCTACGACTCGGCTCGCGCTGTACTTCTGCCTGCCCTGGCAAACACTGACGCTCCCCAGCAGGTGCTTTTGGTGCTGGCATCTGTCGAGCTATGGGACGGCAAACCTGCTCAGTCCCTGGGCTACGCAGAGCAAGGCCTGGCCTATGCGCCCACATCCGTTGAGCTCATACTTGCCAGGGCTTCCGCTTTGCGCGATCTAAAAAAATACCACGAGGCAACTGCCTTTTTAAAGGCTGCCATAGCCCAAAATATTTCGGACTCCAGCATTATAGCACTTAAAGCACAAATTGAAGATTTAGCCCGTCTGAACCTGATAGGCGTTAGTTACCAATTCTCAACCTTCGATCAGGACATTCCTAATTGGCAGCTGGGCACTGTGCAGTACACCCGCAACACCTCGAAAGGAATCCTTACTTCGAAACTGAATTACGCTGAGCGTTTTGGAAAAAGGGCAGTTCAGGGCGAGGTAGATGCCTGGCCCAGGTTGAACGATAAAACCTACGCTTACCTGAATGCCGGATTCTCTGCAAGCCAGCTCTTTCCTGATTTCCGGGCAGGCGCCGAACTTTACAAGATCCTGCCACACCACATGGAGGCCTCCCTGGGTTTCCGTTCCTTATTCTATGCGCAGGAAACCGTATGGCTTTACACAGGCCATGTCGGAAAGTATTTTAACAAATACTGGGTTTCAGTGCGGCCCTTCGTGCAATACCAACACGATAACTGGCAAGCCACCGGCATCTTACAGTTCAGGAGGTATTTTAAGCATGCCGATGAGTACCTGAATATGTCCTTCTCAAAGGGCAGCACACCTGCCATACAGGTTGCCTTGCAGGAGATAGACCGGTTGGATGCAACCAAAGTGGGTTTAGATGGACAGTTCCGTATAGGCCCAAAATTGCTTATGGGAGGAGCATTACAATATGAATGGGAGAAATACACGGAGAGCAGTTCCCGTAAACGTTTCTCTACCGGCCTTACTCTGCAACACAAGTTTTAAAAATGGAACCCCAGGGCGACATATCTTTTTTTCTGAGTATTCTGCCGCAAGCCAGTGTGCTTCGCACGAACATTATACTTTCGGCTACTTTCTTATCCATAACCGCTTTTCTTTTTGCCTTTATCACGATCAGCAGGTATATAGACAGATTCCGCCAGGCACGTACAAACCGTATCGAAAAAAATATCCAGTCTTTTTTATCTGTTTATATTTTTGAGGATACTCACACCCCGGAAAATTTGGGGGCTTTCCGGACTAGCTATGTCCTGAGCCCCAAAAACAGAGCTATCGTGTTAAAGAATCTACTGGCCCTGCATAAAAGCGTTATCGGTGCATCGGCTGAACAGTTGCATAAACTTTACAACCAATTAGGATTAAACAGATACGCAAAACAAAAACTTTATTCCCAGGATTGGAGTGATATAGCGACCGCCATTGGAGAGTTAGCACAAATGGATATGCGGGAATACGCGGAGCTTATCCGCTCTTTTGTAAACCATCCGCACCCGGTTATTAGGTCGGAAGCGCAAGTTGCGCTTCTAAAGCTTAAAAGCAACGGTTTAGTCACCATTTTGGATGAGCTGCAAGAGCCTTTATCCGACTGGCAACAGTTACAGCTAGCCCGCGCTGCCACAAAGGCAGAGCTCCTGACCATCCCTGAGTTTAAAAAATGGCTTAATAACGCCGAGGAGACCATTGTCGTTTTCAGTCTTCGCATGATCTCCTATTACGGGCAGCACAGTGCCCTCCCCCATATCATGCAGTTACTCGGGCACCCTTCTGAGCGGGTATTGGAAGAGGCTATTGTGACACTCCGAAACCTGGAAGCCCATGAGGCTGCACCTGTGCTAACCGGCATGTATGCGTGTGCGACTACGGTTATCCGCCTGGAAATACTCAAAACACTGCCTGTGATCGGAGGCCAGGAGACCATTCCCTTTTATGAGAAGCTTCTGCTGGATAGTGACAAACGACTTCAGGCGGCCGCCGCAAAAGCCCTTTTCATGAGCAGCCAGGAAGGGAAAGAAAAGATATTGGCTATTCAAAACGACCCGGACCATGTGATGCACGCGGTGGCGGCGAGTGCTTTAGGCTATACTTTATGAAAGAGCTGGCGCATTCCTATATAAGCCAGACAGCGGTGTTTTTTAATCACCTGGTCTTTCTGTATGCCATTAGCATTAGTTTACTTTATTTAGCCCTGGCATCGGTTTCTTTCATTGCCATGCGGGGTTATAAACGTCGCAACGGTTTCGTGGATTACAGATCGCTTTTATCCTCACAGTTTGCTCCCTCTGTCTCGTTAATTGCACCAGCCTATAATGAAGCGATGACCATTGTGGATAATGTGCGCTCTTTACTTGCCCTGCATTATAATAATTATGAGGTTATAATTGTGAATGACGGCAGCAAAGACAATACCCTCGATTTGCTGGTGGAGGCTTACGAATTGGAGAAAGTCGGCTGGTTGCTGCACGAACATGTGGCCACTAAACCTGTGAGGGGTATTTATAAGGCCAAAAACCCTGCTTATAACAAGCTGGTTGTCATAGACAAAGAGAACGGAGGAAAAGCAGACGCGCTGAATGTGGGTATCAACGTATCGGCCAACAAGTACATCGCCTGTATTGACGTTGACTGCGTACTGGAATCCGACTCCCTGCTAAAGCTGGTGAAGCCCTTTATGGAAGAAAATAGCCAGGTAATCGCAACGGGTGGCGTAATCCGGATCGCTAATTCCTGTGTGGTGGAAGACGGGCGCCTGGTGAAAGTAAAGGTGCCCGACAAGTTTATTGCCAGGGTGCAGGTGTTGGAGTACTTCCGCGCTTTTTTGATGGGGCGCATGGCCTGGGCGCACATCAACGGGCTGCTTCTGATATCAGGTGCGTTTGGCATGTTCCATAAAGCCACCGTTATCAAAGCCGGCGGTTACAATCATAATACTGTTGGCGAAGACATGGAACTGCTGGTGCGCATGCGACGCATCATGTACGAGGAAAAAAAACCCTGCAAAGTAGCTTTTATACCCGACCCGCTTTGCTGGACGGAAGCACCACAGACCTGGAGCATTTTAAATAAACAGCGAAACCGCTGGACCCGCGGCACTGCCGAGACCTTAATGCTGCATCGTAAGATGATTTTAAACCGGCGCTATGGTGTGTTAGGCATGATAAGCCTGCCGGTATGGGTTTTATATGAATGGCTTGCTCCCTTAATTGAGTTCTTCGGTTTGCTTTTTTTTCTTGCCCTTGCCTTGCTTGGCTATGCAAATTGGGTTTATTTTTTCTCCTTCCTTGGACTGGTTTATACTTTTGCCATCATGATCTCTGTGTTTGCTATACTTTTTGAAGAAAGGTCATACCAGCAATACAAGCATCCCAAATACATGCTCCGCCTCGTATTTACGGCACTCCTCGAGCCCTTCCTTTATCACCCGGTAACGGTTTGGTCTGCTGTTAAAGGCAACTACGACTTGCTTACAGGTAAAAAAAGCTGGGGAGAAATGACCCGGGCAGGTTTTGGGCAGAAGAAAAGTTAACACGCAGCGTTGCCTTCCAGAACGGGAAACACTGCACTAATCTGAAAACCACCCACAGTTACGACTACCTGTTACATGTAGCCAGCAAAGCAACTGTGGCGGTTGCAAAGCTGAGTTTGCCAAAGACTCTTTTCCTGTACAAACCTTTATACAAAGACACATACTTGCATCCCATGCCTTGGTCTCAAGTATAATTTATTTAACATAAGAAGCATGTTTTCTGTCAAAATATAAGACTATTTGAACAAACCACTAAATATTAAAAAGAATGTAACCTCTTTCACCATTTTTCCGTAGCTGTGCGGCATCTACTTTAAATATTTTTTATAAATTGGATTTCTAGTTAGTTGATACACGATATGGAATACAATATTATAGTTGCTCCAGACCTGGAAGGTCTGGCACTAGAAGTAGCCGGTTTTATACCGATGGGTTGGAAGTTAAAAGGAGGCATTGTAGAGCACCTGAATGGTTTTGCTCAGCAGTTAATACGCCATCCGGGTGCAATTAAGCGGGCGCAACCGAAGGCGCCTGAAAAACAGAAAAGAACAAAATGGATAGAGTAGCTGTGCAAACCTGCCCTTGCACGAGGTGAACCATTTCGATTGCGCTCCTAGTTTGGGGCCCACGAAATGGTTCTTCTTTTTTCTCCCAGCCCGCCATGACAACCCCCTCTCCCCCCCTTTTAGGAGTCTGCTATTCTAAAGTTGACTTTTAACACTTTTCCCGACGCCAACATATTAATTTCACATAATATTACCCTGAATCAGCATCTTTTTTCGCCCTGATAAGTATATATGGCTAAATCAATTTTTACGCACCTAAATGGATCATCAACCTACAAAGTTTCCATTTAGCAGGCTTAGTATAGCCAATTAACATTATCATCCTTAAAAAACACATATGAGAAAGATTTTATGCTCTCTCCTTCTTTGTATTGCAATTACATCATGCATATCGAAGAATGAGTTGGTTTATATGCAAAATGAACGCCTTAAGGAAAACACGCCCACCCTTTTTAAAACTTCCTACCAAGAATACCAACTTCAACCAAACGATGTTTTGTCTATAAAGGTGTTGAGTGTGCAGCCTGAACTCACGGAACAGTTCAACATTATCAATCCAAACAATGCCTTCGGTATCTCGGGCCCGAGCAGCCTTTACCTAAGTGGGTATTCGATTGATAAACAAGGCAACGTGAAGTTACCTATACTGGGAGACGTAAAAGTGGCCGGGCTTACCACTTTGGAAGCGCAGGAGCTGGTGCAGAAGAACCTGGACAGGTATATCAATGACGCCACAGTGGTGATGAAGCTTATCAGCTTTAAAATAAGCGTGTTGGGCGAAGTACGCAACCCCGGCTATTATTATGTTTTCAACGAACAGGCTAATATATTAGAGGGTTTTGGCATGGCCGGTGACTTGACCCAGGCAGCCAGCCGTGAAAATATTAAGCTTTTCCGCCAGACGCCTGGCGGCACAGAGATCGTGCTGCTTGACCTTAAAGACCCTAACCTCGTACAATCCCCGTACTATTACTTAAAGCCAAACGACGTGATTTATGTGGAGCCCCGCAAGACACAGATCAAACGCGATAACCTGGTGGTTGTCAGTGCTGTGCTCGGTGTAATTTCGACTGCGGCTTTATTATTAAACTTTGTCTATTAACCTAATGAAGAAGCCAAATAAAGAGCACGAGATCGACCTGAAAAGCTGGTTGTTCAAGTTTAAAGCAAAATGGTATTTGTTTGCAGGCTGTATTTTCATCGCCCTCGCCGCAGGATATGTTTATGTGAAGAGTTCAGAGCGCATTTATACTTTCCAGTCCACGCTGCTGCTCGGCGACCAGGAAACAGGCTCTAAAAAAGCACAGGAACTTTTGGAGATATTGCACGTGCAAAACAAAGGAATTAAAGTAGAGGATGAAATCGGACTTATCATGTCTGCTGACATGGTAAAGGATGCCCTGCATAAACTCGACTTTTCCACCTCCTATTATAAAGTACCGGACCATTGGCTGAATACGGGCGTTGACATTATTGTGGAGGAGCAGTATGAGAACTCTCCTTACATCGTAAAAATGGATAGCGCCGGAGCGCAGTTAGTGGATGTTCCTTTTGTGGTAAAGATACTCAACGATCAGGAATATGAGATATCAGTAGAAGGGGAGCATCTTCCCCGCTATAATTTCGCCTCACATGAGGTTTTGGGTTATGAGCCGGAGCTGCATTTTAAAAAAGTTCTGAAATTCGGAGAGCCCTTCCATGATAAACTCATGAATTTTACGCTGTACCGCAGCAAGGCGCAGGCAACCGAAAAACCTGCGAAAAAATATTACTTTATTCTGAACAGCTTAAAAAGCCAGGTTGACCAGCGCCTGGCCACTTTAAGCATCGCGCCGATTGAGCGCGAGTCCAGGGTGTTGCGCCTAAGCACAAAGGGCAGTATACCGGAAAAGGAAATGCTTTTTCTAAACACACTGATGGAAACGTACGTGGCGCGCGACCTGGAGGAGAAAAACCAGAACGGACGCAAGACATTGGACTTTATTGACAGCCAGATTGCTACCCTAACCGATTCCTTAAAGAACAGCAAGCAGGCTTTATCCAATTTCAGGTCGGCTAACAGGATCTCGAACATAGACATGCAGGCCAACAGCACCTTTGAGCGTTTGTCGCAGATGGAGATCGACAAGGCTAAACTGAATACGGACAAACAGTATTATGCCGCTATCTTGAAGGAGATACAGGACAACCAGGGATTTACCGAGGCCGTGTCGCCTGCCGTGGCCGGGGTGCAGAACCCTATACTAGCCAATCTGTTTTTGGAGCTTTCGGAGCTCAACAAGCAGAAAGCAGGTTACAAGGCCAGCGCCACCCAGATCAACCCAATGTTAAAGGAGATTGACGGAAAGATAGCCAGTATCAGAAACGCGATTGTGGCGAACCTTAAGAACCTTATCTCTTCCGCTGATATCTCCATGCGCGACGTGGATCGGCGCATCGCCACATTGGAGGCAACGCTGGCCAAACAACCAGAGAACGAACGCCGCCTGACTGATCTGAAAGGCCAGGCCGACTTTATAGATAAGAAGTATGACTTCCTGCTCGAAAAGCGCGCAGAAGCGGCTATCTCGCTGGCCACTAACACTACCGACAAGAAAATTGTGGACAAGGCCTCCTTTTGGGGCAACGGCCCGGTAAACGCGCAGCCAAAGATCATATACATGCTTGCCCTGGTGATTGGTCTGATCGTTCCGGCGGCATTTATCGTGCTGCTGGCCAACGTGGACAACACCATTCAAGGCAAAGGCGACCTGAGCTCAATTACCAATATTCCCTTTTTGGGCGTTATCGCACATGGCACTAAGGCAGATAAACTGGCTGTAAAGAACAACCCAAAATCAGCGATAGCGGAGTCATTCAGGTCAATCAGGATTAACCTGCAGTACTTGTTGTCAGACACTAACTTTAAGGTGATCGGGGTGACGTCCTCCATCTCAGGTGAGGGTAAAACATTCTGCTCGGTTAATTTAAGCAACGAGTTCGCCATGTCGGGTAAGCGTACCATTCTGATTGAGTCTGATATGCGCAAGCCAACATTCAGCAAGTATTTCAATGTAAGCGATGAGGTGGGCCTTTCTTCTTATCTGGAGAACAGCCAGATGCCACTTGCGCATGCAATTCAGAAAACGGATGTTCCAAACCTGGATATCCTGCCTTGCGGGCCCATCCCGGAAAGCGCCATTCAACTGCTGGAAACCCCTCGTATGGAGCAACTGATACAAGAGCTGCGCAAGACCTACGACTACGTGGTGATTGACACGCCACCCATCGGGTATGTGTCTGAATATTTTATACTGATGAAGCACATCGACACTAACTTATATGTGGTTAAGCACAAGTATACGAACAAGGATTTGCTGAACCAGGTAAATGAATTGCATGCCGCCAAAAAGATCAAAAACATCTACATGGTGATAAACGATCTGAATTATAACAATACCTATGAGTATGGGTATAAGCGCAAAGCGAGCTATTATTACGTATAACAAAACACGCAGCAGCATCTAAATCGCCTGCCCTTCTTATAGCGGCAGGCGTATTTATCACATCAGTTTATGAGCAGCAGGAATGAGTAAAGGCTTAGCTTCAAGGGCTTTTAGTGGGTTAAAATGGACTTCCGCCTCCACCATTGCAAATGCAGTCATGCAGATTGGCTACACTTCCATTATGGCACGGCTGCTGGATCCGGAGGCTTTTGGTTTAGTCAGTCTGTCAACGGTTATACTTGGGTTTGGCAATTACTTTGCCAACATGGGGCTTAACCAGGCCATCATACAAAAGGAGGAGCTCAGTAAGGCAAACATCAGGGCCGCTTTTACCAGCTCTGTGCTTTTAGGCATACTCTTTACGGTGATCACCTGGTTTGCGGCCCCCACTGCGGCCATATTCTTCGAGAATCAGGAAGTGGTTCCTATTGTGCGCGTAATGGCGTTGTCTTTTATGCTCAATGGCCTGTCGTCTACAGCAGTAAGTCTTTTACAGCGCGAAATGCGTTTTAAGGCATTGGGTGTGGTAGAGACTATTTCGTATGTGGTGTCTTATTTAGGGGTTGGGGTGGTTTGTGCCTACCTCGGTTTCGGCTTTTGGAGTTTGGTGTATGCCACCCTCACGCAGGTGGCCCTTACAGCCCTGGGTTCTTACCTGATGGTCAGGCACTCTGTATTTCCGGTTTTTTCCTGGTCTGCCTACAAAGCCCTCTTCAGCTATGGCAGTAAGATGTCGTTCCTGGGGATACTCGAATACATTTATTCACAACTGCACATTATACTGGTGGGCAAGTTGCTGGGCATGCATAAATTGGGTATTTACACCCGCGCGCACATGCTGGTGAATTTACCCATGTATAACATTACCCGTACGCTTTCAAAGGTTATTTTCCCTTCTTTCAGTAAGCTGCAAAACGACCTGAAGAAGCTCGGCCAGATGTACCTCTCCAGCATCACCTTACTGGCCGCTGTACTGATACCTACCTGCCTGGGCATTCTGGTAGCCGCGCCCGAACTGGTGTATATCCTGCTGGGTAAACAGTGGGGGGAATCAATCCCGGTTTTGCAGGTGTTAAGTTTGGCTGTCCCCATTGGCTTTATCACGATGTTTTCCGGGATCGTTTGCGATGCGAAGGCTGAGCTAAACCTGAAAATGGTCATCACAGTGATCTATATCGTCATCCTGATCGGCCTTTTCCTGTTGCTGCGGGGTTATGGCATTGTAGGGTTTGCAACCGCGGTGCTTATTGGCGAGGTGGTGCGCATGGGTTTGTACCAGTACGCTATGAAACGCATTCTGGGGCTTGATTTCAGCAGCCAGCTGCGTTGCTATGTGCCGGGTGTCTTAAACGGTATCGTAATCGCTGTAGTGGTTTACCTGATCAGCATTTTCTTACGAGAAACAGCGTTACCACTAGCAGTCATACTCGTTTGCCAGATAGTGGCCTGCGGCATTCTGTTCCTGTTACTTACCCTCCTTTTCCCGCACAAGGTACTGAAGGCTGAAATTGGGATGATACTGAACAAAGTAGGTATAAAGGGCAATACATCCAGCTATTACGGCAGGATCATATCGAGGTATAGCAGTAATTTAGTAGAAGAACCGGAAGGAATTCAATAAACCATGAAGAAAAATTTTACAATTGGAATATCCGGTCCAATAAACCTGAAATTATTAGATTGGAAACGAAAGGATAGCCAACTACCTGAAACGAATGGCTTTCCGCTAACGTCGCACCTGATCAATGCGCTTTTGCGCAGAGGTTATACAGTGATCGGCTACACCAACTCCGAAAGTATTGAGGAGCCACTGGTGTTACAGGACGGTAACCTGACCATTTGCATTGGCAGGACCAAAGCCCAACCAGGCAGACGCATGTTTAAATTTGAGCGCGATGAACTGAAAGCGCTGATGTTAGCCCAACCTGCCGACGTTATTTATGCTTTCTGGAGCTATGAATATGCCTGGGCCGCACTTGAAAGTAAGCTACCTACCATTGTAAGTGTTCACGACATCGCCAGAAAGATCCTGAGAACCCAGCCCGATGTGTTCCGACTGGTGCGTTGGTTCATGAATTATGTGGTCATAAACAAAGCTAAGTACCTGGCGGCTAACTCCAGCTATACTTTCCGTCAGCTTTCAACGCCCGATCAGAAAAAAGCGTTGATCATCAACAACTTTTATTCGGATGCGTTGCTTAAAAGTATACCGGAAAGCCCTATTAAAGAGAACTTTATAGTTTCGGTGAGCATGGGCTTTACGGAGCGCAAAGGAGTACCGGCTTCGCTCAGGGCCTTTGCCCAGATCAGAAAAAAATTTCCCGCTTTAACCTATCACCTGATCGGGGTAGGAATGGAGCCCGGCGGCGAGGCACAGCGCTTTGCAGAACAGCATGGGCTGGCCGAAGGGGTAATTTTCCTTGGCGCCTTGCCATTTGATAAAGTACTGGCGCAGGTAGCCAAGGCGAAGGCAATGGTGCATGCCTCCGTAGAAGAATCGTTTGGCATGGCAGTGCTGGAAGCCATGGTGGTGGGAACGCCGGTTATTGGGGGGAATAAAAGCGGTTTTATCCCGGAGCTGCTCGACAAAGGCAAAGCGGGTTTACTGTGCGATATCAGTTCAGCTGATGCAATTGCAGCCACCACGGTAAAGCTCCTGAGCGACACTGCCCTCCGGAACAGTATAACAAAAAGGGCGTTTGCGTTTGCCAAAGCGAACTTCTCAGAAGATGTTGTGGTTGACCAATTCATCAATTACGTAAATCAGGTAGCAGTCCGGCATGATTCGGACGCTGATGTGCCAGAATTTAAAGTCAAAGAGGTAGCATATCTCCCCACGCCCAACTAACGATACACGATTTACGCATGAAGCTCAATTACAGTGTCTTGTTTGCAATGCCTTTATTCCTGATCATGCTGATGGACACAATGTTTATTCAGTTAATGGCTCCGGATAATGAGGCGTTACAAGGCAGCATTCTGCCGTTCCTGGTGAAGATCTCGGCCATGATCTCGATGGGCTACAGCCTGTATTACATCAAGTACATGTCACCGTACATGCGCACCATGTTTGCGTTTACTTTTCTGTATGTGGTCGGGATGGTGTTCGAGAGCTTGCTAAAGTATAACACACCGCTCATTTACCCGCATGTGTTTTTAAAACTGTTTCTATTCTTCTACATATTTTTCATTTATACTTTTTACAAAAAAAACCAGTTCCTGGATCTGAAGCATGTTGTTTGGTTTATCCTGATCGGTTTTATCCTGAATGTGCTGATCATCAACCCTGATAGTGTGAGCCTTTCAGCCTTCACGAACCATGAGCGGGGCGTGTATGCCACTTCCATATACATGCTGGTGATCCCTTTCATGTATTTTCTGAACAACTACTTGTTTAAGGGTGGCATCTTCAATATGATCATGGCATTTTTCGTGCTCTTCCTGATCATATTTTTTCAGCACCGTACTGTCTGGATCACAACGGCCTTTATCTTAGCTGTTTACTTCTTGCTTCTTAATTTTAAGTCTAAAACAGTCGTCAACTTCAAAAAACTGATCCCCATTGCTGTGGTGGTGGGCATTGTCGGCATTATATGCAGTGCTTTCGTCTTCTCTATCCACCCCGAGATCATTGAGAAGTTCCAGGAGAGTTTTTCAGATATTGAGAATTACGACAAGCAGGGAACAGGCGGATGGCGGTACCAACAGCTCACCTCTTACCTGCCTTTTGTACAGGATAACCTGGTGTGGGGGATGCGGTTTGAGGGATTTGAGTTGCCGATACAGTTTTACCGCGACGACATTGATCAGCCTGTGTTTGAGGATGGCAACGGGCATTTCTTCCATAGCTTCTACCTCGATGTGTTCTTTTATATCGGGGCTGTCGGCATGATCCTTTTCCTTTTGGTCAAGTTTTATGCTATTGGCAAGGGGCTCAAAAAGAAAGCGCTCAACAAGGAGCAGATACTTTTGTTCGCCTTTATCAGCAGCGGCTTCGTTTTCGGGCTCTCCTATATACTGCCTTATTTCTTCTATGCCGTACTGGGCCTCACAATTGCCTATTTGGATACGCCTGAAGAGGACCAGGTAACCTTTTTAAAGGACTTTGCATCTCGCCGGCACGAACGGATAGCCAATAAGCGGGCACTGCTAAAAAGTAGCCCGCAATTGGTAACATCTTCTTGAAAATAGCAGTACTATAATACTGCAAAACCCTTATATAGTATGCGCACTTCTACCCCCGATGAAACACTGCACACCCCGGTGTTGCTTTTAATATTTAACAGACCCGACACCACCCAGAAAGTATTTGACCGCATAAAGCAGGTAAGGCCCCGTAAACTGTATGTTGCAGCAGATGGCCCTCGTCCGCACGTTGCCTCCGACACAGAACGTTGCGCCGAAACGAAACGGATCATAGAGCAGGTAGACTGGGAATGTGAGGTTCAGACGCTTTTCCATCCCGAAAACCTGGGCTGTGGCGTTGCCCCGGCCAGGTCGATCAGCTGGCTGTTTGAGCACGAGGAAACAGGTATAATTTTGGAGGACGACTGTGTTCCCTCAAAAAGTTTTTTCTGGTTTTGCCAGGAGATGCTTCAAAGGTATAAACAAGACACGCGCATCATGCACGTGAGTGGCAATAACTACCTGGATGGCTGGCGCCGCGACAACGACTATTCCTATTACTTCTCGGATAAGGTGAACAGCTGGGGCTGGGCAACCTGGCGCAGGGCCTGGAGCCTTTACGATTTCAACATCACAAATTACCCTGAACTAAAGCAAAAAGGCTACCTGAACGGCTTGTTTTTAAACAAACTGGAAGAAACCTATCGCCTGAGCAAGCTGAACGAAACCTACGAAAACATCACCAAAGGCGATGTATGGGATTACCAGTGGGAGTTTACGGTATACAGCAACTCTGGCCTTTGCATTGTGCCGGAAGTGAACCTGGTGCGGAACATAGGTTTTGGAGAAGATGCAACCCACACATTTAACCTGCACGATAAAAAAGCGCTGGTGCAAGAGCAGGAAATTGAATTTCCGCTACGGCACCCCAAGTTTGTGATTCGCGATGTGGAATCGGATCGGCGGAACTTCAACAAAATGATGCGTGACAAAGCAAGCGCTAAACTGAAAGCCCTTTTTAGCTTTAGCCTTTAAAACATATTCTATGAACTTACTCTTATCTGCCTACGCCTGTGAACCTAACCGAGGCTCCGAACCCGGAAACGGCTGGAACTGGGCTATAAGCACTGCACGCTTAGGCCATAACGTATGGTGCCTGACAACCCTGGAAGGTAAAGAGGCTATAGAGCAGGAACTCCTCGAACTGAACATGCCTAACCTGCATGTCATATTTGTGGACGTCCCCAACTGGATCAATAAAGTATACCAATACCAGCCGGGTGTTTACCTGCATTACATGGTTTGGCAACAAAGAGCCTACAAAAAGGCCCAAGAACTGGATAAGGAGATTAATTTTGATCTGGTGCACCACGTAACCCTCGGCAGCCTGCAAATGGGATCGGCCTTATGGCGCTTAAACAAACCGTTTATTTTCGGACCGGCCGGAGGAGGACAGGAAGCGCCCAGGGCTTTTAAAAAGTATTTCGACCGCTGGTGGAAAATGGAGGTATTCCGGACAGTCACCAGCAAGCTGCTCCTGGCCCTAAACCCGAATGTGCGCCAGGCGATGCGCCACGCCTCCTTGGTGCTCACGACCAACGAAGACACACTGCTTATGGCCCGAAACATCGGGGCGCGAAACGCGAAGATGTTTCTGGACACCAGTCTGCCTGAAGACTTTTACCCGGATGCATACCCCGTTCGGCCACCCTCAGAGGTGATGAAAATTCTTTGGGTTGGCCGCCTGTTTGCACGCAAAGGCTTGCCGCTGGTGCTGGAGGCGCTGAGTCGGGTGCCTGAAAGAGTTAAGTTTGAGCTTACCGTACTTGGTGACGGGCCGATGCACGCGTTTGTACCCCTTTGGATAAAAGCCTATAACCTGCAGGAAAAAGTAAACTGGAAAGGGCAAGTGCCCTGGGAGGATGTCAAAAAAGCGTACACCGAAAGCGACCTGTTTATGTTCTGCAGTCTCCGCGACTCGTCAGCTGCCCAGTTTCTGGAGTCGATGGCGTATGGCTTGCCCATCTTAACGCTTGATCTGCATGGCGGTAAAAATCTTGTTCCGGACAACGCAGGCATTAAAGTAGCCGTAACAACTCCTGAACAAACTGTAAAGGCGTTGGCCACCTCCGTAACGCAACTGTATGATGCTCCGGCGCTACGTCAGGAGATGGGAAAAGCGGGTTATGCCTTTGCAAAATCACAAACCTGGCCCCTTAAAACAAAACACATCAATGAGTTTTATGCCAAATACACCCTGGCTCAACCGCAGGAACTCACTGTTATACATTAGCCCTTATTTTCATGATACATATCGTAATCCCCGTTTTTAACCGTAAAAACTTTACCCGCGAATGCCTGATCTCGCTTCGCAAGCAAACCAACACCAATTTCAGCGTAATAGTGGTAGACGACGGCTCTACCGATGGCACGGCGGACATGTTGCGGGATGAGTTTCCTGAAGTGGATATCCTGTTTGGAGACGGCGGTCTTTTCTGGACAGCCAGCGTTAACCTGGGCATTAAGCATGCTTTACAGCAAGGCGCCGAATACGTGATGACGCTCAACAACGACCTGGAGGCGGACCCTACTTTTATCCAGAATACCTACAAATGGATGTCGGAGAAACCGAACGCTATACTGGGGGCGCTTGAAATGGATGCTGCCACCCGGTTACCGGCGTTTGGAGGGGAGATAATCGACTTCAAGTTAAATAAAGTCCGGTACCTCTTGCAAGAGCTCCCCGCCGAACAGCAAAAGGGCATTCATCAAGTATCGCAGCTTCCGGGCCGTGGACTGTTGGTGCCGCGTGCCGTTTTTGAGCAGATAGGGCTGTTGGATCAGGATAAATTCCCGCATTATGTGGCAGACTACGATTTTACGCATACGGCTTTGCGCAACGGGTTTGAGCTTTACTGCAACTACGACGCCAAGCTGTACACCTACCCCGAGGAGAGCGGCGAGCGCCTGAACAGGCAGAGCAAATCACTCAAGAAATTCTACAATCACCTATTTGACATTAAAGGCGGTGGCAACCTCCGCGACTTTACACGCTTTACGTTAAAGAACTGCCCTCCCCCTTATATACCTTTTTACCTGGCAAACGGCTATGCCAGGCGCATTTTCGGCTATATGCTTAAATAATTTGCAGCAGCCAGCGCACTTTCCTTTCTGGTATGTAAACCAGGTAAGCAGCCGCAGAAAATGGGTATTGTGGGCAGCCGTCAGCCTGCTGCTTTTGTTTCTGGCTACCTACTCGTTGTTACATACACTGCCCAACTCACCGCATACGTCCGGATACGGGTTCAGTGGCCCCATCGTCATTACAAAAGGAGGCACTTATACGGGTAAATGGGAATCCAAGAACTCAGAAGTTCCGGCTGTCGAGATCATAACCGACGAGCCGGTTACTATCTCGCATTCCATTATCAAGGGAGCCGGCCCGCTTATTCGTGCCCTCGGTCATTCCGCCAACATTACCGTGCGTAACACAGCAGGTTACGGCCTTGCCCCAACCCCCTACAATGACTATAAAAAACCCAGGCGCTTTTTAGGGGTGGATGGTTTTAAGAATATTGTTGTGGAGCACTGTTACCTTGAAAATACGGCAGGCATTTACCTGGGTCAGCGCTACGAAGGCAATGGCTCTCCGGAGCAAACTGTAAAGATCCGCTATAATGAGGTGAAGAACATTGATGGCCGTATTTACGGAGGCCAGTCCATTGCGCAGTTTGTGCAGTTCAATTTTAAAAATGCGATAGCCCATGCCGAAATCGCTTGGAACCAGGTAATTAATGAACCGGATAAATCGCTTGTGGAGGACAACATCAACATTTATAACACAAGAGGAACGCCTGCTTCCCCTATTCTGATCCATAACAATTATATCCGGGGTGCCTATCCCATTCCTTCTACCGCCAGTGAATACACAGGGGGCGGCATCATCACTGACTCTCCAGGTACTGACGCTACCTTGGCTACTGCACATGTAAAGATTTATGAAAACCAGCTAGTGGGCCTAGGCAACTATTGCCTCGGCATTGCAGGCGGCAACCACATTGAGATCTATCGCAACAGAGCCATCGTAGCAGCCAGGTTTGCAGATAACTCCCTATACAACTGTTGGACCAGCGGTATATGGGCCAAAGACTACTATAAGCTCGAGGCCACTTTTAATAACGCCATGCACCACAACACACTGGCAACCGTGGGCAGGACAGGCACTTGGCGCAATGAAATCATGGACAGCACATTTGTTGCAGCGGACACGTACGAAAATGAAATCATCAAGGGAGAAGTGACCCGAGAGATGGAGGACTTAGAACTCGATCTCTGGTTAAAGAAATTAAGAAGAGAGAATATACTCATAGGGATTTTACAATAAGTAGCCTCTAAACCCCCTTCAAACAAAGATCATTTCAACACTTATAAATCCTATTAATATCTAATCATTCAAATATTTGAATGATTAGATATTAATAGGATTTATTTTATAACATATAAAAATCGATATGTATAAATAAACTTATATTTAAAGCGTAAATATATATAATTTTCAATAAAATATTATTACTATTATATTTTATAAATAGTATTTATTAAATACATATAACCTTTTTTAAACATCAACGTTGCCCAAAAAATACCCTTACACAGCCTAATTTAGCATTTTGCATCAAAAACAAATTAGGATTATACTAATTATTTATAATTTTTTCTATAAATTTAAATTAAAAGCTAGTATTTGTAAAATCTATCTACCTATATTTGTAACAACTTATATATTAATAGTTTAACGACACACACTAAAGGAGACATTTAAAACAGAGCTTACATTGTTTCGAGGAGACGCCAAAGGAATCGAAACTACTTTCTTAATCAGCTCAAACACTAAAAAATTTAACTTTTCAACTTTTAGCCAAAGAAGATGATTTTACTACCCTCTTATGCCAATAAGAGAGCTGGATGGGCTTATTTTGCCTTCATGCTCACCTTCATTGTTTGTGTTTTAACTACCCTAAAAGCCTCCGCTCAAACTTACAGCGGTCCTATTGTAATCACCAAAGGTGGTACATACACCGGTAACTGGGAATCCAGAGATTCTGAAATTGCTGCCGTAGAAATCAAAACAAACGAACCAGTCATCATTTTAAATGCAAACATTCGCGGAGCAGGTCCGCTTGTTCGCTCGCTCGGCAACTCAGCTGACATTACCATCCGTCACTCGCGCGGTTATGGCCTGACTCCTACCCCTTGGAAAAACTATAAGAAGCCGCGTCGTTTTCTGGCCGTAGACGTGTTCCGTAACGTTGTTGTGGAGAACTGCTACATGGAAAACACCGCCGGTATTTACGTAGGCCAGCGTTACGAGGGAAATGGCACGACAGCCAACACAATCAAAATACGCTACAACAGCGCGAAAAACATTGACGGTCGTGTTTACGGAGGCAAAGAAATGGTGCAGTTCGTACAGTTTAATTACAGGAACGGCGCCCCTCATGTAGAAATAGCCTGGAACCAGGTTGTGAACGAAGCAGGCAACTCCGCTGTGGAAGACAACATCAACATCCACAACTCTCGCGGTACTTCTAACTCTCCTATTCGAATCCACAACAACTACATTTATGGCGCCTACCCTATTCCACATGCCGGCACCAACTACTCCGGAGGCGGAATTATCACTGACGGAGACGGAGACGTAAACACGTGCACTGCCTATATCGAAGCATCTAACAATCAGTTGTTAAATCTGGGCAACTACAGCATGGGCATTGCAGGTGGCAACAATATCAGATACCACCACAACAGGGCCGTTAATTCAGCTGTTTTCATTAAGGACGGCTCCAAATTCAACATGTATACCTCCGGCCTGTGGAGCAAGGACTATTATAACAAGAACACCACTTTCTCTAACTCAGTTGATAACAACACAGTTGGTGTAACAACCTGGGGATATGTGAATAATAGAAACGATATTTCTGTAGCCGAGAATGCATCTTTTACGAATAACACATTCCTGCCGGGTGTTATTTCTACAGCATCCGAGACAGCTGAGCTTACCTTGTGGAACCAGAAGTTGCTGCAAAACGGCATTACGATAGGCCCGAACGGATCTGTTAGCACTATAGTTGCCCCAGCGCCTACTCCTACACCCGCTCCTGCGCCAACTACAAACGTTACAGAATCGGGTAGTATTACGAGAGAGTACTGGGCGGGTGTTGCCGGCTCTGATATATCTCATATCCCCTTATCCAGCACACCTACCAGCGTTACACAGCTGTCTTCTTTTGAGGCACCGAGCAACATCGGCGACAACTACGGCCAGCGCATCCGCGGCTACGTGACGGCCCCGGAGAGCGGCCAGTACACCTTCTGGATCGCGGGCGACAACAACGCAGAGCTGTGGCTGAGCACCTCCGAGGACCCAAGCCGCAAAGTGAAGCTGGCTTACGTGAACGGCTGGACCAACCCGCGCGAGTTCACCAAGTACAGCTCCCAGCAGTCGGTGAAGGTAACCCTGGCAGCAGGGCAGCGCTACTACATCGAGGCGCTGATGAAAGAAGAGGCCGGTGGTGATAACCTGGCCGTAGGCTGGCAGCTGCCAAGCGGCGCGCAGGAGAAGCCAATCGCTGGCAACAGGTTATCGCAGGTAGGAAGCGTTTCTACCACCATTACCCCTTTGCCTACAACATCCATCACCAGCTCCGGTAAGATCACACGTGAGTACTGGTCAAATGTAAACACAGAAAACATCAGCCAGTTGCCGCTTTCTCAGAAACCTACCAGCGTTACACAGCTGTCTTCTTTTGAGGCACCGAGCAACATCGGCGACAACTACGGCCAGCGCATCCGCGGCTACGTGACGGCCCCGGAGAGCGGCCAGTACACCTTCTGGATCGCGGGCGACAACAACGCAGAGCTGTGGCTGAGCACTTCCGAGGACCCAAGCCGCAAAGTGAAGCTGGCTTACGTGAACGGCTGGACCAACCCGCGCGAGTTCACCAAGTACAGCTCCCAGCAGTCGGTGAAGGTAACCCTGGCAGCCGGAAAGCGCTACTACATCGAGGCACTACATGTAGAGGGTGCAGGCGGCGATAACCTGGCCGTTAGCTGGCAGCTGCCAACCGGCGCGCAGGAGAAGCCAATCGCTGGCAAACACCTCTCTCCTATTTCAGCTGATCTGACTGGTATGTCTGCCATGAGTGCTGCTCAGGGTACCGACACAGCACTATACTTTGAAAACACCACTGCCTACCCTAATCCTTTCAAAGACATGATCACACTTGACTTTGGAACACAGGAGGTAAAGCTGCAGAAAGTTATGCTGCTTGACCAAACCGGAAGAGTTGTTTATGAAGAAAAAGGAAGCCTGGAACTTGCCAACGGTAAACTGGAGATCAGCTTATCATCCGTAGATCTTAAAGGGGGTTTATACTTCTTAAAGTATACCGACAGCACAGGAACCAGCAAGAGCATCAAGGTTATCAAAGAATAAAAGCAGATACCTTCTAAAATCAAAAAGCGCCTGTATGATACAGGCGCTTTTTCCTTTTAAAGAAGTGTTCAATTTTGATTTAGTGTATGATCACTACTTTTCTGCTTAGGTTTCGCTCTGGTGAAGACAAGACCAGGTTATACAACCCTGAACGCAGCGTCAGATCCGATCCGAATTTAACTTGCAAGGTGCCTGCTGCCGTAGCCATGACTTCTTTTTTAGCAACGGCCTTGCCTGTTATATCAGTCAGAGTTAGCCTTATGGATTCTCCTGGCAGCAACTCGGACAAATAAATACCCATTTCGCCGTTCGTTGGATTCGGGAATACTTCAAAAGCCCCTGTGAAGCGTTCATTCTCAGTTATACCCAGCGCATTGCTTCCACAGTAGCTCCCGTTCCCACTGTTGTAGCTGGCTGCAACTTCGTCATTCAGAAGTGCTCTGTTATATACTTTCAGTTCATCCAGGTCGCCTGTATAATGGTAGCCGTTATCTAATTGCATGTAGCCAACGTTTACTGGTACCTGACCTTCAAAACCGCGCACGTAATAGTATTCGGCCTGCTCGATCAGTGCATCGTCCACATAGAGCTTGCTCATAGAATTGGCCCCATCGCGCACCGCAACTACATGGTGCCAGTTCCCATCATTTAAGGCAGGACCCTTATCACCAATCAAAAGGCCAACATGTTCCACATCTTTCAACATGAACATCGCCTGCCCCGCTGGGTTTAAACCAACCCACCAGTGCATACGACTGTTTACCGCATTCCTTCCAACAATCACAGTGTTGTTGGCATTCTGGGCACTGCTGCGCATCCAAAAACTGATGGTGAAGTTCACATCCTTATTCCAATTAAAATTGGATACGTTCTCGATGTTAACCCCAGTGGTTGCGTTAAACTGCTGCGCCTGGTTAAATTTACCCGCTACCTGGGTCGGACAGGTTTCACAGGTAGCCACAGTGGCAGAGGCAAAATCCCTCGGTGTATCACCTGTCGCCTCGTCCAGACCAAAATAATGCACCAGGCCAGGTAGGCAACTGGACAGGTTAACCTGGGCCGGTGTACCAACCGTAACAGTAATCGGATCTGAGATTACTCCCTGACCATTTTCGCCAATCGCTTTGGCTGTGATGCTGTAACTCCCTTCAGCGGCTCCACTCCAGGTAAAGTCGAAAGGAGTAGCTTTGGTAGTTCCGATAAGCTTTGCTCCCTGATAATAACTCACTTCTTTCCATACTTTACTGGCATCCATGAAGCTTACCTTAAAGGTAATAGGCGCGCCAGCTGCAAAATTGCTGTTGTTGCCGGGAGAAATGATGCTGATAGGAGCTACGCTTCCGCCACTACAGTCAGGGTACACATCCACATAGTCAGACGCTGACAATCCGCCTGCATCCGTTACTTTCAGACTAATTCGGTAAAAGTAGGTTTCACTGTCGCAGCCGATTGGTGTGATGGTAGCAGTGGTTTCGGGCTTAGTGTCAATAGGTTCCGGATGCACATGTGTATTATGATGGAGCGCTGTTTGCCACTCATACGTTAGCTGACCTGCACTGTGCTCATTATCGGTTACGTTAGCACGCAGATCATACACCGTTTTACCGGACATGGTATACTTCATGTTCTTGGCCGGACTGGTGATGCTTACAGCCGGAGGAGTGTTATTGACCGATATGGTTAGCTGGGCAACAGCGCTTAACCCTGCAGCGTCAGTTACTTTTAACTGTACAGTAAATTTCTTTCCAATTTCTGTGGCTGTAAAAGTATGCGTCGGGTTAGCCGTAGTAACCTTTGCCGAGCCATCCCCGAAGTCCCATTCAAAAGAAAGAGCCTGCCCCTCAGCATCTGTAGACTTGTCACTACTGAATGCAACGGTAAGCGGGCTGGTGCCATAAAGTTTATTGGCTTCCGCCACAGCCTTCGGAGGTGTGTTGCTACCGTAATAACTAACTTTCTTAATTTGCGTGGCATAGTTAATATAATATAGACCACCGGTGACCGGGTTAGTGGCTAAGGCAACCACGTTGGCACCGTCGTTAATAAAGTTTCTAACCACCTTCGGGGTTTCAGCATTATCAAAGCTGGCGTTTCTGATCCAACCTGCACCGTAATCCCCAAAAAAATACGTGTTTTTGTATTCTGCTGGTAAATCATCTCCGGTGTACCAAATGCCACCCGTAGCCGAACTACCATAAAATTGCGGACCGCTAACAGGAGAGCCTGCTGCTCCAATTTTAACAACCACCGGGTTCTCACCGTTGAAAGTACCGGTTCTGGCGTCCGGTTGTGGCTCCACTCCGTTCACCGCAACAGCATTTACCCAATCCAGGGCAGGACGGATGTGCACAAATTTGTTGTAGGAGTCCGGTATCTCGGTGTTGTAATCGCAAGGATTACCAAAATAAGGCTGCTGTGTACGCTTAGGTGGATTGATCAGGTTATGAAACGTTAGAAATTGGGTTGCACAGCCGTTTTGCCCATACAGTGGATTAGGGGCGAAGGGATTGTCAACACCGGTGTTCGCGTAATACCGCTGCGCCTCCAGCCCTTCGTATATGGGCCATCCAAAATTCATACCGCCCTGTGTTACTACGTTTACTTCTTCCCAATCCTGCCACCCGGAATCGCCTACATACAGCACCCCTGGTGTCGAGGCGCTACCTGTGCCAGGACGCAGAGTGAAACGGAAAGGATTCCGCAAGCCTAATGCCCATACTTTAGATTGGGGAGCGTTGGGATCAGATGAGAGATAAAACGGATTAGAGGGAAGTCCTCGGCCCGTTTCCGGATCTATGCGTAGGATCTTACCATTAAGGGACTGTATCTGTTGGGCTTTAAAAGCACCTACGTCATATTTGGCCGTGATAATACCATCTTGTAGTGCCTGGGTCACATACGTGTCGTTGGGTTGGCTCGGTTTGTACCCAGTATCCAGGTAGCCTGCTGTGGCGCCATCACCAGCCGAGATCAACAGGGAGCCATCTTCGCCAAAAACAAGAGAGCCAATACCATGCGATTCATACAAGATCGGGATTCCGGTTTGCGGTGTGTTCCCGAGTAAAACCTTGCGGCTACCGGCATCCACTGTTTTCTTATTGCTGGCTGTAAAGCGCGTTACACGACCGATGGTAGCATCATAGTAGGCATTTGCTGTGGCACTGTAACTCCCTTTCCCGAAGTTAAGCAAGTGGTGGCGATCTACCACATATAAAGCGTACACATACCCATTGCTATCAAAGTTCGGATCGAGGGCAAAACCCAGTAAGCCGTGGTCGCCCCAATTACCCACTTCTTCGCTTATATCCAGCAGTGGAGTTGGTAACTTCTCACCATTCTGCACCAGCCACACTTTACCGGCTTTCTCCCACACAAACATAGTATTGCCGTCTTTTGAGAAAGTGAGCCCAACAGCAGCATTCCATTCATCCCCTACCTGTTCTTCTACAAAGCCGCTGGGTTGAGCAAGTATAGCCTGGCTACTTAAAAAAAATGCAAGTATGAGAAGTGCTTTACAAAGGAAAGTGCCTCCCTGTGAAAGAGAATCTATGAATTGAAAGTAATGTACTTGTCTAAAAAGTGGAGCACGGACAGCCCTACTTCTGTAAAGATCATTCATATTTTAGATTTTAAATAATACATATAGCCTATAGTTAAGGCTGAAGACAAATAGTTTCGAAATGAGTGTTTAAAGAAAAAGGCAACAAATGCTCTTGTTTTAATATAATTGCGACTTTGACTATTGTACTTTTACGGAACCATATGCCTATAGTTCTATAAATTAATATTCAAAAAATATGAATATTTACACATTAGTAATCACCTACCGTCCGGTTTAAAATCCTACTGGCTGTGCAAAGTGTTTTGGCCGAAGGTCATTTTACTATAACCAACTTACGGCTGAAGGTTTTGAGACTGCTTGACACAGAAATATTGTAGATACCGGTTCGGAAATTGGCGGTAACAGGAATGGTGAATTTTAATTTACCAAAGCCATCGATAACTAACTGCTGCTTGGTCAGCGTTCTGCCTGATAAATCAGAGATAAAAACAAGTACCTCCTCATTGGGTTGCATGTGGTCAATTTCCACCGCCACCTCATCCTGAATGGTAGCCGGATTAGGATAGACAATAAAAGTGGAAGCATTAAGCTTTCGATCCAGAACCTCAATAATGTCAGAGTAGAAAAAAGAGTCGTTGCTGTTGTTAACCTTTAAACGGTAAAAAGCCCGTTCAGGAATCGGGGCCGTATCTAAAAAGGTGTAATCCAGCTGCACGTTGCTGTTGCCGGCGGCTGCCACCTCCCCTATTTTTTCAAAGGTCTCGCCAGCAGCAGAACGCTCTATGTCAAAGCTCCTGGTATCAACTTCCAGGGCAGTGGCCCAATCAAGCTGCACCTGCTCCTCGATGTACTTTCCTTTAAAGTCTGTGAGTTCGGTAAGTGCATCGTACACCAACTTATACCGGTCTTTAATCTCATCGGCAGTCAGCACACGTCCGAACAGCTTCACCTCGTCCAGGTCGCCTTCATAATGATAGCCACCGCCATCGTTCAGAAAGCCAATGTTAACAGGACTTCGGCTAGCAAAGCTATTTTTAAAAGTCTGGGTCCGAGATGCTCTCGACACGCCGTCTACATACAGAATATTCTGACCCGAGGCGCCGTCGCGTACGGCTACTACCTGGTGCCATTTGCCATCGTTTAGTATTGGTCCATTTGCTTTTATCAGTTCTCCATCCCAAATAAAATCCTTTAGCTGGAACACGGCATTTCCGGCACCATCCACACCTACCCACCAGTGAACTTCAGAGTCTTTCCCGTCGCGGCCAATCAGCACGCGGTTGCCCGACGTGCTTGCTTCTGTGCGCATCCATAACTCGATGCTGAAACTGGCATCAGCCTCCCAATCAAAATTATAGCTCTTTTCCACGTTCAGCCCATCATCTTTCCCATCGAAATGCTGGCCGCCCAACACAGCGCCCCGCACCGGTTGGGGCCTGGTAGGGGTATTTGCAGTGGCAGTATAAGGGGTGTAGTAGTCGTTGAAGTTTAACCCGCTTGTTTCCTGTAAGTTCCAGTGATGCACCAGCCCAGGGGCTTCGCCGATACCTGCTTTTACTTCAATGCTGAACTCCTGTAAGGATTCCCCCACACTGTTGGCAGCTTTCACGCCGACTTTAAATTTACCGGTTGCGGCAGGCATCCAGCTTATGACGCCAGATTTCGCATTTATCGCCATGCTTGGAGGAGCCTGCGCCAACGTGTAGGTGGGGGTTGGCATTCCGGTAGCGTTTACATCGTAGATGTATTGCTGATCTGTTACCCCAAACGTAACCGGCGCTGACACGATCAATGGCTTTACCTGCTCCGGACCGCAGTAAGATCCTGCTCCCTGGTTGTATCGGGCGCGCATCTCAGCTTCACCCAAGGCCCGGTTATAAACCATCACCTCATCTAACTTGCCGTTGTAGCGATACTTACTATCCAGGTTCAGGTAACCGACGCTCACCGGGGCAACGCTCTCGAAGTTATCCGCATAGTCGGCCTGAAAACTCCCTACGGTAAATCCATCTACATACAGTTTGTTAGTTCTCAATATACCATCGCGCACTACAGCCACATGATGCCATTTACCGTCGTTTACAGAAACAGGATTATTGCCCACTCCATCACCACCCGTAATAATGCCATTCCGCTGGCGGTCATACAGTTCAAAAACAGCATAACCGTTCTTGTCTACTCCTAACCACCACAACATGCGTGATTCTGAACCTACCCTGCCCATCATCACCCTATTTAAGGAGGCGTTGCCAGACACCTGCATCCATAACTCAATCGTGAAACTGCTGTTGGGGCCCCACTCAAAGTTCTTTATATCCGAGATCGTAACGCCATTGCTGCTGCCATTAAATTGCTGCGCACCAGCAAACAATCCTGCGGTGGATGTCGGGCAGCTTTCACAAGAGGCAATGGTTGCCGAAACATAATCTTTGAGGGAGTTAGCCGTGTTCGTTTCATCCATACCAAAATAATGCACCAGACCAGCGGGGCAGTTACCATTGGTTTGCGCACTTACCGAAGCCGCAGCTGATAGAAACGCTAGAATTAAAAGTAGGGAAAAGGATGCGCAGAACTGTAGCTTGGATTTGCCAAGCTGCTGTATCGACTTACTGTAGGAAGAACCTGCGCCGGAAGTACTATATATGATCATAGGAGGAAAGTCAAAACAGAAGCACCAGACCAAGAAAATACAATTAAAGGCAATTGCATTCTTCACTATTGCTGCTTAGAATACCCATACCAGTAAACCAGCAGCGTGAGCGTGCTACGTTTCTTTGGTTAAAAGCTGGAATAATATTCTGATTTCTATTTATTAGATTCTCTTTATATTACGACGTTTGAACTTAATGGTTCCGCACAATCGTCCAAATTGAGATATGCAGTTCAGGATGATTCAGGAACGAACTAATTGGTTACCAAAGCGCTACCTGCTTCATTTTCCTGGCGCCTTTGAGAGGGGTTAAATTATAGGAAACCGATAGTTCATTTGTAGCTTTCTGGATATAGCGAGCTTCTTTTACAGGTGTTTCATACGTATACGCGATGGAAAGCTGGTTCAGTTTAATGCCCGCATTAAGGGTGTAGGCCAAGTCGTTGCGATACCCATACCCTACCCAAAGGAAATTGGCATAAACGGCTTTTACCTGTCCTTCCAAAGTACCTTTATTCTGTTTATCGTATTTGTAAATGCTGCCAAGTGTAAAACCAAGCTGGTCTGTTATACCTGCACGGTACGCGGCCTGCAGCATGTGGCGTCTGGCGAAAATATCTTTCAGAAAATCATCGCCGGCATTGATCAACCTGCCTTCTGTAATGTCATGCATCGCGTAACCAAGGTAAAAGTTATTTGAGGCTATACCTAAACCCAGGTTCAGGTCGACCTTTCGGATAGCATTCATTTGCCCAAGCGCCTGGTTAAACTTCGGATCGTTTTCCTGATCTACGGTTAAACTGTTCCCGTCAATGCTAAAGGAGTTGTACGTAATAGCCGTTCCCCAGCGTAACTGAGTGGTTGCAGATAACTGAATTCCAGACCCATAGCTTAACTGTGCCTGGTTCTCGCGTGCCGGGCCAAACTTGTCATGCAAAACCGAAAGGCCAAAGGCGTGCTTCGCATTGATGGTCTGCGCGTATTCTTTCCCGTCCTTGTTCCCAACCCGGAAACCTCTTTTTTTCTGGCCAAGTAGCTGCATGTCAAGCTCAGCGGATACAAAAATCGTTTTGGGAGCATCCTCAAACCCTGTCCATTGGTTGCGGTAATACGTTTTGAGCATCGAGCCCTCTAGACCCGTAAAAGCCGGATTATAATATTGGGTGTACTGTGTAAAACCAGCCACGTGCTTTAAACCCTGCGCCTGGGCGACGACAGCAGGTAATATCATAATAAAAGCAAATATAAATTTTTTCATCATCAACTACTTAAGCACAGTAACTACCCCTTTTTGCACCAGGTTTATCTCTTTCACCTGAATGATATAAAAGTAGGAGCCTTGTGTAATCCTTCCATTTTTGCCCTTTCCGTTCCATCCTTCTTCCGGATCAGTGGAGTGGTAAAGGCGGACACCCGATCTGTCGAATACCTCGATCTCCACATCATTAAAATACCTCAACTCAGGGATCATCCAGGTATCGTTTATCCCATCCCCATCCGGAGAGAAGGCATTTACCAATTCTATTTTCTGAAACCCCTGGTACAGCGATTTCTGTAGCGTGAACACGGCCTCAATGGAATTTTGATACGGATCTGTGCTGCGCACGCGAATCTTAAAGTTAGCCTGACCCGAAAGCCCCTGGTTTGTCCTGAGATAAAGAGCGTTTTGCATCACTTCAAACAAGTTGTTATCGGTACTGCCTTCTCCATCTACCAACTGGTAAGTAAATTCGGTATCGTCCGGGTCTTCCGTACTAAAATTACCTATAACTTCATCTGGTTTGTTATCAGGCTTAAAGGTGGCAGAGCTTAACCGAAGGGCAGTTGGCACCTGGTTTGGTGCGACTTCCACGGAAATGGTGGCCAGCTTGCTGCTTGAGTTGGTTGCGTTTGCAGGTAGTATCAAAGTGCCTGAAAGGGTATACATGCCGGGTCTGCTGCCGTCATACTTCCCTGCCTGCCATGCTACCCGCAATTCTTCCTGCTCTCCATTTGAATATTCAACTTGCACTTTTTCAGGAAGATCTAGCTTTTCAAAAGTTGTTTTAAATGCAACTTTTAAAGGCGACAATGCTTCCACTGCTATCACATTGCGGGTTTGCTTCTTTACCTGGTCGCTTACTGTCTGGCCTTTGTTACCCGCCTTGTCTTCCAAATAAAGTGTAACGGTAAGCGTGCCGTCGGTTAGGCCGGATAAGTTCAGGTCAGTCAGGTTAAACAAGGAAGCCGTCACCACGCCCGTACCTGTCACCTGGTCTCCGCCCTTGTCACTGGAAATTGTGTAAGTATAGGTTGCCCCTGCTTCTGCCCCGCTAACCTGGACGGATGCTTTCTCCTGATTTTCATAATTGATCTCTGCGGCTTTGAATTTAACTGTGTACCCGGTCGGAGCGGTCACGTCATAGTTTGTTTCCAGGGCATTAGATGCTGTGTTCCCATTGTTGGCGGCATCGTGTATTTTATCAGCTGGCATGCTTACCCGCACAAGACCATCCTTCATAGGTTTGATCAATAAAGTATACTCCGTTGGGGCAATTCTCTCAAGCGCTTTAGCAGTTGCGTTCACCAACAGGAAATCAGACAAATCCAGATCGGTTACCTCCTCGCTTAATTGCACCGTAACTTTAAATGAGAGATTTGTAGATGAGCCAACCTCCGAGCTCAGCGTAACCGCCGGGCGCCCTGCATCATACAGCAGGCTGATTGTGTTCGAGGCCTTGTTGCCGTTTGCAGCCTGATCATTCACTACATCAGCGGCAATGCTTACTTCTACCTCACCCGAGGCTGTAGGCGTAACCAGAATGGTATAAGTTCTTGTTGTTGCTTTTGTAAGCTGAGAGGCTGCACCGTTCACCACAGTGATATCGGAACTCTCAAGCCCAGTAATGGGCTCGCTAAACTCTATTGAAACCCGAAACGATGAATTCGTAGGGTTTGCTGCTGTAGTATTCAGTATAACCTCGGGCGGGCTTGCATCATATGTGCGCCTGAGGATTTCAGAGGCTAAGTTGCCATTGTTCGCTTCATCGGTCGCCGCATCTGCTTTCACCTGTAGGCTTACCTCTCCGTCCGAAGTCGGGTTGACAGTGGCAGTGTAAGTAGTGGCATTTAGTTTTGCAAAATCACGTAACGAACCGTTGTCTGTAAAAATATCCGCCTGAGTGAAACCCGTTACCTCTTCGCTAAAAGTAAATGTAACCGAGAATGATGCATTGACATAGGCCGGCGCGCTTGATGTCAATACCACGTTCGGGCCTGTGCCATCGTAACGTAACGCCAGAGCATTCGATGTTTCATTTGGATTACCAGCCAGGTCAGTTGTTTTACCGGCAGGCAGTACTATTTTTACCTCGCCATCAGTAACTGGTGTCACGAGGGCGGTGTATTCTTTGGGTGCGGTAGATTTGAAATCGCTGATACTGCCATTTGTGATGTTAAAATCGGAAGGAACCAACCCATAAATTACTTCCGTAAAACTAATGCTGATCGTGAATGCCTTGCTTACGGGGCTGTTTAGAGTGGTTGTAATTGTGGCCAATGGTTTTGTGGTATCTATCAAAACCTTAAACGCAGCGCTTTTTGTACTCACGTTGCCAGCAGCATCGGTTGCCTGGGCAGTAAACTGGTAAGTACCTTCCGTTAATGCGATGTTCCCGTGGTTCAGGCTCCAGTCACCGGCAGCGTTTGCCTTAACCTGCCCTATTTCGGCGCTGCCGTTGAAAACAGATACAGTTGCACCCGGCTCCGTTTTACCCGAAAGCGTGATCGTATTATCTGCTGTCACGCCGTCATTATCTACGGGGCCCCTGTCTTCTGAAACAGCTTCAATTACGGGGGTGGCAGGTGCGCTGGTGTCAATAAGCCAACTAAAAACAGCTGGCGTAGGATCAGTGTTACCGGCTGCATCAACAGCACGCACTGCAATTTTATGGCTGCCTTCGGCCAAACCGCTCACAGAGTAAGGGTTTGCTATATTCTTATAGGCAGAACCATCAAGACTTGCCTGAAAGATAACCTCTTGTTCCGAACTGCTCAGATTAAAAGAGGCATCTGTTTTGTTGGTTAGGGCAGGAGGACCGGACGTAATAGAGGTTTCCGGGGTTGTGGTGTCAATAGTGAAGTTTCTGGTTGCGCTTAGGCTGCTGGAATTCCCGGCAGCATCAGAGGACAGCGCGGTGATCTGATGCGTTCCATCTGCCAAAGCCGTTGCCGGTATTAAGCTCCAGCTGCCACTGGGGGTAGCTGTGGCAACTCCTAGTTGCGTATTACCTTCCCTGACAGTAACCGTACTGTTTGCCTCTGCTGTACCGCTTATGGCAGGTTTTCCCGTGTTTAACAAGGCTTTTTCCGCTGGGGCTACCACTACCGGAACTGCAGGTGCCCTTGTGTCGACCACCCAGGTATAAGAGGCCGGGGTCGGGTCAATGTTGCCCGCTTTATCCAAGGCCCGAACCTGAAACGTATGCTCCCCTTCTGCCAAACCGGTGAGGGTATAGGGCGAGGAAGCGAATACGAATGCTGCGCCATCCAGGCTGACCTGAAAGGTTACCGGGTCTTCGTTACTCGAAAAGCTAAAGGATGCTGAATTTTCGTTTGACTGCGCGTTTGGCTTAGTCCCTATCGTTGTTTCCGGAGCCTGCGTGTCCGCTACCTGTGGCTCTACATTCAGCAATCTATCCAGTACAGCAAACCAAACCGGCGCTACTTTATTAAAACCTGCCAGAGTCGGGTGCATGGGGTCCGCCATATCGCCGCCATGGTCCTCAAACTGGTAAACAACCCCTGCATCTGCCATATCCACCAGGTATAACCGATCCCCATTGCTGATGCGTCGGTTGGCAATGGTTTCTATTTTCGCATTGTAGCGCTCAATGATATCATTCTTGCTGTTTTGAGCCCCTCTGTAGCAAAACTCAGGAGTACAAACTGTTTGAAGGATCTTTGCCACAATCACGGTCACTTCCCTACCAGACTTGCTTTCGTACTGATCGATCACATCCAATATTCCATCCAGTTCATCAGCCGTGATCTGAGAATTATCAAACCCTTCGTTGCTTATATCATTTGTCCCTATATGCAGTAGAATGATGTCTGGAGAAAACACCTCTAAGTAATTAGCAGTGTAATTAAGTCCCATGTGCTTTTGATCGTACCAGCGCTCATAAGAGCCATTTTTAAGGAGGGTGATAATATCTTCATTACGCGCCGCCCCAAACCCTGCGTGGTCTGTGTCTGTCACATAGGAGCTACCAGACTGCTCGCCGCCTATAAAATCGTAATGTCCTTTTGAGGCAGAGCCGTTCAAAAGCTGCTCTAACTTAGCCCGGTAAGAGGCTTTTATATTTTGCGGCAGGTCGTTGCTTCCCCCTTCGGTGTTGGAGTCGCCCAGGGGCATGATGCCAAATACTTTACTTTGCGCGTGTGTTGTTGCATTAACCGTTGGGCTATAAGCAGACTCGGCACCCGCACTGATGGCTTTGATCCGATAGTATACTTTCTGGTTGTAGTATAAGCCGGTATGCCGGAAGTTGTGCTCAGAGGCTCCAAAATTTTTCAGAGGTACAAACGAGTTAGCCCCCCCTGAGTTGGACATTTCCAGCACGTAGCCAGTGGCAGCAGACACTGCATTCCATTGTAGTGTAATTGCACCTACTAAGGAGGGCTTAGCCTGTAATACGGGCGCTGAAAGTGCCAAATAAACATCAGAGCGCGTGCCAAGATCAGGTGCTGCCTTGGCACCGAGCGGTAAAGCAAGCAAAAAAAAGATAGCAAAAGGGCGAAGTAGCCAGCGCTTATAAAAGTCGGCCATGTGTAAGGGTTAGGGATCTAAGTATTGTAAACCCCCTATTTAACGATATAGGAAATTTAAAGTTCTAACAAATATATTTTTGAAATCAGGCTATAATTCAATTAAAATCTTTTAATTTCAACTATCTCTTCTTGAATTCTATCGTATAAACGAGTTATATGTCTGTTTCTATATTTATGAATATATATATGTGCAAACCCCGAACTTTTCGCCCAATTTTAATATAACACTTTAAAAACACACTTTTATTCAACACCATCTCAAATATAATTGGCAGCTAATCAGCACCTCAACCTTTTCCGACCCCACATTGCCCCTACTTTAAAACACCCTAATTCACGCTTTTATGTTATTTAACTCTACTGAATTCTTCATATTCTTCCCGGTAGTAGTTACGCTCTACTTCTTAACACCCCACAACAGGAGATGGATCATTCTTTTGCTGGCTAGTTATTACTTCTACATGTCCTGGAAGCCGGCCTACTCCATTATCCTGATTGCTTCCACGGCAGTAGATTACCTGTGCGGCCGGGCCATGGGCAGGTACAGCGACGATGAGAAACAAAAAAGAAAGCCCTTCCTTTATATCAGCTTACTGGCCAACCTGTCCATCCTGTTGTTATTCAAGTATTATAATTTTTTTAATGAAAGCGCTCACGAACTGGCTGTTGCGCTGGATGTAACGTACGCCATGCCGGCCTTTCAGCTGCTGCTGCCCATGGGCATTTCCTTCTATACTTTTCAGACCATGAGTTATAGTATAGATGTTTACCAGGGGCGCATAAAGCCAGAAAGACATTTAGGCATCTTCGCCTTGTTTATTTCTTTTTTCCCGCAGCTGGTGGCTGGACCCATAGAACGCGCCGGCAACCTGCTGGGGCAGTTACACCAGGCACATGACTTTAATTATTACCGCGTTGTGGCTGGTTTGCGCCGCATGGCCTGGGGCTTTTTCAAGAAACTGGTGATTGCAGACAACCTGGCCCTGATGGTGAACCAGGTCTACAACAACCCCACGGATTTTGATGGCATTTCTTATGTCATTGCCACTGTATTCTTCGCTTTCCAGATTTACTGCGATTTTTCAGGCTATTCCGACATTGCCATAGGCGCTTCGCAGGTGATGGGCTTCCGGTTAATGGAAAACTTCAGGAGTCCTTACTTCTCCAAGTCCATATCCGAGTTTTGGGGCCGCTGGCACATTTCCCTTTCCACCTGGTTCCGCGACTACCTTTACATACCGCTGGGCGGAAACAGAGTAGTGAAGTGGCGCTGGTATTATAACCTGTTCCTTACCTTTCTGGTGAGTGGCTTATGGCATGGCGCTAACTGGACCTTTGTTATCTGGGGTGCCCTGCATGGGTTTTACCTGGTGTTTGCTATCGTTACCGCAAAGCAACGCAACGCAGCTGCCCGCATGATGGGTTTAACCAGGTATCCTCTTTTATATAAGTGGGCGCAGGTGCTCACCGTATTTTCCCTGGTCTGCTTTTCATGGGTCTTTTTCAGGGCAAACAGCCTGCCGGATGCGCTTTACATCATTGGCCATACTTTTAGCCGCTTCGGGAACCTTAGCCAGGTCTTTGGCCTTAACATTACTCATGCCTTATTCATGGACCAGGGGGCGAAAGTGTTTGTGGTGTCGGTATGCGCCATCATCCTGATGGAAACTGTGCACTTGGTACAGCGAAATGGCAGTGTGTCTCAGTTGATCATGCAGCGGCCTGCCGTTGTGCGATGGAGTATTTACTACCTTGCCATTATCGCTGTGCTTTTGTTCGGGCAGTTTGGTAACCAGGAGTTCATTTATTTCCAGTTCTAAGCATATGAAGTTAAAAATAGATAGAGGTGTTAAAAGACTTTTAGGGAAAATCACCCTGCTGGCACTTCCTTTTTTGATATGGCCCCTGATCGAGGTATTTGTGCTGCCGATGGACTTCTTCACCTTTCGCATCTGGGAAACAATCTCTGTTAATTCGATGCGGGTGATGCCGGGCCCGTTTTATCCGAACATGCACATGAAAATGGTGGAGGAAGGGGAGCTTGCCCCACATACAGCCTTCGCTGAGAAAAGAACCGTGGAATGGTATACAGATGAATACGGCTACCGCAACCGCGACACCAAATGCGATGTGTTGCTGATCGGGGACTCTAACATTACCGGTGCAAAGCTATCGCAGGAAGAGACCCTGGCCGAGGTGCTGGAGCGTCAGATGCACAAGGAAGTATACTCTTTTGCACCTGCTACTATGAATCGCTTTCTGGCAACAGATCGCTTCCAGGAAAATCCGCCTGAGTTGGTGATCGTTTCGAGCATTGAGCGCAGAATACCGGAATTACCAGCTGTTGGTGAGAATGGCCTAAACTCCCGTATCCGTAATGCCACAGGCAACCTCATACACTCATCCAGCATCCTGACCTGGCTGGCCGTGTCTGCGGATCGTATTTCAAAGCTCGGCCTATACCATAAAACACTGGCCACTTTAGACCGCACCCTGGGTAACCGATCTTATATTAATTACAATAATGAGTTTTTTATTGAAGGGGATACAGCCAACCGGGACTTCAGTGCGCAGGAAATTATGCAAGTGGCTGATGTACTGGAGGGTTATAAGCATGAATTGCAGGAGCGGGGCATAAAATTTCTGTTTCTTCCGATCCCGAATAAGGAAAACATTTATTACCGGATGTTACCCTCTAAAAAGAAACCGGATTTTTTAACCAAACTAATTGCAGAATTACGTAGACGGGACATAGACGTAGTGGATATGCAAACAAATTTTGAACAGTTGCATCACAAACAACACGTGTCACTATACCCTGTCGATGATGCCCACTGGAACAATGTAGCTGTAGAAGTTGCAGCTGCCCTGGTTACGCAGCGCGTGCAAGGCAAAACACCAGCTTCTGAGAAAGATGAGAACTTTTTCGTAAATTATTTAGAACAAAAGCAACTATTACAGTAGCTTTTGGGATTACTATTTTATCTGATACAAAGGAAATAGCATTTCGCTCATGCATATAAGATCTTTTTACCGCAAGGGAATCAAACGCTCTAAAAAAATTCTGGGTCGTATTATCCCTTTCAACACGCGTTTCAAACCAGGGGGCGTCTGTAGTATAAACCCGCAAGAACCGCAAAATTATAATCCACGCGAAGTTACCGTACATCAGGTTTATCCGCATTATGAAACCAAACTGAATATTTCAGAGGATCTGTACCGAGCCTGCTCAGATTACTGGAAACCAAAGCGCCAGGTTTGCACCGATTACATGGTGGTGGAAGTTCCGAATGGCCGTATTTACACAGACAATGAGAGCAGCGTTGCGGTTATTTCCTGCTATAACCGTGTGATAGAGAACATATCATTAAGTCTGGTAAGCGGCAAAGTAACGCAGCCAAACCTAAATAATATTTTTGAGCAACGGTTTTTTACGGCCCCTAAAAAGTATGAGGGTACCGTTTTCTCGCTTCTTACCGGTGGAGCCGGCATCAACAACATTGGACACTGGTTCATTGATGTGCTTCCCCGCTTACACCTGCTTCAAAAAAGTGGCCTATATAACAAAATAGACTGGTTCATGGTGCCTAGCCTCCGGTACGACTTTCAGGTAGAGACCCTGGAACTGTTAGGAATACCGGCCCATAAGATCATTAGAGGTGATCAGAACGCGCATATCACGGCAGATTGCATCATTGCATCTACGGCACCGCGCGGCAATCATACGTTGGTGCCTAACTGGCTTTGCGAGTATATTCAGCAATCTTTTTTACCGGTTGTAAGTGAGACCGATGCCGCTACTGAGCCTGAGTTCCCCTACCTGTATGTGAGCCGTAGCGACTCTAACATCCGAAATGTTCTCAACGAGGACGAGCTTCTTAGTGCGCTCCAACCCTATGGTTTTAAAACTATCGTATCCAGTCAATTGACTATCAAAGAAAAGATTGCCCTGTTTTCGAGGGCAAAAGTGGTGATGGGTGCTACCGGTGCAGGTCTTATCAGTATGTTTTTCTGCAGACCAGGCACTAAGATGATAGAGATCTTTAATGAAGGATTCGTGATCGAGCCTTTCTATGACATAGCCACTAAAATAGGCCTTGATTACGAGTACCTGATCTGTAAGAATAACAGAAGAGTTAGAAATGTCTCGCAGGGGCAGTTAGAACATTTAACCGTTGAAGTTGACAAAGTATTAGCGAAGTTACAGCAAGTAGCTACGCATAAAGTGCAACAAACAAAAAAATCAGCGGTAGCTTAGTATTTTTCAGTCATTTTTTAAAGTCCGGCTTTCGCTGTTAACTCAGCAGTAGCCGGATTTTTCTTTTGCCCGATGGCGTCTTCATAAATTTGAAGGAGCAAGGTGTGGTTAGCTGCAGGCGTATAAAGTTGTTCATAAGTACTCCGGGCATTAACGCCAAGCTTTTGTGCCATAGCCAGGTTCTGTTGCAACGCTTTAATCTGCTCCACAAGATCAGGTGCCTCATTAGGAGCATAGAGTAAACCATTCGCCTGGTGTTTAACCAAATGGGCTGCCCCCCCAATTTTAGCAGCTATAACAGGCGTGCCCGTAGCAAAGGCCTCTATTATGGTCATGCCAAATGTCTCCATCCATTCTGACGGAAAGATAAGTGCCCTTGCTTTTTTAAGGACCTGCATCGCTTCCTCCCTGTTCCTGAAGCCCAGGTATTCGACTTTCTTATTGGTAGCTGCGTATTGTTGTACTTTTCCTTTCAGAGGGCCAACACCAATTATTTTAAGCTTGAAATTACCAAGGCCATGCGCATTCAACAAGGTTTCAATACCTTTTTCAGGTGTCAGGCGCCCTATGTACAGAAAATAGTCTTCTCTTGCCGCCTCACCTATTCCAATATCCTCTGTAAAATTAGGTTTTATGGCCAGCTGGCTGGGTTTAGGGTGTAAAGAAGAGTTTACGAACAGTTCTTGGGCCCCGGGTGTCAGAAAGATGAATTTAGTTACTTTATTCCGCCATGTGCCGAAGAGCTTATGCAGCCCGGTAGTTAAAACCACGGATGCTGTCTGAAAGGCCGAATCGCGGTACACCTTTTTCAGGATCGCCTGGACAGGAAATAACTTTCTGACATTTTCGAGTTGTACCTCTCCCTTATAATGCAGCAAGGCGCTCGGGCAAATCAGGCGGTAATTATGCAGGGTCATCACAACGGGCACCCCATAGTTATGGCAAACGTAAAAAACCGCCGGCGATATCATCGGGAAAAAATTATGCACGTGCACTACATCCGGACGAAACGCTTTTATCTTTTCCTCCACCAACCCTGCACTTTTATAGTTATACACTACCCCAATCGCAGCCTGAAGCTTTTCAGTGAAGCTGTTTACCTCCGTGTTGGATATTGTCAGGCGCTCCACCGTATGGCCATACTGCTCTAACAGGGCCGCCTCAGCAAAGAAAACCGTGTCTTCTCCTCCAACTTCTTTATAATGGTTATGAACAGAAAGTATGCGCATGCAAGGGTTTATCAGGTAAGGTGGTTTAAGTAAATTTAAGTATGGCCTCCCGGAGGTCCTCCGGGGTTCCGATATCGAGGCAGTCCGCTCCGGGAAAGCATACGCTTTGGCTAACCAAACCGTTTTCTATGGCCGCCTGGATCACATGGCCCATACTTATTTCGGGTTCAGTTTGTGGTGAGATACCCTTTTGTTGCCATGTTTGCAGATAAGCATGCATAAACTCAGTGAACCGGGGAGACCAGCAGGCCATGGCCCAGGCATAGGTTAAACCTGCACCCGCAGGTTTTGGGAATACACCCATAACACGGCCATCCTGTTCAAGTTCAACCATATCCCATTTGCTGGCATCGGTTACCTGAAAAGCACCTAGCACAAGGTCTGCACCAGATTGGCTTTGTTTCTCCAGCATAAGCTCAAAGGCATTGTCTGGGTCGAAAAGTATATCGGGGAATCCAAACAGTACCCGCTTCTCTCGTACATGTGCATACGCCTGGTCCACCGAAAAAGGCACACCACCCGGATGGCGCATGATCAAGTACGCCAGGTTTACACCCAGCTGGCTTCCATCTCCAAAATAAGCTGGTATATCCCATTTCCCTTTTCGGAGCACCATGTACACTTGCGCCGCGCCAGCTCTTTGCATGTGCTCCAGCAAATAAGCCGAAACAACCTTGGGGTAAGGTCCTTGGCGTGATGCATTTTCCTCGAAACCGATCTGAATCAGCTCTTTGCTGCACGGCAAAGGCTGCAGCCTATTTGCTAGACCTGCAGCTGGTATAACCCCTACTATCGAGAGCTGTTGCATCCTATAGAAAAGAGGCCGCGCATCGTACTGTATGGTAGTACACTGCGCGGCCTCATACTTTATTTTAATAAAACTTAATTGGACGCAGCGGTACTCAGTTGTGACAGAATCTTCTCCCGGCTTTCATCCTCTGCAGCAGAAAAATAAGCTTTCTGTTCTCTGCGGAGCTGGTCTACCAGGCGCCCTTCAGGCAAAATAACATCATCATACGTCAGCACCTGGTCCTGCGGAATATCGTGCTTCAGCACACAGCCTTCTGCCACTCCTATCGGCAACAGGTTCTCAGAATCTGCGGTATCGGCATTTTCACATAGGCCATAGGTCATGTAATGGCCAATCCCATCCAGCACCTGACCAGCCTTAAGGGCTGTTTTTGCGGTAGCCACCACCTCTACATAGGGTTTACCAATGGGGGTGAGTGCCGCATCGTCAAACAGAACGGCACGCGCTACTGTGTTTGGCACCTCGAAATGGCAAAGGTGATAAGGCGTATAGAACAGGTACAGCGGACCTTCACCTAACTTATATAAGTTCAGGTAATGCTGCTGAATAGGGTGATCGTGCGTGCCGAGCACGAATACTCCGGGCCCTGGCTCTGCCCCTACAATGTAGTCTACAATGCCTGGCCCGTTTACCAGGTCCTCCAGCGGATACTGATCCAAGCACTCTTTTAAAGGTGTTCCGCTGGGAACGGTTGGCCCGTGCATGCCGCGTTTAGCCACGCGCATTCCTGTTCCGTTGGCAACAATTGCCTGCTCAAACGAGATCTTGCTACCATCCGCAAAAGAGGTAACCATCGAAGGATTCTGTCCCCATTTTTTGGCAAAGCCTTCCTGTGTGGTTGGGTTCCGGTATGGGTCGTGCAGACCTTTAATGTTACCGCAAAGCACTGGCTTCACACCCAATCCTTTTACAAAACGATACAGGTTCATGATCACACCGGGTTGGTCTCCATCGGCGTTTGTAAAGATAACCCCTGCCTTGTCGGCGTAAACTTTTAAGATCGGCCCTACGGTGCCATCCACTTCAGCATTCATCATAATGATGTGCTTGCCGTTCTGGATGGCGCGCAACGCGACATTGGTTCCAAACTCTACCGCTCCGGTAACCTCTATAATGGCATCAATGCCCTCTGCCTCACATAAAAGCAGGGCATTATCTGTAACGCTATACTTCCCGGAACGGATATTCTCCTCCAACTCAGCAACGCTGTTAACTTCCTGAGCGCTATTCACATCGGCTTCAGTATAGGCTTGGAAAGCTTTTTCAGTTTTGCGGTTGGAGATGGCAACTAATTCTATGCCTTGCACAAACTTGCATATCTGCAGCGCGATGCCACGCCCCATAAAACCTGCTCCTACCATGGCTACCCGAACAGGGTTATTTTCAGCATGGCGTTTGGCAAGTGCATTATCTACTAATATCATATGACGGGTAAAAATTTAAGGTGAAAGAAGACAAAAGCTGCCTGTTACTTAACAGGCAGCTTTTCGTTATGCTTTGGTCAAAACATGTTCAAAATCCGGGTGCTGCTGATCTTTCTCAGATATTACCACGGGTTCTATGGGCCATTCAATGTTAAAGGCAGGGTCGTTCCATCGGATGCCTCGCTCTGAGCCAGGAGTATAAAACTGCGTTACCTGGTAGGTCACGTCGCTGTTATCGGCTAAGGTAATAAAGCCATGGGCAAACCCCTCCGGCACAAACAACATCCGGTAGTTATCGGCAGTTAACTCCACCCCTATCCACTGCTTGTAGGTTTCAGAGTCTTCGCGCATGTCTATGATCACATCATAAATGGCACCGCGGGTGCAACGCACCAGTTTACTTTCTTCGTAAGGGCTTATTTGCATGTGCATGCCGCGCAGCGTTCCTTTCTTTCTGTTGTAAGAAACGTTTGCCTGTTTCACGTCGTTACTCAGGCCATGCTTCTCAAACTCTTCCTGGCAAAAAGAGCGGCCAAAAAAACCACGCTCATCTTCCAGTCGCTTTACATCGATGATGAAAGCCCCCTTCAATTTAGTTTCGGTAAATGTCATCTGCTTTAAGCCGTTTGAAGTTCTGATTTTTCTTTTTTAGCAGACGAAAGTGTCCACTCCAGTTGCTCGTTCATTTTCCCGGCTTCCTGCAGGCTGGTTAATACCATAAGGCGCATCAGCAATGAGTTACGGAAATCACCATCCTTAAACTCCATTTGAACCAAGCCATCGCGCAGCTCCTGTATCGCTTGCTTCAAAGAATACTGCGGCAAATGATCTGGCGCTAGTTTTTTGTAAAGGTCAAAGTTTACCCGATAAGAACGTTTATCGGGTGCGGCGTTTTTGTTCACCGACACCACTGTACCCGGAATTACAGCGGCTACAGCCTCTGCAAGCTCATTTACCTGGTAGTTCCAATCGTTTGCCCCGGTGTTTACTGCAAGAAACTCCCCACCATTTGATGGTTGCCTGGTTACTGCCCAATCAATGGCCCGTGCCATGTCCTTCACATGGATCAATGGCCTCCAGGGTGTTCCATCGCTTAGGATGTTGATCTTACCGGTGGCTACTGCTCCCGCCACGAAGTCATTCAGCACAAGGTCGAGACGCAGGCGCTCACTCATGCCACAGGCCGTAGCGAAGCGCAGACAAGTTACCGTGAAACCATCGCCGGCCAAAGGTGCCAGCTCTTTTTCGGTTGCCACCTTAGAGCGCGCATACGCGGTTAATGGGTTCAACGAGGAGTCCTCTGTCTTGGCGCTATCCTCGGCTGCGCCATACATGCTGCAGCTCGATGCAAAAACGAAGTTCTTCACACCGGCCTCTTTTGCCAATTTGGCCACCTGCACACTCGATCTATAGTTTACATCCAGTGTTATATCCTCGTATCGCGTTCCCATGGGGTCGTTGGAGATAGCAGCCAGATGCACCACAGCATCCACACCCTCCATTATTCCCGCAGGCATGTTTCGCACATCACCGAAGAGTTGCTGGTCTAGTTTGCTCTCAGGCAAAACCAGGGCGTTGGTTAAACAAGAGGCAAAATAGGCCATGTCGTAGCCGATAAGAGTTGCTTTAGGGTATGTCTTGCGCAACTGGCTCACTACGCCAGGGCCTACATAACCCATATTTCCGGTTATTAATATTCGCATATCAGAAATGATTAAGGGTAAGAGTAAAAGGTTGAGATAGGGTTTTAATTGACAGCTTTGGATAACATTTTACGCCATACATTCCAGGGAGCCTCCCCATTTTCCCAGAGATCTTCCAAAACGTGTTTGTCCCGCAAAGTATCCATGGGTTGCCAGAATCCGGTATGTTTGTAAGCCGAAAGCTCTCCTTCTTCTGCTAATTTCTCCAGTGGCTCACGTTCCAGCACCGTGCTATCACCATCCAGGTAATCGAGCACGCCAGGCTCTAGCACAAAAAATCCCCCGTTTATCCAGGGCATATCGCCCCCTGTAGGCTTTTCTTTAAACTGGTTGATCTTATCTACACCCGATGACAGGTTAAAAGCTCCAAAACGGCCTGGCTGCTGCACCGCAGTTAGTGTGGCCAGCGTGCCTTGCTCCTGGTGAAACTTGATTGATTCGGAAATATCCACATCACTTACGCCGTCGCCATAGGTCAGGCAGAATGTCTCGTCCCCGATATAGTCTTTAACCCGCTTCAGGCGCCCGCCGGTCATGGTTCCCTCCCCGGTATCCACCAGCGTTACTTTCCACGACTCTGTTTTATTCTGGTGTACTTCCATGCTGTTCGTTCGCATGTCAAAAGTTACATCTGAATTGTAGAGGCAGTAGTTGGCAAAATACTCTTTGATCATATGCCCTTTGTAGCCACAGCAAATGATAAACTCATTAATGTTGTGATGGGAATATATCTTCATGATGTGCCACAGGATTGGTTTCCCACCTATCTCCACCATGGGTTTAGGGCGCACGCCGCTTTCTTCACTGATTCTAGTTCCGAAACCACCTGCTAGTATAACTGCTTTCATCGGTATAAGGGTTGTTTTGATGTTTAAACATTAACGCAATTGTAATTGCACTGTTTGTTGTGTTTTTGTTTAATACGGTAATCACTATATTTTGATGTTCTTCAATGTTCTTTTTTACAAAAAAGATTAAAGTGTCGTTTTCAGAAGGGTAATTTATACTTCAAAGTCAGCAACCAGTGCTTATTTATAGTAAGGTATATTGATTCTATCACTTCAAGAGGAATGGTGATGCAGGGCTTACAACTTTACTTTGATATGGCCCAAAGGCTTACAACTGTTTATCGGACAATTGGAGCCTTTGGGTACGTTGCTGTAATATGGATTTAACAGAAAGGTAAATAAATGTAGTGTTTGTGATCAAATAGCGTTTCCAGAGCCTTTTGGGCTCTTGCCATAACCTATAGGTCCATTCAAGGGAAAGATTTCTGGCCCATTTTGGAAGCCTTTTTTCCAGGTTAGCATACGTCATGTAAGCCTGGCCAACACCCAGCATGCAAGCATTGACACGCCCTTTGTGGTCTGCCATCCAACGTTCCTGCTTTGGGCAGCCAAGCGCCACAAATACCAGGTCGGGGTTGGTGCCGTTAATCATCTGTACGATTGTCTCGTCCTCCGCCTCAGATAACTTTCGGAAGGGAGGCGAATAAGCACCCGCCACTTTAAGATCAGGCAACTCCTTGTTAGCTTTTGCCACTACTGCTTCCAGCACCTGGTCGGTAGATCCATAAAAGTATACTGATTTGCCTCTTAGGGCGGCCTCTTCCAATAGCTTTGGCAACACATCCATTCCGGCTACCCGGTCCTGCTCCTCCCCATATAAAAGCTTCATGAGTTTGGAGAGCGGTCCTCCGTCAGGCGTGGCAATGTCTGCTTTGTTCAGCAAATCATTAAAGGTTTTGTCTTTGGAGGCTTCTACGAGCATATGCGCGTTTGCAAAACACACATACGAAGAGTCTTTGTGATCCGTCAACCAGAAAATATGATTGATGAAATCGTTAAAGGAACCAGCCGATATATACGACTTTAATAGTTGCCGTTTTTCTTTTAAGGGTGGCGCGGCTGATACGGGTTTGTAAGTAACAGTATTAGTAAGCATTTTTTTCACCTTTCACCATATTCCATACTGTCAGGAATATTATTCTCATATCCATCATAAAACTCCAGTTTTCCATGTATTGTACATCATACTCTACACGCTTTTCCATTAATCTGAGCTCTTTCGTTTCTCCGCGATATCCGCTTACTTGCGCATAGCCAGTTATACCGGGAGTTACAAAGTGGCGCATTTTATACTTGGTGATCACTTTTGAGTAATGATCCAGTTGCGACACCAGGTTCGGTCTTGGACCCACCACAGACATATCGCCAAACAACACATTAAAAAACTGTGGCAGCTCATCTAAATTTGTTTTGCGCAGGAAACGGCCTACTCTCGTAATCCTCGGATCATCCTTTGTTGCCTGCACCTCTGTCTGGTTATTCACAGACATGGTTCTAAACTTATAGCATAAGAACAACCTGTTCTTTTTACCTGGTCTGAGTTGCTTAAAGAAAATCGGCCCTTTAGATTCAATTCGGATCGCTAAGGCGATAAGCGGCAACAACCACGGGAAGATCAATAAGGTAACGGTTAAAGAGAAAGCGATGTCGAATACGCGTTTCACAATTCTGTTTGAGGCTACCTCGAGCGGCTCCTTACGGATACTCAACATAGGCACATTGTGATAGAAATACATGTTTGTATCGCGCTCCACAATGGCGCTGAAGTCTGGCACAATGCGGAAATAAACGAAATTGTCATCAGCAAACTCCGACAGCTCATCCAGTTGCGCTTTATCGGTTAATGGAAGCGTATAGTAAATTTCATCGATACTGTTTTGGAGGCAGTACTCTTTCAGATCAGAAAGTTTGCCTTTTACCTGGCTGTAAAAAGGACTTGCCTGGTCTGCGTTGTCATCAAAGAAACCCATGAACTTGGTGCCCATGTTATTGTTGGCATCCAATGTTTGATGTAAAGCGGTTGCGGCTGCTCCGGCCCCTACAATAACGTAGCGGGTATGGGCCATGTCTGATTTCGTGAAATACCCAAAAATCTGCTCCATCACCAACCGGCTTACGCCTATCAGCATCACCGTAGAAAGGTAAGTGTATAATAGTAACAACCTGGACAGCTCCTCGAGATTAAAAATAACGATACAGCTGGCAAGTATAAAAGCATGCATTACAAAAGAATTTAGCAGGTTGGCTACCTTCTTGTTACACGAGAAAATGCCATCGATCCTGAAAATAAAATTTGAAAAGCCTGATACGATCCACCAAACCAAAGCGAACAGCACAAAGAATACGCTATATTGATAATCGAACTCCAGGTTTCCGTAGCGGAAAAGATTGGACAATTTAAAAGCGAAAGTAATAAGGGCAATATCCAGAATTAACAGAAATACTCTGTTAAAACTATAGTAGTGTCTATATTTATTCATGGTTAATTTCGTAGATATTTTCTCATATACTAAAAGAATTTTAACTAACAGCTTGCTACCTTCCCTCAACTTCCTCTATGCGACCAAGACCTTTATTTAAAAGCTCCTTTTAGATCAATGAACAGTAAACATAAAATAGTTAAATACTCTGTTTCAAACTAGTACAGCGAATCTCAGCTTCAAAAGTATTACTAAGCTCCCACCAACAGGTTTATTTACGGGAGAGCTATTTACAATGTTTATGATTTTACCAATATTCATTAAAAAAACTTAATCTTATAATATTAAAGAATCTGCATACTAATATATTGTTATGCCTATTTATTGCTATATAACACAATGATTAGTACAATTAAAACTAATAATAACCTCAAATATCCCTAAAAACACATATTGTACTATTGCTTTTCAGCTAAATATAAAACTCAAACAAGTTATTATTAAGGCGTAAAATATGGAGAAGGCGCAGAGTTTTATACTATTGATACAGGTATCAAGCCACACATGATTTTATACAATTACAGTATATGTTAAAATAGTTTTTTAGATTGCGGAAGAATTTATTAGATGCTGCAGATTAGGAAGGCATTAAAAAGCAGGCGAAGAAAAATTGATGTTAGAAAATGGATCAGAAAAAATATCCAATTTCAAGTTGTAGCACCACCCAGTTTAAGTGTGAAAGGATATCTTAAACAACTATTCATCAGTGACTTGAAAACTACGCACAGCATAAACTTCATGTATCTTTAAACGGCTGCTTTTGCGGCTGAAAAGCTAAATTATTCGCTTTAAAAAATATCTTTCTATATCTTACAATTGCATTATAAAATATTTTTTATTTTCACTTGAGTTGTGCGTCAACCAATGGCCGATGAAAATGAGATGCAGAGCGCTTGGCAAGTGCACGGGTTTAATCAGAACCATGTGGTTCGTACACTTAAAAAGAACATTTCAATAAAAAATAATATTGCCCATTAGTTAACGAAAATATCAAGATGCTTAAGAAAATCGTTGCCCTATTGTTTGGCTTAACTTTCATAGCTTTTGTTGCAGTTCAGTACAACGATCCTGATCCACTTATCTGGATGACAATTTATGGCCTGGCTGCACTTCTTTCATTCGGTTCAGCTTTTAATAAGGTAAACCAGGTCATATTGTGGATAGCAGCCACCGCTTACATAGCAGCAGGTGTATATGCTTGGCCAGAAAGTTTTGAGGGAGTAAGCATCGGGGGAGGTAATATAAAGAACATTGAAGAGGGACGAGAGTCACTGGGGCTTTTCTTGTGTTCCTTTGCTTTCATTAGCTTCATCTTACTTGACAAACTAACCCATCGATCGCCGAAAGCACGCTAAGGCAAACAATATAAAAGGGCTGCCCCAATACGACTGGGCAGCCCTTTTAATTTTACAGCGAAGCTAAAGTCAGACCTGTTCTGCCCTGAATCCGGCTTTTTCTACTGCAGCTTTAATTGTGCCGGCCTCTACTGATTCTGCCTTAACCTCCAGAACCTTGTCGGGATTACTCGTATCCACATTCCATTCTTCTACACCCTGCAAGGCATTCAGGTGTGGAGTTACGGCTCTGACACAACTCCCACAATTGATCGATGTTTTAAACTTATACGTTTCCATATTTTTCTTATTTAACATAATAGTACAACTTAATTTAAATATTCTTCACCCGCAGCCTTAGGCTATTGGCTATTACCGAAACAGAGCTTAGCGCCATGGCTGCCCCTGCAATCATGGGGCTTAACAGAAAACCTGTAAAGGGATAAAGTATACCCGCAGCCACAGGAATGCACACCAGGTTGTAAAAGAAGGCCCAGAACAGATTTTGCCTAATGGTAATTACGGTTGCCCTGGATAACTTAATGGCTCTGGCCACCTGTGCCAGGTCTGAGCGCATTAAGGTAATGCCTGCTACATCCATGGCAATATCTGTTCCCTGCCCCATGGCTATACTTATATCGGCAGTTGCCAGGGCCAAGGCATCATTAATACCATCACCTACCATGGCTACTTTCTTGCCTGTAGCCTGCAAAGCCTTTACAAAGCTTGCTTTATCGGCAGGCATCAGCTCTGCCTGGTAATTTTCGATGCCCACCTCGCGTGCCACGGCAGCCGCAGTCTGCTTATTGTCACCGGTTAGCATATACACCTCCAACCCTGCGTCCTGCATCGCTCTTACGCCGGCCGCGGCGGTAGGTTTAATCGGGTCACTTACAGCAAATACGGCCAGCACCTGCTTTTTATCTGCAAAATATACCACTGTTTTGGCATCCTGTTGCAGGCGCATGGCGGCTTCCGACAAGTTGTCTGGCAACACTATCCGGTGCTGCTTGATAAGCTTTTCATTTCCGGCGAAATATAGTACCCCACCAAATTCAGCTTCGATGCCCATACCTGTCAGGCTGTTAAAATGATTAGGCTGATTTACTTTATACCCTTGTTCTCTGTAAAAAGTATAAATAGCCTGCCCAATCGGATGTTCGGACTGCGCTTCCATAGAAAAAAACCGTTGCTGAAGTTCGTTCTCATCTTTACCGGATGCATCGCCCCATAATACTTCTGTTACAGTTGGTTTACCAACTGTTATGGTGCCTGTTTTATCAAGTATGATAGCGTTGGTCCGATGTGCATGCTCCAGGCTCTCAGCATCTTTTATTAGAATTCCCTGCTCAGCCCCACGCCCTACCCCTACCATGATAGCCGTAGGCGTGGCCAAACCCAAGGCACAAGGGCACGCAATAACCAACACAGATATAGTGGATAACAGTGCTTCGGACAAAAAGGACTGCCCCCCCAGCACCAGCCAGGCAACAAGGGTAAGGATGGCGATTAAAAGCACTGCCGGTACAAATATTCCCGCAATCTTATCTACCAGTTTTTGAACCGGCGCCTTGGTTCCCTGCGCCTCCTGCACCAGTTTAATAACGTGCGCCAGCGTGGTTTCCCCTCCTGTTCTTTGAGCAATAAGTTGCAGGTTCCCCTTTTGGTTAATGGTACCGGCAAAAACCTGGTCTCCCGCCTGCTTGCGTACCGGCACAGACTCGCCGCTGAGCATGCTTTCATCAATATACGACCCCCCTGCAGCGACCTCACCATCCACTGGTACCCTGTCTCCGGGCAGTAGCACCACCCTGTCGCCGATCGCTACCTCTTCAATACTTATCTCCAGTTCAACGCCCTCCCGTTGTACCCGCACCGTTTTAGGTTGTAAGCCCATCAGTTTTTTAATGGCGGATGAGCTTCTGTCCTTGGCCCCTTCCTCCAGGTATTTACCAAGTAAAATAAAGGCGATGATCACAGCCACGGCTTCGTAGTAGACATGGGGCATTAAGCCCCTGCTTAGCAGGAACTCCGGGTATACGGTATTAAAAACGCTGAACAGAAAGGCTATTCCCGTACTGAGGGCTACGAGGGTATCCATGTTGGCACGGAAGTGCCTGGCCTGCCCCCAGGCACCGACAAAGAAGCGTTGCCCCGCCCAGAAAAGTATGGGTAGGGTGAGCAAAAGCATCAGCCAGTTTCCCCAAACGAACGTATCATGGAAAAACATGCCCATCACGAATACAGGCAGCGCCAAAGCATCCGCCACTATAGTCTTACGCCTCAGCTTAGCCAAAACCATTACCTGCCTCTCCTCCAGCTCTTCCTGGGTTTTGCCTTCGGTTAATATGTCAAAGCCTATTTCCTGAACAGTGCTCCGCAAATGATCCGGTGATGTTTCAGTGGGCAGGTAACTTACCTGTAAGGTTTTACCGGCAAAGTTTACCCGCGCATCCACTACCCCTTTGCTGGCCCGGAGCATGCTCTCAATACTGTTGGCACAGGAAGCGCAAGTCATCCCATCTACCGGGAAAGTATCTTTTTTAATATCTTCTTTCTTTAACGTTTCCATTCGGTGGCTGAATCTAGTCTTTACAAAGATAACTGCCTTATAACTGGCTTCCGTTACATAATTAGCAATATGCGTTACACATTTTCCTGCTTAAACGTTATCCCTTTGCTATATTCTTATGCTTCGTCCGACTAACTTATCCGCTTGCTTTACCCCTGGTAAAAAAGAAAAAGGTAGCAGCAAATGAACTACTCATATAAATAACTGCCTTTACTTTTCCATTTAGATAATTTTTGTAATTTAGGATCATCTTATAGGTAATCCCTCTTATGCTCAATTTCATGCTGGAGGGATAACCTGACTACTGCTTCCTCTTTTCAATTCGGCTGCTTAGAAACCCAGCATTGTAAATGAAAACAAACCATGAGACACGATCTTATCACAGATCTGTTAAAAAAACCAGCTTTGCCTTCGCCCTACTGGCAGCTTTGCTCCTTTTCGTTTGTGTGTTTTCTTTTCTAGAGGCGCAGAAGCTCCAACAGAATTATAGTCGATCAGTAGTAGGGTCCTACAGGCGCCTGGAGCTTGTAAACGAGCTTCATAACAAACATGTTATCAACCAAAACCTATTAAGGGCCTACCTCTCCACCCCAGATGCCTCTGTAAAAGATAGCTTGAAAACAGCCTTGGCTGACATACATAAGTCCACTAACGCGACCACCCAAAATCTTAGAAGCCTTCTGATTTCAAGACAAAGAGTTCAACTGCTGGATAGCTTAAAAAACGATCTCTCTCAATTTAATGCGCAAACAGATACCCTGCTAAGTTTAATTGACAAGAAACAACTAGTGGCGGCCGCTGCATATGCTCAGAAAGCACTTGTGCCTTATTACGAACGGCATCAGGCACAGATCACTGCTCTAAGTGATGGTATAACGGCCTCATCAAGAGGTGCCACGGAAAATGTTTTTAAGACTCTCTCTGTTATTGTAAAAGCCTGTGCACTGTCTATCCTTTTCTGCTTACTGGCAGCGGTCGGGGCAGCTTTCAGTATCAGTGAGCTCCTTTCGCGTTTGCGTCAGGAAAATGACCTACTCCACCAGGAAGTGCAGAAACGTGTGGCGCTGCAGCAAAACTTATTAGATAAACAACGGCTTTATAAGTCTTTATTCAATAACAACCCGGTGCCCATGCTGGTGTATGATCAGAACTCGCTCCAGATTCTGGAAGTGAATGAGGCAGCAGTACTGGAGTACGGCTATGCCCCGGGCGCTTTCAAACAACTGCTCTTGACTGATATTAAACCCGAAGAGGAGCGCGAGGAACTGCTTCGTTTTTTAAATGGGTTAGACCCCTACACCAAAGCCTCCACAAATGGCACCAGGCATATGCGGCAGGATGGAAGCATCTTCGCCGTAGATGCTAAATCGCATTCCTTGCCTGTACATAAAGGGATGCATCCGCGTTTATTGGTTGCCGCTAACATTCAGGAACAGGTAGAAGCTACGGAGAAGCTACTTAAAAGTGAGAAACAGTTACGCGAGGTAAGCTCCAGTATTCCCGGCGCCGTTTACCAGTGCCTGATTGATGCTGATCAGCAGTACAGTTTTACATTTATTAGCGAAGGCATTACGCAACTTTGCGGTGTTACTCCGAAAGAGATATATGAGCAGCCTTCCAAAATCAATTCAAACATACATCCCGAAGATCTGCACCATGTGCAACAGTCTAATATCATTAACGATCTGGATGTTGGCCCTTGGCTGGTAGAGTACCGGTGTTGGCACCCAGAGGAGAAAAAGTGGAAATGGTTAAGAGGGCATGGCTTAAGAACATTAAAAGAGGATGGCACCATCTTATCTAATGGTACGCTAATAGATATTACCCTCCAAAAAGAAGCGCAGGAGGAGTTACTACGCAACGATGCGAATTTGCACGCTTTGCTTAACAGCGCCCCCCAAGCTATTTTCTTAGTGGATGGGAATATGTCCGTGATAGCATTTAACAAGGTGGCAGCTGAAGATGTAGCACGATGCATCTTAAAAGAACTTAAGGAAGGGCAAAACCTGCTACAGTTTGTTACTGCGGAAAAGCAACAGGAAGTGGCCGAGGACCATGCCTCCGCCATGCGCGGGAATGAGATTGTATTCCAGACAGGGTTGGGAAAGCGTTGGTATGAAGTGGCTTACAGGCCGGTTACTGCCAAAGATAATCGTGTACTGGCAGTAGCTTTAAGTATACATGACATTTCGGAGCATAAGAACATTATCGAAAAAATCAGGAAGAACGAGGCTCAGCTGACAAAAGCACAGGAGTTAGCGCATATAGGTAGTTGGGAGTTTGATTTGTTCCAACAGGAGCTGACAGCTTCAAAATCTCTTCATGATATATACGGTTTAACAAATGATTCTAGCCATACCTCCTATCATTCCTTGCTAGCTTTTTTTCACCCGCAGGACAAAGAAAAAGTTACGCAGACAATTCAGGAAGCAATCTTAAAAAACGCCCCCCTAACATTTAACCACCGGATCATACTTCCGGACGGCAGCGTAAAGTTCTTACACACGACAGGTGAAGTAATTCGTGGCGCTGATGGCATACCTATCCGCGTTTCTGGCGCCACACAGGACATAACAGAACTAAAGCTAAAAGAATATGAGCTTACTGTGGCAAAAGAAAAGTTTCAGGCTACGCTTGAGAATATTCCGGAAATGATCTTTACATCAGATGCAGCGCTGAATATCAGTTACATGAGTCCGCAGTCATTTGAAATAACGGGATACCATGCGGCAGAACTTGTAGGAAGTGCGGATAGATGGAAAGAATTAGTACACCCACATGACATGGAGCACTTACTTTCTCATATTATTCCAAACATGTTGGCTGGTAACAAAGCACAGTTCGAATTACGCATCCTTACTAAATCAGGGGAAACAAAATGGTGCATGGTACGGCAAGCGCCTCTTTTTAACGAAGAAGGTAAACTGGTTAAAATTTACAGCTCAGCAGCAGACATTTCTGAAAGAAAGGCAGCTGAAGAAAAACAAACGGAACTGACGCAGCAGTTGCAGCTGCGAAACCAGCACTTGCAACAATTCGCCTATATCGTTTCGCATAACCTGCGCGCTCCAATAGCGAATATCCTGGGTTTAACCTCCATCTTTCAACAGCAGGAAACCATACCGGACTTTAATGCAGGCGTAATTGAGAAACTAACTGCGTCGGCAAAGCTGCTCGATTCCACCATACGCGACATGAATGAGATTCTTGCGCTACGCAACCATCTCGAATACACCTGTGAGCAGATACGCTTAGAGTACCTCCTGAACGAGATTCTGGCAAGTGTTTCGCATACATTTAAGACGCAAAATATAACAATTGACTTTGATTTTAGCCAGGTGCCAAGTATAAGTTCTGTTAAGAGCTATGTACGTAGCATGTTGCAAAACCTGGTTATAAATGCTATAAAATATAGCTCTCCGAACCGGGAGGCAGTTCTAACCCTACGTTCTTTTAAACAGGATGAGTACACCTGTATCACCGTGGCAGACAATGGTCTGGGCATAGACATGAACAAGCATCAAGCCAACGTTTTTGGACTCTACAAGCGATTTCATTTACACATACCCGGAAAAGGCATAGGTTTGCACCTGGTTAAACAGCAGGTAGAGCTATTGGGTGGTAAAATTGAAGTTGAGAGTATGGTGGATAGAGGCACGACTTTTAAAATTTATCTGAAAAACTAACCATATACATGAGCGCATTAAAAACTGTGTTATTGATTGATGATGATCAGATTAATAATTTTGTCTGTGAAAACATCATCACCACCGAAAATTTTGCACAGCAGGTAATCAGTTTTGAATGGGCAGAAGAAGCCCTGGCATACCTGAAAGCACATACCGGAACAGCTGGTTTTCCAGAGTTGATTTTTTTGGACATCAACATGCCCGGCATGGACGGTTGGTCTTTTCTGGACGAGTATCAGAAACTGCCCAAGGAAGCCACTGGCAACTGTAACTTATTTATGCTATCGTCCGCCGTAGACCGCACCGACATTATTTGCGCTAAGAGCCACGCTGAGGTAAAGGATTTTTTCTCCAAGCCCTTGTCACCGGAAACGTTGGCTATTATTAGAGAGGAGTTTCTAGATTCTGATTAGCTCGCGCTATACCCTTTCATAAAAAGCAGCAGTAACTCCTGCTGCTTTTTATGAAAGGGATTTTACCTGCGGCTATAATCCGCATCGTCAGGTTCTTCTTTATCTTTCCCCAATGGCTGATCACCGCGGCGGATGCCGGCTACGTCGCCATCCATCCCGGTGTCACTTCCTTCAAACTCAAAGCCAGGGCCCTGTGCAAATGCCTCTACACTTTCTTCGTCGTTACCACCGTAACCGGTCACCTCGTTGCCTTCAATCTTAAGGTTTTTCAATTTGTCCTTCTGTCCTTTCCTTGCTGTGTCGCCATCCGGCCCAATATTTCGTTTTGCAGATGGATCAGGATGGTTGCCCATTGTAACGCGCTCGTTGAAATCACTGTTTACATTATCCGGCTTATCAGGCGTGGTCTGCTTATATTCGTTATCAGTATGTTCGTTCTCTTCTTCTTTGTTATTGCGCATGGTTCAGTAAGTTTAGTTTCCTATACATATACGCCCTGGCTGATCACATGTTCAAAGCACACAGTTGCTGATTAACATAATTGAACAACTAAAATACTATTTACTTTGCTGGTTCAGTTCCCAATTATAAGTATAGAACCTTGTTTGAAAAGCTTTGGGGAAAGGGGTTCTCCGATATTGATTGATGTAAGCGAGCAGTGAGGGAGAAACAGACAGGAAATCCTTCTCATACCATTTAAATATTTCGGAGACCTCCACCACTTTAGCAGAATTATTCACGCGCAGAAACTTACCATTGCTCAAGGCACCAATTACTTGCGCCTGTAGTTGCTCTTCAACTTTTTGTGGTATGTAAGCCTCATTTAAAAGAGGAGGACAGGATTTTGCGGCACAAACCAATGCAAAATGAATGCGTGGATCCTTATACGGTAAAATGAGCTTTTGCTGCTCCAATTGATTCAGGGTAAGTTGTTCTCCTGCTACTGCAAACTTTTGTTTATCAAAAAAGCCCGGCACCTCCATCACCGATTTGATCGGGTAATGTTGTATCACCTGTTGCAAAACAAGCAGGTTATACGCATTTATATAAAATGCCTTCTTTTCAGCTGCAGAGGCTTTTGTAACATCATAGGAAGCTATCTGGTTGGCCACACCTTGTAAAGCTTGCTTATCTTTCTGAAGGGTTTTATAATCTACTTCACCGCGCACCACATACTTTTGTAGCAGCTGCGAAACCCCTTCGTAAAAACTGTTATCTTGTTTAGTAGCCACGACAGTGGGGTGTGCGGGTATAGCGGTAGAGCTGTAAGCATTAACACTGAAGCTTACAAGTATGGCAAGCGTAGATATCAGGAATATTCTCATGGTCTTTCTTAGGTATCGTTTGTGAATTAATCAAACAAGAACTGCGCCGTTCTGTTATATTTGTTTTTTGGCCATCAAACTGGCACTACTGTTGCAGCAGAAATGTTTAGCTGGAACATTAAATTATTGCCCATGAAATTTTCAAAGATTTACGACCCCCGCGAGATGAACTCTTACCAGTTTGTCGCCACAACCGGCCTGATCATGACCCTGGTGGCGCACCTCATCCTCATCCTACTGAACAAGACCATGGATAATTATGGGGCTTTGTATATTTGCTGGGTTGCTTTCTTCCTTATCGGCACTGTCGTGAATTTCAGCAGCAAGCCTGAAAAAGACCAGCATCACCATCATTAAGCTAGTTAATAACTAGGGCGAGACGATGCCCATGAAAAAGGCTGCAAACATGTTTGCAGCCTTTTTCATGGGCATCCGGGATCATGGCGTATGAGGGACAACCCCGATGCAAATTTAAAAGGTATACCCAACAGATGCTTTGAAAACACGGTTAAACGTTTCAAAATTGTTTTTAGCATCCACTGAGTTCAGGCCGTAGTCATAACCGGCGCTTAGGTTAAAGCCGTTTACAAAGCGATAGCCTATGCCTCCAGAGACGGCAACATCCACTTCACGGAATCCGCCTTTCATATCCCATTCGCGGTTTAAGGCATTAAAACCGAAAGCACCTGCCTCAACCTGTATTTTATTTGAAACGAGGTAAGATACCTGCGGCCCTCCGAAGATGTGGAACCCCTCTCCTATGTATACTTTAGCGAGAATGGGCATATCAATATAGTCGGCTTTGTTCGTTACCGTAACGCCTGCGTTCAGAAACTCAGCACGCTCCATGGGTATTTTACCTGTTAGCCTCATGCCCTTCTGCGAATATTGCAGGCCAGGCTCAATCTCAAACCCTGGTGCAACCGGGATAGAAAGGTAGCCCCCCACATGAAAACCCTCCCGCATTTTCCTGGTAACCGATCCATTCGTGAACTCAATCAGGTCCTGTGCACTGTTTACCGTTTCTCCTTGCCACTCAGCCAGGTTTGCACCGGCTCTAACACCAAATCGTATCGGTTGTTGTTGCGCGTTTACCTTGGTGGCAACCAAACCCACCACCAGAGCGATAAGTAAAAATATCCTTTTCATGATCGTATTCTTTTATGGTTCTTTCTATATTTAAAAGCCGCGCAGCTCCTGAAGCCTAATTCGAAAAACCGTGCCAAAAGAAAAGTTCCTTCCTTTTAATTTCTTTGCAAAAAACACATCTAATTGATTGATAGCATTTTAAAATTTAAGGTAGTTAAACTCACTTGATTTAAGTTTTATAGCATCTCTCCTTGGCCACATCAAATTACTTACCTTTGTAGCCTTAGCACCAGATGATGAACATGAACGAGAGAACACAAGTACGCCTCAGGCAATTGGCCATACACAGGGTGGGAAACAAAGCAAAAGAAGAAGGAGTGGTTGTCTCGAAAAGAACCGTAGACCTGCACGATGAGCAGTTATCCGACCATTTGCTGAACTACTTTTTATCCCCGTTCAAACAGGAGGAGTTTTTCAGGTTTACCCATACTTCAGATATTGCCCTTAATGAGCTTTTTGCTTATTCGGCTTTAATCTTTACCGAACCTGCCAAATTCTTTGAGTACTCAGTTCACATCCTCCATCACTTATATGAGCAGTCAGACCACCCGAAAGTAAAAAGCGGGGAGCTGTACGTGGTACATTTTGCCGGCTGCCTGCTGGAAAATGAGACTGTGGATGCCATCGGGATCTTCAAATCTGAGAACAAGGATACCTTTCTGACTTTTCAGGAAGATAATGATGACCTGAGTGTAGATTATCATTCCGGGGTAAACCTGAAAGGTGTCGACAAAGGCTGCATGATCTTTAACACAGAGGCCGAAGATGGTTTCCGGGTTAAACTGGTGGACGCCAACAGTACCGATGCCGTTTTCTGGAAAGAGGATTTTCTGCACGTAACTGAGCTTAAGGATACCAACTACAACACCAAGACCGCCTTAAATTTATGTAAGGATTTCTCGGAGGAGGTGTTTGCGAAAACGGACAGCAGGAAAGCCCAGGTGGAGTTTATGAGTCGCTCAGTGGACTATTTCTCAAAAAGCGACACCTTCGACCTGGAAGAGTTTACCAGCAGCGTGCTTGATGAACCGGAAACCAAAGAGCAATTCAAACATTACAGCCGTACGTTTGCAGAAGAACGGGATATTGAAGGATTCGCAGATTTCGCCATTAATAAAACCACGGTTAAAAATATGAAGCGTAAATTCCGGAATTTTATAAAGCTTGATACCCAGATCGAGATAAAGTTCAGTGGCTATAAACCCGAGCAAAGTGAGCAATACGTTGAGCGGGGCTACGATCAGGAGCGTGGCATGCACTTTTACAAAGTATTTTTTTACAACGAAAGCTAGCCTTACCCAGAAACTATACTTTTTTCACTTTTGTTAAAAACACCCACCCCGGCATGCTTTCAGGAACGATTCTTGCCTTGCATGCTTAAATTTAAGTTCATTAAGATGAAGAAACTACTCATAGCCGCCCTTTTTGCCTTTACGGGTGCTGGTGCAAGCGCCCAGGTTACTCCAGCCAAGAAGCTACCTGCCACCCAGGCTCCTGAAAATAAGGCACTGGAAGAAAAAGCAAACGAGATTACCGCCAGCATGGCTAACCACCTTCGGCTTACGCCCGAGCAGGCGCAAAAACTTAAAGCCGTTAACCTGCGAAGCATTCTAAATGCCGAAGAAGCCAAAGCAAAGTATAAAACAGATCCGCGGGAGATCGTCAGGCAAATGGACGTTATAAGCCAGACGCGTTTGTCACAGATCAAGGATATCCTGACGCCCGCCCAGTTTCAGCAATACCAACAGCGCCGTGAAGAGAAAATGGGAGTGCCCAAGGAAGCCCAAAGCCACCCCTCCTCCACCCAGCAACCTACCCGATATCAGCAGGAGCAGAGTTATTAACTGAAAAAGCACGGCCACATGACCGTGCTTTTTCAGTTAATAACTCTGCTTAAACCTCAGGTTACGCCTACTACATTCGCAGATTGGGCAAGCCGTGCGTCCTCTTGCCCGGCGCTTACAGGCTTAGGCACTGGCTGTAGTTCCTGCCGCCGCTGGTACGCCGTCACCAAAGTGCCCGGCGGTTTAAACAGAATCTGAAAAAACTCTTTAGCTGACTTAGTATGCTTCAGGTCTTTCCATATAGCAACCCACTCATGAAAAACAAGATACACGGGGTTAAATGAATGCAGGGGTTTGGTAAGGCCATACACCGGCCGTTCTTCCTCTTTTTGAAAGGTGCCGAACAACCTGTCCCATACGATAAAGGTTGAGCCGTAATTTTTGTCGATATACTGTGGATTAGAGCCGTGATGCACTCTGTGGTGCGAAGGCGTGACCAGGATATACTCGATGGGACCGGGCAGTTTTTTGACCAGCTCCGTGTGTACGAAAAATTGATAGAGTACCGCCACCTGGTGGCAAATGAAGAAAGTAAAAGGATCTAAGCCGATAAAGGGCACAGGCAGGAAGAAAACGAATTTGATGTGCTGCGTCCAGCTGGTTCTGAACGACACGGAGAAATTCATCTTTAAGGAAGAGTGATGGGTAACATGCGTTGCCCACCAGAAACGCTGCTCATGAGAAACCCGGTGCGCCCAGTAACGGCAGAAATCCACGGCGATAAAGCAAAGGACAAAACCCCACCATACCCGGGGCACTGACCAGGGCACAACATTGTAAATAACCATTGCCACCGCAAAAAGCCATACTTTAATAAGCCCGCTTAGCACCGTATTGACTCCCCCGATAAAAAGGGCTGCCATAAAGTCTTTTTTATGATAATAAGCACGTTTATGATACAGGCCCACCAACCACTCCACTACCACTAAAACAATGATAACCGGAATGGCATATTGAATAATGGTCAGGTCATTGAGTCCCTTCAACTGCTCCAGCGTGATTTGCTCTTTGCCCATATGCTATTTAGTTCGCTTCGGTATAGCCATTTCAACGGGTGTTTCGGTAAAGAGTTAGCAATTATTCCGGCATCACGGATGCGACAGATTTCAGTCTAAGTATAAACACGTATCCAGCATACAAAACCCTGTAATTTTAACGTCAGCCTCTATTTCTGAGCCGTAAGTTTTATATCTTTGAGACAAAACAGAAAGGTATGCGCATCAAGAAAAAAGTGAAAGTTACCTTGCCCGCCAGGGGGCAAAGGTTTAAGGTGCTGGGGCTTTTTGTGAAGGCCGCAGAAGAAGCGGACTGGACGGAACAGGAAATTCAATTTGTGATTGATGAGGTAGTGGAAGCTGAAAACGACCAGGAGGCTTTTGACATCTTAAAGGATTACAGCACGGCATCCTAGGCTGTAACTGGAGCACTCCATTACTTTAGGCTTAGCTTGAACTGGCCATCGGTTCTAGATTCAGTTCACGGGCATGCTTTTGCAACACTTCTATGATAAAGGCGACGTGCTCTGTGAGATCTACATTAAAAAGCGCTGCCCCTTTGTGTACTTCCTCCCGGTCAACGGAAGCGGCAAAGCTTTTCTGGCCTAGTTTCTTCAGTACCGATTTTGGCTCCAGGCCCTCCAGTCGTTGGGGCCTTACCTGCGCGCAGGCTACAATAAAACCGGTCAGCTCATCGCAGGCAAGCAGTGCCTTGTCCAGTAGCGTGTCGTAACTGACGCCCCATTTGGTATAATGGGCAGATATGGCGTGGGCAATCTCATTTTGACCTTTCTCCCTTAGCAGCTGTACAATCACTTGGGGGTGCTGCGTGGGGTGGGCTTCATAATCGGCATCGTGCAGGAGTCCTGCTACCCCCCATTTTTCAGCATCTTCTCCCAGTTTAGCGGCATAGGCTTCCATCACTAGCTCCACTGTACGGGCGTGCCGCAACAGGCTCTCACCAATTGTCATGCTTCGTAGAATTTCCGTTGCCTCTTCACGTGTCATAAGTCGCAGTTGTTTATTTGTTTTGATTTCTAAAAGCCGTTAAGGCTTCGCATTCTGACCAGCTTCTCCGTTAGCTGGACTAACTCTGGAATTGGCACGCTGGTGCAGCACAGCCCTCAGTTCCGTCTTCAGTTCCAGTATCTCCAGGTGCAGGGCTTTAATCTGCTTAGCACCCACTACTTCCGCATCATCTGAGCTGGCGTCTCTATCAATAAAAAAGGTGGCCAGCGTGGCTGTGAAATAGCCAAAAACCGCAAATCCATACAAAGCCAGCAGCAAACACAAAACCCTACCCTCGGGCGTAACCGGAAAATAGTCGCTCCCGATAGAAGTGAGTAGCATCAGTGTCCACCACAGTGCATCTCCGTAGCTTGTAATGCCATACGCTCCTTCAAAAGCATACATGCCTGCTGCCCCCGCCACAGACACCACCAGGGTAAGGGCTAACACATACCCGAAGGCCCGGCGCTGCATGGCTTTGCCCAGACTGCGCATGCCGCGGTTAATGGACCCCACTACTTTCAGAAGCCGGAGTCCTCTGGCCGCCCTTACGGTGCCTACCAGTCTGAAAACACGCGTGATCCGGAAAAGGCGCAACGCGGGCACAGCCAGGGAAATAGAGGTAAGCACATTTTTTTTAAGAAACGGCCACTTTTGGGGAGCTAATACAAACTTTAGAATAAAATCAAGTATAAAAATGATCCAGATGATGGTGCTAAACCCCTCCAGCACAGGCCCAAGCCCCCAAATGAGCTCTACCACCAGCAGCACAAGCCAGATAAAGCCTAAGATGATCAAAGGAATCTCCAGTGTGTTCTGTAACCGGCCGAGCAGTTCGTAACGCGCTCTGTCCAGTTGCCGCTTTGCTGCCTTCTTCCGTAAATTTTTGTTACCCATACTTACTCCCTGTCCACAGGGCGTTTTCCCTGTTTCCTTTTGAGGTTAGGTTACGGCAGTGGCAACAGTTCGTTTAAAATAAAGGGTACGTGAGTGCTAGTCTAATTTGGCGATCTGAACGTTTTTCCAGAATCCCATGATGTGGTCCTGCTTGCCGACCAGTAGGTCAATTCGGTTGTGTATGCGTCTGTTCATCACATCACGCACAATGTAGAGGCCATCCAGGTCATCGGAAATGCCGGTTACCCACAGGGAGTCGCCAAAATTAACTTCGCCTCCCCAACGGCTATGCAAGTCACGGGATACAGCGATCCAACGGTGTTTGCCAGGGTTTCTTTTGCTAATGCGGGATCCGTCTGCCGTGATGTAGGGGGTTGAATCAGTCTGGTTCGGCTCTGGGTGGTATATAGAGGCCGACACGGTCAGCGTTTTTGTTGATGGGGGTAACGTAAGGTATGTTGTATCATTCTCTTCCGGGGGCCATTCAAGCTTTTTTTCTTCGATCTTCGGGGCGGGGGAATCAGCCTTTAATAAGGAAAATTCCTCGGCCATAGCCACGACAATTGAGAGCATAGCAGTGAGTAACTTTATCCTAAACATAAGCGGTCCATTTCGTGAAACATCGATTTTGTAACAATAACACGCTTAAACGGCAGTCTTCAGGATAGGTTTAGAAATATAGGAAATGGCTTTAAATAAGAGGGATTAAACTAGAAATCGGCTACACTATAAATTTAACAATATTTAATTAAATTTATAGTGTATATTATTAGGTTAATCGTAAAATTGTGCAAAAAAAACACTTTGTCAACGTTGATTAAATATGTTAAAAGTAAGGGCTTACCTTACTTACTTTTGACATACTTCTCATAAATGATGTACCCAATGAAAGCGGCAAGGCTGACTGCTGAAACCCAGATCAAGCCCGTCTTTAGCCTTTCACTGTCCTCGCCAAGCCAGGCCAGCAAAATGGTAAGGGGCACTATGCCCGCCAGTGTGGCGGCTAAGAAACGTACATAGCTCATTTTAGCCAGGCCCGCTACAAAACTGATCGCATCATTAGATAGAAAGGGAGAGATTCTGGCTATTATGATGGCCCACAGGCCGTATTTTTCTACAAACGCTGAAATCTTGCGCTCTGATTTATTACCGATCAGTTTCGTGACACCGGCCTGACCTATGCCACGGCCAAGCAGGTAACCAACCGTAGATGCAACTACCACCGCCCCAATGGCGATCAAAGAGCCCCAGAAAGGGCCGTACGCGATAATTGCTACCAGCATAAGTGCTACCACATTGATCACAAGCAGGAACATTTGTGCGATCATGGCCAAAACTATGAAGAAGGGCCCCCATATACCAAACTGGCTAACCCACACTGAAATGCGCTGCTTATCGCCGCTGGTCAGCACATTCCAACTGTTGTCTATTTCTTTCTGAAAGGACGGTAAGACAAAATAAGAGGCTACCAACGCCACAATGAGAATGGCTGTAATAACCAGCGGCCATTTGCTTTGCTTTACATCCTTTTCCTCCTCTAAGGTGTCGTCGTAGCTGTGTTTTCTTTCCTGCTCCTTATCGGGCTTATTCCAGTTTTGCATCATCAAAGCGATTAGGTGTATTATTTAGTAGACGAAACAGGCGCCTGCTTAGTTAGTGGATCAGAAGCAAGTTGTGGTGCAGCATAGGGGTAAGTGTAGCTATTTGGCTTGTTTGCAGGCTGCTGTAACTGGTAACCGACATGAAAATGATGATAGTGCTGCCCCCAGGTATTACTCATGTGCAATTGCACCACCGAAGGGGCAAGATAAGTCGGCTCTTTAGGTTTCTTTTGGCTGCCTCCATAAACCAGCACGGCCACCAGGCCAGCCACAAAACCTGCCACGTGGCCCTCCCAAGAAATTCGCTCTTCGGTGGGCAGCAAGCCATAAAATAAACCGCTGTACAGGAAAAGTATGGCAAACGAAACCGCCATGGAGGCTCGGTTGCGGCGTAAAAAACCATTAAATAGCAGGAACCCGGCCAAGCCATACACCAAACCACTTGCCCCAATATGATAAGCAGGCCTGCCTATAAACCAGGTAAGCACGCCGCTTAATACATACACCAATATTATTACCCTTAAAGCAACTTTCCGGTGCAGAAACAATATGAACCCTGAAAGCAGCACCAGGGGAAAAGAATTGGATAATAAATGCAGCAGGTCGCCATGCACTAAGGGTCCTGTGATCACCCCGATCAAACCATAAAAGCGGCGCGGTTGCACTCCCAGCCATACCAGGTTGGCATCGGTCAGGTAACTCAGCAGGCTGATCAGCCATAACAAAGCCACAAACAGCAATCCGGGCAAAAAACTATAAGCAAAATGGTCATTCTCTTCCAGCCTTGGCTGTGTAGTGTTTCCTGAGGACAGATCTGGCATAAAAAGCGGAACCTAAGTGTGCTGCATTCTCTTAAAAGTATACAAAATGCACATAAGCAGCTAAAAAAAATATCCTCTTCCGGCAAATGCCGTACGATAGGCATTGCGCTGCGAAAGGCTATACTAGAATTCAAACTTCCGGGTCTGGAAGTGCTTACCGATATATTTACTGCTACGTATTACAAATACCATGTATTCCTCCACACTTCATCAGCTCTTGCAATTGAGCAGAATAGCAGGCCTCTGGTTGGTTTTGTTTATGCTCCTTTCCTGTGAAGGTGCCGATACAAAACACCAGGCGTATGCGGATAATAAACGCACCTTTTACCCGGTGGAGCGTGTGCCCTATGTGAAACCGGCCTCCCTGCTTACCGCCCTTGAGGAGAGCCCAAGCTTTTGGGTAGACTCGGTGTTCAACCGTTTGACACCGGAAGAGCGCATCGCTCAGTTAATCATGATAGAAGCCTTTTCGGATCAGGGCACCGCTTACGAGGCGGATGTGATGCGGCTGGTTAAGCACTATAAAGTAGGAGGGATCATTTTCTTTCAGGGTGGCCCGATCAGGCAGGCCAGGCTAACCAACTCCTATCAGGCGGCCTCTAAGGTGCCGTTGCTCATCGCGATGGATGCAGAGACCGGGATCGGCATGCGCCTCGACAGCACTGTGCAATATCCGTTTCAACAGATGCTCGGCGCAGTGGCTGATAACGGCCTGATCTATACGATGGGGAACGAGGTGGCCACGGAGTTTAAGCGGATGGGCATGCACGTAAATTTTGCGCCTGTAGCCGATATTAACAATAACCCCGATAACCCTATCATCAGTTACCGGTCTTTTGGGGAAGACCGGAGGGATGTTACCGGCAAGAGCCTGGCTTATATGCGCGGCATGCAGGAGAACGGGATACTGGCCGTTGCCAAGCATTTCCCCGGCCACGGCGACACCAACGTAGACTCTCACCTGGATCTGCCGCTTATTCCGTTCAGTCGCGCACGGCTAGACTCTGTTGAGCTGTACCCCTTTCGGGAACTTATCAAGCATGGGGTAGGCGGGGTAATGGTGGCGCACATGCAAATCCCCCAGCTTGACTCTACCCGAAACCTACCCTCCACCCTTTCAAAACCCATCGTTTCCGGACTGTTAAAGGAGGAGCTTGGGTTCAAAGGGCTGATTTTTACGGATGCCATGGTGATGAAGGGCGTTGTGAAATACTTTAAGCCCGGCGATGCGGAAGCCAAAGCGCTAATGGCCGGAAACGATGTGTTGGAACGGGTGAAAAGCGTACCCAAAGCAATAGCAGGAGTTAAACTGGCTATTGCCCGCGGCGAGATTACACAGGCAGAGATCGATAAGCGATGCAAAAGGGTATTGATAGCGAAACAGTGGTTAGGGCTGGATAACTATAAGCCTATTTTACTGCATAACCTGTACCAGGACCTTAACAGCCCTGCGGCAGACAGCACAAACCGTGCGTTGGCTGAAGCGGCCATTACCTTACTGGTTAATAAAAAAGGAGCCGTTCCATTGCGCAAGCGGCGCCATTCCTCCATCGCAACCGTATCGTTTGGGGCCAAAAGTCCAACTGTATACCAACGCTTGATTCATGAGCAGGTAAAAACAACTGATTTTGTGATTTCTAGAAAAGCTAATGAGAAAGAAACTCGCAAGCTCTGGAAAAAACTTAATAAATACGACATAGTGTTGGTTGCCTTATATGGCCCCAGCATCAGGCCCAGTAACAACCTTGGTTATTCTGAGGATGCCCAAAAACTAGTAACCAAGCTGGCCGGGTCTGATAAAGCGCTGATCACCCTCTTCGACAATGCCTACACCCTAAATCAGTTTCCGGGCATTGAGAAAAGCCGCGCGTTGATGCTGGCATATCAGCCGCATTTCCATGCACAAGAGGCCGCAGCGAAATTGCTGTTTGGTCAGATTCCCGCGCGGGGCAAGTTACCTGTTACGGTTAACAGGCAATTTGCCTATGGTGATGGTATCAGTAAGGACAAATCGCTCCTGGCAGGCCCATAAAGTATCCAGATACATTTGTTTCCGTAATAAGAGCAGGAGCATAAGTATGCTGCCAGGAATCATAATTATGAAGAACCCAGATTTACTCAAAAGATACGCCATAATGCTCGTTTTAGTGGGCAGCTTAGTAAGTTGTGAGAACCGCCGTGACGTTGTAGACAGCAAGGAAATAACAGCAGACGCACGACCAGACAGAGATACTGCCTTGGTGGTAGAAACAGGTAAAACAGCGGAAGCGCAACTAGAAGAATTCAGGGGCTGGCTTAATGAACAAACAGCCAAAGGCGACACAGCTATCAAGAAGGAATGGCCGCAGGTACAGGAAAAGTTGCGCCGCCGCAACGCTGAGCTGGAACAGAACTTTGATAGCCTCTCCGAAAAGTCTAAGCAGGAATACCGCCGCCTGCAGGAACGCTACGCCCGTTGGGAGAACCGGCAGGAAAGACGGCAGCAGCAACCACTTGATCAGAGCAAGCTAAGCAAGTGGCAGACCCAACTGTTACGCGAGTACAGTGATGTCAGCCTGATCGAGGCGAATACCATTCGGGAAGCCTACCTCACCTTTATGGGTGTGGTGCGAGCCAAACGCCGCAACTGGACCCAGGATGACTGGGACTATGTAGACTATGTGTACGGGGAACTTAACCAGCGGCGCCGTCAACTGGAAAACAGGCTCACCACAGGCGACAACCTTAAAATCAGGGCATTGCAAGCCGAGTACCTGGCCCTGGAAGGGAGTGCCGACACGCAAAGTGCCGTACGTGACATGCGAAACGTAAATTGACCTATAAACGCTCCGAGTCCTGCTTATCCAGCAGGCCTTGGAGTGCTGTAACAGCATGCATTGAAGATGTTATCTCCGTTGCAGTTTAACCCACTGTTGCGCAATGATCGTTTTTGCATCCTGCGTCTGTAACTCCACAAACGCCGCTGCTGAAAGCCGGATAATTTCAATGTGCTCGTGCTCATGGGCGTTCCCTCCCCCATCCTGATGCTGATGAGACACCTCTGCGTAATACAGCATGACACGCTCGGTAGTGCCTCCCGGTGACGAATAAAAAGTGTGCAGATGTTGTAGCGTGTCAACCAGGTACCCTGTTTCCTCCTCGATCTCACGCTTTATACTTTGGTCCGGCTGTTCTCCATGGTCCACCATACCGGCAACAACTTCCACTAACTGTGATTCGGAGCCAATCCTAAACTGTTTCGCCAGAATATACTGTTGCTGAACCGTATCATATACCAGCGCAGCCACAGCATCTCCTCTGTCGAACTGTTCACGGGTAAAAGTCTTGCCTTCCTGCTCTACAGTTAACTTAAATATTTTGAAGTAGCCATCGTAGGCTTTTTCTCTTTTTTTAATTTTCATGGGGGTTTCTACGCGGTGTTTTACTTTGCCGCAACTAAAGTATAAAGTACTGGAAAATTACATTTCATTATTTCGGATGGCTGCGCGCTGCGTCCGCTCCGTCAGGCTGGACTCCGACAAGCGCGACTCACTCTCGTAGCCCATTGCTCGTTCTTTCCCTATTCCTCCCTCGCCGGGTAGAAGTTTATTAACCATCCCGAAGATCCCTGTCATCAGCCCGGGAGACAGGTCATGTAGAATGGCCCCTAGCCTTGCGGGAATAGTAGTCGTTACTTCTGCATCTCCATGGCGCAGGGCATCTATAATTTTAGCGGCCGTGTCTTCCGCACTCATCGACGTAAACGGGTTGGAGTCGATGATTTTGAAAAGTGCGTATTCTGCTTTGTTATGCCCTTTTACAATAGCGTGCCGTGGGCTTCCGGTCCTTATCAGACCTGGGGTTGCCGTTGTTACCGTGATATGATACTTGGCCAATTCAGCCCGCAACCCTTCCGATAAACCAACCAACGCGAATTTACTGGCACTGTAAGGCACCAGGTGCGGAACGCTTATTTTCCCTCCAATGGAGGCAATGTTCAGTATCCGGCCTTCTTCTTTCGCCTTCATGGCGGGCAACACGGCCAGTATTGTATACAAGGGCGCCCAGAAATGAGTGTTGATCGCCTCTTCATACTCGCGTATGTTCATCTCCGTTACGGGGCCAGCATGGATAATGCCTGCGTTGTTTATCAGTACATCAATTGGCCCGTATTCATTTTGCACATTGGTGATCATGTCATCTACCTGTTGCCGGTCCGTTACATCGCACTTGAGCACCAATACGCTCGCCCCTTTCCCTGCCAGTTCGATGCGCGCATTTTCAAGTTCGGTCTCATCGCGCGAGCAAAGCACCAACCTGGCCCCTTCGGCCGCCAACTGCCGGGCCATAACAAGGCCAAGCCCCCTGGAGCCGCCCGTGATCAGCACTACTTTACCTGAAAAATTATAGGTATTTAGTTTGCGGACAATCATTCTGACCGTTAGCAGGGCGCCTGCTCCAGCGGCAAGCCACCACAGTTTATTTTTATCGTTCCTTTCCATGTCTGTTAGCGTATAGAGTAAGTTCTTGTCGGTTTAACTCTACGGCAGCCAACAGAGGTAGTTAATAAAAAGAGGGAACAGGATAGTTAATATTTACGGGAGAAAATCTTATTCTTAAGGACAGGGGTGTAGATAACCTTCACCAAGGCCACAGCATAATGGTCTGTGCCCGTTCCTTCCACTTTTAAATTATCGAGGTAGTCAGAAAATGTGATGCTGTACATCAGTTCTGGCGCCAAGCTTACCTCATCTGAGAAACGGAAACGAATGCCTCCCCCAATAGGCAGCACGGCGGCAATGCCCGGGTATTTTCGCGCCGGGTCATAGGTTACCTGCGAGTCATTCAGGTTGCCATCGCCCGGGAAGGAGGTCGGGGTATAATAGATAAAGCCGGCACCTCCCCGCACATAGGGAACAATAAATCTTTTCCGGGATGAGCGGTAATTACCTGAACCTGCATAACTGTCCAGTAAATTATAGACCACGGTGCCGGTTACTTCGATCACCTCAGACTGAAAGGTAATGTTCAGGGGCCGGTTAGGGTCTTTCTCTGTAGCACCCAGGCGTAAATAACCCAGATTGGCACCAAAAGCCAGGTAGGGTGATAACTTATAGAGTGCGCCTACACTTACTGCGGGGCCGAAATTATTGCACTCTGGCAGGCCACAAATGTCACTCCGCACAGCTGCCATGCCTGCTCCTGCCACGATCACGATACCCCGTTCAGCTGTTTTGCTCCTGCCCACTTTTTCCAGGAAACCGGATTGCGCCTGCCCCTCTGCAGGAACAAGCAGGATAACTGATAATAGTATAATGAAACAGTAAAAAGCCCTGTTCATACAGTAAAAAAAGGTTTTAGTTGAAATAACGGATGCAAGTGATACCCTTTCTACTTAACTATACTTTAAGCTAAATATTGCAGAAAGAACGCACAAGGCTAATCACCTGTAAATTGCACTGATGCAACGTATGCGTATTTACGACTGCGCCTTCAAAAGGATTGGTAATAACCTATATTTAAGTTAAGATATTATTATGGGTAGAAGAGGCGTTGCTTCCTTATCTGCACATAAGTATTGTTTCTACTCCATACCTGATTTGAAACATATGGCAGTCTGCAAAACAGTGACTAGTGCCTTTGAAGTGTTAATTTTACTATAGCTGCGATAGATTAGCATCTGCCAGTTTAATAAAATCAATAGCCAGTTCTGTTGCATTGGCAAAAAAAGCAGGATTGATGTTTGCGAACTCGTCGGTAGGTTTATGGTAATGCGGGTGGTCTTCCACTCCGAAATACACATAAGGGATATGCCTTTTATGGAACTGGTAATGATCTGATTGCGAGGTCCAGTCGTCATGACCTTGCTCCGGCCTGTCGTGGCCCAAAACCAGTTTGGCAGCAGGCCGGGCGGCTACCTGTTCCAAAAGGGGTTTTAATTTAGGGTAATGATGCGCGCCACTGGCGTAAAGCTCTCCTTTAGCATTGATACTCAGCATATCCATGTTTATGTTGAGGGCTAGCTGCCCCATGGGAACGGGTGGGTTCTTCAAGAATGCATCAGCACCCTGTAAACCTTGCTCCTCGCCATCGAGTGCCACAAAAATTAAAGTATGCGCAGGAGGATTGGCTTTGAAATAACTTGCAGCGGCCAGTAAAGCGCCTACGCCCGAGGCATTGTCATCGGCCCCGTTGTATACTTCCCCGTTGCGTTGCCCAACATGGTCGTAATGCGCGGTGATTACAATGGCCCTGGCCGATTTTCCGGGAATGTATGCAACCATATTGGTTGCCTGCTCTACCAGGAGATTTTTATTTTCAAGCCTGAAGTGCTGTTCAAATTCTCCCTTGTAAGCCTGTAAGCCAATTGCCTTAAAACGCTTAAGAATATACTCCTGCGCCATTTTGTTGCCTTTGCTACCGCTTAGCCTGCCTCCCATCGAGTCAGCGGACAATGTCCTTATGTCTTCCAGGAGTTGGGTATTTTCAGGTGTTGGTGTTTGGGCAAAGCCACCTAGAGGCAAGACCAGCAGGCAGGCAATGGAAAGCAATTTCTTCATACTCAGTTTATAAATAAAGGCAGTTCAGGCAAACACCACAGAGCGAATCCAACCCTTACCCCTAAGGCTTTGTGATCCAGCTTTTCTGCCGTACGCGTTCCTTTTTCGGGGCGGTTTTTAGACTTTTTACAGGGTGGCGCTCCATTTGTTGCGCAAAACTGTTTTTGTACTCAAATACATCTCCAACGGGTACCCAGCCATTGCGCATATATGTCTGAACAGTGTTTGCTAAAACAAGCAGTTCCGGGCTGTATATCATGTCAAATTCCATATGCTTTGTCCTTGTTACTAATTGTACATCTGTTTATTTGTATACAATTATACAAGGAGCATGCCACTACGGCCAAGATGGTAAAAAGTTATTAATTTTTCTTCATTTATCCTGACCTCTTTGCTGATATGGAAATTTAGATATTTCAATTATACTTTTGATGCCGGATAAAAAAATTGCATGCATTTTATAAAACGCATCGTAACTGGCGCCCTGCATCATCTCAGTCAGATAGTACGCTTAAAATAAAAGAGACCGTCATTCTACTTTTTGATATTGATAAAAGCGGGTAACTCTAAAGGCCCGAGGGAGGTAAGGATGGTTGGTTTTATCTGAAGGGTAATTTGCTGCTTTCTATCTTTTTGCTGCATCACAGCAACGAGCTTTAGCAGGTTGTTCAGGTTTCTATTCCCCTTCTCTCCTTCAAAAGCCAGCGGAGAACTCACCGTGATCAGGTTTAGGCCGTCCTTTAACTCCACAGTTTCGTTAATGATGCCGCTGAGCGTTTTCTCATCGTCCAGCAGCAACTGCCATTTCATTTGGGTCACGGTCATGCTCCTGTCCTCATTTCCGTCACCCAAGGCTACCTGCAGGCCTAAGCTGGAAGTAGCGTTCAGATCATTTGCCGAAAACGCTGAAAAAAGAACAGCCGCATCGCTAAATGAAAAATCTTCAACCCTTTTCTTGTGCAACAGGTCTACCCCGTTCACCTTCACCTGATCTACGCTTGCCAAGCGGTACTCTGCGTTTTTAAAAGCCTCAAAGTCATCCTTCGTTTTACAGGCAAAGCCCGCAAGCGCCATGAGGAGGATGAGTATAAAATTATGCGATTTTTTGGTCATGCTATTCTTTAATTAATTTACCAGAACCTGAAACATCTACCTCCGTGCTTGGGGTTCCTTTGTAATGCACGCGTCCGCTGCCACTGATGTTCACTGCTAAGTTATCAGAGGCCCTTACCTGTGCCCTGCCCGATCCGGACACTTTAACTTTGGTCACATTGGTGCGCAAGTCAAAGGCATGGTGATTCCCGGAACCAGAAATGCGAACATCCTGCTCGGTGGCATTCCCCGCCAATTCAACAGAACCTGAACCACTAATGCTGGAGGTAACCTTGTCGGCTTCTATCGTTCCTTTTATATCGCCAGACCCGGAAATGCCTGCGGTGAATGTATTGGTATTAAAGGTGTCTTCCAGTTCGATGTAACCTGAACCATTAACTTCGGCCAGGCGGAGCGCAGGGAGCGTCAGGTAAATTTCAACGGTCTTATGATCGCGTAAACAGCGGTCGAAACCAATTTCCCAAACACCACCTGAAACACGGGTGTCCAATGCATCCAGAACATTGGGCTGGCCTTTCACCTCAATGTGCTGACGGGCACCTTTCTCTATAAAAACACGTGTATTCCCCCTCACCCGAATGCCATCGAACGCATGCAGATCCAGGGTTCGCGCTTCTACTTCTCCTTCTCCTTTTAAACATAATCCACCCTCATCGCAGGCGCTCAGAAATAGTAGGAAAAGCACAAACAGCGGCCATTTTATATGTCTTACCATCTAATTGCTAAGTTGTCACTATTTAACTTAGGCAATATATAAAAAGCGTAGTAGAGGCCTACTATACAACGATGCAAAAATTATGTGAATTTAAATTAAACCAGATACCCTACCCGCTGACCTTTCTTATTGACAAGCTCGCCGCGCTCCGAAACAAAAATGGGCTGCAGGTAATCACTTTGAAAATAATATGGAAATGTCGGGTCGTTGGTTTTCACCAGTTTACCGATCACTTTCACAACGCCATCCGTCACATGCACCAGGTGCAGCTTATTGGTCAGGTAAAACTCCTCGTCAGGCGCATTAGAGAAATGCACGCGTGTGAGCACAAACCGGCCATCAGCGGGGGCTTGCTCTGTTTTATCCTGGTACTGGCTATGCGACTGTCGTTTAGCGGGTTGCGCACGGGCAATGGCACGCTGATCTGGGAGAGGGGCACTTGCACTGGCGACCAATTGCTCGTTCGCACTTCGCCACCCTTTGCTGATCGCATCCAGGCGATAGTTCTTGCCTGGATGCGTTGAGGTGGTGCGCTCTTCCGATAAAAGATTAATCGCTGCCTGCGCATCCGCCAGGCTCGCCCCCATTTTGCGCAGCACAAAGCCAGAAAACTCATCGGCTTCTAATTCATCGTAAGGGTTGCTCCCGTTCCTGGACAAGGTATGGCCGTTCAGGTGATGCCCTATCTCGTGCGCAATAATGCTAACCCCTCCCCAATCGGTATGTACTTTGCTGTTGATAGCGGCCAGAAAACGTTCGTTGTAAAGGATGTAGCGTTTGCCGTTGTACACAACTGCAGCTGCGTTGTCGATGTTGGCCGCCCTCAATTCGAAACGGGGTTTAAGTCCGATCACATTGATGATTTCCTGCACAATATCTCTGGTGCCCGTTACAGCAGCACTTCGTGTGGCACTATGGGTTGGGGCTGGGGATGCGCTTCCTTCTGTCCTGGCCCCCAGTGCCAGTAACAGGCCCAAAGCCAAGGTGGTTTTTTTAAAATATAGCATAGCAGAAGTCCATTAGATACATAGCGATAAACTTAAAACGTGAAAGCTTTGCCGCTTCGTATGGATAGCAACTTCTTTGCCAGAAATGCTGTTGCCCGCCAATAAAAAAAGGACCCCATGCGTAACAGCAAAATTCCTTTTTTGGAGGTTCACTTAATTAAACTCTACACACTACATGCATGAGCCGGTAGGCTTTACTTCAGATTTTTCTTAAATATTTTCTAATCTTAGCCTGGCTTGATGGGAGGGGCTCTTCTCTGGTTTTACAGCTTTCCTAACAGGTTTACTTTCAGCATCCTGCATAAAAGGGGTAAATACCATACCTATAGCGAACAGTGCTATTATGAGCAACCTTAATTTCATAGTCAGCTTAAACATATGGCAAATATAATATTAAATTTACAAAAAGAGCAAGCTGTGTGTAAATTTTAAAAGTAATATTCCTATTATATAATTAAGTTACGATTAACCCACACCTAGCCCCTCCAAGGAGGGGAATCACGCTGCCATTATACTTTGATAAAAAGTAAATAAAAATTCTGGATCCATGTGCAGACTAATTCACAGGATAGCATCCTAATTTAATGCCGCCTTGCTATAGTATGATTTCAAAAACCAGTAACAATTCCCCTCCTTGGAGGGTCTGGGGGTGGGTGGGTAGCAACTTGAGTTATAAATATGCTTCTATACTTAGTTTGACCACAAAAAGAGCAACTACTGCAGGACCAGGCGCTTCCACATAATTTCATCCCCTGCTTTAATCCGAATATGATAGATTCCTTTGGCCAATGCCCCGGTTGCAAGTTCTACCTCCCTGGCAGAAGCTGCAAACTTTTTAGAAAATACATGTTGCCCTGAAGCCGTAAACAGCTCCAGCTCATACACCGAACCATTCTTGAAACGGCCTGGCTCTACCACAACCCGGACCTGGTCATTGGCTGGGTTGGGATAAATGGAAACGCCCGCCCCCAATTCTTCATTTGCCCCGGTTACCTCACTGCTGGCTAACTGGTATATTTTGCGACTGTTGCCATAATTTAAAACCAGCACCTCATGGTCCTTATCTTCGGCGAAGGCTGAAACAAGAAAGCCGGCATTAAGCAACAATGTATTTTCTTTAGCTGTCCCGTCCGGGTTTAAGGTAAGTGCCCATATATTGCCACTCACATAATCGCCATATATATACTTGCCTTGTAAATCCGGCAGTTTAGCGCCCCGGTATACAAATCCGCCGGTAACGGACCTGCCTGCCCCACTGGCATGTGTATAATCAAAGATCGGCAATAAAAGTCCTTCGGTGTTGCATCCGGACGAAGGATTATAGCAAGCCGTACCTTCCATGGTCCGCCATCCATAGTTGCCGCCATTCACGATCAAGTCAATTTCCTCACGGCTGTTTTGCCCCACATCGCCCGCAAACATTCTATCCGTAGCAATGTCAAAGCTGAACTTCCACACGTTTCGGAGCCCATAAGCAAAGATCTCCTCCCGAAAACCAGTTGTATTTCCAGCAAATGGATTGGAGGCCGGAATGCTATACTTGTTCCCCTCCGTGGTATTGCTTACATCTATCCGTAATATTTTACCCAACAAGCTGGCGCGGTTCTGGGCATTGTTCTGCGGGTCTCCCCCACTCCCCCCATCACCAGCCGAGATGTACAAAAACCCATCAGGACCAAAGGCTACCTTGCCTCCGTTATGGTTATCAAACGGTTGGCTATAGGAAAGCAAAACCAGTTCGGAAGCAGGGTCTGCAGCGCCAGAAGCGGTGGCGGTGAACCTGGAAATATTTGTCTTGAGTGGGTTACCGGTTGTGTAGTTCACGTAAAAAAACCCATTACTTTCAAAACCCGGATCAAAAGCTAACCCCAAGAGCCCACGCTCTCCACCGTCTACTACCTTACTTGAAATATCCAGAAACTGCGTAGCCTGTGCAACCATGGGATTATCAGTTGGGAGCCAGAAGATCTTCCCACGCTGCTCCACAACATACAAACGGCTCCCGTTCGGGCTGCTTACCGCTTCCAGTTGATTGTTGAATTGCACGTTGGGATAGGCCTCGCGCAACACATATTGCGCTTGTGCGTCAGGCGCTGAGCAGGCGGATAATAAGAGAACCAGCAGGAAGTATAGCTGAGGTTTCATAGCAGTAGGATTAGTAGTTAGCGTAACACCTACTATATACGCATAAAATGCACCTGCGGAATTTTCAGGCATTACAGCATTTCACCCCATATTTCACGGATTCATAAAAGCAAAAAGTGCCCTTACTTGTAAGAAATCAGGGCACTTTTTGCTCTTTTAAGGAAGGGCGCGTTTATTTAAACATTCCTTTGAGCTTAGCCAATTTCGCCTGAAAATCATCCAGAGGTTCTTCTTCTTTTTTGTTGCCCACTTTGGAAGGACGGTTTCCACCTCCAGCCAGTTTTACAGCATTCGGATCACCTTTCATACTTAGCGAAATGCGTTTTCGGCTTTCGTCCACCTCCAGAACCGTTACCTCTACCTGTTGCCCTACCTTCACCACATCATGCGGGTTACTCACAAAGCGATCAGAAAGATGGCTGACATGCACCAGCCCGTCCTGGTGGACTCCTAAATCGACGAAGGCACCAAAGGCGGTGATGTTGGTGACGATGCCCGGCAATTTCATGCCTGCCCGAAGGTCTCTCATTTCATTTACGCCCTCTGTAAAACTAAATACCTCAAACGTTTGCCGGGGGTCTCTGCCGGGCTTGGCCAGTTCGCTCACGATATCTTGCAGCGTAGGCAGGCCAACGGTTTCTGTTACATAGTGCTTTAGATTGATCTGCTTGCGCAGCTCCTCTTTTTGTATCAGTTCCTGAACCGTCACCCCCAGGTCTTTCGCCATCTTTTCCACGATCGGATAGCTCTCTGGGTGCACTGCCGAGGCATCGAGTGGGTTTCTTGCATTTCGGATACGCAGGAAGCCCGCTGCCTGCTCAAAAGCCTTGTCTCCCAGTCGGATTACTTTCCTGAGTTCCGCACGGGTTTTGAATGGTCCGTTCTGGTTGCGGTATTCTACAATGTTTTGCGCCAACGCCGGCCCTAGTCCCGACACATAGGTCAGGAGCTGTTTGCTGGCCGTATTCACCTCTACCCCCACGGCATTTACGCAGCTCATCACCACATCATCCAACGAATGCTTCAGTGCCGACTGGTCCACATCGTGCTGGTACTGCCCGACGCCGATGCTTTTAGGGTCAAGCTTCACTAACTCCGCCAGCGGGTCCATGAGCCGGCGGCCAATTGAAACGGCCCCGCGTACGGTCACATCCTGGTCCGGGAACTCCTCGCGGGCTACTTCCGAAGCAGAATAGATGGAGGCTCCGCTCTCGTTCACCATCACCACCTGCACCGATTCGGGCAGTTTCAGGCTTTTCACAAACGTTTCGGTTTCGCGGCTGGCGGTTCCATTGCCGATCGCAATTGCTTCTACCTCAAAGCGGCTGACCAGGTGCTTCACACTCTGCTCTGCATCCATGGCTTTGCCTTGCCCGGTATGAGGGTACACGGTTTCGTTATGCAGGAGCTTGCCCTGCTTATCGAGCACAACCAGCTTACAGCCTGTTCTAAAACCGGGGTCCAGGGCCAATACTGTTTTCTGGCCCAGCGGAGAGGAAAGTAGCAACTGCCGCAAATTATCGGCAAACACACGGATCGCTTCTTCATCAGCGCGTTTCTTTGCGTTTAGGCGCACTTCTGTTTCCATGCTCAGCTTGAGCATACGCTTGTAGCAGTCTTTGGCAGCCAGCTTCACCTGCTCCGAGGCGGCATTGCTTCCCTGCACGAACATATTCTCCAGTTTGGCCAGTGCCAGTTCCTCTTCTGGTTGGGCTGTGAGCATCAGCACCATTTCGGTTTCACCGCGCCTCATAGCCAGAATCCGGTGCGAGGGGGCTTTACTGATGGGTTCTTCCCATTCAAAATAATCCTTGAACTTCTGGCCTTCCTCTTCCTTGCCCAGCATTACACGGCTTTTAAACACGCCCTGCTTCTCAAAAACCTGGCGCATGGTAGCACGTGCTTCGGCATTCTCGTTCATCCACTCGGCCATAATATCGCGGGCACCGGCAAGCGCCTCGGCAATATCTTTTACATCTTTCTCTTCAGATATATACCTGGCGGCCTCTGCCTCCACATCCAGTGCCTCCTGTGCGAAAATACGCGTAGCCAAAGGCTCCAATCCTTTCTCACGGGCAATGGTGGCCTTTGTCCGGCGTTTAGGTTTATAGGGCAGGTAAATATCCTCTAACACGGCCATTGTTTCAGCAGCCATGATCTGTGCCTCCAGTTCCGGGGTCAGCTTTTCCTGTTCACGGATCGATTTCAGGATGCTTGTGCGACGCTTGTCAAGTTCCCGGAGTTGCTCCACCCTGTCACGGATAGACGCGATCTGCACTTCGTCGAGTGAGCCTGTTGCCTCTTTTCGGTAACGGGAAATAAAAGGAACTGTCGCTCCCTCGTCCAGCAACTTAGCGGTAGCTTCTACCTGCTTGATGGTAACAGCTAGTTCTTTAGCAATTTTTAAAAGGTGTTCTAAATTAGGTTCCATATTTTGAGGTAAGACAAGGGTCAGAAGAGATGTTTATAAAATGGCTTAATATAAGCTGACCTGGAAAAAAATCGATGGAGTTTTTTTGGATACGTTTAGCATTCAGGGGCAACTGATTGAGGTTTAAGCCTTGTAAGCCCAAATTTAATGGTTTATGATTAAAACCGAAACAAGTTTTACCGTTTATCGTCAGCCGGCATAAAGGCGACACTGGAGTTTTTCGAAGTTAAATTATGTACCCTACGCAGCTGGAATCCCGGCAGCCGCCCTTTGTATCCCACCCTTTTGAAAAAAATTATGAATAAAAATTAATTTTTTTCAGTGCAATTTTTTCAATACGACCGGTTCTTAAGAACCATTTATAAGCCAAAAGCAAAATAAAAACACATATTGTTTTAATTATATTTTTTTGTTTTGATATCCGCCTTATACCCTTCATTACATTTGCATTATTCTTCATTCTTTCCTGTTTAGGCCCATTTCAAATTTGTGGTTTAAACATCGTTTTATAGGGCTAATGTACGTCCGCATATCGTGCGCCAAGAATCTTAACCTGCTCCAGAAGACACATTAAACAGTCCAAACACGCTTATAAAACAGAAAAGCTATAAATCCAATCTTTGCGTGTAAGCGTACGCAAGACATTACCTTTTTTAAAAACATACATGATGAGGGCTGCATTTAAGTTTACATTAGCAACAAACCTGAAGAAAAAATCGGCAATACAATATTCATATAATCCAAAATATTTACAATAAGTAAACATCATTAAACTAAATAGTATCCAAGCATTCTATGTAACACTTTTATTAATTTATATCAAAGCTTATGAAAAGAATTACTCAGCAAAGTTTGTTATTCCTGACTTGCGCACTCCTGCTTTTCTGCTCAAATGTGGCTCGGGGTCAATCCGCCCTTAACGTTGCCTTAAACCACATTGAACAAAACAAATCCAACTATAATTTAACCACAGCTGATTTGGCCGACTATGTCGTCACGGATCAATACGTTAGTAAAAAAAGTGGCACGACGCACATTTACCTTCGCCAAAGGTTCCAGGGCATAGAGGTAGCGGACGCAAACATCAACATCAACATTGCGAAGGACGGACAGGTGATCAACATGGGCAGCCGTTTTGTGCCTAACCTGCGGGCCGCCATAAAAAGCAATGCTGCGGGCCTTACGCCAGCCCAGGCTGTACAGGCAGCAGCAGGTAACCTGAAACTACAGGTAAAGAATCCCATCATTGTTAAGGAGAAAAAATCGCCTACCGATAAATTGCCCGCGCAGGCTAAGGCTGTTGTGCTAAGCGATGGAGGGATCTCTTTACAACCGATACCAGCAAAGTTGGTGTACCAACAATTAGCCGACGGTTCTGTTCGACTTGCCTGGGAGGTTGCCATCTACCAAACCAATGCTCAGAGTTACTGGAACGTGCGGGTGGATGCGGCCGATGGTAAGATCCTGAAGAAAGAAGACCTGGTAGTGCATGACAACTGGGGTTTGCCAGCTGTAACGGATGTAGCCACTAATGCCGTAGCGCCTTCCAGAAAGTCAGCACCTATGCGTAAGGCAACACCCGGTATTCGCTCTAAGCAGCAGATTCAGCAAGATATGATGACACTGGCAATTGCACCCCGTAGCGTTGCCACTGCAACCGCCGCCACCCTGGCCACCAGCGGAAGCTACCGGATTTTGGATGTACCCTTCGAAACGCCATCACATGGCGAGAGAACGTTGGTAACCGGAAAAGAGAATGCAATAGCCTCCCCTCTTGGTTGGCACAACGATGGCCTCTTGTCGTACACGATCACCAAAGGAAACAATGTGTACGCCTACGAAGACCGGGCTGGTGCAGGTGCAGGCTTAAGCCCAGACGGCGGCGCCAATCTGGTGTTCGACTTCCCGCTGGACTTTACCAAAGAGCCTACCACCTACGTACAGGCAGCCACCACCAACTTATTTTACTGGAACAACATAATGCACGATGTATTCTACCAGTTTGGATTTGATGAGGTGAGCGGTAATTTTCAGCAGCAAAACTTTTCCGGCGCCGGCCAGGGCCTTGACGGCGTGCTGGCAGAGGCGCAGGATGGCGGCGGAACCAATAATGCCAACTTCCTGACACTGCAGGATGGCGTGCCGGGAAGGATGCAAATGTATTTATGGACCTCGGCCCTGCCTGCTCCCTTACTTTTCATCAGCACACCTGCAGGGGTAGCCGGCAGTTACATCGGCATAGAAGCTGCTTTCGGAACATCGCTTGATGAGACAGGGGTAAATGGCAAAATTGTTATGGCCGATCCTAACAACGGTTGCGGGGGCACCCCTGCCTTGCCAAAAGGAGCCGTGCCTGTAGCTTTTAACAACCAGGCGGCCATACAGGGTAACATCGCCCTGATAGACAGAGGCTCCTGCGGCTTTATCGAGAAATGCCAGAATGCCCAGCTATCCGGTGCCACCGCCGTCATTGTAGTCAACAATGTGGAAGGTGACCCTATCTCCATGGGAGGCGATGAGACTGGTGGACTCATTAAGATTCCGGCCATTATGATCAGCAAGGCCGACGGCGATAAACTGAAGACAGCATTGGCAGCCGGCCTTAGCGGCACCCTGAAACGCGATGCCGGAAGCCCCCCACTGCGTGATGGTGACCTGGATAACGGCATTATCGCGCATGAATACGGGCACGGCATCTCTACACGGCTAACCGGCGGGCCAAGTACCCAGTGCCTGAGCGGCGCCGAGCAAGGCGGTGAAGGCTGGAGCGACTATTTTGCCCTGTATATGACCATGCGAACCGGTGATACTGGGCCGCAACGTCGCGGTATTGGCACTTATGTACGCTCTGAAGGCACAGACGGCAATGGCATTCGCCCTTCTCCTTACAGCACCGACATGGCTGTTAATAGCTATACCTACGGCGATGTAGGCAACCCCGAGATTTCAGTACCACACGGTGTAGGTTTTATTTGGGCTACGATGCTTTGGGACATGACCTGGAACCTGATTGACGATTACGGCTATGACGCAGACGTATACAACGGTAAGGGAGGCAACAACCTGGCGCTTCAGCTGGTGATCGATGGCTTGAAGCTACAGCCCTGCAGCCCGGGTTTTGTGGATGCCCGCGATGCCATTTTGGCAGCAGACAGAATAAACAACGGCGGTGCGAACCAATGCGCTATCTGGCGTGCCTTTGCCAAGCGAGGATTGGGGTACAGTGCATCCCAGGGCAGCAACAACGACCTGACCGACGGAGTGGAAGCCTTTGACATGCCGCCTTCCTGCGATCCTAACTTCGCTATCAAACTTAGCGCAAACCCATCACCTGTCGTTGATGGCGGTACACTGACCTATAATATCAGCGTTACCAACAACACCCTCGGCTCGGTTAGCGGCGTGGTAGTAACCAGTCCAATCCCGTCAAGCACATCGTTTGTAAAGGAGGCAACTGGTAAAGACGCGCCTAAACTCGATGGGAACAACGTCATTTTCAAAACAAATAGAATGGGAACGGGAGAAACTACCACCTACTCATATAAAGTAAAGGTTAACAAGGGCCAGGGCACAACAGTGTACTTCCAGGATGATATGGAAAATGGCATCACAAAATGGAAAGCCACCCCGGGAGTTGGCCTGAATAACTGGTCATTAAGTTCTAAAAACGCCCACAGTGGCAGTAAATCATGGTTCGCCCAGGACCCAGACAATTTAAGCGACCAATTCCTGACCACTGCCACTCCGGTGACTATTGGAGAGAATGCGCTGCTCAGGTTCTGGCACAGCTATGCAACCGAGGACGGATTCGACGGTGGTAAAGTTGAGATAAGCACCAACAATGGTCTGACCTGGATCGATCTGGGAAGCAAAATGATTCAGAATGGCTACAACAGTACGATTCCATTAGAGAACGCCTCCACCATTAACGGTCCGGCCTTTTCAGGAGGTAGCAACGGCTACATTCAGACAATTGCGGATTTGAGCAGCTTTGCCGGGCAGAAGGTGTTGATCAGATTCCGCATGGGCTCCGATGTACTTACTGGCGCAACGGGCTGGTACGTGGATGATGTGGACGTTGTCACTAACCCCGTGACGGTAGAAGGTGCTGCACACGTTACCTCCAGATTTGGGGGCAATGCCACGGCCACTGTTGAAACCCTGGTGCTAAAATCAAACACCTTGGTTGCAGCGCAAACCTCGAATGCCATAGCGCCCGATCAAAAAACCATACTTTACCCGAACCCGGCCCAGAAGCAAGTGAGTATACGCTTCGCTAAGGGTACAAAAGGCATGGTGGACGTGAGCGTAGTGAACATGCTTGGTCAGCAGGTAATGCACCAGCAGATCGACGCGAGAGCCGGAACCGTGCTTAATTTAGATAAGCTTGCCAATGGCATTTACTACTTTACAGTAAGTATAGCTGGTAAAGCAGAAACGCATAAATTAGTAATTAGAAAGTAACTGTATACTTGCTATTACAAAAAGGCCGCTGCAATTGTGCAGCGGCCTTTTTTTTGCCGAATCAAAATAGTTATGGTTCATAAAAAAATTAGGCTTAAATATTAAAATACAATTTAACTCTTGCATAATACCTTTTAATACTTTATCTTTCTATGAACCTGTTTAGGGTTTTTCTAATTTCTTAATTTTTCTGATAAAAAGTACTGTGAAAGCCAGGAAGTGGAGTGCGATCCAATTGCTGGCTTTAGTTTCAAACCTGATCAGCAGTGCCTTAAAACTGTCGAGCCAAGCCTGGGCCTGCTCTACCACGTTTCTTCTCTTGTAGAGCTGCTCATCAAAGTACACGTATTCCTCTGCATGTGCCCCATTCCTGAAGTTAAAGGCAATGTTGGCCTCTATCCTGAGCGAGGAGCAGAGCCTTCTGAACTCTTCTGAGTCAAAACCAGCATCTGCATTCAGAAATAAGCCTTCCACTTGCAGACCTGCTTCCTGGAGCAAATCTGCCAGTTCCCCGAAAACCCGCTCGATCTCAAACAGGTCGTGGTGATTGCCGGCCACCGGGCTGGAACAGGCCAGCAAGGTGCCCGTGTCGTCGGAGAGAAACAGGCTGTTGCAGGTCCTGGCTGCTTTCCGGCTCTGAAAGCCGATGCACTCCCCGCCGTTCTTGCACAGGGTCTGGCTGCCATCCAGTTGCACCGAGCAGAGACTGAGCAGCCGGCGCTTTTGCCGCAGTAAATTCACCCATACCCGCCTGAGGCTGCCGTCTGCTGCCCACCGGTGAAAATGGTAATACACCCCTTGCCAGCCAAGGCCACCTGCACCCAACAGCTCGTTGACAGGCAACAAGCGCCACTGGCAGCCCGTTTTAAGCTTATAGAGGATGGCGCCTACTATCTTGCTGACTGGAACATGTACCTGGGGACCGCGTTTGCCAATGCTCAGCTGTGGCACGATCCACTTATTTATGCTATCTTCACTTAAGACTTCCATTGAATTAGTGTTGGGAATGTTCTCGCAAACATTTTTACCCGCCTAATTCTTTGGAAGTTCTAAAACCCTAAACAGCTTCTATAAATAATTCTAAACATAAGTCTCGATGTGGGAGTTTAATAGGTTGGTAACCTACCGGGTAGATTACTCTTGTGCAATTTAATTCGATTAACATGAATTCTTTCACTATTAATATTATCAGCCTGCTGCAAACAAACGCTTTGAGCCGAGCCTTGCAATCAGGGATTGTTTCCGATATCCTGGCCTGGTTATTATCAAGGCCTAAGTTGCAACCGCAACCTATACCTGTTAAAAAATAAGTTGATCATACTTTAACAAAAGCGGCTGCCTTATAAACTGAGAAGCCGCTTTTTTGTTAGCCCGCTTATCGTTTCCCCAACGAGTGTCTGCTGGCTTTATGCTTATATTAGAAAACCGGATCGCCCCATAGCCTGCGTCTTATAGCAGACACACTATGACTCTGACAAGTTGTGTTCCTGGTTCAGGAAGTCCGAAACGCAATCTTATCCCCGATTCTGTTGGTAAATGCTGTAAATCTGCCTTACCTTTGCACATGCCAGAAAAAATTCTCATACTCGATTTCGGCTCCCAATACACCCAGCTAATTGCCAGAAGGGTACGCGAGCTTAACGTATACTGCGAAATTTATCCTTATAACAATGTGCCTGCCCTGGCAGATGATGTTAAAGGAGTGATCCTTTCAGGCAGCCCCTGCTCTGTTCGCGATCCGGAACACCCCACTATCGACCTGAGCCTGTACCTCGGCAAAATCCCTTTGTTGGGTGTGTGCTATGGCGCGCAGCTGCTTGCCCACGAGGCTGGCGGCGAAGTAACCCCTTCCACAACCCGGGAGTATGGCCGTGCCCGCTTAAACGAACTGCATAACCACGACCGGCTACTGAAGGAACTTACCCTTGGTTCAGTTGTCTGGATGTCGCATGGAGATACCATCAGAGAAGCACCCGATAATTTTGAGATCATCGCCAGCACGGAAAGCGTACGTGTGGCTGCCTTTAAACTGCGTGATCAGGAGACCTACGGCATACAGTTTCACCCGGAGGTAACCCACTCCGATGAGGGCAAAACCCTGCTCCGTAACTTTGTAGTGCACATCTGCGGCTGCCAGCAGGACTGGACCTCTGAGCAGTTCATCGAGGCCACCGTATACGGCCTGCAACAGCAATTGGGCAACGACAAGGTGGTACTGGGCTTATCCGGCGGTGTAGACTCCAGCGTGGCTGCCATGCTGATACATGAGGCGATCGGCAAAAACCTTTACTGCATCTTTGTCGACAACGGCCTGCTGCGCAAAGATGAGTTTGCCCAGGTGCTGGACTCCTACAAACACATGGGCCTGAATGTGAAGGGCGTTGATGCCAAAGACAAGTTTTATGCTGCCCTTAGCGGATTAACCGACCCGGAAGAAAAGCGCAAAGCCATCGGGCGCGTTTTTATAGAGGTATTCGATGAAGAGTCTCACCTGATCGAGGATGTGAAGTGGCTTGCTCAGGGCACCATTTACCCAGACGTGATAGAGTCTATGAGTGTGAAAGGGCCTTCTGCTACCATCAAATCGCATCACAACGTAGGCGGATTACCGGATTACATGAAGCTGAAAGTGGTGGAACCGCTCAAGGCCCTCTTTAAAGATGAGGTTCGGCTGGTTGGCAAGGCACTTAAAATAGATGATGCAATTCTGGGCAGGCACCCGTTTCCGGGCCCTGGTCTGGCTATCCGTATCCTGGGCGACGTAACAGCGCAAAAGGTACAGATCTTGCAGCAGGTAGACCATATTTTTATCAGCAACCTAAAGAAAGACGGGCTTTATGACGAGGTTTGGCAGGCAGGCGCTATATTAACCCCGGTGCAGTCGGTGGGCGTAATGGGCGATGAGCGTACCTACGAGAACGTGGTGGCTCTGCGTGCCGTGACCAGCATCGATGGCATGACAGCTGACTGGAGCCGCCTGCCGTATGAATTCCTGGCCAATGTGTCTAATGAGATCATCAACAAGGTAAAAGGTGTAAACCGCGTGGTGTACGACATTAGCTCAAAGCCTCCCGCTACAATTGAGTGGGAATAGCTTTTGACACACAGGCTCCCCGTACACGAAGTTGTTGATCATATGCCGGCTTCCATACGGAATAAAATCGTAGACGCGGCACAGGTTTGGTCCGTTTCCATCCTGGTTGGGCGAACCATGTGGTTTCAGGGAGTTAAGTCTCCGTTTATACTTCGTTTTTCATCTTACCAAAGACCATGAAAAAAAGCATCTGGAAAAACATAACAGGCCTTCTGGTGGCTATTCTGATAACCCTGCCCCTACAGGCACAAACGCAGGACCCAGCCGTTGCTTATAATAACGGGAAGCTGTTGTTGCAACAGCAGCGTTACGACCTGGCCATGGCAGAACTGCTTCCGCTGACTGCATCTTCTCAAAACCAGTATGCCCCGGAAGCAGCTTACCTGTATGCCCTGGCAGCTTTAAAAAGTAATAAACTGAAGCAAGCCTACGACATGCTGCTTTTGTTGCAGAACCAGCATCCCGGTTGGGCGGGCATGCAGGATGCAGATTACCTGCTGGCCAATGTATTGTTTGAACAGGGTGCCTATCAACGCGCCATCAGTAAGTTGCAGGAGCTGGAAGGGAGTACGCTTAGCTCAGATGCTGCGGGACTGAAACGCTATTACCTGGCTAAACTAAACGATAAAGCGCTGTACGAGCAACTGCTTCAGCGCTTCCCCGATGACAAAACAGTGGCGCAGGGATTTGCAGATAAGCTCCTGAGTGGCTGGTACCGCACCCAGGACAGGCAAACGCTGGAAAGCATTGTCTCGCGTTTTAAGCTGGACCGCAACCGCTACCTTAACAAGAACGCCTTGCAAAGCCAGGGTTTTAACGTGGCTTTGCTCCTGCCTTTCCAGCTAAACCAGGATCCGCAACAAACGGCTCGTAAAAGCCAGTTTGTAACCGACCTGTATGCTGGCATGAAACTGGCGCAGGACTCACTTCAAAAACAGGGCATCAGGATCAACCTGTATACGTACGATACCAGTGCCGACACCATGAGCGTGAAGCGCGTGCTGGATATGCCTGAGTTGAAGCAGATGGACCTGGTGGTGGGGCCAATCTACAAATCCACGGCCAAGGTGGCGGCCCGCTTTGCGGCACAGCAAAATGTAAACGTAATAAACCCACTTTCACAGGATTTGGACATGGTGCGCGGCAATCAGAATGCTTTCCTTTTTGAATCCTCAGCCGCTACGCAGGCCCGGCAGGCTGCAACCTATGCCTATCAGAACTTTTCGCCTAAAACCGCCATCATCCTTTTTGAAAACACGAAAGAGGATACGCTGTTTGCCTCGGTATACCGGCAGCAATTTCAGCAACTAGGCGGCAAGGTTAAGACTTACAGAAAGCTGAACTCTACCCAGACCACGGCTACGGCTGCTGTCTTCAACGGCCTTAATTTACAGGATGTAGGCCACTTAGCTGTTTTTTCAGATAAGATGACGGCTGCCGTGAACGCCACCAGCCTGCTGCAAGGCAGGTCTTCGAAAACACCCCTGATCACGTACGAAAAGTGGCTGGATATAAACCAGATAACACTTCGCCAGCTCGACGACCTGGAAGTATACTTTATCAGTCCCAAATATTTCAATACCCTGAACCCGGCCTATGCTGCCTTCAGGGGCAAATATATCCAGCAGTATCACCTGCCTCCTTCGGTGTATGCCCGTGCCGGGTTTGAAATGCTCTTTTATTTCGGTAACCTGCTACAGAGCTACGGTCCGCAGTTTAGCCAGCAATTAACGGCTACGGGTATCAGGCCCGGCATTATTTACCCTGGTTTAGGTTACTCGGACCCAAACAGCCGTAATCAGCTACGCCAAGACAACCAGTATGTACCCATCACGAAACTCGATAACCTGCAACTGAGCATCGTAAATCCGGTTTTTTAACACTCCTTCACCTCCTTGACCTTTTTTACCCATGATAAAAGCACCTGTTAGCAACGAGCTTTTCCAACGCGCACAACACAGTATTCCTGGGGGAGTCAACTCTCCTGTCCGGGCCTTTAGAGCAGTGGGCGGTAATCCCCGCTTTATGAAGTCGGCAAAAGGGCCCTACATGTACGACGAGGACGGAAACCGTTACATAGACTTCATCAATTCCTGGGGCCCTATGATACTGGGGCATGCTGCTGAAGTAGTGCAGGAGGCTGTTATAAAGGCTATTCCGGATTCGCTTTCGTTTGGGGCGCCTACCCGCAAAGAAATAGAGATTGCCGAGCTTATCGTGAGCATGGTACCAAGCATCGAGAAAGTGCGCATGGTAAACTCCGGCACCGAGGCCACGATGTCGGCTATACGCGTGGCGCGCGGGTTTACTGGCCGCGACAAAATAATTAAGTTCGAAGGCTGTTACCATGGGCATGGCGACTCCTTTCTGATATCTGCCGGCAGTGGGGCCATTACGCTGGGGGTGCCCGATAGCCCGGGCGTTACCAAAGGCACTGCCAACGACACCCTTACGGCTCCTTATAATAACCTGGATGCAGTTAAACTGCTGACAGAGGCCAACAAGGGTCAGATTGCGGCCATCATTCTGGAGCCAGTTGCGGGTAACATGGGCTTGGTAACCCCTGCCGCCGGGTTTCTGCAAGGGCTACGCGACCTGTGCGACAGGGAGGGAATCGTTTTGATCTTTGATGAGGTAATGACCGGTTTTCGGTTAGCCCCCGGCGGAGCACAGCAGCTTTACGGAGTTACGCCTGACATAAGTACCCTGGGCAAGATCATCGGCGGTGGCATGCCTGTAGGCGCCTACGGCGGACGAAAAGAGCTGATGGACTATGTAGCCCCAGCCGGGCCGGTGTACCAGGCAGGAACATTATCCGGTAACCCGATTGCCATGTCGGCGGGCATAGCCATGCTTACTTACTTAAACGAACACCCCGAAGTATACCAGCAACTGGAACAAACCACTGCCCGACTTATAGAGGGAATGCAAAACAACATGCAGCAATTAGGGTTGCGATACACCATTAACCGGGTGGGCTCCATGTTTAGTATTTTCTTCACAGAGCAGGCCGTAACTGATTTCGACAGCGCTAAAACTTCTGATACAGGCTTGTTTGGGCGATACTTTAATGCCATGCTCGAAAGAGGCATTTATTTGGCACCCTCACAGTATGAGGCCTTGTTTGTGTCAACCGCTATCAGCGAAGAACAAACAGAAAAATACCTGCAGGCAAACCTGGAATCGCTGAAAGCAGCACTTTAATTCGTGTTACGAGCAACGAAAAAATTAAATCGGTTAAAGAATTATAGCCCCTTTTCCATACCTTTATAACCGGATATTCTCATCAACATGATATTAACTGATAAGCAGATTTTAGCGGAAATAGAAAAAGGCACTATTCTGGTAGAACCTTTTGACCGTGCCTGCCTGGGTACCAACTCCTACGATGTGCATTTGGGTCGCTACCTGGCCAATTACAAAGATGAGGTGCTGGATGCCCGCAAGCACAACGAGATTGATGTGTTTGATATACCGGAGGAGGGTTTTGTATTGCAGCCTGGCAAACTTTACCTGGGTGTGACGAAGGAATACACGGAGACTCATGCACATGTACCTTTTTTGGAGGGAAAGTCAAGCGTTGGACGTTTGGGCATTGATATTCATGCCACAGCTGGCAAAGGCGATGTCGGCTTTTGCAATACCTGGACCCTCGAGATCTCCGTGTCGCAACCCGTTCGGGTTTACCACGCCATGCCGATCGGACAACTCATTTACTTTGAGGTAAAGGGCGGCATTGAGAATTACTATAACACAAAAGCCAACGCGAAGTATAATAATCGCACTATTACGCCCGTAGAATCCATGATGTGGATGAACGATTGGTAATTAAACCTTTCATATATTTAAAAAGCCGATTTATACGCATAAATCGGCTTTTTTGGCATAATATCTGCACTATATTAGACATTAGTAACTTACTTCATATTTCGGAATCATTTGATTTTTAGATACGTTGAAAGGTACATAAGCAAACATGAACTATAAAACTATAGAAAGGATATAAAATGAAAAAGCGACTGGCAACAATGTGTATGATAGTGGGATTCGCTGGAGTATCTCACGCAAAGAGTGAAAACAACACAGGCGATAACAGAAATGTAAAACTGGATAAGAAGCTTGCCATGGTGGCAGATAAAAGAGCCGATTATGTGTCCAATAGAATGATCCGTGACCTCGGTTTAAATAATTACCAGTCACGTAAAATGAGAGAGATCAACAAGGACGTAGTAGCTAAAAAAATGGCTATCGAGACAGAGTTCGCCGGAGATCAGGCAATGATCAATCAAAAATGCAAAGAAATTTGTGATGTGAGAGATCAACAGCTAGAAAAGGTGTTAAGCACAAAGCAGTATAACGATTATTTCGGTGACCGTAAAATTTACAACCAGACCGAAGAAGAATTTATGGCAAGCTTAGAAACCCCGAATAGCGGTGATCAGGCTGCTGCCTCTAACGCTGCTCCATCTGAAAGTACTGCAAGCAGCAAGTAATATTGAATACAGCACTTTTAGTGTTAACCATACAGCAATAAAAAAGGGAACCGCCTCTCGGAGGCGGTTCCCTTTTTTATTGCTGTATGGTTTTATCCGTTGGTGTCTTTCTTTTTCTCTTCTTCCAAATGCTGCATCAACTCCTCGCATAAATCACGCATTTTTTTGGCCATAACATTGTCGCTGGTAGCGGTTGCCACGCTTTGGGCCATAGCCCCGATGGTGTCTATGTAGAAATATTTCATCTCATCCACGGGCATGTCCTTGGTCCAAAGATCAATTTTCATGGTGCCCGCCTCATCCCGATCCCAAAGTGAAATGTTTATCGCCTTGGCAAAATGGATCTTCTCACCAGCATCGGTGGCCCGCCAGCTGATCGCTTCCGGCACACTGTTATCGTCTAAGGCTATGCTAAAGTATATTTCGGACTTTTTCATTTTCTAAGTAATTAAACTTTATAGGGTATGTTACTCGTAATATCAGTGAATAAATATATAGGTACAAAGTTAAAGGATGCGCTACGGAATAAAAACTCTCTTACTTATTTTTACCCTATCTACCCTTGTTGGCTGCTCCAGGCTGCCCGGCGGTGGCAGGCAGGCAAAACTGCACACCATCGCGTTTTACAACGTTGAGAAGCTGTTCGACACCGCCAATGACCCTGCCACAAACGATGATGCTTTTACACCAACCGGCGATATGCAATGGACGGAGGAGAAGTATGATAGAAAAATACAGCACATTGCCAGCGCAATAGCCCATATAGGCAATACCAACGGCCCCGCTATCATAGGGTTAAGCGAAGTGGAGAACAGAAAAGTGATACAGGACCTTATCTCCTCCCCCGCCCTCAGAAAAGAGAAGTATAGCGTGGTACACTACGATATGCAGGACGAACAAGGCCTGGATATAGCGCTACTTTACAAACCCAGGTTGTTTAAAGTAACTGATTCTCAGCGCATAAAAATTGATTACGGCAAATCGAAGTATGCCTCACGGGATATTATGCAGATAAGGGGCGAGTTACAGGGCCAGGAGCTCACGATTTTCCTGAACCACTGGCCACCCCGTACACGCACGCGCCGCGGCCTGCAGGATGACAGCAGGTTGCGCGCTGCGGCTGCCACACTCCGGAAACGAATAAACGCCTTGCAGGCAGCCGATGCGGGGGCTCGCATTGTTGTGATGGGTGATTTTGATAGCGAACCACGCACAGCTGTCATGCAACAGGTGCTAAAAGCTACAGGACGCCCAAACCCAGCCTACCCGGATGAATTGTTTAACACCTTCTTTCTGCCCTATGTGAACGGGCTAGGCAGCTACTACAGCCGTGGCGACTTTAAGATGCTCGATCAGATCCTGATCTCCAAATCTTTGGTAGACGGCCAGGGGCTCGAGTATGTAAGAGGCTCTGCGCAGATCCACGCCCCCGAAAGCCTGAAGTTTTTGTATGGTAAGTATAAAAATACCCCTTTTAGCACCTTTTCAGGTAAAACATACTTTGGCGGTTACAGCGATCACTTTCCGATCTACATTAAAGTTAGGAAAGCAAAACGCTAGTTTAGCTACTCTCCTTCAGTGGGGGGCTGATAAAAAAAGGGAGCCTGCACGTATGGTGCAGGCTCCCTTTGTACCTATTTGCAGACTTTCCTGTTAAGGCATGTACGACAGGTCTACTCTGAATTTCTGGTCAACGGCACCCAGTTTCTGATAAGCCTTCTTTGAGATCCGGACGATTACTTTTTCGTTTGCGCCAGTGTCGGGAAGTTTGCCGATTACGCGAACATAGACCACCTGGTCGTTCATGGCGTTTTTCACTTGCATGATTGTGCCCACCGGAGCAGTTTTATGCAGCGCCAGGTATTTGCTGGTATCCCCTTTTGGGTCAATCATCTCTGCCATGCCGCTTTCAAGTACCCGTTTCATCACGCTGTTTTCGGCGTCTTCTTTTTCTTCTATTCGGGTGCTGGTCGGCGCTGCAGCAGGTTCCGTTTTTGAGGCTGCCGCAGCAGGTCCTGATGGCGTTGCTTCCGTTGCTTTCGGTGCGGCCATCTCATCGTCCGGTTCAGGCATGTAAACCGGTTTTTTAGTAGCAGAAGCCATGCCCTTGCCCACGATCAGCTGTGAGCCCAGGCTGATGCTATTATCTTTCAGGTTGTTCCATTGCTTGATCTCCTCCACACTCACATTATGCAGGCGTGAGATAGCGTATAAAGTTTGACTTGGTGCAACCGTGTGCAACTTATTGCCTGTCTCGTTAACCGTAAAGGTCCTGTTGCTTGCCGAAGCGCTATTAGCACTGGTTTTTGCCACCGAAGCGACGGCATTGGCATCCATGCTTTTACGGGGGATCAGGACGATCTCGCCAATGCGGATGGTCGCCTCTACCCGTGGGTTGGCATCCACGATCTGAGAAACCGGGATACTGTATTTGCGGGAAAGGGCGTAAAGCGTTTCTTTGGGCTCTACTTTGTGCTGTAGAAACAACTTCCCGTTTTTGCGTTCCACACCTACAGAGTCACGAACAGCGGAAAAATCGGATGCTTTTACTGTAAAAGAGAGCAAGGGCGTTACGATCAGCGTAACAATTAAAGATCGAACCATGGTTAAGATTGTACTAAGCTAAAAGTTGGTATACTTTCAGGACCTGCTTTTCCTGGAGGAAGTATAAATTTAGGTTAAAGATAAAAAAAGTATCTGATCCAATGCCACTCAAATTGCTGCCAAGTATTTCTTTTAGGCGTAAATTCCCTTCCAGGTCAAATACAGCCACAAAATTTATCAGGCTTTGCTCATCCGAGGAGCGTTCATAATAACTTACGATCACCGCCTGATCTGTTTCTGCATACTCTATGGCACGCACAGGATCGGCATGCTGCTTCAGAAAAGCGCTCACCTGCTCAAAGTAATCCTCCCCTTCCAAATAAACAGTTGGAAAAATGCACCCCTGGTATCTTTCCTGATTATTAGCGGCCAGCTCCTCCGAAGCAAGCTGCTGGCTAAGTCCGTCGCGGAAAAGTTTTCCTGTTTTGGCATACAGCAAGCAGAAGGGCGCTTCCGGAGAATCGGCAGGGTAAGCGAGGATACCATCCGCCGCCACCCCATAAAAAGCAAACTCAGGCTGGCACCAGCGTTCGTTCCCTGTTTCAGCATTATAAACCATTATACTTTTATGTTGCCCTGTTCTGCGGTCGCCGTACCCATGCAGGAACACCAGGCCGCCCTGCGCATCGTCCAGCCCCAGCCACCAGGCTTTGGACGGGGATATGGCCAAAGGCGCCAGTATAAAACCGGCAGTTTGCAGGGTATAAAAATTCGCCAGCAGCAAATCAGCGTCGCGTATCTCTACTGCCAGGAAACGTGAAGAAGTATCGATGCGGATACGCCACACCGGGGCCTGAAATTCGTATTTAAAGAGTAGTATAGGAATAGCTTGCTTTTTTAATTACCTTATTGCTTCATAAGCCCTAAAACCTGCCCTAAATTATGAAATCCTATCCAAAGCATTGGTATTTGTGTAATATTTACTTACTCTGCTTCCTGTTGCTGCCGCTGCTTTCATTTGCCCAAACCGCAAAGACCAAAGTTTTTGTGATGGAAGTAGGATCAGAGATCGATCCGCGCACGAACAGGTACACCGAGTTGGCATTAAATAAGGCGACAGAAGTTGGGGCAGACCATGTATTGCTGGTGCTGGACACCTTTGGCGGTGCGTTAAATGACGCGGATGAGATACGGAAGCGCATTCTGGAGTATCCCAAACCTGTGTATGTCTTTATCGATAAAAATGCTGCCTCGGCTGGGGCGCTTATCTCCCTGGCCTGCGATAGTATCTACATGGCCCCCGGGGCAAACATTGGGGCCGCTACAGTTGTCGGCGCAAATGGCGAGGCGGCACCTGGCAAATACCAGAGTTACATGCGCTCCATCATGCGGTCTACGGCAGAGGCCAATAACAGAAACCCGCATTTAGCCGAGGCCATGGTGGAGGCCAGCGTGGACAGTACACTTTCGGCCGGTCAGGTGCTTACCTTAACCACCACCGAGGCCATAAAGCTCGGGTTCTGCGATGGGGTGGCCGTAGACGTACCTGGGGTGCTGGCGGAACTCAACCTGCAAAATGCCGAGGTAATTTACTACCAGCCGAGTACAACGGATAATATCGTATCCTTTTTCCTCAACCCTTTCATCAGCGGCATCCTGTTGCTGATAATTATTGGCGGTTTATACTTCGAGTTACAAACGCCGGGCATCGGTTTCCCTTTGCTTGCTGCTGTTGTGGCCGGGGTATTTTACCTGGTGCCTTATTACCTGAACGGGCTTGCTGAGAACTGGGAAATCTTGCTTTTCCTGGTAGGTTTAGTTCTTATCGGGTTGGAAGTGTTTGTGATTCCTGGCTTTGGCGTGGCGGGCATTAGCGGCATCGTACTTACCTTTGCCGCCCTTGTCCTGATCATGGTAAACAACCATAACCTGGATTTTACTTTCGTTCCTTCTCAAAATCTTACCCGCAGTTTGGTTGCAGTGGTGGTGGGCATGGTGGGGGCGGCTGTGCTCATCGGGCTTACCTGGCAGCGCATTGTTAGCAGCAAGGCGGCGCAGCGCTTAATACTCCACAACACCTTTAACAGCAACGAAGGCTACCGCTCCTCCAACTCAGCCACGCATTTGGTGGGTAAAACGGGCATCGCCCATACCCGCATGACACCTAGTGGCCGGGTAATGATTGATGACACTTTATATGACGCGCAGGCCAGAGACGGTTTTATCGATAAAGGCGAAAGGGTACAGGTGATAGACCACAGCACTTTCGCTTTAAGAGTTAAGCGTTTGGAGGTTTAATGTTAAATGCAGCTTAAAAATATTGCTTACTTTACACCTCTTAACCTTCAGCCCAAAACAACCCCGTATGATCTTAAAACATTTTTTGCCCGTCATAGCGATCATGGTTTCTTTGAACTCTTGTCAGAATGGCCCGGTTCAGCAAGATGAAAACATAACAGCTCCTGCCACCTTGTTCTGGACCGGCGAAGTTGCAGCCGATGGCTGTGGTTTTGAAGTGATGATCGATGGAAAAAATTACCTTCCGGAAAATGAGGAAGCCATCCCTGCAGTTTATAAAGAAAGTGACAGCACGCAGGTGATGCTCACCTACTTACCGCTTCCGGAGCCCATAGACAGAAGGTGTGGCATGGTGCCACAGCCCCGGGTAATGGATGCTGTTCGGGTAATTAGCGTTAAAAGCCTGTAAATTATTTTCCTGCTGCCTGCAACCGTTCCGGGCTAAAGTGAGTCCTGTTTTAAAAAGCCAGACTTGCCATGCCTTTAAAACCTATTGTACCCGCCCTGATCTTATTTTGTAGTCTTCTTATTTGCACAGCCTGCAGCAAGGACGATGAGAATGACAATTCTACGTTTGAAGTGATGGATGCAACCCTATCCTGGACCGGCGACTATGCCCTGGATGGCTGTGGGTATATCCTTTCAGCCGGAAACAAGCAATATAAGCCATCCAATGAGTCGGCTATTAACGACACCTACCAGACCAGTGCGGCGACGGAGGTGGAGGTGAAAATCATCAATTATAACATGACGGTAACAGCATGCATGGCAGGTGCCGAGTTCCACAGCATAAAGATCCTGGATATACGCCGCAAGTAGTTGTAAAACGGTACAGCACCGGCATGCAGGTAATTCAGATCCGCTTCCGTACCTTTGCGCAGCACCTTTACTTCATTTTTAAAGCGATCACAACCCCATGCAAGTACTCGGAATAATTCCTGCTCGCTATGCCAGCACCCGTTTCCCTGGTAAGCCTTTGGTTGATATCCAGGGTAAAAGTATGATCCGAAGGGTATACGAGCAAGCCAGAAAATCCGGTCTTACGGAGGTAGTGGTGGCCACAGATGATCTACGCATACTGGAGCACGTAATGGCATTTGAGGGAGAAGCAGTGCTAACAGCCGGGCATCACCAGAGCGGAACAGATCGTTGCTTTGAGGCCTTCCAGCGCTTTAACAAACCATTTGAGTATGTCATCAACATACAGGGGGACGAGCCCTTTATACAACCTGAGCAAATAGACCTGGTGGCCGCCTGTTTTAAGAACAGCGCAACCCAACTGGCAACACTGGTCAAGAAGATCGACACAGCGGAAGCGCTTTTTAATGTGAACACCCCGAAAGTGGTGCTTAATACGGCTCAGGAGGCGTTATATTTCAGTCGGCAGCCTATTCCCTATTGCCGCAATATCCCAACCGACATCTGGCACAAGCAGCATACCTATTACAAGCACATCGGCATTTACGGATATCGTGCCGATATACTGGAGCAGATCACGCAGCTGCCGCCATCGGCTCTGGAAATGGCTGAGTCGTTGGAGCAGTTACGTTGGCTGGAGAATGGTTTTCGAATCACCACGGCTATAACCGACTTTGAAACATTTGGCATTGACACCCCGGAGGACTTGAACAGGATTGTATAGCCCTGTCAGCCGCCAGCTTTCTTCACTTTGTACCCTGCGGCCTGCAATACCTGGAGCGCCTTGTCTCTGAAGTCGCCCTGAATCATGATCTCTCCCTCTTTCACGGCGCCACCCACGCCGCATTTGTTCTTTAACAGCTTCCCTAGTTCCTTCAGGTCATCTTCGGCGCCAACAAAACCGGTAACAAGCGTAACCTGTTTACCCCCCCGCGACTTTTTGTCGAGCATTATCTTTAGGTTCTGCTGCTGTGGGGGCAGGGTCTCCTGCCCACCTTCGTGCTCGTAATCGTAGTTGAAATCCGTGTTGGTAGAGTATACTACCCCCTGTCGGCCTTTCTTATTATTGTCTTTCATGGCGTGTTAAATTTTATCCCCTGGTACCACTACTTTCAACGAGCGTGGCTTCATCTGTACTTCAAAATCGTTTGCTTTGCCTACGTATTCCCCATCGGCATGAAACATCATGGCTTCGGTAGCTGCTACTTTCACTTGCGTTGTTTTAAAGTAAGCCGCACTCTCCGGGTTGGCCAACTGCTTGGTAAGCATGCAATAACTCATGTGCAGCGCTTTTACCAGATTCAGTTTGCGCACCAGGCATACATCCAGCAGTCCATCCTGAATGTCGGCTAAGGGCGCGATGTAAGCATTGTTGCCGTATTGGGCCGCGTTCGCAAAAGCCATTACATAGCAATCGGTTTCTATACTTTTGCCGTTTATATCAGCCCTGACAGGCAGGTGCTTGTATTGGAGCACCTCTTTTATGACCAATTCTACGTAGGTCTTCAGTCCGCGCTTTTCATTTCCGGCAAACACCGAGCTGATGTAAGCGTCAAACCCAATGCCGGCTGTTGTGAAGAACGCATGGCCATTAATGCTGCCGCTATCGATACTGATTATCTGCGCCTCCCGCAGCACCCCCATCGCCCCATCAATGCCCATGGGTATTTTAAGGTGCCGGGCCAAGCCGTTTCCGGAGCCTCTTGGTAAAATACCCAAGGCTGTTTCTGTGTAAAGTAATCCCCGTGCCACCTCGTTCACTGTGCCGTCGCCACCAACCGCCACCACTACCTGGCATCCCTGGTCAGCGGCCTGCCGGGCCAGCTCGGGCGCGTGTCCGGCATGCGTTGTGTAAACAATATCGTAAGTGGTTTCCTGCTTATCGAACTGTGCTTTTATACGTGCGCCCACATCTACGCGGCTTTTTGGGCCTGAAGTTGGATTGATGACAAAGCGTATGTGCGGACGTAAGCTCATAAAGCATGAATTGGAAAGCAGATCACAAAATTACTTTTTCCGGCTGACAATAAAAAAGCCCGACGCCGATACGGCATCAGGCTATATATTTTTTGTTGCCGACTTACTTCAACTGGAACGTGAGCACCGGAATACTGCTATGGTTTACCAGGTCCTCGGCTATACTGCCACTCAGCAAATGCGAGAGGCCGGTTCTGCCATGCGTTGCCATCATGATCAGGTCGGCCCGAATATCATTTGCGAAGTGCAGAATGCCATCCTCCTCCATCACATCGTTGTAAATGTTGATGGTATAATTCTGCAGGTTATACTTGGCAGCTGTATTTTCCAGCTTTTGCCGTAAGTCGCCGCTTGATTCAAAAGCACCCGGCGTGTTAATGTAAACCAGATGCAGCCTGGCCCCGAACATGGCCTGAAACTTTTTGAAATGATCCATCGCGTGGCGCACTTCCCTTTTAAAATCTGAGGCCAGCACAATTTCTTTCACGGTAAAATCGGTGTCGCGTTTTTTTACCGTTAACACCGGGCATTCGGCCGCACGCACCACTTTCTCGGTATTAGAGCCAATCAGAAACTCATCCAAACCACTCACTCCCTTAGAACCCATCACCACCAGGTCAACCTGATCCTCCCTGATCGTTCTCTTTATTTTGCTAATTGGCCTGTCCACAGTCACTTCCTGTACCACATCCACCCCTTTATGATTGATTGAATTAATCAGCCTGGCCATGTTATGCTTGGTTGTTTCCAGCATTTGCAGCACATACACCTGCTCCATTCCATTGCCTGGCAGGCTGGTATCTCCCGTAACACTAAAGTTGCCCATCATACCATAGTTATTGAAATAAGGCATTTCCACCACATGTAGCAGCTTAATGGCTGCTCCTGTTTTACGGGCAATGCTTAAGGCAATTTCATAGGCATACGTGGCTTGCTCAGAGAAATCGGTCGGCACTAAAATTCGCTTCATCATGAGAAATGGAATAAGTAAATGGATCTATTTAATAAGTGCAATGAAAATCAGAATTTACTCTAAACGGCATCTTTTATCACTTTATACTTATACTTTAGCCATGCAGTTGTTACAGGTGCAAAACAAAAGCCCATCCTGTCAGGGATGGGCTCTGTGTGCTATAAGTAAGCGGAATGCCTAGCCGATTCTGGTGATCAGGTCAGCAGCTCTGTTTGAGTAGCCGGCTTCATTGTCGTACCAGCCTATCACTTTTACAAGTGTTTCGTTAGCTGAAGTCATTTCTGCATCAAAAATACACGAGTGTGTGTTTCCGATGATATCGATGGAAACGATTGGGTCTTCTGTGTACTCCAGGATGCCTTTCATAGCTCCTTCTGAAGCTTTTTTCATCGCCGCATTAATTTCTTCTTTCGTCGCAGGCTTCTTCAATACCACAGTCAGGTCAGTAAGTGAACCATCCGGAATAGGCACGCGCATGGCGACACCATCGAGTTTGCCTTTTAGGTGCGGCAACACCAGGCCAACAGCCTTTGCAGCACCCGTAGACGTAGGTACGATAGAATAAGCTGCAGCACGCGCTCTTCTCAGATCGCTGTGCGGGGCATCCTGTAAATTCTGGTCGGCGGTATAAGCGTGAACAGTCGTGATGTATCCTTTTTCAATGCCGAAAGTATCGTCCAACACTTTTGCCATAGGCGCCAGGCAGTTGGTTGTGCAAGAGGCGTTAGAAACTATTCTTTCGTCACCAGTCAGCACATCCTCATTCACGCCTAGTACGATCGTGGTAATATCGCCTTTAGCAGGAGCTGAGATCACTACTTTGCGTGCTCCGGCTTCCAGGTGCCCACCAGCGCCTTTCTCGTCAACAAATCGGCCAGTGGACTCCAGCACTACGTCAACACCGAGCTTACCCCAAGGCAAGTTCTTTGGCTCGCGTTCTGCTGTAATTTTTATTTCCTGGCCATTTACCTTTATCCCATTCTCGGTGGCCTCTACAGTGCCATCAAAACGGCCATGTACAGAATCATATTTAAGCAGGTGCGCCAGTGTTTTGGTATCTGTCAGGTCGTTGATGGCAACTACCTCTACATTGTCCTTCAGGAGCAGGGCCTTAAATGTAAGTCTGCCTATTCGGCCAAAACCGTTAATTGCAACTTTTATTTTAGACATGTTATCTAAGTTTGAGAGTTTTGATTTTATGGTGCAAAGTTACGATTACCCTATTGCAAATCCAATATTTTTTTCTACCCTCAGGATGAATAGCTTACACTATATAGCAAAAAATATCTTCGTTAATGTTTGCCAATATCTCAAAGAGCCGTATATTTGCACCACAATCAGGCAGAACGGCCCGTTCGTCTAGGGGTTAGGACGCTAGATTTTCATTCTAGTAACAGGGGTTCGATTCCCCTACGGGCTACATAGTAAACAGCAAAAAGCGGCTTAGACTACAGTTTAAGCCGCTTTTTCGTTTCTAGCATAACAGAAAAGTAACAAAAGGATTTTAGCTGTTATCTACAATGTATGATGTTGGAATGAGTATGACAGCAAGGATGTTTACAGAAAGTTATGTGCGAGCTAACTATCCTGGTAAACAACCCCTACTGCCACAGTGTCAAAGTAGTGAAAAATGGGGTAAAACCTACCACTGGACAACTCATTCTTTATATTCTCACTTGCGTTCCAACCTCAAACACTTGTTTCTCCGGAATATGGAAGTACTTGGTGGCACGCTGGGAAATCAACACCAGACTCGCAAACAGCTTTGCCTGCCATTTGTTCATCCCAACCTCCCTGGAAGGAATGAGTGTTTCACGGCCAATGAAGAAAGTAACATTATCGTTCAACTGAAGGGCCGGTGTGCTTTCCTTTAGTGTCTGCAACGACGCCTGCACATTAATGTCATCCATGTAACCGTAGCTTTCTGTAACCCTGAAGAAGCGAGGAGTGATCTGTTCCACCTTCAGCCTGTTTTTGGCAGCCACATAAGGCACTTTCTGCACTTTTAGAGAATAGATGATCACCTGCTCATGGATTATTTTGTTGTGCCTCACGTTCAGTGCAAGCGCAGGGGGTGTGATTTTGTCGTTCCCTGTCATGTAAACGGCAGTACCGTCCACTGTCAGCGGAGGAATGCGCTCTATCCCCTTTAGGAAGTGCGTGAGCGGAGGAGTTAATGTGCGCAGCATTCCTTTCAACACGCTGCGCCCTGTCATCCAGGTCTGCATCAGCAAGTAGATAATAGCCCCTATCATCAGCGGGAACCATCCTCCCTCTGCCACCTTCATGATGTTGGCGCCAAAAAAGGAGAGATCAACAACCAGGAAAAAGGCAGTAAGCCCCACCGCAAGAGCAGGGCTCCAGCCCCACAGCTTCCGCATGGCGACGAAGGCCAGTATGCTTGTTATAACCATGGTGGTGGTGACAGCAACCCCGTAAGCTGCCGCCAGGGCGCTGGAGCTGCCAAACCCAACCACCAGGCTAACAGTCGTCACGAACAGTAACCAGTTTATTTGAGGGATGTAGATCTGCCCTCTTTCCTTGACAGAGGTGTGCCTCACCAACACACGGGGGAAATAACCCAGGTTTAAAGCCTGGTAGGTTAAAGAGAAAGCGCCCGAGATAACAGCCTGAGACGCAATGACAGTGGCAAAGGTTGAAAGTACAACAAGCGGGTACAGGGCCCAGGTCGGGGCTAAGTGATAGAATGGGTTTACGGCCAGCTCCGGGTTATCCAGGAGCAGTGCCCCCTGGCCAAAGTAGTTGAGCACCAGGGAGGGCAGCACGATGGTGAACCAGGCCAGGCGGATAGGAAAGCGGCCAAAGTGCCCCATGTCCGCATACAGGGCCTCTCCCCCCGTCACCACCAGGAACACAGCCCCCAGCACCACGATTCCATGGATGCCGTGGCTCGCAAAGAAGCGGAAGGCAAAGTATGGGTTTAGCGCCTGCAGCACAATCGGGTCTTTCACGATGGCAGAAACTCCTAAAACAGCCAGGACCAGGAACCACACCAGAACGATTGGTCCGAATATGATCCCGACCCCGCCGGTTCCCCTGCTTTGCAGCAAGAACAGCAAAAAGAGAATAACAATGGTGATCGGTATGACATAAGGCTCAAAAAATGGGGTGGCAATGTTCAGACCCTCCACTGCGCTCAGTACTGAAATGGCCGGCGTGATCATGCCGTCTCCATAAAGCAGGGCAGCGCCAAACAGCCCCATGACAAGCGTCATTCCATGATACCATTTCCGCTTTGAAGGCAGCACCAACTCCATCAGCGCCAGTATGCCTCCCTCTCCCTCATTATCAGCACGCATAACCACCACCAGGTACTTAAAGGAGATGACAAGTAACAGCGACCAGAACACAAGGGAGAGCACGCCGAGGATATTGTCATGCACGGGTGCCACACCGTACTCCCCATAAAAGCACTCCCGGATCGCATAAAGAGGGCTTGTGCCGATGTCGCCGTAGACCACGCCCAACGCGCTCAGGGAGAGGTACAGCAGGTATTTTTTGCTCTGCTTCTGAGGGGTGAGGACTGTTGGCGCTGCCGCCACTTGATGATCTTTCATATTTTTTTATTTCTCTTTCAGATTATATTTAAATTATACTGGGTGCCCCGATTTGTATCTTTCGTCAGATATTTGTACCGCTGCCTACCCTGAAATAGAGGTAGCTTGACTCAAAGAAGCCCCGCGTATTTACCCACCCCTAAACCAGCAGTTGTGTAAACAGGGAGTGAAACAACAAAAGTGCTTCCCCCTCCATCCCCGCTCTCCACCCACACGCTCCCACCCTGCGACTGCATGAACTCCTGCGAGATGGATAACCCCAAGCCCAGGCTTCCTTTACTTCCTTCGCTATCAGGCACCTGCACATACTTTTGGAAAATCCGCTCGCGGTCAGCAGGGGCAATGCCTGGTCCCTGGTCATGCACTTTGACCAAAACCTCATGCACTTTGTCCTCCGTTGTTATGCTTATAACCCCGTTTTCAGGGGAATAGCGCACGGCATTGCTCAACAGGTTGGCAAACACCCAGATCGTCCGCTCCACGTCCACCAGCACATCCGTCAGCTGATTCTCGATGCGCACATCCAGGCGCAGGCCTTTGCTAAGCAGCTGTAGCCGTATCATCTCCTCCACAAAGCCGATGAGCTTGCCGATGTTGGTGCGCTGTAGGTTAAGTTGGAGGTGGCCCGACTCCAGACGGGAGACATCCAGCAGTTCGGCCACCATGCGCTGCAGCCTGCTTGTTTCCTGTTTGATGCTGGAGAGAATATCCGCCTGCTCATTGTTTACTTCCCCCACCCGTTCGTCCCGCAGTAGCTTCAGGCTGTACCCGATGGAGGCCAGGGGTGTTCTTAGCTCATGCGATACGTTTGCCAGGAAGCTGGACTTGGCCTGGTCCATTTTCTTAAAACTACTCACGTTTCGCAGGGAGATGACGTACCCGAACAGCTCCCGCTGATCCTTCAGGTCATTGTAAAACACTACCTCCATCGTGCTCCTGTGGTAGAATGTCTCCTCCCCGGCGATACGTACAGTCAGCACGTGGTCATCGGAGGTCTTGCCTACCATCACGTCGCTCACCATCTTCCGGAAAAGCTCGTTCTCGTTCTCGATGGTCTGTGCCTGCTCCCCAACCAGCTGCCCCCGCTCAAGTCCAAGAAGCTTACAGGCCATTGGGTTAGCCTCGATGATCTTCAGGTTCTGGTCGAGCAGCAGGATGGCCTCGTCCAGGTTGAGCAGGACCAGCTCTATCCGTTTCTTTTCGGTTAACAGCTCGTTGAGGTTGGAGTACTCGAACTCCTTCAGCTTCTTTAGCATGCTGTTGTACACTTTAGCCACCCTGCTGAACTCGTCATGTCCCCGGACGGGGAGCCGCTGCGTGAAGTCCTTCTGAGATGCTGCCTGAATAGACTTGATCAGCCTGTTGATTGGGTGAGAGATAGCGGCCGGCACTGTCAAAAGAAACCCAAGGCCAAGCAGAATGGTCACAGCCAGTGCCCAAAGTGTATAGCGCTGGGCTTGCAGCGCGACACCCTGCGCCGTGTCACTCTTTCTGGCCATGGCGTCCATGTTAATGTTAAGCATCTGGTCCAGTTGTAGGCGCAGCAGTTGGTAGCGGGGTAACAGCTCTGTGGGGTACTCCGACGAGGGTATCCCCTGGCTCAGCAAAAGAGCCTTGTAGCTTTCAAAGAGCTCCGCCATGTCCGCAACCAGCTTCCTTTCACCCGTCTCCGTGATGTTGTCCCTTTCTTTCTGGAGGTAGTGCTCAAAGGAGATGATATTCTCGCGAATGATCCGGTTGTACACCTGCGGCGGCGCCTCGGCCAGTACCAGCTGTTGCTTGGCCAGATGCATCCTGTCAAGTGCCGTGATCATGCGTTCCCCCAACTGCAGCGTGTACAGGTTGTCCTTCAGAATGTTCCTGGAAGCGCTGTCCAGGTTCTTCAGATTCTGAATGGCATAGACCCCGATGACAAAGAGCATCAGCAGAATGGTCAGGTACCCTAACGTTATTTTAGTCTTCAGTTTCATTAATCCTCACCTACTTCATTTCCTCATGCCCCGACATTCCATACTTACTGTTGCCCTAAAACTTGACCGCGATGGAAGTCACGAGCAACAGGTTCTTATCAAATGCTCCGTCCTCTCCCACAAATACCTTATCCGTTGCATCGTAACCGCGTACCTCCGCCCGCCACAGGAAGTTCGGTGCCGGTATGTAGTCCAGGTCCAGCGACAAAGAGGAGGCCTGGAAGCCATTTGGTGTTCCGGTGGCGACGATGAGCTGATCCTCATCATTGTAACGCTCCAGGCGTCCTGCCACCGCGAAATTCTGCCGCAGGCGCCAGCGCGCCAGCAGCATGCCTGCATACCATTCTCCCTTCTCAGAGCTTCCCCACAGCTCCTGCCGCCCATAGTCCAGGCTGGTCGCCAGGCTAAACTGATCAGTTAGGGCATAGCTGGTGTATAGGTTATGAAAGTAGCGCCGTTTAGCCGGCTCCCCCTGCGGCGCCTCATTGCCATAGTAGTTGTTGTAGCTAATGGCGATGCTCTCAGTAGGGGTGTAGGTTAGGCCAAGCCCCAGCGACTTCGCATCATTGGTTTCCTGTATGATCTGCCACCCGTTCAAAACCAGCATCTTCAACTCCACTTTGCCGGATAAGGCCGCAGTAATCTGTGCGCCCGTCTCGAAATAGGGAGAGTTCTCGGCCATCAACGCGCGGGTATATACCTCGTTTTCAAAGGAGAAGGTGCTCTCATAGCCTATATGGGAGGGCAGGATGCCCGCATCCAGCCACACTCCCTTTGCCAGCCGCACCCCGGCATTGGCCTGTGCGATCAGCCGGGTCAGGTCGTTTGGCTCAGAGGCGTAATTGGCCTGCACATAGGTGCCGCTTTGCAGTGCCAGTGTGGCCCGCACATTGTCTTTTGCGTAGTCAGCCCGCAGGAAGCCCCAGTTCAGGTTAAACTCGTTGTGCCGGAAGGCTTGGGTTGTGTATAGCCGATCCTTAGAAAGGGGTTCTGTAAAATCGTATGCATAGTAGGTGTCCACCCCAGCGCTTAACCTAATCGGCAGGGTTTCCTTGTCCGTACCCAACGTATCGGCTCCAAAACAGGTCGGAGAGGTCAACAAAGGCAACACTACCGCTAATACACTTATACTCATTTAATTTGTATGGCTTTTTCGTTATTCATGATTCCTGTCTCCTGCCTTACGCTGTACCTCCCACCAATGTCAAACTCACAGGCTCTGAATAGCACCTGATGCATTCTCGGCGCTCTGCGTTGCTCCTGAAGAGACACATGTTGGTATTTCCCGCGGCTTCTTAATAGACGTTAGCCAATCTAATTGGAGACCAGACTGGCGTATGTTTACAGACCAGCCAATGACTCCTGAAGCAGCCTTTCACTTAACAGGCGACCCATCTCCCTGTCAGCCCGAACGACCGCATAACGCCCGAACAGCTCCACTAACTTCTCCTGCTTTTCGTTTTCCACACAAACGAGCACCTTCTCCAACTTGCGTTTGCTCAACTGGACAAGACACGCGAGGGGAAACTCCATGTCCTTTGTCATAACCAGGATCACTGCGTCAAACTGCTTGTTGGAAAGTCCCTGCCAAAACAAAAGCACCTCCTGCTCTGCCAGCAGCGTGATTTTTACGCCAGGTTCAGCAGGCAGCGCGTGGCTGCCTGCCTTGTCCACAACGGTTACATCAACACCAGCTGTCTGCAACCGCTTTGCAACGTCAACCCCAACCGGGTTGAACCCTATCAAAAGACATTTTTTCATAGGCCATCATTTTCCTGGAAGACTTCTGCCAAGTCAGTGCCACCTTTGCTGCTTACAGCAAGCAATTTCATTAGTCACTGTATATCAATATCTTATTTTGCATCCTAAAGAAACTAGTTTCACATAAAATGCGAAACCCTACCAAAATGGTAGGGTCTATTTCTAAAATGAAAAGGTTTTGCTGGCGCTCGCTCGATACTGAGCTGTGGCATTTTCACAATCATCCTATTTTAAAGCCCATACTCCTGTATCTTTCGGTAAAGAGTTGTCAGGCCAATGTGCAGGAGCCGCGCTGTCTCCGTTTTGTTGCCACCAGCCTGTTCCAGCACCTTCAGGATGTGCTGGCGCTCGACAGTACTCAGGGCCTGCTCATCCAGCTGACCAATCTCCGCGTCACTGGAGATCAGGAACTCTACAGGCAACAGAGAGGGGCCTAAGGAAGGGCCTTCTGCCAGGATGACGGCGCGCTCCATGACATTCTTTAACTCCCGGATATTCCCTCTCCAGGCGTATGCCTCCAACAACTGCAGGAACTCCTCGCTGGCGCCCTGAAAGTGGCGTTTCATCTTTGCGTTGTAGTACTGCAGAAAGTAAAGAGCCAACTGCCTGATATCACTTTTCCTCTCACGCAACGGCGGGATGCTGATCCTGAACACTGACAGCCGGTAATACAGGTCTGCGCGAAAATGGCCCGCCGCTATCTCTGCCTGCAGGTCTTTGTTGGTGGCTGCTACAACTCGCACATTCACGCGCACGGGCTGCGTATCCCCAAGCTTAAGGAACGTCTGCGTCTCCAGCACACGCAGAAACTTAGCCTGCAGCTCGAGTGGCAACTCCCCCACCTCATCCAGGAAAATAGTCCCGCCGTTCGCCTCCTCAAACAGCCCCTTCTTATCGGCAACAGCACCCGTAAAGGCCCCTTTCCGAAAACCGAAGATTTCTGACTCAAGCAACTCTTTTGGGAAAGCACTGCAGTTCACGGCAACGAAGGACTTCTTGTTCCTGGTGCTGGCGCTGTGTATGGCCTGCGCAAAGAGCTCTTTGCCTACGCCCGTCTCGCCTTCCAGCAATACGGTTGTATCAGTAATGGCGACCCTTCCGGCTAGCTCCTTTGCTTTCTTGAACGTTGGCGCATCACCAACGATAGCCTCCAGCGTCCACCTAGCCTCTACCTGCTTTTCCAGTTCCGCAACACGTTTCCGCAGCCTGGCATTCTCTGTGGCGCGCGCCACCACGATCAGAAGCTGGTCATCACTGTCGCCTTTTGTCAGGTAGTCGAACGCCCCCTGCTTCATGGCATTCACCCCATCTTTTATCGTACCGAAAGCAGTCATAAGAACCACCTCGGTATCAGGGTATTTGGCTTTTATCTTATCCAGGAGATTCAGTCCACTACTGTCTGGCAGCTTGACATCGCAGAGTACGACCTCCACCGCCTCAGCATGTGCTTCAAGCAGCTCCTGGCCCTCGTGCGCATTAGCGGCTGCCAACACCCGGTAACCTTCCAGCTCCAGGACACGGGCCAGCACCTGCCGCAGGTTTTTCTCATCGTCGATGAGCAGTAACGTTGGTTTTTCTTGCATCGGAAATTCGTGTTCTAAGGGGCAAGGTACTCTTTGTGCAGTTAGCTTTTTATACCAGTAGCTAGCTTACGTTGCTGGAAATATACTGACTAAAACCAAAAGCCAGGTGCTACAAATCATAATACTTGTTTCTCTCCCCTCTCAAACACTTACGAAGTATCCGCTACGCGGGTAGTGCAGCCGAGCGCAGCATCAGGGTAAAACAGGACAGACAGCAAAGATAAAAAGTCAGGAGGCGCGAAAAGCAATAATTTTAAGGGTAGTAAAAATTAGGCTCTGGCTAACTTGATGAAAGGCCTCTGTACCGTTCCCATCACTTATCATTCTTGACTTTCCTGCATGTACTCGTGACTTGTAAAACGGTTTAGTAATCGACATGCCCTTAAATTCTGACTTCTTCTTCCGAAGGAACACGTCAAGGACTCCCAATATAGTTGCTACGTCAAGTGTGTGGTTAGCACTATGTAACTTTATTTTCTGATACTACCATCCAATTATTCATTTCTATTTCTTCTGCTTTAATGCTGTGAGGCTGCACAAAATCACTTTCAATCCTAAACCCTTCCCAATTTATATTAGCTAATCCCTAGCATAAAATAAAGTAAGACCCCCTGTAGCTGGGGATCAGCTTCTTGTAAAGCAGCGTAATATGGTCCTACTTGCACTTGCCGCCGAGAATCAGCAGCAGGTTCCACTCCGACTGCACTTCTGTTAGCCTGAGATTAATTTCCTTGCTTATACACAAGTCGCCCGCGTACAAGAGCTGCAAAAGGCAGCGGGGCTTCAGGTTCTTGATAACCTACAGGATCCAGCTTGCTCTACATTTGGGGCAACTTGTGCGGCTTCATTGGTTCGATGTGTCTCCCTTTCGGATGAATTCTTTCCGTGTTCAACCATGCTGTGATAAGCTAGCTTAGAACCTTTTGATGAGCTTCAGACTCAAGATGGTCTTGAGGAGGGGAATCGCTGTCCCCCCTGTCATTCTTTTGATGTCCCTCACCAGCGCCTACTATGCATTGCACACAAAAAGCGAGGGGGCCTTTTTCACTGATCCGGCATTAAAAGGCTACCTTGGATCATACTCCTGTATGAGCTGCAGGATCTGAGCCAGCTCCTCCATGTGCTCCAGAGAAGGCAAGTAATACACCTTTTCAGAAAAGCGTTAATTTGTTAAAAGTGTGTGCCCGAAACCGTGCATTTTCTTGATGAAACCTGGCATGGATCATCAAGTAAGGTTTCCCCTTTTACAGCAAATACTCTCCCATAGCCTCCAAATCACCGTGGATAAGGTTCGATAATTCCATCCTATGAGTTATAGAGCAAACAGTAAAAAGGGGATTAGACTACAGTTTAAGCCGCTTTTTCGTTTCCAGAGTAACAGAAAAACCTCCTTCAGTGTTACTTTATTACTCCCTTTTTTAACAAATACTGCTAACAAAAAGTAACAGACTTACTTAAATTACAGCTCGACATTAGCTCAAACACTTTTTAGCACGCCAGCAAAGCGACACACAATAATCACTTTTACTAGCTCCGCTTCATTACTAAATTGTGTAAACTCTCAGAAAATACCAGCAACTCACACCCAATCAAAAAAAGAACCATCCTACAAAGTGTAAGATGGCTCCTTCTTGATCTAGCAATTTTTAATGGATGCCTTCCCAGGCTCTTCGCATCACGCTGCTACTTCCATCCGCCACCCAGCGCCTGGTACATCGTTACCCAGGCATTCAATTGCTGCATTTTGGTTTCGATCAGTTCAAATTTCGATTCCAGCGCATCACGTTGGGTCAGCAATACTTCCATGTAATCGGCTCTTGCTGATTTGAAAAGCTCATTTGAAATATCAATAGACTGGGTAAGTGCCTGCACCTGCTTCTCTTTCAGATCATAACTCTTTTCCAGGTTATTGATCTTCGATAACTGGTTGGCTACTTCCACATAAGCGTTTAAAACCGTGCGCTCATAACTATAAACAGCCTGTAACTGCTTCGCGTTAGCACTATAATACGTCGCTTTTATCGCGTTTCTGTTGATCAGGGGGGCAGCAATGTCCCCGGCCAGCGTGTAGAGCAACGACTCAGGCGTTTTGATCAGAAATGATGGATCAAAGGCCTGAAAACCTATGCCTGCCGTAATGCCTAATGAAGGGTAAAAATTCGCCTTGGCTACCTTCACATCCAGCTTGGCTGCCGCCAGCTCCAGTTCGGCCTGCTTCACATCCGGGCGGTTCTCCAGCAACTGGGTTGGGATACCGGCAGCAATTTCACCGGGCGTTAAGTTACTAAAAGCCTGTGCGTCCCTGGCAACTGGCTGCGGATATCGACCCGCCAGAAAGTTGATCCTGTTCTCCGTTTCTGTTACCTTTTGCAGAATGTCGAACTGCAGGCTTTTGGTGTGAAGCAACTCCGCTTCAAATTTGCGAACGGCCAGTTCCGTAACCCGGGTGGCTTCCTTCTGTGCTTTAACAATCTCCAGGGCATTGGTCTGCAGCGCGATGTTCTGTCTCACGATAGTCAACTCATTGTCCAGGGCCAGTAACTCGTAGTAAGAGTTTGCCATCTCGGCAACCAGGTTCGTCACCATAAAGTTCTTCCCTTCCACAGAAGACAGGTAACGGAGCACCGCCGCTTTTTTGGCATTGCGCAGCTTGTGCCAGATATCCACTTCCCAATTGGCGTAAGCCCCTACCATAAAATCAGTCAGGGGTTCAGGCATTTCTCTTTCGCCTTCAATGTTGGTTGTAGCCTCCATGGCGCCAATGTTGGTGTACCGCGCTACCTTGTCAACGCCAGCAGCACCCCGCAATCCAACAGAGGGCAAATATTCCCCTTTTCGGGCTCTTACTTCACTCTGGGCAATCTGTATCTCCTGTAAAGTAATGTTCAGTTCCTGATTGTTCTGCAGGGCCGTGTCGATCAGGGCACTTAAATGTGGATCGGTAAAGTATTCCTGCCACCTGAGTCTTGCTATATTGGTAGTATCCTGCGAGCTGTTGAAACTCGCAGGTACCGCCGGATTAGCTGATTTTTGCACCAAGGTTGGCAAACTACAGGCCGTAAAGGTGAAGGATACAAAAGCTACCCCCACCCATTTTATGATTCTATTTTTAAACATGGTCTTCAGTTTCTTCGATGAGGTGAAAACTGTCACTGGCATACACATAGTCTTCTGTTAAAGGGGATTCATGCTCGTCCCGGATCAAGTGACGGCCGTCTGCCATTTTAGCAAATATGTAGTACAAGCCCGGGATGATCACCACCCCGAAAATTGTTCCGAACAGCATACCGCCCAGGGCAGAAGCACCGATTGTCTGGTTTCCAATAGCACCTGCGCCAGTGGCAACGATAAGCGGAATCAAACCGGCCACAAAGGCGAACGAGGTCATCAGGATCGGGCGGAAACGCACCCTTGCACCTTCAATGGCAGCTTCCAGGATGGTGGCTCCCTGCAGACGTTTCTGCACGGCGAACTCCACGATCAGCACGGCATTTTTACCCAGCAAACCAACCAGCATGATCATACCCACCTGGGCATAAATGTTGTTCTCCAGCCCCATCAGCTTCAGCAGCAAAAAAGAGCCAAAAATACCGACCGGCAACGAGAGTACCACCGCAAACGGAATGATAAAACTCTCGTACTGAGCCGCCAGCACAAAGTACACAAACAGCAGTACTACCAGGAACACATAAAGCGACTCATTTCCCCTAATGGACTCATCATAAGACAAGCCTTCCCAGGCGATGTCATACCCTTTCGGTAAACTGCTGGCGGCAACTTCCTGCACGGCCTGAATGGCATCTGCTGTGGTGTATCCTTTTGCCGGAAGCCCCTGAATAGCGGCTGAATTGTACAGATTAAAGCGGGTAACTTCGTTAGGGCCCTGCGTTTTCTTCAGCTTCATAAAGGCCGAGTAAGGCACCATTTCCCCCGCTTCGTTTTTAACAGAAAGGTTCATTATATCTGATGGGAGCCTTCTGAATTTAGGGTCGGACTGCACGTACACCTTGAAGAACTGGTTGAACTTAATAAACCCTTGCTCATAAGTACTACCGATCATGATGTTCAGGTTTTCCATGGCCTTGCCGATAGATACCCCTTTTTGCATGGCCAGATTATTATCTATCTCCAGTTCGTACTGCGGGTAATTGGCTGCGAAAAAGGTAAACAAGCCCGTGAGCTCTTTCCGCTTACCCAGGTTATCCATAAACTCCTTGTTGATCTCATCAAACTCATGGTAATCGGTGTCGGAGTTTTTATCCAGCAAACGCATCGAAAAACCGCCGGAGGAACCGAAACCCGGAATTGCGGGCGGTTCAAAGAACTCGACAACCGCGCCCAGCCCTTTCGATTTCTCTTCCAGCTCTTCCATGATCTCCTTCACGGTATGCTCGCGATCAGACCAGCTTTTCAGGTTGATCAGACAGGTACCAGCGTTCGAACCCCGTCCTTCCGTCATGATCTCGTAACCTGCCAAAGAAGACACCGATTCCACCCCTTCAATTTTCTGGCAGATCTTCTGGAGTTTTTGAGATACCTTGTTGGTGGTTTCCAGGGTAGAGCCCGGAGGAGTCTGGACAATGGCATATATGGTACCCTGGTCTTCGTTTGGAATAAAGCCTGCCGGCAGAATTTTGTTTTCGAAGAAGATACCCACGCAAAATGCTGCCAGTATTCCCCAGGTAAGCAACCTTCTGTTTGCAATGGATCTTAACAAGCCTACATACCTTCCGGTAAGTTTTTCAAAGCCGCTGTTGAAACCGTCGAGTGCTTTGGTTAACACATTTTTCTTCTGCTTTTTACCATGGTTATTCTTTAACAGCATGGCACACAGCACCGGGGTAAGCGTCAGCGCGATCAGGGCAGAAATTACAATGGAGCTAGCCATGGTAATGGAAAACTGACGGTAGAAAATACCCACCGGACCTGTCATAAACAGTAACGGAATAAACACCGCTGTCATTACCAGCGTGATGGCAATGATGGCACCACCAATCTCACGCAGCACTTCTACAGTAGCCCGGTAAGGGGAGAGATTTGTCTCTTCCATTTTGGCGTGCACTGCCTCTACCACCACAATGGCGTTATCCACCACAATACCAATGGCCAGTACAAGCGCGAACAAGGTGATAAGGTTAATGGAGAGCCCAAAGAGCTGAATAACAAAGAAGGTTCCTATCAACGACACCGGAACCGCCAGGATCGGAATCAGGGTTGAGCGCCAGTCTCCCAGGAAGATGAAAACCACCAGGGCAACCAGTATAAACGCGTCCCTTAAAGTATGCAAAACCTGCTCGATGGATGCGTCCAGGAACTGCGAAACGTCGTAGCTGATCTTATAGTCCATACCGGGAGGAAAAGTAGCTTTCATTTCCTCCAACTGGCTCTTTACATCGGCAATCACATCACTGGCATTACTGCCATAGTTCTGCTTTAACACAATGGCTGCGGATGGCTGACCGTTCAGGTTAGAGTAAATGTCAAAGAATTCACTACCCAGTTCTACGGTGGCGATGTCTTTCAGGCGTATACTTTCACCTTCTGCATTGGCCCTGATTATAATGCCTTCATACTCAACAGGTTTGTTATACCGGCCTTTGTAGGTAAGCACATATTCAAGCGACTGAGCGGCTATACCGGAACTTTGCCCTATCCTGCCGGGGCGGCCGATGATACTTTGCTCCGCCAGTGCCTCCATTACTTCCTCTACAGATACTTTATAGGCCCGCATACGGTCCGGGTTCAGCCAAACACGCATAGCATATCTGCGGCTACCCAATATCTGCGCCCTCGCTACCCCTTTGATTCGTTGTATCTCAGGGATCATCTTCACGGTGGCGTAGTTGAACAGGAACTTCTCATCCATGCTCTTTTCCTTCGAATACAGGTTGACATACATCAACATGCTGGGCTGAATGGGGGTAATCACCACGCCTTCCCGCTGCACCAGTTCTGGCAGGAGCGGCATAACCTGGTCTACCCTCGTTTTCACCCGGACGACCGCATCGTTGGGATCCGTGCCTGGTTCAAAGATAATCCGGAGCGTGGCCTCACCGGCACTGGTGGCATCCGAGGCGATATAGCGCATCCCCTCCACGCCATTAATGGCCTGTTCGAGGGTAATGAGGGTGGAGTTCACCAGTACATCGGCACTGGCACCCGGATAGGCAATAAAGATGTTTACCGTGGTGGGTGCAATGTCGGGGAACTGGGAAATAGGCAGCTGCTTGATAGCCAGGCCACCTATAAAAAGGATCACGACCGATATTACAATAGCGAATACGGGCCGGTGTATAAATTTACTAAACATGTCTTATACTTTTGGGGATAAGGGACTACTCCGCATACAACTCTAACTGAGAGATCATTTTGCCGGGGGCCACGAATTTGGTGTGTATCTTTTCGTTTTCTCGCACTAACCGCAGGCCTTCCAGAAGTATCCTGTCCTTTTCAGTCAGCCCTTTCTGCACGACATAAATGTGCGGCAGTTCAGCACCAATGGTAATCTCTCTCGACTTTAACACATTGTCTTTATCCACCACATACACGTACTTTTTGTCAAGCACCTCGAAGGTGGCCTTCTGCGGGATAAGCAACGCATTCTTGAGTGGAACACTCATCTGAACGTTACCTGTTTCGCCATGCCTTAAAAGCCCATCAGGGTTCGGAAAAGTGGCTCTGAAAGGAATATTGCCCGTTTCGTTGTTAAAGTTGGCTTCTATGGTCTCTACCACTCCCGAATACTTAAACAGCTCGTTATTGGCCATTAACAGGTTTACCTTGGTTTTTTCTTCCTTTGCTTCCTTGGTTTTAAAATCCAGGTATTCCGCCTCCGGCACGTTGTAGTACACCCACATTTTGCTGTTGTCAGATAGTTCTGTGAGCAGTTCACCTTCATCCACCAGGCTACCCAGTCGCACATGGAAACGGTCGATGATGCCATCAAACGGTGCCCTGATCTGGGTGAATTGCAGGTGCACCTTTGCCAGGGCTACTTCTGCTTTAACCTTGTCAAGCGTGGCCTTGGCGAGTGCCAGTTCATTTGGAGAAACAATGTTTCTATCTGCCAGCGACTTGGTGTTCTGGAACTCAATCTGCGCATAATTGGCCTCCGACTGTGCTTTTTGCAATTCGGCCTCGTACAGGTTGGGCATGATCTGAAATAACAACTGCCCTTTCTTTACATGCTGTCCTTCATCTACAAAGATCTTTTCCAGGTAGCCTTTTTCCTGCGCTCTCAGTTCAATATGTTGTATGGAGTTGATCTGACTCACGTACTGTTCCGTGATAGTCGTATCCATTTTCATCGGGCTGGTCACCAGGAATTCAGTTTCAGCCTCCTTTTTTTCTTCTCCTTTAGTTGAGGTACAGCTAGTATGGCACAACATGGCACACACGCCCCCGAGCATGAGAATTCTCTTCATGATGATTTAAGTATTAAAACGGTAAGATTATGTTGATGAATTATGAATGGGTGTGTATCAGAAAATACACATGCGCATCTTTTCTAGCCAAGCGCTAAAACAAGATCAGCAGTAAAAAAATGAAATGGAAGGACAGGCAATCCCGATTTGCCTGCTTAGAAAAATACTATACCCTGAAAACCTGGATGACGATATGCCACCTGTAGGAGGAGAAACGGGAAAAATAACTAGAATAGGGTGAGCGGGTACTGTTTAGGAACAGGTAGCCGGCTATAAAGGCACACAGCAGGTACGCAACGAAGCTGTTGCGCTCTAAAAACTTTTTGAAGGCAAGTAACTTGTCTTCCTCAATCTCATTTTCCGCAATGTCTACCTTTCTGGGGATTTCTTCGGAAACGCGGGGCGAGGCGGAATTGCTGCTTAAGGCCTGGTTGGGTTGCAGGGTGCTAAAGGAGGAAACTTCTATCAATTCAGCACTGTATTCCGGCGAGCGCAAAATACCCGCTTCGTTTGTATGCGCAGCTATATGACTATATCCACTCAATAAGAGAATACACAGTGTGAGTAGATATTTTATAAATGCCTTTGCCATTTGGGCACAAAACTACGTCAAGATAAATTTACAGACAAGCTGCCTTTCTTAAATAACTGTTAAATTTCACTTTCTGCCTTCTTAAAAAAATACTATCTTCCTGTAAATCAAATTAATAACAACCTGTTAGCTGCGCAACTTTCAATAAACTTGACCCATAAAAAACGAACTTAATCGCCTACTGCCCTTTTTATCTCTTCCAGGCTGGACCTCAGCACATTCCACCCCTGCTATCCATTACCAGTATATGACCGGAAGCTGCTCCCATGCCCATGCGGACAAATACCAGCAACGGCAGTAGGCCGATGAAAGACTGTCATATCGTGCTCACCAAAAGTTTTTAAAAAATTAACATAAAGCCTCATACAATATATTATAAAATAATTTATATTTATGGAAATTTTAAAAAGCTTCAACCTCTTTAACTTTAAAAATAGAAAACTATGCGCACCGTGTCCACAAAAGTATTATTCGTTCTAGCCTGTTTTTGCTCGTTGCTTTCCTGGCAGGGTGCATATGCCCAGAAAGTTAATTCCAATGACTTGGCTATCGTTAAGCAATTGGATAATGCTTTCAACTCGTTCTTTAACGCCGACCAGCCCGGAGGTGTGGTGCTGGTTGTCAGGGATGGGAAAACTATTTTGCGGAAAGGGTATGGTTTAGCCGACGTCGATAGAAAGACGCCGAGTTCGCCAGACGATGTCTATAAAATTGGATCGATCACAAAGCAATTTACCGCATCGGCTATCCTGATGCTGGAAGAAGAGGGCAAGCTGAAAGTGACTGACAAACTGAGCGCCTACTTGCCAGACTTTCCGAATGCCGATAAGATTACGCTTGAGCAATTACTTAATCATACATCCGGGGTAAAGAGTTATACCTCCATACCTGCCTGGCAGCAGGTGATGCAAAATCCGATAACTGTAGCAGAACTGATCACTACATTTCAGAATGAACCCCTCGATTTTGAACCGGGAACCAACTATAGTTACTCAAACTCGGGTTATATTTTACTGGGTGCTGTGATCGAAAAGGTTTCCGGGCAGAAGTATGAAGACTTTATCGAGAAAAAGGTATTTGCCAAAGCCAATCTAAAAAACAGCTTTTATGGCAGGGACGGCGCTCCTGTTAAAAATGCTGTAAAAGGGTTCACCAAAGATGGCGATGCCTATACTCTGGCCAGACCGCTCAGTATGACGCAACCCTATGCCGCCGGTTCTTTGATCTCTACAGTTGATGATCTTTATAAATGGAATAAAGCCTTGTTTAGCGGCAAGATCATCAGCCAGAAATCAATGGACAAAGCCTTCCACAACTATCAGCTGCCTTCAGGTAAATTAATAAACTATGGTTATGGCTTAGCGCCGGGCTCCACGATGGGTGTGAAAACGATCGGGCATGGGGGTGCCATTAACGGGTTCAAATCCTATGCACTGATGGCGCCAGAACAAAATACTTTTGTAGTGCTGCTAACGAATAACGAAACCCTACAACCAGAATTTGTAACCACCAAAGCCTTGCTACTCGCAACAGGTACTTATATGGAAGAAAAACCCATCATGGTGCCGACAGCAGATTTGGAAAAATATGTTGGTGTATATCCGGTTGATGAGAAAAACAACCGCATGATCTTTATAGATAACGGAAAGCTGCTCTCACAAAGAACGGGTAGCCCGGCGTTTGAATTGATAAACGTGGCAAAGGATGAATTCATCTACAAGGACTCTTTCTCCAGGGTCATGTTTAAAGTAGAAGGCGACAAAGCTGTGGGCATGTACTTCGGAGATAATAAAGCCGATGCAACGTACTTTGCAAAATCTAACGAACAAGCTCCGGCCCCAAACAAAGTCATTACGCTGACAGATGCACAGCTCAAAAAACTGGAAGGCAAATACGAACTGGCCCCTACCTTTGCAATCGTGGTAAATGTAGTAAATGGCAAGATACAGGCACAGGCCACAGGGCAGCAGGCTTTTGAGATTTACCCGACAAGTGAATACAATTTCTTCCTGAAAGTGGTTGACGCGCAGATTGAATTCAAACAGGGCACTGATGGAAAAGTGAATGGCCTGGTCTTATACCAGGGTGGTCAGGAAATTCCAGGGCGGAAGGTTGAGAATTAAGCCTCGGAACATACTTTGGTAAGTAACCGAAATTTAGACAAACCTGCTCCTCCGGGGAGGACATTTCCGTACAGAGTTAGTATTTCCCCTCCTGAAAGAGGCTGGGATGGATTTACACCTTTTAAACATATTATTTAGCGCAACTTGTGTTAGTTATAAAAGAAGCAGGACTAAGGTGGTCCTGCTTCTTTTATTTAATGCCTTTACAGTTAAGCAAATAGCTGTAAATTTGCCCAGCATCGATAGAAACTTTTACCCAAAATTTAGCCACGCCATGTAGCAGTGAGCTAGCGGTTTCGACTCTAAAAGAAATCCTGTACTATGTTGCAAGTTGATATTGGTGTACAACCTTTCTACGCCCGCTTCCGGTAGCTGAACACCGCCCAGGAGTTCAGCACCACGGCGAACCCAAGGATGATCAGCAGTTGCCTTTTGATGTCGGCCAGGCCCGCGCCTTTGAGCACCACCAGCCGGATGACGTCTATAAAGTAGGCCACCGGGTTCAGGCGCGTGATCCATTGGGCCCACTCCGGCATGCTGTCGATGGAGGTATACAGGCCACTCAGCAGGATGAACACCATCATCATAAAAAAGGAAATGAGCATGGCCTGCTGCTGGGTATAGGCATAGGTGGAGATGAGCAGCCCCAGCCCCAGCACCGCCAGCAGGTACACCGCCGCAAACACGTATACCGTAAAAAAGCTGCCCAGCGGCACAATGCCGTAAATGGCCCACGAAAGGAAAAAGCCCACCGTTAGCACCAGCAGCCCCAGCACCCAGAACGGAATGAGCTTGCCCAGTATAAAGTGATACTTTTTGATGGGCGTCACGTTGATCTGCTCGATGGTGCCTACCTCCTTCTCCTTTACGATGTTAAGCGTGGCTAGAAAAGAGCCCACCATGGTAACGAGTATCACCAGGATGCCGGGCACCATGAAGTATTTATAGTTGAGCAGCGGGTTGAACCAGTTCACGGAGGTAACCTCTATACTTGTCTCCGGGCTGAAGCGCGGCAGCTGGATCCACTGCATGCGCACCTCGCGGTTATAGTCCTGAATGATGGTGCGCAGGTAGGCCCCGCCCAGGTTGGCTTTTACGCCGTTGATCGCGTTCAGGGCCATGTACAGCGTGGCCTCGTCTTCCCGCACCAGCGTTTTCTCAAAGTCAGTGGGAATCTCCAGAATCAGGTCCGAGCGGTCTTCCTCCACCTCGTGCATCGCCTCCGGGTACGAGGCCGTGTAGGCGTCCAGCTGGAAATAGCCCGAGGAGGTGATCTTGTGCACCAGCTGCCGCGAATAGGAGGAGTGGTCGTGGTCTACCACGCTGAGCCGGATGTTCTTCATCTCGTAATCGGCGGCCCAGGGCAGCACGAGCAGCTGGATCATGGGCATCACGAAAATGATGCGCAGAATGGCGGGATCCCGGAATATCTGCCGGAACTCCTTTTGCAGTAAAAACCGAAGCGTCCTCATCCCAGCCTGATCTTAAATTTTTTGATACTCAGAAAAAGCAACGCCACCAGCATGCCCGCCAGAATCAGCGTCTCCTTCCACACGGCATCCAGCCCCACGCCCTTGATCATCACGGAGCGCACTATAATGTAGAACCACTTGGCGGGGATCAGGTTAGAGACCAGTTGCAAAACGCGCGGCATGTTCTCGATGGGGAACATGAAGCCACTGAGCATCACGGTGGGCAGGAACATGCCGGTCAGGGAGATGAACATGGCGGTTTGCTGGGAGTCGGTGGCAGCGGAGATGAGCAGGCCCAGCGCCAGCGAGGTAAGCGTGAAAAGAATGCTTTCCAGCACCAGCAAGGTCAGGCTCCCGTTGATGGGCACGCCCAGCACAAACACGCTCAGCAGCAAAATGCTGGCGATGTTGATCATCGACAGCATTAAGTATGGCACCGCCTTGGCCATGACGATTTTCAGGGGCTGCACCGGCGACACCAGCAGCACTTCCATGGTGCCTGTTTCCTTTTCGCGCACAATGGTGATGGCCGTCATCATGGTGCAGACCAGCATCAGCACCATGGCCATTACGCCTGGCACAAAGCTGTAAGCCCCTTTCAGCTGCGGGTTGTAGAGCATGCGATACTCGGTTTGGATGGTATAAGGCAGCTTGCGCCCCTGGGTGAGGCGGTTTTGGTAGTCGAAGATAACGGCGGTGGCGTAGTTGGTGAGTGTACTCGCCACGTTGGGGTCCGATGCGTCGGCAATGAGCTGCACGTGCGCCTTGTTGAGGTGCAGCAGGTCTTCGGAAAAGTGCGGCGGCAGGATCACAGCCAGTTTGATGTTCCCTCTCCGGAACTCCCGCTCCACCTCCTGGTACGAATGCAGGTTCTTTTCCAGCTCAAAGTAGCGGCTTGCCTCTAGCTCTGCCACCAGCGTAGCCGTAGCCGCGTCCTTCGATTGGTCGAGCACGGCGATGCGGGCGTTTTTCACCTCGTTTGTTAAGGCAAAGCCAAAGATGATGATCTGCACGATGGGCATCACCAGCAGGATAAACATGGTGCGCGGGTCACGGAAGATGTGGTAGAATTCTTTCCGAACAAAGGATAAGAACTGTTTCATGGTGGAGTTCTTTTATAGTAATATGTGTTGGTGGTTGCAGGTGCTTTTTGGGGTCCAACCACCTCTAACCCCTCCTTTTCTAAGGCGGGGAATTTGGCTATTCATACTTTATACTTATCTTTTCATTGTTCCCACTTTTCATTTTTCCCACTGGCGCGGGTTTCCGACCCGTGCCTTTTGGCGAAGGCGCAGTCTCTGACTTCGCGCGCCTGCAAGGCACAACGGCTACGCAGCAAAAGCCCCGGCCATACTTGCTATTCTATTATATTTATACATCCCATACCGCAAGTTTGCAACTTGTGGTGGAAATGAGGCCAGTTTGCAACTGGCGCATCTAAACCAGCAGCTTCGGTGAAGCTAATGCCAGTTACAAACTGGCGGCATGGAAAGCTCCAAGTCACAGACTTGAAGCATTGGAGTGTTTATACTTCATCTGCCTCCTCACGCAAGTCTGGAGACTCGCTTCCATTTATTGTCACGGGTCGGAGACCCACGCCGGTTATACTTTTTATACTTGCTATACTTTTTATACTTGCCGCGCGGCTATTCGCCCCGCGTCGCTTTTCTGGCCAGCTTCAGGAACACCTCGTCCATACTTTGGGCGGCGAACTGCTGCTTCAGGTTTTGGGGGGTGTCCAGGGCGTCGATGCGGCCGTCTACCATAATCGAGACGCGGTTGCAGTATTCGGCCTCGTCCATGTAGTGGGTGGTTACAAAAACGGTGATGCCTGCTTCGGCGGCCTCGTAGATCATGTTCCAGAACTCGCGGCGCGTGACGGGGTCCACGCCGCCAGTGGGTTCATCGAGGAAAACCACCTCGGGCTCGTGGAAAATAGCCACCGAAAAGGCAAGCTTCTGCTTCCAGCCCAGGGGCAGCGATTTCACCAGCTTGTTTCCCTCCTCCTCCAGGTGCAACTGCTCTAGCAGCAGCTGCGTTTTCTCTTTTATAAAGACGCTGCTTTTCCCGTAAATGCCCGCATAGAACCGGATGTTCTCCCGTACGGTCAGGTCTTCGTATAAAGAGAATTTCTGGCTCATGTAACCGATGCTCCGCTTGATCTGCTCTGTTTGCCGGTACACGTCATAGCCTGCCACCGTGGCCTCTCCGGAAGTCGGGAACGACAGGCCACAAAGCATGCGCATAGCGGTGGTTTTGCCCGCTCCGTTGGCTCCCAGAAACCCGAAGATCTCTCCTTTCTCCACCTCAAACGTAATAGCGTCCACGGCGGTGAAATCTCCGAAGCGCTTGGTAAGGCCGGTGGCAGTAATTGCCTTTTCCATCACGAGGCGGTTTTCATCAGGTCCATAAAGCAGTCTTCTATGTTAGGTTGGATGGGTAGCAGTTCCAGCTTCTCATACCCTTGTTTTTGCAAGTATAAACCCAGGTCCTGCGCCGTTGTCTCCGGCTTTAGCACCGCGTGGTGGTACTCCCCGAACGGGTAGCTATCCTGCATACCGGGGTAGGCTTGCAGTTGCTTCAGCAGGCGGAACATGTCCGGGGCCTTTACAGCCAGCAGCGGCTTCCCGAAAGCACGGATCACCCCTGCCGGCGTGTCGATCTTCATCAGCCGCCCCTGCTGCATCAGCGCCACCCGGTCACAAAGGCTGGCCTCGTCCATGTAGGGTGTGGAGACGAGGATGGTGATGCCCTGGCTTTTCAGCTTTTGCAGCATTTCCCAAAACTCCTTCCGGCTCACGGCATCCACGCCCGTGGTGGGCTCATCAAGAAAAAGCACCGCTGGCCGGTGAATCAGGGCGCAGCACAGCGCCAGTTTCTGTTTCATGCCCCCGGAAAGCTTGCCTGCGCGGCGGTCTTTAAACGGCTCAATCTGCACGTAAATATCCTTCACCAGCTCATAATTCTCCTCGATGGTGGTGTTGAAAATAGTGGCGAAGAATTCCAGGTTCTCGGCCACTGTCAGGTCCTGGTACAGCGAGAAACGGCCCGGCATGTACCCTATCCGCTGCCGTATCTGCTTAAAGTCGCGCACCACGTCAAAGCCATCCACCTCGGCCTCTCCGGTGTCGGCCAGCAGCACGGTGGTCAGGATGCGGAAGAGGGTGGTTTTGCCCGCGCCGTCCGGACCAATAATGCCAAACAGCTCCCCCGGCGCCACGTCAAAGGAAACGCCCTTCAGCGCCTCTACCTGCTGCTTTTTGGCGCCGTAGGTTTTCACCAGGTCCCGGACTACAACGGCTGCTTTCATTTTTCCTCCTGCTTATCCCCAAACACCACCTCGCCATACATGCCAATCTTCAGGTAGCCATCGTTTTTCACCTTCACTTTCATGGCATACACCAGGTTAGCGCGTTCGTCTTTCGTCTGGATGGTTTTAGGGGTGAATTCTGCTTTGTCGGATACCCAGGTGATGGTGCCCGGAAGCCGTTTATAATCCTCTCCCTGGTCCACGAGCACCGTTACCTGCTCGCCCAGCTTTACCTGGGGCAGCTGGTCGCCGGTGATGTAGGCGCGCAGGGTGATGGTGGAGAGGTCGGCGATTTTATAGAGCGCTTTGCCAGCCGCCGTTACTTCGCCCTGCTCGGCATACTTGGTGAGCACGGTGCCGGAAACGGGGTTGGTGATGTGGGCTTTGCCGAGCTGGTTCTTCAGCTGCGCCACCTGCTTTTGCAGCGGTTTGCGCTCGCTGAGCACGCCGCGGTTTTGCGTGGAAATGGCTGTGCGCTGCACCTGTATCTGCTGCTTTGTTACCTGCATCTGGCCCTGCAACACATCAAGCTGCGCATTGATATCATCGAGTTGTTTGGTGGTGGCGGCATCGGCGGCGATCAGGTTCTGCGTGCGCTGCTTTTCCCGCTGCAGCGTGGCCAGCTGCGACTGCTGCACTTTCAGCTGGTCCTGCAGCAACCGTACCTGCGGCTGCACATCCGTTGTTTTTTCTTGCAGGGCATTAATGCTGGCTTCCACCTGCTCCTTCTGCAATGCCAGATTCTCCGCATCAATCACGCCCACCACTTTGCCGGCAGGCAGCTGCTGCCCTTCCTCCACGGCAAAAGAATCAATGCGACCAGCCAGCTCCGAGGATACGATCACCTCGTCTGCCTCAAACGTGCCGGTGGCATCGAAATCAGGTTCGTGGTTGCCGCAGGAGCCAAGTATAAAACCGAACAGCAAGGGTAAGTATAAAATTGTTTTTCTCATGGTTGAATTTTTATGTTTAGTAGCCCAGCGTGGTAGTGTAGTTAAGTTGCGCCTGTAGCAGTTGTAGTTTGTGCAGGAGAAGCGCCTGCCGGGCCTGGTCTTCGGCGTATACCTCGCGCAGGTAATCGTTGGCCGTGATCACCCCGTTTTCGAGTTGGGCATTGGCGGAGGCCTTCACTTTTTGGCGCAGCGCCACAATCTCCTGGTCGGTGCTTACTAATTGCTGCAGCTTCGCTACCTCGGCCTGCTCCTGCGTGAGCTGGGCTTTGGTGTTCAGCAGAAAGGCCTGCCGCTGCACCTCCGTCATCTCCTGGTTCACGTGGTTCAGCTGCCGGTCGCTTTTATAAGTATAAAAGTTGCTGATCGCCCAGTTCAGTCGCACGCCGCCCAGATACCACCAGTCAAACTGATTCTGCAGAAAGTTGAGTCCGGGCCTGCCATAGCCTGTCTGTCCGAAAAGGCTGGTTTTGGGCAGACTGCGCGCCAGCAGCAGCTTGTTTTGCTGCGCCAGCAAGTCCTGTTGCGCCGAAAATAGCTGCAGCTCAGGCCTTTTCAGGCCGGGAGACGCGGGTGTTTCGGTTTCTGCAGGCACGGCCAGCACCGCGTCATCATTAAGGGGCTGGTCCAGGAAAAGGCCCAGCGTCTGCAAAAGGCCATGCCGGGATGCTTGCAGCTCTATCTGGCGCTGGTTATTCTTGAGCAGCTCGGCTTGCAGCAGGTATAAATTAGAGCGGAAACTGACCCCGTTCTTCACCTGCGCCTCCACTTTTCTGATGCCCGTGTGCAGGTCCTGGGTGACCAGCTGTACCTGCACCAACTGCTCATCCAGCAGCAGCACGCCCAGGTATAATTGGTTGATGCGCTCGCGCAGTTTATAGAGCTCCACCTCCACTTTCTGAGTTTCCACCACGGTGTTCAGCTGCTGCACCTTTTTCTGCTGCCGGATCAGTCCGCCGTCGTAAAGCACCTGGCTCACGTCGGCGGTTATTTTATACTGGTCCTTGCTCAGCTGCGGCCCCTCCACCCCCGGAATCGGAATATTGAGGTTCGTCACGTCCGATTGGTAGGTGGCCTGCCCGTTGAGGGCCAGCTGCGGCAGGTAGCCTTTGTTCAGGTTCTCGAGGGTGTATTGCTCCGTCAGCCGCACCAGGTCGCGCTGCCGGGTAATGGGGTAATGCTGTTGCGCCAGCTCCTGTGCCTGCGCCAGCGTAAGGTTCGGCGACTGCTGCGCCTGCGCCCAGGTTGTGCTCAGCAGCGCCAGCAAAAGCAGTTTTAATTCTTTGTTTAACCAATTCGTTAACATGCGGCTAAAAATAATTTAGTTACGGATAGAGTTGATCACAAACTGCGGCACCTCCCTTTTTCGCGCTTCCATCATATGCCTGAAAACGGCATCGTCCATACCTGCCACATACTGCAGGATCGGTTTGGAGAGAAAAGGAAAAATGCACATCGACAGCATGTTCAGAAAAAGCTGCATGGGGTGAATGGGTTTGATGTTGCCCCGCAATGCTTCATAGTTTACCTGCTCGGCCAGTTTACCAAGATCAGGCTTTTGCCGGCCCCAGTGTTTCTCCAGAAACTCACCCTGCTGCACGTTGGCCTCGTTTACCAAAAAAAGCGGGATAAAGGGGTTTTCCAGCATCCGGTCTATGTACTCTTCGCAAAAGAAATGGATCTTATCGAACAAAGGCAGATCGGAGGCGATGATCTCGTTTATGCGTGGCAAAAGCTGCCCCGAAACCTGCCGGAAAATCTCCTCAAAAAGCTTCTCCTTGCTCCGGAAATAATAGTGCAGCATGGCTTTATTAATCCCTACTTCGTCGGCAATGTCCTGCATGCGCGCGCCTGCCATGCCTTTTGTCAGGAAAATCTGTTTGGCTGCTTCTAAAATTCGCTTTTCAGTTGATAGCTCCATGGTGTTAACCATCTAATTTAACCAAATGGTTAATGCAAAAGTAAAAAGTGCATTATCAAAAACAAAAATAAAACATAGATACCTGTCAAGCGCTCCACCCGCCGCATGTTGGACCAAACCTAAACTCCCTCTCCCATTGGGAGAGGGCCGGGGTGAGGGCATTTTTTTACTTCTATAGCCCACGCAAAAACCCTCCTCCCGACCTCCTCCCACAGGGAGAAGGAGTAAAAAAGCTCCCTCGCCCCATTTGGGGAGAGGGCTGGGGTGAGGGGTAGGTATTCCAAACTGGCCCTATGCCCAACCACCAGTTACCGCTTCGCTCAAACTGGCGGGATGTATGAACCGTTTTACCTCGGCAGCCATTGCAAAGCCCTCCTCCTAACCTCCTCCCAGCGGGCGGAGGAACAAAAATTGAGTAGAGGCAAAACGCCTATCTCTTATCAGGTAAAACACTGCTGAAACAAATCAACCACCCCAGTCGCAAACAAAAAAGCGGTTTTTGGGTTAAAGCAATTACCATAATGCGTGTTGTATTATCGGTTTAAAAACATCGGAATAAAATGGATACAGATTCGGAAAAGGGAGTTGTGGTGCTGGCCGGGGCTACCGGCGAACTTGGTGGACTTATCGCGCAGGCGCTCCGGGATAAAGGGGCAAATGTAAGGGCGCTGGTGCGTACAGAAAGCGCCTCCGAAAAAGTAAACGCCCTTCGCAACTTAGGCGTTTCCGTTGTGGAAATAGATTTTAACAACCCCCAGGATCTGACCAGCGCCTGTGCGGGAGGCGCCTGCGTTGTTTCGGCCCATTCAGGGCTGGGGCATGTGCTGCTCGATATACAAACCAGGCTGCTCGATGCGGCGGTAGCGGCCGGTGTGCCCCGCTTTATCCCCTCCGATTTTTCTATCGACTTTACCAGGCTCTCCTACGGCACCAACCGCAACCTCGACTTCCGCAAGGAGTTTCATTACCGGATTGAAAAAACACCTATTGCCGCCACTTCTATCCTCAACGGCATGTTTGCCGACCTGCTCACCGGGCAGGCACCGGTTATACTTTTCCCCTTGAAAAGGGTTATTTACTGGGGCGATGCCGACCAGCCTCTCGACTTCACCACCATGCAGGATACTGCCACTTACACCGCCGCTGCCGCCCTGGACCCTTCCACGCCGCGCTACCTGCGCATTGCCGGCGAGGTGCTGAGCGCCAACGGATTGAAGCAAGCGGCCAGCGAGGCAACCGGCAACGACTTCAGTCTGTTCAGAGTAGGTGGCCTGGGCACGCTCGATACCATGATCAAGGTAACCCGCAAGCTGCTGCCACAGCCAAATGAAGTGTTTCCGCCGTGGCAAGGCATGCAGTACCTGCGCAACATGTTCAGCGGTCAAGCCAAACTGGAGCCGCTCGATAACAACCGTTACCCCGACATTCGCTGGACCTCGGTGCGGGAAGTATTGGCCTCGCGCCCTGCGTGATGTGCTTTCAGGGGAGTGAGGATGCTAGTGAAGTGTAGGTGGTTTACTCTACCTGCACGGCTTTCAAAAAACCTTTGCTGTAATTATCGGCAATCATTTTGGGGCCTGCCGCCGCCTGCTCCCCTGAACTCATCACTTCAAAATTGATCAGGTTGGGGCTTTGGAATAACTCGTTCACATCGCCTTGCAGCTTAATTTTAAAAGCTTTTTTATCACGCAGGTCTACGGGGGTTGGCAGGTCCAGGGTCATGGTTTTATAGTTGGCGTCTCCGCCCACATTGAAGGCCAGGTTACCGCTTTTTGAGCTGCCCTTAAATGTACCCACCAGCGTCAGAAATTTATACCCCGGGCTGTTGCCCCACACCATGTCGTTGGCCGGGCTCAGGTCGCCGAGCTGCTGCGTAGACTGGTTTCGTAATTTATCCACGCCAATAGATACCTCCAGCCTGTTGTAGAGGCCCACCGGCACATCCTTCAGCTCGAACGCCATGTTGCCGCCGTGCGAGATCAGGTGGTAGCTCTCGGGCTCCAGGTACGCAAACTGGCCATACTGACTGATCAGTTTCACATTGCTGATATAATACTTGAATTTGCTCACACTATACTCGTTGCCTGCCGTATTCAGGTATTTCCCGTTGTTCAGTTGCAGGGCATCCTCCCCCACCATGTGCTGCACCTCCACAGCTACTGTGCCCGGTGGCAGCGGGCTCGATTCTTCTTTGCAGGCGCTCAGGCCGCATAGCGCGTATGTTAAAACCAACACGTTCAGGTAAAGCTTTCTCATAACATGATTGTAAAAAGGTAAGCAAATCACTGTCATTCATTTAGAGGCACCGGCGAAGTATAAACAGCCAGGATTAAATGAATTGAATTTGATAATATAAATAAATTATGATTTTATTAAGTTATACTTGTTATAATCAATTTGGTTCAAGGAAATTTTTAACAATGATTTACCCCTATTCCCAGGTTATCTTAAAAGAGGTTTCTAAACTGTTTCTGTATTCATAGCACTAACGCTATATTTTCTCCTCTTTTTTTCCTAAACTGCAGCAGCATTTTTCAACCTGAAAGCAAACAGACACCGCCCTAACTCCATGCAGATTTACGCCACACCTGACATTACTGCTTTTATCGCCCGCTGGAAAGCCTCCGGCGCTTCGGAACGCGCTAATTACCAGCTCTTTTTAACTGAACTGTGCGAACTGCTGGATATGGAGAAGCCCATGTGCAGCAGCGTGAGCAACTGGAAACTAACTTCGCTACCGCTCCGCGAATAAGATACAGCACGCTTCTATGCTCTGTATAAGGAAGGTTAATCAAAAAAGCATGAGACTACATCTTCAGGCTATGGCCTGGCCAAAAACGTACTCTTAGCAGGCGCAGGACGTGTTGCGCCCTGCAGTTGCACGAGCGCCCTGCCACGGCCCTGGAGCTGCTGCACCAGTTTAAGCCTCTACCTAAGGGGCAACAGACGCATCGCCTGCAACAGACAGACAGTTTGCTGCAAACACTGCACGGACAGGGCCTGCTGCGCAAAACAGAACAGGAGCACTAATTGAAAAACAGAAGGCACGCTACTATATAGCGCTTAATAAATACTTGGTTGTGGGTATTGCCAGCGTTCAGAATTACGAACAATTTTGTATGTCGTAAGGTGCGCAACATGCTGCACCTTGCGAACAGAACAGGTTCGTACATTCTAAAGCTTTCTCTATTTAACACATCTACACCCCATGCAATTCAAGTTCAAACTCCTGTTGCTAAGCGGATTACTCCTCTTATGCCTACCAACCTTTGCACAAAGGAAAGACATTCACCTGAACCAGGCCGATGCCCGGTTCACGATCAGCGCCCAGCGGCATTACGGCTTCGGCAACGAAGAATTTTGGTTCTACATCCAGAACAACACCAACGAAGAGTATCACCTGGTAGTGGATGTTACGCTCAATTCAACCTGCCATGAGCCCCGTAACTTTAAGCTTCATGTAAACAAGGTGGTTATCTTAAAGCCCGGTGCCCGCTTTACACCAGACTCAGATTGGGCGCACATTCTTTTAGGAGGCGATGCGCAGAAAAGCTGCCGTAAAAAGGACGGCGATTCCTATACTTACCTTTCCGGTATAACTTACAAATATTCCAGCATCAAGAACATAACTCAGGAAAACCTGAAGCTGGAGAAGGAGAAAAAGTTGAAAGAGGAAGAAAAGCTTGCCGCCGAAAAGAAAAAAGCCGATGAACGCGCCGCCGCCGAAAAGCAAGCGGCTGCAGATAAGTTGGCTGCCGAAAAGAAAGCCTCCGCCGACAAACTGGCCGCTGATAAAAAGAAGGCAGAAGAACTGCAGCAACAAAAAGCCGCTGCCACAACGGCTGCCACCAAAACATCCGGTACCGCCGGCAATACATCCGGCTCGGGCTCAACCACTTCGGCCTCGGATGGTCCTACTAAGCTGAACAGCAGCCAAACCAGCAAAGCCACCGCTGCCGAGAGCGCCCAGAGCGAACACCAAAAGCAGGAAGAGTATGCCGAAAGCCAGCGTTTGGCCCGCGAAGCCGCCGCCCAGCAGGCAGCTGCCCAGAAAGCGGCCGAAGAGCAGGAAGCCCGCGAGCGCCAGCAAAAGTATGACCAGTGGAAAGAGAAGAAGAATGAGGAGCGCCAGGTGCAGGAGGCAGCCTCTGTTGCGGCCAGCGCCTCTGTGCTATACTTTTTAGGCGGCATCATTTACGATGGCATGGGCAACTACAACCCCGATTACAGCTACCAGGCGCCCGCTAAAGCAGACCTGTACAAACCGGTACTTTATGTGGGAATAGAGGTGGGCTACTCCGGCTCTTATTTCCCGATGCTGTTCCGCAGCGAGTACTCCACCATGACCAACGGGCAAACCGTTGAGGACAAAAGCGTTATCAGCAAAAATGTGGTTACTGTAAACCTGAACGTAACAGGTAAGATAGGATTGGAAGCCGAGAACTATGGCGCCTACGGTTACCTGACGCCCCAGGCAGGTTTTAGCCCGATATTTGACGCCTACAGCGCCTCGCTGCTGGTAGGAGGATTACGGGCTTACGGTGGCCACAAATGGTTGAAAGGATACGTGGATTACCGCACCGGTTCCAGGCAGGTTTATACTTACAGCCTGGATGCAGAAGAGTATGGCGACGGGGAATTTAACAACAACTTCAGCAGGCTGGAGTACGGCATCCGGATCACCACAAATCCTGATTCTGATTACCGCAGAAGCCATATTTCGCTTGGCCTGATCGGTGAGCGCTTCAATGCCGAAGGAATTGGCATGTACCTGGACCCTACTTCCAACACGCTTCTGGAAGGCAAAACGCCCCTGATGAAAGGATTCGCTTTCCAGTGGCAAAAAGACCACACCTTTAACCTTTACCTTAACGTGTTCCCGGAGTACATCTACGGCGGAGACATCCACTACAATTCCGGCCCGGCCAAAATAGACAGCGCCTACAACACCGGCACTTTTGTTGAAGTCGGATTTGTACGCGCTATTGACCTTTTTGGAATGAGATAGTTTGCGTTAATTAACCCAGGTTGCGCTTAACCCACCCCTAACCCCTCCGAGGAGGGGAGTTTTACTCGGGCATGTAATTCCCCTCCTCGGAGGGGCTGGGGGTGGGTTTATACCATCAAAGCATTTCCAATACCGCAACATGCGTAAATTTATAAACCCATGATCTTGCTGGAAAGCCCTTCTTTAAACACAGGAGGGCTTTTTTATGGAAGTGGCACAACCTCGGGGCCATGCGCTCCGGTGAAAGCCTTAACTGAACAGCTCTTTCGTAAAATTCAGCTTTATCCTGGTCTGGAAGTTAGTGATGGTTTTAAAGATCTCCTTCAAGGTAACCTGCTCGATTTTGGTAAGCCCCCCGATGTCGATAAAATTATCGGGTGCGGATTTATCCTGAATGATCTGCACGGCCTGTTTCTGAAGCCGCAGGCTCATGAGGTAATAGTAGGCGTGCAGCAACTCCTGCGTATCCTTTTCTTTGAAATCCTCCGTTGCTTTTAAGGCCAGAAGCCGCTCTCCCGTATTCGTTTTAAAGATTCTGTTTTTCAGGGCATACACACGCACCAGGTCCACGATGGGCGTCATGGTCTTTTTCACGTCGAATACCTGCTGGCTTCCCTTTGTAAAGGTTTTAATGTTTTTGAAGAAGGTAAGCGGCGGCTCGTACTGCAAGGCATTCTTGGCCATGTGGTACAGAAACCGATCGAGCGGCCTTTGCAGTTCCTGGTCCAGAAAACCCCTTAAATCATCCATCAGCGTGGCTTCGCCATAAATATGGCGGCAATCGAAAAAGGTGGCGAACTTCATCACTGTTTCAAAGTCAGGCTCCTGCATCCAGCTGTGGTAATTGCGCTTCCAATGAGACAGCGAATGGGTCCATTTGGGGTTCATGGCCATAAAATCGCCTTTACAGAAACTAAACCCAATGGCATCCAGCCGCTCCGAAACATGCCCGGCAAAGGTCAGGAAGTACTCCCTGACCAGCTCGCGCTGCTCGTTGGCCTTGTCTTCGTAAATAATGGCGTTGTCCTGGTCGGTGTTCAGGGTTTGTTCTTTCCGACCCTCGCTGCCCAGCACCACAAACACAAAGCGGGCCGGTGGTGTGCCCATCTCCTCCACCACACTTTCTATTACTTTAGAAGCAATGGTGTCGGATACCGTGGTGATTACCTGGTTTACGATCTCGGGCTTTACTCCCCTTTCCAAAAGCTGGTAAACGATTTCGGGCACCTTCCGCCATTTCTGCTTCAGTTCCCCCACCGATCGGGCCAGCTTAACCGACTGGATAAACATGAACGGCGACTGGGCCTGCTCACTTAACAGCTTGTTGCGGCTAATGAAACCTTTGAAAGACCCTTCTTCTTCCAGCAGCAGGTAGCGGGTTTTGGTGCTGAACATCAGCAGGATGGCCTCATAAATAAAAGCCTGGGTAGAGATCGACACGATGGGGTTATCCATAACAGCCTGTACCGGCTCAAGCGCGCTTACCTGCCTGGCCACTACATTGTCGCGGATGGTGATATCTGTGATGTAGCCGACAATACTCCCTTGCCCATCGTGCACATACAAACAGCTTACTTTGTTCTCCGCCATCATGGCGGCAGCCTTGTAAACGGGCGTTTCGGGGCCACAGGTAACAAGCTCCCTAAACTCCAGCGTTTCCACTTTGTTGGAGTAAAGCTGATCGGAGGTGATAAAATTCTGCTCGAAGGAAACGGGGCGCTTTACAAAATGGGCATATTCATCGTTCAGCATACGGCGGCCAAACTCTGCGGTGAAGAAATGAAAGAACGCGGGGTATGCCTGGCAGAGCTGCTTGAAATCGCGGCGGGGCAGAAAATACACCACTGTGCCTTTGGCAGCGATCACAGAGCGCAGGGATCTTTTCCGGTTAAGGAGCACAGAAAGCCCGCCATAGCAATACCCCGGCCCATGCAGATCGATAACGCGCTTATTTTGCTCACTGTCGTAAAAAAAGGCCTCGTACTCCCCTGCTACAATAATATCCACCCCTTTCATTTTGGTGATTTCCTGGTGATAAATAACGGTGGTCTGGGCGTAGGTTACCTCCTGCAGCAGATCTGTAATACCGATAAGCACGTCCTCTGGTAATAGGTGGAAAGGGTCTGCCTTTTTAAGTACCTCTAGTTTCTTGTTCATAAAAAGTAGATCAGTAGCGCTAGTACAACAACAAGGGCAAGCAACAGGTACAGGAACTGGCCCGGGTTTCTGAAAAATTTTTTATCGGATTTTTCAGGAGCTTCATTCTCCAACATTTCATCGGTGATATCACCTTGCTCGCGCAGCTTAAAAAAGCAGGCCGCCGTGGCTTTGGCATCGGCAGCGGCATCATGCTGCATGGGCATGGGCACCCGGAACAAGCGCTGGTATAATTCCCCCAACCGCAGGAATTTGTTTGAAGCCGGAAGTATAAAATTTGCGGAAACGTTCATCGTGCAGAAAGTGGGCAGCTTTAGCAAGGGGTTTGGCAGCTTGGCCCTGTCATAACTGACGCCCAGCATATGGAAATCAAGCTGCATAAAGTGACCAACCACCAGGGGCTGATACTGGGCTAGATCGTTGCTCAGCTGCGTCAGAACGGTTTTCCTGTCTTTTCCGTTCTCCTTCAAAAACTGATGCGTGATACCATGTATCCGAAAAGATCTATCCGATATTTCTATTTCAGGTTCGTAAATATAATGGTTCTCCGACTTTACTTCCACTCCTTCGCGCGTGTACACAAACCAGGCAATCTGAACCGAATAGGGCCAGCTGGCCGCATCAGCATAAGGCGCATCCCAGTCAGCAGGTATTCCTGAAGTTTCTGTATCGATGAAAAGGTAATACGCTTGCACTGCTGTTTATTAACCTGTTAGCCGGTAAAGATAGTTATTTTAATAATGCTTATATCCAGCGTTGAATTACTGGCTGTGAATACTTATCCCTCTCCCACTAATCTTGTAAATTAAAACAATCAACTGTTTTTAGGAGGTATATACCGCCAATTACTGCTTTGCTAAAACTGGTGGTTGGAAAATGGGCCAGTTTGAAACTGGCGGAAGTATGGTTATGGAACACGCCTTTACTAACTGGCCTCATCATAAGCCACAAGTTGCGCTAACGCTAAACTTGCGTCATGTTTAATTTTGAATACTTATCCCTCTCCCCAGCCCTCTCCCACAGGGCGAGGGATTTTTTTTACTCCACCTCCCTCCGGGAGGAGGCGGGGTGGAGGGTTTTCCAAAGCCTTTCAAAAACGCGGGGGTATCAATGCACAACAGCTTCAGAGTTGCTAAGCGGAGGACTGGCTGTGAGCACTACGTGTGGCTCTTCTTGTGCAGGCATCGTGGGGGGAGGGGTCGGATGTAGCGGGCTGTCTTTCATATCCAGGTAAGGCTCCAGGATGGGTGCCATACCGCGGAGCACCTGCACCGGTAGCGAGGAGGTAAACCCGAAATCAGCTGCTTCACGGCCGGGCACAAAGGCCGTCAGGGTTCCAAAGTGGTTCTCGCCCAGGAAGAAGACAAAAGTAGCGGTCCGGTTAATAGTTCGGGATGCCACCCTGTAGCCCTGCGCGCTCAAGGTATAGCTTCGGTTATCGCCGGTACCCGTCTTACCGCCCATCAGCCAGGCAGTGCCATCAGGTTTGGTGAACCCACCCTGAAGGCGGCGGGCGGTTCCCACATCCACTACTTCTGTGAGGGCCTGCCGCACTACTGCGGCTATTTCTGGGGCCATTACCTGGCTCGTTTGCAGCGGTTTCCAGTTCAGGGAAGTTTCGTAGGGAGTGAGCTTGGCAAAATGCAGGGCATCGATGCGTACCGTGCGCAGGCGCACGCCATCGTTCATCACAATACCCATCAGTTCGGCAAGCGCTTCGGGGCGGTCGCCGGAAGAGCCCAGGGCGGTAGCTAAGGAAGGAACCAGTTGGCCGAACGGATAGCCCAGCCGCTCCCACCTCTTCTGGATGTCCTGGTAGGCATCCAGCTCCAGCATTGTCCGGATCCGGGAGTCGCGCGCATTTTTATGGCGCGTTCTGAACAGCCAGGTATACACATCCTGGCGCTGTGCCTGGCTGGCCTCCACCACCTCTGCCCATTTCGCATCGGGCTGTGCCAGCTCGTATTGTAAAAGCCATAGCTCCAGAGGATGGGTGCGCGCAATGTAGCCCTGGTCAGACAACGAGTAGGCCTCCGGTCCGTAACGTTCGTACAGTTCCTGCACCCGATCCGGGGTGATGCGTGCTTTGGGTAGCCGATGGCGCAGGAAGGCATCAAAATCCTTTAGGTCGGTGTGCGGGTACAGAAAACGGTGCACCACCGCCAGACGCACTTCGTCCTGGTAGAGTCCTGCAAGCAACTTTTCCAACCTTTCTGCTTCTGAAAGATCTTTGTATTTACGCCAGAACTTACGGAGATATACTTTGCCCTCTCGGTCAGCAAACCGTTCCAGGTATTCCCGGCGTCTTGGCTCTCCATCGTTGGCCAGCAGTCTGGGCATATCGGCTACCTGCTGGTAGGTGGTGTAGCGCACCACATCGCGCATGATACGCACAAAAGGCAGGTTGATGGATTTCTGAAACGCCTCCCGAACCGTAGGCCTTCTGCCATTGTCCTCGTTCCGGAAATTATGAAAGTAATGCCTGCCGCCCCCGGTAAAAAAAGCCTCATACGGGCTGGCCGAGTACCGGCGCTCCAATGAAGCCTCCAGGGTGGCCTTCAGGCTTTTGTCCTTTGCCGTTGCCAGATACTGTAGTACCCACTGGCTCAGATTATCGTGCGGTCCAGAAAGGGCCTTTTTAAGATCTGCAGCTGACTGGCCTGCATAGCGCTGGTGCACCTCCGAGACAATTTCGAGGTAGGTGATCAGAACGCGCATTTTAGCCGTGGAGCCCAACTCCAGTTTACTGCCCTCATTTATGTCAAAAGGCTGGTCGGTATTATCGGTTTGCACCCGCACCTCGTTTCCGTTGGGTGTACGCTCAAATAAGGTAAAGCTATACAGCACCGCCTTGGTGCGGCTCGGGGAAAGCATGCGCTCGCCGATCACGCCGGCTGCGCTGGCAGAATCAGGGTTGCGCAGGCTATTGAGGTAAGTTGTAACCTGTTGCTGCAGGTCGCCTTGAAGGGTAGCGGTGGCAGACAGGTCCATCCGATCCAGGTCATACAGTGTTTTGCCCAGTAAGCTCGATAAGTGGGTTCGGGCAATTAGGGCGCCTTTGTTCTTGTCTTTTGGGGCAACAGCCGGGTTAATACTGAAGTTGCGGAATTCAACTGGCCGGGCCAGACCCGCATCGCGCAGCGCCGGGCTGATGTAGTTGTTCTGGGCCAGCAGTCGGAGGTAACCGCCGGTTAGCCGGTTTAACTCCTTGTGTCCGTTGTTACCCAGGTAGAAAGACGGCCTGCGTTGGGCGATCATCAGGGAAAGTACCTGGCGCAGCGCCTGTCCTTTAGCCAGCAGGGTATCACCTTTGGCCTGCTCATCGGGTAAGTTAAGTAATTGGTTTACCGCTTCCGGGTCGGAGTCGAACCACACATACAGACCATCACCAATGCCATGCACCTCGCCATAGCCCGGCGCACCCGACAGAGGCACCAGGTTTACATAAGAAAGGGCCAGGTCTTTTCGGGAAGGCAGGGTTTCTGGTCCGGCCTGGTAAGCGCGCACGCTTGCCGAAACCATCTGCTGTATCTTCTCGCGGGCACCCAGTGTTATACCGCCCGGCGAATGGCGGAATTTCTCGATCTGGGTAGCCAGTGTGCTGCCCCCAATAGTCTGGTAATCCAGGCCCATCATTTCGCCGGCCCGGTGCATGGACGCCTTTGTAAAACGGGCCCAGTCAACAGCTGGATTCATGTAGGGTTTGGCGGTGTCCAGTAGCTCGCGGTTCTCGATAAAGAGCAGAGATTTTATAAGCAGGGGTGGCACAGCTTCAAAAGACGGGTAAACACGGCGAGGGTAGCTGTATTGGTACAAGGGTTCTCCCCGGCTGTCGGAAATAGCGAGCCCTGTCTGTATTTTTTCGGGATAGGGCGTAAAAAGGCCGTAGGAAGCGTAGTTGATCAGAGCAGGCGAGAAACGTGACTGGTAAGTTATTTGCATGCCCCGTGCCTGTACCCGGTCCAACATCTCCGGCAGCTGGGCATAGCCCAATCGCTTATCAAATGGACCGCTCTGTGGGTACACCAGGGCATTGCTGGGACCTGGCTCCACGTGATAGGTTAAGGTGGCAGCAAAACGTGAAATTTCCCGGGCCTGTAATCTCGAAGTTTGTATCTCGTATAACAAGGCGGCCACTACGATACCAATACCAAGGAAAAGCAAAGCAAGCAGTGTCCATTTGATGACCGACTTCCGCTTTCTCTTTGCGTTCTGCCCGATTTCATCCTGCGGGGCGGGACGGTAATTATCGACTACCATCGTTGTATTATTTTAAGGGTTTGTAAATGTAGATCAGTATTTTTTACGAATACTTAAGTGAATAGGTGCCTAAAACATGTAAAAAACTTAATGTTAACACCCATACTCCATATTTTTATATACGTTATTCAGTATACTTATACTACTATTCACTACAACTTATTTATAATCTGTAATTTACGCCTCAAAACAGGCTTGTGGTAAAATTTTAAACCCACCCTTTCTTCGAGCAAATCAGGCATAATCAGGATAAATCAAGCAGTTATTTTGCTTAGATCAGCGTTAGAAAAAGAGAAAACAGAGGCCGGGCTCAGAGCTTGAAATGTTCAACTTTTAAAGTATCCCATCATCCATATATTAAGGTGCCGTTTGTTTTGTATTTCTGGTTTCAGAGTAAATATTTTTTCCTCGCTTGATTGCTTTTAGTTAATGTTTTCGGTAGCAGGTAATAGAGTACTAATTAAAAGATAACCCATCTGGGCATCATCTGCGTTTACAGCTATAGTAAACGAATAAACTCCGTTTTATACGTCTCTATATGCCAAAAGCGAACTTCATCATTATACTCCTGCTGCTCGCCTGCATTAACCTGACATCTGCCCAAACACATAACCTCTCCTATTACCTGGAAAAAGGCCTGAACAACAGTCCGCTGCTACAGGACTTCCGGTACCAGCAGCAGTCCAACCTCATCGATAGCCTGAAAGTATACGCCAGCTTCGGGCCACAGGTAAACGTAACTGCCACTGCCATGGAAGCACCTGTTACCAAACACTTTGGTTACGATGAAGCGGTTACGAACGGGGGTGACTATTCAGGGGTGGTGCGCGTGTCGCAGGACCTTTTTAGCCGAAAGGCCCGCAACGTGCAGCTGGAGAACATACGGCTGCTCAACCAGTCGCTGGCCGCGCAGAGAAGGCTGGAGGCCCAGGACCTTAAGCGCCTGATCACGGCCCAGTACATCACCACCTACGCCGATTACAGGCAGATGCAGTTCAGCCAGCAGGTGCTGGGCATTTTAAAGGCGGAGGAGCCCGCCTTACGCAAGCTGGTGCAACAAGGAGTATACCTGCAAACCGATTTCCTGAACCTGAGCATCAACCTAAAGGCACAGGCTATTGCCTACCGACAGGCCAGCATACAGTACCGGTTCGACTTGAACGGCCTGCGCATTTTATGCGGCGTGGTGGATACCGGTTTGGTGGAACTACAAGCACCCGAAATTGAAGTAGAGGACCTTTTGATGGCTACCCCCACTTTACTGAAGTTTAAAGTAGATAGCCTGCAAATTGCCTTAAACAGGCGGCAGGCAGACCTGAACTACCGCTATAAACTGTCTGCCTTTGCCGATGGCGGCATGATGGCCACTACACCCCAGGGTATACCGCAGCACCTGGGCGCAAGCGCAGGCCTGAGTTTCTCGGTTCCCCTTTATGATGGGGGCCAGCGGCGGCTTGAGTACCAGAAAATAGCCCTGGCAGAGCAGAGCCGGGAAAAATACCGCGACTTTTACCTGAACCAGTACCGCATGCTCCGCAGACAGTTAAATGAGCAGCTCACGACCACCGACCGGCTGCTTCAGGACATACAGGAGCAACTGGACAGCCAGCAGCAGCTGCTGAAAATGTACCGCCTGGAACTTGCCGCAGGGCTGGTGCGCTTCACCGACTATATACTGGTTATCGCTAATTATGCCGAAATGCAAAATAACCTGGTGCAGGCTGAGATCAACCGCTTCCAGATCGTGAACGAATACAACAACCTAAAATGAGACAACCGCCATTTTCCTGCCTCCTTCTGATCTTCCTGCTGCTGGCAGGTTGCATTTCCCCTACGGACAAGCCGTTGGCAGAGGAGGAGGAAATAATCGTAAAGACACCCGTTACGGTTACCGCAATATCCAGCGAACCGCTGCAAGAGACCGTGGAACTGAACGCCATCTCTTCGTATCAGCAAAAGAACGTGCTGAAAGCCGCCACGGATGGCTACATTAAAAAAGTATATGTAAAGCCTGGCGCGCAGGTGAAAGCCGGCACGCCACTCTTCTCTCTGCAAACCAAGGAGGCACAGGTGCTGGGCGACCTTATGACCAAAAATCCCAACCTGAGTTTTAATGGCATGATCACGGTGAAAGCGCCTGCCTCGGGTGTAGTGCTAGAGCTGAACCACCAGGCCGGCGACTATGTGAATGACGGCGAACAACTGGCCGTTATTTCGGAGCTGAGCAGCTATGTTTTTCTGGTGAACGTTCCTTTTGAATTGAACCAGTACACTGCTATTGGCAAAGAGGTGCGCATCCTGTTACCTGATTCCACCCGGCTTCGGGGCACTGTTACGGCCAAACTCTCCAGCATGAACGCTGCGGCACAAACCCAGCAGTTTGTAATCACGCCTCAAACGAACGACATCCTTCCGGAGAATCTGCAGGCGATCGTGCAGCTCATTAAACACGAAAAATCACATACACAGGTGCTCCGCAAGGAAGCCATGCTCACCAACGAAACTCTGGACAAATACTGGGTCATGAAACTGATCAATGACACCACCGCTGTGAAAGTGCCTGTTACTACAGGCATCATCACCGAACGCCAGGTAGAGATCATCACTCCTTCTTTTGCTCCTACTGACCGCATCCTTATATCCGGCAACTATGGCCTGCCAGATACGGCCTATGTTACAGTTCAAAACAGACAGCCTGAATGAAGAACTTCTTTGTAAGCTTTAAAAGCCCCGTGGCGGTGGTGCTGGCCATTATCCTGCTAGCTGGCATGTATTCGTACACACAGCTGCAAACCTCACTTTTCCCGGAAGTAACGTTCCCTAAAATAAAGGTGATCGCCGATACAGGGCTGCAGCCAGTCAGCACCATGATGGTAACGGTGACCAAGCCGCTGGAGAACGCAATAAAACGGGTGCCGGGGCTAAAACTGATCCGTAGCGTTACCAGCCGGGGAAGTTGCGAGATCTCGGCTTTCATGGACTGGAATGCTGACATCGACCTGAGCAAGCAGCAGGTGGAATCGGCTATAAACCAAGTGCAGAATGAGCTTCCGGCAGGCATCTCGATTAATGTAGAGAAAATGAATCCCAGCATACTTCTGGTGCAAGGCTATGTGCTCGATGGCCCCGGCATGAACCCGATCGAACTGAATCACCTGGCCCTGTACACGATTAAGCCCTTCCTGTCGCAGGCTGGCGGTGTGGCAGATGTGCGTGTAACAGGGGGCAAGACCAAAGAATACCGCGTGGAACTGGAGCCCGAAGCCATGCAGACACTACGCATTACCCCCGCTATGATAGCAAATGCGCTCAGCAGCTCCAACTTTATCCAGAGCAATGGCTACCTATCCGATTACAACCGGCTATACTTGTCAGTAACCGACGCAACAATCCGGAACCGGGAAGAACTGGAGAACTTCGTGGTGAGCAACGACAGTGTGCGGTTGGTGCGGCTTAGGGATTTGGCCAGGGTACGCATTGCCGAACAGGTGGAGTATGTACGGGTAAACGCAAATGGCAAAAGTGCAGTGCTTGTAGCCGTGCTTAAACAGCCAACCGCCAACCTGATGGATGTTTCGGCTGCAGTGAAGGACAAGGTGGCGCAACTGAATGCCACCATCCTGCCCCGGGGTGTTACGCTGAAGCCATACTATGTGCAAGGTGATTTTGTGGCAGACTCCATTCGGAGCGTCAGCGACAGTTTGCTCATCGGTCTGCTTTTGGCCATTGTGGTAGCCGTTATTTTCCTGCGCTCCTTTAAGTCCAGTGCCGTTATCCTGATAACCATCCCGATCACGCTGGCGCTCTCGCTGGTGGTGCTGTATGTGCTGGGCTATACCCTGAACATTATGACGCTGGGGGCCATCGCGGCATCTATTGGCCTGATCATAGACGATGCTATTGTGGTGGTGGAGCAGATCCACCGCACCCACGAGGAGCATCCGGAAACCCCCACTAGAAAACTCCTTTCCAAGTCTATTGGCTATCTTTTTCCGGCCATGGTGGGTTCTTCGGTGAGCACTATCGTCATCTTTTTCCCGTTTGTGCTGTTGAGCGGTGTGGCCGGCGCCTACTTTAAGATCCTGGCCAACACCATGATCATCACACTGGCCTGCTCCTTTTTCATTACCTGGTTGGGTTTGCCTGTTATTTACCTGTTGCTTTCACGCGGGAAGCATACTATTAAACCTGCTGCCCCGGCAGAGGCAAGCCGCTCACGCCGCTGGATCACCTTCTTTATTCATCGGCCAGTGCTGAGTGTGGTGTTTGTGGTTTTGTTGTTGGTGGGTAGTTTTCTGGCGTTTCCTTATCTAGAAACCGGATTTCTGCCGGAAATGGACGAAGGCTCGATTGTGCTTGACTATACTTCGCCGCCCGGAACCTCGTTGCAGGAAACGGACCGGATGCTGCAGGCGGTAGAAAGCAAGATCACGCAGATTCCGGAAGTGGCCAGTTATTCCCGCCTTACAGGCACGCAAATGGGCTTTTTTATCACAGAGCCTAACAGTGGCGACTACCTCATCCAACTCAAAAAAGAACGCAGCCGTACCTCCGATGACGTGATTGATGAGATCCGACATTACGTGGAAACTACTCAGCCTGCGCTTCAGGTGGACTTCGGACAGGTGATCGGCGATATGCTCGGCGACCTGATGAGCTCCACCCAGCCTATTGAGATCAAAATTTATGGCGACAACCAGCAGCGGCTGCAGCAACTGGCCCGGCAAGTGGCCGCCATTACTGCACATGTTCCAGGCGCAGCCGACGTATTCAACGGCATCACCATTGCGGGTCCGTCGGTGGAGGTTTTGCCCAACAGCCAGCGGCTGGCGCAGTTTAACCTCACCCCGGCTGACTTGCAGAACCAACTACAGGTACAAATGGAAGGAAGCGTGGTCGGGGCCATTTACGAGAAAGAGCAGCAGACCAACATCCGGATGATGTACCCCCGGGCTGCAGCAAACTCTATTGAGCAACTCAGGAGTACACGGGTATTTTTACCATCCGGGCAACTCAGGCAAATTGGCACGCTGGCCGAAGTAAAGGTAACCTCGGGTCAGGCTGAGGTAGAGCGGGAGAACTTGCAGACGATGATACCTGTTACGGCGCGCCTGGAGGGGCGCGACCTGGGCAGTGTAATGCATGATATACAGCGGCAAATCAAAAGCTCGGTTAATTTGCCGCAGGGCTACCACATCAGTTACGGAGGGGCCTACAAGGAGCAACAACAATCGTTTAACGAACTGCTGCTGATACTTTCCACGGCCGTCTTGCTGGTGTTTGCGGTTATACTTTTCCTGTTCCGGGATATGCGCGTGGCCCTGCTTATTTTAGGCATTGCCATATTGGGTATTACCGGTAGTCTGCTGGCCCTGCTTTTTACGCAGACCGCGCTCAACGTAGGCAGTTATACCGGCATCATCATGATCATCGGCATCATTGCCGAAAATGCCATTTTCACCTTCCTGCAGTTCCGGGAATCCCTCCCGAACCACGCCCCGGATGAGGCTGTAACCTATGCCATTTCCACGCGCCTGCGTCCCAAACTGATGACGGCCCTGGGTGCCATCATCGCTTTAATGCCTATTGCCTTTGGCATCGGTACGGGTGCGCAGTTGCACCAGCCACTCGCCATTGCTGTGATCGGGGGCTTTGTGCTGGGCTTGCCCTTGCTCCTGATCGTTTATCCCAGTTTCCTGCTCCTGCTCTTCAAACAAGAAATGGGCAAAGACAGATCGGGGTCATGAACTGTCTTTACCCATTACTTCCTTTAAGATAGCTCCTTTTATTTGTTCTTATCCCACGGCTCGTTTTCTCCTGCCTTGATGTTATAGCTGAATATCTTTTTCATAGAGAGCGTTTCGCCTGCTTTTACATCAAAGTAAGTATACGAATTGGCAAGACTGTTCTGGCCTGAAGATTTAGGTAGCAGCACATATATAAAGTAGCGGCCGGGCTCAATCTTTTCGTCCATTCTAGGTCCTACAGATCCATATTCGGCTGTTCTGTTATTGCCTGACTTCGCATCGTAAGCATAGCCCAGATAAATGTCGGTTCCGGACTGGCTTACATCAAAACTTCGGTTCTCGGCACCCCAGATGTACACGATGGCATTCTGTGGGTTAATAACTATTTTTCCGTCGGATTCTTTGCTTTGCATTTTAACTTCCACAACATACCTGGCTTGCGTTTCAACCGGTTCAGGATCTTTATCCTTACAAGAAGCCAATAAGACCAGCAATAAAAAAATGATAGGGAGAGTGCGTTTCATACTTTTTCGTTTTTAGGTTAAGGTGAAATTTTAAGGTCCAAAAAACTTGAGCCATGCACTCCTGTCAGTGACAGGAATGCATGGATATTAAATTTACTTAATAGTTCATTTAGGGAAGTGTGTTCTGGTTAATCTTACAGGCTATTCATAGTAAATACTACCCGAATTGTTTCCAGAATAATTTTAAAATCTAAAGCCAAAGACGCATTTTTCACATAAAACAGGTCGTATTCCAGCTTTTGTAAGTTATGCTCAGGGGTGGCTGTTGGAAAATTTACCTGTGCCCAACCTGTAACACCTGGTTTTATGGAGTGGCGCAGGTTGTAATATGGTGCACTTTCAACTAGTGTTGCCACTATCTCTTCCCGCTCTGGCCTGGGGCCAATCAGGCTCATATGCCCGCACAAGATGTTAAAGAGTTGCGGGAGTTCATCAATCTTGGTTTTGCGTAGTATGCGTCCCACAGCGGTAATCCTGGCATCATTTACCACGGTGTGGCCCAGGTTTTCCTGCTGATGAACCATCGTTCGGAGTTTAAAGATCTTAAACGTCCGGCCCCTCATCCCGACCCGGTTCTGAATAAAGAAGGCAGGTCCGGCAGATGTACTTTTGATCAACACGATGGCTAACAAAACCAGTAATAACGCCAGGGGTGCAAGCAGCAGACTTACCATTATGTCAATTACTCTTTTCTGAGTTATGAAGGCTTTGCGTGAGCTCACAAAGAACATATCACTGTTTATGAGCCAGGTATTAAAATGTACCAGAGGGATGCGCTTAGTGTAGTTCTCGTGAAATGAGGCCAAGTTGTATACACTCACCTGGTTTACCCGCAGGTTGTTGATGTGTTTTAGCTGGGCGTTATCTAACGTAATGTTAGAACTCGGGTCTAATAGAACAATGTCGTAGGCTGTAGAAGAAAAACTCGTGTTTCTTTTCCCATCCCAAAAGTCGATGGTGTAATAATTAGACAGCCCTGGTTCCTTTATAAAGTCAGACGCTATATCTCCAGGGTGAACAATGAGGCATTTCTTACGCTTAACACTGTAGTCCTTAGGTGCGGGTTGCCTAAAGAGAAGACTTTTGTGGATGCTTCTTGCGGGTAAAAATATATCCATTATACAAACAATTTAAACTATGATATTATATATATATTATATTTTATATAGAGCTGCAGATATTAGCATTATCCAATATATTAAATGTATACGTCTAAGTTTCAATTGTGTGTAATCTTTTTTAATTTTATTTAAATATTATTTTAATCATGTTTGATAAACGCTAAAATTTATTTAGTTAAAGCCTGCATTGAATAAGTGAATAACCTTTAAATAAATACAATAATTATATATAGCAGTGCAAGCATTAGAATAGTTACGTTTATACCCTAAACTTTTTTGAAATGATTCTGGGTTTAATCACAGAAAATATGCGTATCAAAGCAACGGATATTAAGATGTAAAAGGCAAGGCTGTATTTCAATTGGGTAGGGCATTTGCCATTATGAAGAAGAGTATAGTCGTTTTTTGATTAGGCCGCGTACAAGGAACGCCGGCAATGATTCGTTAAAAAAAAGAGAAATACATGTAACATGTGCTTCTCTTTTTTTATTTACGTTTTAGAGATGCTTGCAGAAGTCCTGTGTTAGCTTGACTGTTCCGCCAGGTTGCCCTGTGCCATAGGCATGAAGACTCTTGCACTACTGAAAGGCGAGGCATGCACCTTTTCCAGTATATTGAGCATTTTGTTAGCTAAGAAGTCCTTGTCAAAGTATTTTTTGGCTACTGCTGATGCGTTTAAGCGCATGTGCAACAAACTTTCAGGATTATCTTTCATCCAAATCAGTTTGTTTGCAAGCGCTACCGCATTATCTGGATCAACGGTATAGCCAACCTGATGGTGCTGCACGAACTCCTTCATCCACCCTTGTGTACTCTGTATTAGGGGAACCCCTGCCGCCAACGACTCAAAAAACTTATTCGGAGAGCAGGTATCCAGCACTGGCGCTCCTTTAAAGGCAACTAAAGACACAAAGGCGTGCTGCAGGTATCCGATGAGTTGTTCCTTTGGCATTAACCCTAAAAGCATGAAGTTCTCTACCCCTTCTCTTCTGGCCTTAGCCTCGAGTTCTTCCCTCTGTTGCCCCTCTCCTATCAGCACGATCTTTATATCACTTCGGCCAAGTTTCAAGAGTTCCTTGGCAGCATCGAATAACCAGTAAGAGTTATTTGCCATGCCAATGTTACCTGTATAAATAGCGTAACTGGTCTCCTTAAAACCACTTTTTGGAAATGGAGCCGGCGTACTGAACAGTTTAATGTTAGCCGCATTGGTAACATTATCGATGTTAGACAGCACATACCGTTTTTGAATATCCTGGGTCATGCCCGGAGACAAGGTAACAATGTAGGACGATGCTTTGTAACACAGCTTCTCGAACCAGAAACTGAGCTTTTTCAAGAGTGGGTTTCTAAGGATGCCTAATTCAACTGCGCCCGATGGCCAGAGATCCCTCACCTCGAAAACAAGTTTCCGCCCCCTTACATAGCGGGCCAGCAGCCCGGGAATACCTACCGTTAGTGGTCCGGAGGAAGCAATCACTACATCAGCCGGCAAGGTCAAGGCATAATAAGATGACAGAACAGCGTACTGTAAGAACGACCAAACACGCTTGTAAAAGGGTTGTTTGTTATCGAGGGAGATATTCAGAACCTTTACATGGATACCTTCAAAATATTGATCCTCTACAAGCTGGGTAGCTTTTAAATCTGATTTACTGTAAATACTGGAAACAACCGTTACCTCGTGGCCCTGTTCCACCCAATTTCGCGTGAACTCATACACGCGGGTGCCCCAGGCCCCTTTAGGAGTTGAGAATAACTGATAAAAGTAAAGTATCTTCATAAAGCAAATATGTTTTTTATAGCTATTGATTAATGAAATTTTGCAGCTGCAGGTTGCCTATTTAAAAAGTGGCGTAGACTGTTGACCTACAATTTGCTGTAAAAGCGAACAGGCAGGCCAGGAAACACTTACAGCCATTTACTTGTGTTCTGATCGAAACGTATCTCTTTTCAACTGCACCTTACTCAGTGCTGAATCAGTCATCTCTACGATCATGGCATCATAGGTTGTGGCATCTTCCACCTTTCCATTTAGCCAGCCATCAACGCCCTCTAAATGACTCAAGCGCACATTTTTACGCCCATCATCCCATAGCAAAACCCCACTAGAACCGTAATTATTCAACGTATGGGTTGCAATGAAATTGATGTACTCCGCAAAGGCATCCTGCGTCATAATGGCATGTCCGTACGTATCGTTTGCAGGGTGTATGCGGTGCCAGAAGAAAGGCATAACCGGTTTATTATACTTCATCCCAAGACCCAGTGCCATATCCAGGTTATCCCGCAGGTATTCCCTTACCCTGGGGCGCCCCACCTCTTCATCTGCATAAGGTAAATAAAGTGAGGGACTGATAAAATCGACCTGTGCTATTAAACTATCTAATTTGCCGGGAGCATTGTAATTTTCTCTTTGCCAGCTTCTCCACCCCTGGAAAGGAACACCGTAAATACCCACCTGTAGGTTTGGCCGTGATTTCTTAATTGTACTGATCAAGTTAAGGAACTGGTTCTCTGCAAACTTAAAGCGGCGATCAGAGGCAGGATAAGTACGCAAGTCTTTAAATGTACTCGTTTCCCAATCTACAACCAGGATGTCTGTACTTAAAGAATCAGGAAAAACCCGCTTTAAAAACCTGTTGATTGCAGCAGGAGAAATGATGGAATTATCGTTTGGATCGGAAATGCCACCATTTGTAAGAATCTGAGCAACTTTGAAGCCATTTTGCCTCAAATGCTGCATAGTTTCTGCCCCATACCTGTCAGGAAATACATACATTTCAAATGGCTGCTTATTACCTGAAAGCACCGGGGGAGCCTTACGCTGCGTACAGCAAAAGGCCGTATGAAGAAGTATTATGAGAAAAAAAAGTGATGTAATTTTTAACACACCCATGAATCAAAAACCTAACGAATTTTCAGAATTATGTACGGCCATGGCTTTCTAATGTTTATAAACATTATGCGTATCGTACAAAACAATGCTTTTTGTTACTGATGTAGGGTTAGTTTTACAGGACTCGATTGCAGGGTGCAGGATTTGATCACACAACTTGTTGGCAATAAAGTGGCCTGCAGATAACGACGAAACGCTATTTCTGCAGGCCACTACCCCCTATTTTATCAGTTTACAACTAACTTGGTGGAAATATTGCCGGATGCAGCGGTTACCCGGATCAGATAGATACCCCGGCTTAAGGGTTTGCTCATCTCCACTTCCTTACGGTAGCTGCCTTGTGCATTGGTTACAGTATCAAAGGATGTGATGAAACGGCCTGCCATATCATAAACGGCCAAGTTCACCGCTTCTTCTTCGTCAAAGTTCAGCACCTCCACAAAAAGCCTCTCCCCCGCCTTAGAAGGGTTCGGGTGTACTAATACACTTCTTTCGTGGCCGGTTAACAAATCATTTTCGGCTATACTTACCGTACTGACACCGGAGGCGCTCAGGGAGGCTTTGTAAATCTCGAGGCCTGCCAGGGCTAAACGGTTAACGGTGGGGTTATATTTTATGCTTAAATTTCCATCAGCCACGTCCACCAGAAAGTCCTTCACTAAAGCCGATCGATACCCAACTTCGCTGTGAATATCCAAATTAGGCAGCATCAATTGATTTTCGATTGTAGTATGAAACACCCTGGCGCCTGTGGCCGGGAAATAATTCTCTACAAAGTGCATCCTGATCCAGTAACTGCCATTTGGCAATGGGATGGCATAGCGTGTCTCAGCCAGATCCGTTGCAGCGGATAGGTAAGTTTGGTACAAAATATCGTCGTCGGTGCTGGAGATAGGGCCGGCTACAACCTGCTTATCCAACCTGACGGACCCCTGCCGGTAGGCTCCGTCAGCCTCCCAGGTAACACCACCAATGGTTACTGCGGCATCAGAACCACCTTTTATCCTTTTCACAGCCGCTATAATCGACGACGAATTATCGGCGATTCCATAGAGCGGAATACGAAGCGGCGAATCAGAACGGTTAAAGGACACCATCAGGGCCGCATTCTTAATTCCCTGGCTCTTGGGCTGGAACCTAACCGTGGCGTTAATAAAGTTTTGGGTTGGCAAGGTGGTGGCCCCGACGCCTGAAACGCTAAATTCGTCTGCGTTTGGCCCCACAATGTACGCACTTTTGATCTCCACCATTGGGTCGCCGGAGCTGCCTGCATTCGACAGCTTTACTGTGGCTGTTTTGCTGGAACCTATCACCACAGCGCCCAGGTTAGCCGCCGAAGGCGTTGCCGTAAGCACAGGATAATTAACAGAACCCGTTTCAGGCCTCACGTTACTTATGTAGTAAATGTTATCCTGGTAATCGTAGTTGGTGAACTCTGCTCCAATGTAATCCTGGCCAATGATGTAAGTGTCCGGTATCACATTGCCGTTGTTATCGCGCGCCTTCCAGATCCTAAGGCCGATTTTACCTCCCGCATTCCTGGAACGCTCTGTGTATTGCTTATTAACTTTTAAACCAAACGCTGCACTTGGGTTGGCGGTGTTGGCTGTAGGGGAAAAAGTTGCCTGCGCCAGTAACGTGGAGGAACCGCTTTTCCTTGGGAGTAACGATTGCCCATCCAGCGGATTATGCGAAAACAGGGTGACGTTCGTTTTAGACACCTTGTCGTAGCGCTGAATGGTTTCCGTGGCGGAGCAACAGCCATGGTAGGCGGCCATTTGTACTACAGTTACCGGCTTACTCGCATCAGCACGCACAAAGAATGGGGTTTCTATCTCATCCGAGTTAGGCACAACGCTCTCCCCATCAATTACCCCATCGTCGTGATTAAACCCTACGTTCGTCTTGAAGCCAAAGGCGCTGATGATTTCCTTTGCATAGGGTTCATAATTCCCCTCGCCCTGTTTCTGCCACAAGCCATGCAGCACTACCTTTTTATAAGGCGCTCTGTCGTCGTTAGATCGGATAAATAGTGTATCGTTGAGTACCTTGACCCTGGTAGCCTGGTCTTTTGCAATAAACTCGATAGTAGCTAGTGCCGAACTACCCGGGCTTATACTTAAAGGTAATGCAGCGCCACTGTAGGGCTGGCCATTTAACTGATCTATCTTCCAACCTGCCGTGTTCGATAAAACCAGGCTGCTGATCAATAAAGAATTTTGGCCTCTGTTTACTATTTTCAAGTTAACTTTATTGTGGTTCTCATTGTAAGGCGTAAAGGTTCCGTCATCGTTTGTCCTGCGCCACGGCGTCTGTATCAACGAGAAGGAAAGCCTGTCATTTGCTGGGAAACCATCACTGTTCTCAAGCACCATATAGGTGTTACTTTGAGTAGAGGTAACGATCTTGAAACTGGTAATAGCCGTGGTGGTTTGGTTATTACTTTTGTCCGTAGCCTTTGCCTGTATGGTATAATTGCCATTTTGCGTGAGCCTGAGCGGTGTAGAATAAGTTGTGAACGCCGCCCCGTTCAGGCTATACTGGACGGAAGCAAGACCTGAGCCACCCTCGTCTGAAGCATTCACACTGATGGTTACCTCGTTCGCATATACCCCCGCCGACTGCAGTGTACCGGTTAACTGCACACTCACCACAGGTGGCGTGGTATCCTCTCCCGGATTAGGAGCGGTGCCTTTTGAAATCTCGATGGCCGAGACGATGGCATTGTCCTTGGTAGAGGAGAAGAGCAGGTCGAGCACGCCGTCGGTGACGGAGATCCCCGCGAAGGTCTTGACGATGGCCTTGCCCGCCCCGTCCTGGGCGAAGATGTCGTAATTGCTCAGCACCCGCTGGCCCTCCGCATCCACGCTGAAGACGCGCTTGCCCGCCCCGCCCGCGCCGCCGCCGGGCGCCCCGAAGTAGGGCTCCACGAAGTGCAGCCGGACGGTGTAGGTGCCCGCCTCGCCCACCGGCACGCTGTAGCTGAAGGGCGCACCGCCGGAGGCGTAGCGGTAGTTGAGGTAGAGGGCATCGTCCGTGGTGCCGGCCACGTCAAAGGTCTTGCTGCCGGCCACCCCTCCCGAGAAGTTCGCGTCAGCCGACCAGGTGCGCGACTGGCTGTCGGAATACTGACCGCCTCCAGAGTTGATCAGGTTTGCGGAAGGCGTGCTGACAACTTTTAGCAACTCAATAGCGGAAATAATGGCATTGTCTTTCATTGAGGCAAACGAAATATCTAGGGCACCATCGTTAATGGTCACATCCGAAATCGTCTTGATCAAGGCGCTTCCAAAGCCTACCTGGGCATACACATCGAAGTTACTCAGCACTTGCTTGCCCTCCACATCCACATTAAACACCCGTGCGCCCGATCTTTTAAAGTAAGGTTCTACAAAGTGCAGCCTGACTGTATAGGTACCTGCTTCGCTTACGGGTATGCTGTAGCTAAATGGAGCGCTGGCTGAGGCGTAACGATAGTTTAGGTAAAGCGCATCATCGGCGGTACCAGTCACGTCAAACGACTTGGTAGCAGTTATGCCACCTGTAAAGCCCGCATCGGCTGACCAGATGCGTGACTGTGTATCCGTATACTGCCCGCCGCCGGCATTGATCAGGCTGCTAGTTTTCTGAACAGGCAAATCGGCCTGACCTGTTTTTAATAAGGTGATGCGTGGTTGTCCGGATCCGCTGCCGTCAAAGTACTCTGAAATATACAAGTTCCCGTTGCGCGTATCCTCTACTATATCTAATGGGTTAGCAAAAGGGCGCCGTAAGCCCGGAACATCACTGCCCTCTGTGGCCCTGATAATATCAAAATTACTTCCTCCCGGCTCCAGCACCATGATATCGTCTCCTCCGCTAAAGCGGCAAACCAGGAGCTTTCCTTTCAACTTCCCGCCAAAAGCACTGCTTTTGTACTCAATAACACCATTTGGGGACTTGTTCAAGCCAAAATCGTAAGCCCATCCCTTATGGTTCGGCTCTTTCGGTGTACCGACAGGATAGCCATATGTTTTTCCATTCACCACCCAGGTAATCTCGCCCGGGTCCACACCGGAAGTCGGATTGCCACCGTTTAAGATATACTCGTTGCGTAACACGTTGGGGTGCCCGTAGTAGCCTCCTTTGCTGATCCTGAAAAGGTAGTCGCTTTGAGTAGACCGCACATCCAGCATGGCCGGCACATCCGGGCCGGTATACACCTGCCCGTTAGACCATATGCTTCCCGACTTCAAGAATGGTGTGTTCCCACCCGCAGCCGAACCGTTGGCAGGCACGTAAAGTTGACCGTTTGTGTGCCACACCAGGTCATAGGCATTCCGGATCCCTGTAGCGTAAATCGTGAGTGGCGCGTTGGTGGCCTTTGGGTTATAATTGCCCCCATCCTCTGTTTTAGCGTCTATCGGAAGTGCTTGCTGCTGTGCCTTTGTAATATCCAGTCGCAGTACCGCTGCATTCAGCAGGTGCTCCGGCCTGTAACCCCAGGCCGCATCCGGGTCTCCCATGGCGGTGTTGCTGCCCTGCATAAAGTATAGCGCGCCGTCGGGCCCGAAATCAATGCTGTTCGTGGCATGGTCTTTATAAGAGCGCGGCAGGTTTATCACATAATCCACTAATTGCGGGGAGGCGGGACTGTTCAGGTTGATGCGCGAAACTATCCCGCTCCAATCTGTGGCATTGGTAAACTCAGGAGAAGAATGGCTGATCCAGGCCACCAGATTTCCCGCAGAGGCAGATGGGTCGAAACGCAGCCCGATCAATAGACGCCTGTTAGCTCCAAAAGGAGATATGGTTATGTGTCCGGTAAGGGTTCCGTCAACATTAATATCCCAGCGCTCTATCTTACCGCCCGAGGTGGTTGCGTACAGCCGGTTATCAGGCCCGATCACCAGTGTGGTGAACCCATCGGTACCAAAAGCCCTGTCCACGAGTATCTGTTCTGTAAACGCTACGCCCGTCAGATCGGTAGGAACATCATTGGTTGAGCTGATGGTGGTAAAGCTGGACGTAAACGGCATCATGGCATAACCATTCCCATCTTTCACCAGGTCGCTGATAGCAAACTCATACTTTGTGTTTAAAGCCAGTGCTGCCGATAAGGTAATGGCGTCGCCGGCAGCAGTTGAATTGACCACTGTTCCGGCTACTTCTGTTTTCTGGGTACCGTTTACCTTGTACAGTTTTACAGTACCCGTATTTACGGTGTTCCCATCCAATGACTTGCCGCTCGGGAAGGCCACATCGACTGAAACAGATTTACTCAGCGAAACGCTTATTTCCCCATTCGCGGGGCGCACAGCAGTTACGTATGGGCGCAGGCTTTCCTGGTAGCTGGCCACCTCAAGTGTTACCGTCAGTTGCGCTGTACTGTAACCGGTAGCGTTTGCCTCTACCGTAGCGGTATATGTACCGGCTGTCATATTAGACGCGTTCACTGTAAAACGCACCTCGTTACCGGTTGAGCCCAGGCTATAACTCAGGTTATTGGAAGCCGACATCGTCTTTCCGTCAAAAAGCAACCAGCCTGGCGCTGTTGTACCGGTTCCCTCCGTGGCTGTCAGCTTTACAGTTACCGGGTCCTCATCTGAGTTATTGAGGTTTACCTTTAACTCCTTCTGTTGCCCAATGGGCAGATCTACTGTGGAGGAAGTAGGCGTGAACAGCAATGTTTTGGAAACCGGGGTAATGGTAGAACCTGCAATTACCTCGATGGCCGAGACGATGGCATTGTCCTTGGTAGAGGAGAAGAGCAGGTCGAGCACGCCGTCGGTGACGGAGATCCCCGCGAAGGTCTTGACGATGGCCTTGCCCGCCCCGTCCTGGGCGAAGATGTCGTAATTGCTCAGCACCCGCTGGCCCTCCGCATCCACGCTGAAGACGCGCTTGCCCGCCCCGCCGCCGCCGCCGCCGGGCGCCCCGAAGTAGGGCTCCACGAAGTGCAGCCGGACGGAGTAGGTGCCCGCCTCGCCCACTGGCACGCTGTAGCTGAAGGGCGCACCGCCGGAGGCGTAGCGGTAGTTGAGGTAGAGGGCATCGTCCGTGGTGCCGGCCACGTCAAAGGTCTTGCTGCCGGCCACCCCTCCCGAGAAGTTCGCGTCAGCCGACCAGGTGCGCGACTGGCTGTCGGAATACTGACCGCCTCCAGAGTTGATCATCTCGCTACTTGCCTGAGGTGTGGGGGTGGACTGGTTTGTGACGGAGAAGTTTACAACAAGCGCTGTGCCGGGCGTACCTGTGCCTTTAGAGCCTGAATAAGGTGTAGCTTTTAACGCATAATTGCCGACAGCGGGGGTCCAGCTATAGTAATTCCCTTTGTTATCGTCGCCGAACAGTGCATAGGGGGCTATACTTTCGGTTACCGACTTTGTTTGTGCACCGGTTAACTCCATCACCACACTGCCTACTGTGGCAGGATTGGTGTTAGCGCGGATATTCAAATTTTTTGTAGGAAGAGTGCTTAAATTTAAAGTAGCACCATCGGTAAGCAACTGTATATCCTGCTCTGTGTCAGCGTTGATCAGTGTTAGGGAACCAACAGATTGCTGTGAAGAAGTAACACCACTGGGGCTACCTTTGTAAGTTGTGCCTGCTGCGTTAGAACCGGCCGTGTAATAAAGTAACCCACCTAAAGAAGCCGCTACACCCCCACGTATTTTTATGGGTAAAGGAGTGAGGGCTTCCCAGGAGTTTGAATTGGGCGAATAGGCAGACACCAAATCGGTGTTGGTTCCGTGCATAATGTCACCTCCTAAAACAAAGATACGGTTGCCCATCACAAATATTGAAGAAGAAATGTGCGCTCTTCCGGTAGCGCCAGCCGGCACAGGCAGATCAGCACCCTTTGTCCAGCTGTTCGTGGCTGGATTGAAGATATAGAGGTCTTTTTGTGGTACAGAGTTCTCATCAAAGTTGTGCTGCCCGCCCACATAAAAGATTTTCCCTTCGTAAGCTATAGTGGCCGCATGGTTGGTAGGGTTAGGCAGTGGTGCCAGCGTTTTCCACCCTCCTCCTAGGTTGTCCAGATCCAGTACATAATGGCTTCCTAAATCAGTTGTTCTGGATTGATTATGCCCTCCAATGTGGTGCAACTTACCATTCATGTACTCCAGTTGGCCCGAGGATATTATTACCGGCAGATCGGGCAAGCGGACATACCGGTTTTCTGCCACTATATACTTCCATGCTTCTTTGGTTCCAAAAGTCTGTCCTGTTCCGGATGAATTAGAGGTGTAGCCCCCGGCAAAATACACGTCTGTGCCGTCGGTAGCAAACCCAGCGTGTGTCACGCCGCCATAATTGGTTCCATTCATAGGAGGCATGGCGGCCAAGCTTGTCCATTTGTTAAGTTCTGGATCGTACACAAAAGCTTGGTTTCTAGGGGTCCATACGCCGGTGGTGGGGTTAACAAAATAGCCGCCAAAGGTGTACAGTTTCCCATTTAATGCCTCCCCCTGCAACTCATTTGCCGATAGCGGGTATGCCGCCGCAGTACTCCAGGCAACCGTGCTGAAATTTCCGGCACTCCCTCCCAACCCTACAGAGATGTTCGCATTTGCAGTTCCCACTGTACCACCCGGGTCGGTTGCAGAAACGGTTAAGCTATAAGCCGCCTGCGTGTGGTGATTCAGTTTTTTGGCCAGAGTAAGCCCCCCCGAAGCTGCATTGATAGCAAAAGCTCCGTTTGTATTACCTCCAATAATGGCATACTTTACTGCGCCGCCCTCCGGATCGGTGGCCATTACCGAACCGACAGTGGCACCTGTAGCAAGGTTGTCAAGCACAGAAAAAGTATAGCCTGACGCAGAAAACACGGGTGCCTTGTCCCCGGTTGCAGTAGGCCCGGTAACAGAAAAGTCGTCGAAAGTATAGGTAACCGGTGTACTGGCATTGCGGTGCGTGGCAAACATACCGGTGTAGGCCGTACCGCCCGTCAGTCCCATACCTGCTACACTCAGCGAAGCAGTGGTGTACTTCTGGCCTACATTCAAGTATGTGCTGCCACCATCCGTGGAGTAAAAACCCTCTACGGTGTTTGTTGCAGGATCAAGCACCAACCGTAACTTCACCAATGCGGTATTAAGCCCGGCAATAGGTCCCGTAATCCGCTGATCTGAACTGTACGAAGCATCGTTCAGTTCCTTTCTCAACTCAACCTGTGCCCCAACTACCACTAATTTGATGTATGTCTTGTCGTCGAGGCCAAGCCAGATACCACCCTGCTGGAACTGTGTACCATTAAAAGGATTGATCACCACGACATCGACTTGCAGCAGGCCGCGCGTTACTACCTTCACCCCCAAGGAGTTTATTTGATTATTATCTGTTCGATAAGCGAAGCCCTTATTAGTTGTTAACTGTAACACGCCGTTACCCAGCAGTAACTTTGAGGATTCGTGTGCAGTTATAGCCGCATCTGTTGGTGTGCCATCAGCAGCAAGGCGCGATCCGGAGTAGGGGTTTACCATAGTAAAACCAGTACCCGCCCCATTCTTGTCAGCCACAGTACCCCCAACACTGCCACTAAAGCTTAACCTGAAGGGCAGACTTACCTGCAGCTGATCACAGTTTAAAGGGCTTAATCCTGGACAAGCAACCATGGCTGTACTAGCTTCCGGCGAAACAGTAAGTGTCTTAACGGCTTTATTACTTATGGCGGTTGGCACTGCAACAGTCATAAGAGGCACTGCTGCCAAAGTAGCTATTAATACACTGGATATAATTGAACTAATTCTTAATAAGCCAATAAAACTTAAAAGGGTATATATTTTTTTCATAATGCTTTGCTGTTTGAAAAATGAGCGAGAAAATCAGGACATTTAATGGTTTTCAGAGCCATACTTACACCTTTTGCATTAGCTGTAAAGATTTCAATCTGTACAGTTAAACAGGTGCAGCCTCATGACTAAAACAGGGCAGAGAAGGAACAAGCTTATTATTTGTATGTATTTAATTAATTTTTGAATACCTAGTTATAACAAGTAATATTAACTACTATTTTATTACTATAGTGTATTAGCTTATTTACGATATAAAAACCGATAGCGCCTATCCTTCACATGAATAAAACGACTGTTCACCCATTTTTTAAATAAAGAAATTAAGCCTAGTTAAAAGGCTAGCTCTTTCCTATCACCAACAAAAGAGGGACAATGATGTAAAGGAGGTTTATCTGGTGGAGATGATGTTTTTAACAGTAACCCTCTTTAAACTCAAAGAGCCTGAGAAACAGAGAGGGCAGCTTTTGGAGCTGCCCTCTCTGTTTCTCAGGCTTTTTAGGTCAAGTGGTACTCGACCAAAAACAATCCCTGCAATTTATCTATCTATAACAATGCGCTGTGTTTTACGATCACCGGCTGTTTCTACAACAAGGGTGTAAATCCCTTCCCGAAGGCTGTTTACATCCAGCACAGTCTTTAATCCAGCTGCTGATGTTTCCGCATTTTGAGAAAGTACTTCCTTGCCATTCAAATCATACATCTTGATGGTGGCAGTACCCGAAACAGCCTCAGCATACTCCACGTTGATGAAAGATGTTGCTGGGTTAGGGTAAGCAACAAAGCCATTCACTGAATTTACGGAAATGCTTGTTGCTGCACTTGTACTGATAGCTGTCAGGCCACTTTGGTTTATCACCTTAAAGGTAATAGTAAGGGGTATACCTAATGACCCTCCGGCACTACTTGCAGAATAAGGGTTACCTTGCAGTTTAAAATCGCCAAGTGCCGGGGTCCAGGCGTTATAGTCTCCGCTGTTATCGCTGAACAAGGCATAAGGCGCTGCAGATTCTGTGGCGATCTTGCTCTGAGTACCACTCAAATAGAACTTTACACTTTTTGCTCCCGTGCCTGTGTTAGCACGGATGTTGAGGTTCTTGGTTGGCAAAGCAGCAAGATTTAGGGTGGCGCCTGACTCCAGGGTGGCAATATCCTTGTCAGTGTCCGCATTCACTAAGGTAAAGCTAATCACCTGATTCGCAGAACTGCTGATTGTAGATGTACTAAAAGAACCCTGCGTAACTACTTTAAAGCTCACGCTTTCAGTTGTTCCGGCTGTACCGCTACCGCCACTTGAAGAATAAGGAGTGCCTTTGATGGTGAAATCACCGGCAACCGGATTCCATACCCCATTGTCGCCCATTAGGTCGTAAGGGGCCTGCGACTCGGTGGCGCTCTTGCTCTGCGCTCCGCTCAGGTACATTTTCACGCTGCCGATGCTATTGCTGGGATTGTAGCGAATATTCAGGTTCTTTGTAGGTAAAGCTGACAAATCGATAGTGGCACCGTTCGCCAGCGATAGGATATCTTTCTTCGTATCGGCATTCACAAGCGTAAAGCTGCTGGAAGCCTGAGTTGAAAGGCTAGTCTGGTTTATCACTTTAAAGCTCACGCTCAGGGAGGTTCCGGCTGTACCGCCGCCGCCGCTAGAGGTATAAGGAGTTGCTTTCAGTGTATAATCCCCCAGGGCTGGCGTCCAGGATCCATCGTCGCCCATCAGGTCGTAAGGTGCCTGCGACTCGGTGGCGCTCTTGCTCTGTGCTCCGCTCAGGTAAAACTTAACACTACCAACGGTTGTGTTGGTGTTTGCGCGAATATTAAGGTTTTTTGTTGGCAAGGTAGCCAGGTTCAAGGTGGCGCCGCTCGCAATCGTCTGTATGTCTTTTTTTGTGGAAGCGTCAAATAAGGTATAGCTTACTACCTGCTGTGCTCCGGTGCTTGGAGCCGGAGCCGGGGTTGGCTCAGGGGTAGAAGTATAAGAGCCTGACTGCAGTGTCTGAACCATGGCCTTTGAAAAGTCCAGCATGAGGTTATCGTATCTTTCTGCATTGTTAGAACCCGTTAGCTTACCTACCAGGTGGTTATCAATTCCACTCAAGTCTCCCAGGCGATCGCTTTCACCTGCTTCATCCCACCAAATTACACCTCTTGCTTTGTAATTGTTGTAAGAATAGTTAGCTATATAGTTCAGATAAGCAACAAACACATTTTTCTGAATAATCTCCCTTCCATAGGTTTTGTTATAGTCATGTATCTTGTGCCACATGAAAGGGATTACTGGTTTGTTAAGCCGTTTACCTGTAATAAGGGCCTCCTTCAAATTATCTTTCAGGTACTGCAGGTTGCGCGTGTGACCTACTTCCTCGTCAGCAAAGATAGAATAGACAGAAGGTGTTAAAAAGTCAGTTTTTGAAAGTATGTTGTCGTATTTCCCAACCGGGCTGTTGTAATTATTAACCTGCCAGTCGCCCCAGGTACGGTAAGGCATACCATATATAGCAACCTTTACATTCGGCCTGATCTTTTTGATGTAGTTAACAAGGGAAATAAACTGGTATTCTGCGTTTTTGAAACGGCTGTCAGATGTTGGGTAGTCTCTTAATGCTTTAAAATTCCCGGTTTCCCAGTCAATAATAATTGAACCCGTAGAAGTTGAGCTAGAGAAATTTTTCTCTAAAAAGTAGGTAATCTTAGAAGAATCCCATTTATTCTGATCACTGCTGTAAATAGAACCGTGCGTAAGAAGCTCAGCAAATTTAAATCCGTTGGCGGTATGGTAGCTAGATGACTTTGGGCCAAAACGGCTCGCATAAGAGTAAATATCGAAAGAAGGGGTAACCTGTCCGAACGCCTGGACAGCCATGATGAGGGTTAGTACAACAAGGGTTAGATGCTTTTTCATCTTTTCTAAAAAATTTAATGCTTTTAAAAAGTGTCGGGTATATAGCACGGCCTGCCAGCTTCGTATCTGATAAGGGGCGCTAAGGTCTTCTGCTTTAGGAGTGCAGATCTACCCGTACAAAAAAAGGAAGGCAGTATGCCAAAACCTTAAAATTGACCGCCAGAATTTAATTTAAAATTTCAGCGAATTGGCTTCGATAGGCCTGCATAAAACAAGACCAGCCAAGGTTAGGCATAGGTAGAACCTGTTTACAACTCCAACTGCCACCTGTTAGTTGGACGATGTCAAGATTCGAATTAGAAAAGAAATCCTCGGCTAAAAGTGATTTTCTCATAAACGTTACATTTAAGGATAGTTTGTTTGTTTTACTTAATCCAAAATTATACAAATAATTTAAGGTGCAATAGTCAGTCACTAAATTCTTTAAAAATCACCACAACTTATTATTATTTTATACGTCGCAGGATTTTGGCATCTTATAGAATGTAAATTTACTTTAGCCCAAGAGCATGGTTAAGATAGATTAGATATTTGCTGGCTTGTTCCGATGCGACTAAAGTTATGCTCACAAAACTTTATGGATGAACAGCTTATAATAATTGTGAAACAAACTGCGCAGTGTATAATAATAACACTCGACAAAAGCGGCTACAAAAAGCCAGGCAAAAATAGAGATTAAAAAAATTTCATCTCCTTCTTAACCCAGAAGCAATTCACAACAAAATACCCTTTATAAGAAATGCCTAAACACAAAAATAATACTACAGAATACAATTATACATTTTATTAAAGAAAAGACCTCAACGCTTAATAGTTCAATAAACTCGACTCGCTTATGCCAATGTTGTAACATTGTATAATTAAAACACCGAGTTCTTGGTATGGAAAAAAGGTTGCCTGCCTATGAGGTTAAAAAGGAAAACCATAACAACTGATAATTAGGAAGCCACCTTACCAGGGTAAATCATAGAGAGGGTAACTGACTTTCTTTATTTCCACAAGGCTTAAGACATAACCGTACCAAAAATTAACATCAGGCACAACTAACTGTATAACAACATATTACCCGATACCAATATAGACCTTTAGTTTTATCGAAATCCTAATTATGTAGAAAAATTCCACAGGGTGTTACGCAAAATCCACACATTGTAGAAAAATAGAGGCTTGCAATAGGTGTAAGAAGGGGATACTAACTTATGTGCCTGTTTTGATACGTAGCAGGAATCTGATCGATTCTCTCTTTAGGCATGTTTACGTTTGGGCGTAGCAGGATTATAGAAAAACAGCTTTTCTGCTGTTAAGTGCTACAAAGTATCTATAGGTGCTTTAGTAAATTGTGCCAAAGAGATAATTATAGATAGCTTGACCTAAAGAATGGAACAGATTTGTGTTTAGGTGTTTTAGCAACCTTTTCTTGCTTTAAGCGCCTAGAAATCGGGTTATGTTATTCTGGTACTGCTCTGCAAGGATATCCCATTCAAATTTCATAATACTTTCGGATGTCTTGGGGCTTATTTCGGCATACTTCTCCACAACCAGATCCAAATTGGTTTTTAAGTCCTCCATCGAAGTATGGTCACAAGCAAACCCTACTTGCCCATCTTCAAAATAGCCGTCTATACCGTCACCTCGGGTGTATAGTATGGGTAGCCCCTGCGAAAGCGCTTCCAGGTACACCACCCCAAAAGTTTCGCCATAGGAAAGAAGCACAAACACATCGTTCTCCCTATATATTTGAAGCAACTTTGCTTTATCCCTGACTTCGCCCAGATAGTTTATTTTGTTCCCGTTAGGAATGGATAACGAGATGGTTTTAAAGTCGAGCTCCATTGTATTTTTGCCAACAATATTTAAAGTGTACTTCCTATCCTGAAAAGTATGAATGAATTGGATAAGCATTTCGAGTTGCTTTCGTTTGATAATTTCGCCTACATATAGCATATTCACTGCTTCGGAAAGCTGGGTTTTAGGCTTCCGCTTATTTAAATTTTGCAGCCAGAAACTATCGAGACCATTAGGAAGCAAACAGATTTTACCACTCCCAAGGTTTGGAAAATATTTTGCCAGTTGTTGCTGGTGTGGAGGTGACACCAGAAAAACCACACTTGCCTTATTTAGTATAATTTTAGCAAGAAGCCGAAACAAGAAACTTCCGGCTACAAAAAAATTCAGGTCAGCACTTCTTACCGTCACTACAAGGCTTTTATTCAATAGTCGGCTCCAGACATAAGCCGGTAATCCATCGCTGATCAACGTATGGGCATGAATGTAATCATACCCCCTGTAAAGCCTTTTTTTATGTATCAAGTAAGATATTTTAAAAAGTTTCGTAAAGAAAACCGTTTTGTCTAGCCAGTCATACACATAATCAATTTCTACTTCCGGAAAGGCGTTAACTTTTTTAAATTTTTTATACACCGGAACTAAAAACTTATCATCCCGGCGCTTTCGCAGCACCCTATAGAAATTATAGTGTATTTTGTTTGTCAGGAAATAACTATTGATGTGTAGAGCGTTCTGTGTCATGCTGCCAGTTTTATTTCAGATTTAATTGCAGGCTTAAAAGCTACATTAAGCACAAGGACGGAGTAGTACCAAAACGAAGCGTTATTAAAGAGTGCAAGCGAGAACATACCTAGAACCAGGTATTGAAGGAATAGGATACCAACCCAGGCATGGGGGTTTACAGCTACAATCATTTGGTAGGAAGTTCTCAAACATTTTACAACCCAGGCCCCCAAGATCAAAGCGCCAAATAAACCCGTGGCTATTAAAGACTCTATCAGCATGTTATGCGGATAAAATCCCATTGCAGGGCCGTGCTGAACTAAAAATGAATTACCTATCCAGGGGGAGTGGGCAAATTCCTCCAGGGCCTGTTGATAGATGACATCACGGCCAGAGGTATTCCCTTTGTCCACGGTGTTCATCACCCTTTCTAAAAAACTTCCTCCAAACCTGGACAGCAGCTCAATGATCTGATCACTAAAGAGTAGTAGCGGAATTGCAAGGGCAGTAAGGGTAAGCACACCACGAATGGCTCCTTTATTATTAATTTGATAAAATAACAGGCAGAGTAACAACGCCACTAACGGACTTCTACTCCCTGCAATTGACATAATAAACAAGCCAAAGAAAAAGGATGCCATATAGAACCCTTTTTGTAGTGTAACGTCAGTCTTCCCAAATAGAAAGATTGAGATCAAGGCGAAAGTTACGCCATAATGACCATATGAGATGGTGTTAACACCAGCGCTTCCCCTGTACCTCCCGGCATACTCGGCATCTTCTGCTGCGATGGCCACATTAAAAACAATTGATAGCACAAGTGCTGTCAAGAGCATCCAAAAGAACCATCTTAATACCCACGAGTAATCTACTCTATCAGCGTATCGGATTGCGATTGCAGGGATGAGACATATACCCACCGCGTTCAGCAGATAATCAGTAGCGGAAGGAAACACAGCAGACTTTACCCCTGTAAAATACAGGTCGATTATGATTCGCAACAGGTAAACTGCCCAGAAAAGAATAAAAAACCGCCACTCCCATCCCGGAAAGGTATCGTGGCCTTTGTACAGCACGCCTCTGCCGATGATAAAAAGCGATAGAAAAATAATTAAGCCTCGGAAAGGAACTGTAAATACCCTGCTTTCAGTGCCAACTATGCCCGGCAAAAAGCTAACAAAGAAATACCCTACCAAAAGTAAAAGTATATAAAAACCGTGGAAACGATTGTACTTAAGCACCATGCCGAGAGGTAAGTTTAGAAGCGTGTATTGTATATATGCGCATGAGCTATTGACTTAAACCAAAATGCTGTCAGTTTGTATATCTTTGTTTTTAAGTATTCTATCTTTATCTATGGTATCCGTGGCGCTGTAGGTGTGAGCTAGGGTTGCCCGATATGTTTCCTCCACTGTTTCTTTGTCGTTTAGTAGCTAATGCAATTTTTAAAGTGCCGCATCTTTACATCTTTATTATTCATTTACAGGTGAACCTGACAGCTTTTATCTGTAACTAGGCTGACAATGCGGAGCAGCTCACTTACGTTTTCCTCAACTGAGAAACGGATCGATCTTTCCCTAGCCTTATTGCCCATCTGCTGCCATTGGGACCTGCAAGCTAAAGCCGTGTCAAAATATGTCGTGTAAGTCTCTATTTCCGGTTTTTCCAATAACCATCCGGTGGCCCCATGCTCAATCATTTCGGCGGGCCCTCCCAACTTGTAGGCAATAACCGGCTTTCCAGTGCCCATCGCTTCTGCTACACTTATACCAAAAGGCTCCACATTACGTCTTCCGTTTACCACCACATCTACACTTGCATAAAAATCAGGCATGGCATTAATATCACCTAAAAAATGGATGTTCTTATCAAGCCCTTCACCTGCTAGCTTTTTTACATGGTCAGCAAAGGCAGTCTTAAGCGGTCCGCCTGCTATAAGCAGGTGCCCCCCCGCTCCGGGCACACCGGATGCAGTAAAAGCTTGAACGACCAAATCCTGAGCCTTATCCGGATGCATTCTGGCGGCTACGCCAAACACGGGAGCATTGGCAGGAATACCTAACCTGGCCCTTAAACTTGTGCCCGCTATACCTAAGGCATCTTTATCAAAGCCTGGGTAAACGATATAAGCACATTGCTTACCTAAAGTATTTTTAGTGTAAAGACTGTTTGCAACCTGAGTTATGGCATACCTCTTACAAAAAAAATTGTAATATTTTCTAGCATAGGACCTGCTGATAGCATTAGACAAATGCCATATGCACTTGGCCTGCACCAGTTTGGCAATTTGGCCGGCTAAGTGTACAAAAGTAGGTTTCTGGTAGATTACCGCATCATACCTTAAACTGTCCTGTATTTGATCTTTGAATAAGCTGGCGTATTTAAGACCGAGGTAATGCGTTTTCAGAATGTTGAAGATAATTTTCGGAAAACCAGCTCCGTAAGATGTGTCCAGGAAGGGCAGTGAATATGCCGTGCCGGCCACTGCTCTGTAAGCACTGTTCTTTTCGCCCTCTCCCAAGATAACAAGGTCAACTGTGTCGCCATTTTTTACCATTCTCCTGATAAACTGCATTTCACAGCTAAAAACGCCCCCATTGTCGTAACTATTGACAACTTTTAAAATCCGCATAATTATAAGTTATTTACCTGACCTGTGTACCTTTAAACAGGAGCCTGAAATATTCAGACGACCAGATGAGGTATAGGTATATATTCATGGTTAGCACCTTGATCACATCCACTCCTGAGAGTCCCTTATCAGTGGTTAGCAAACGGAGGCTTTTTTGAATGACGATGAGATAAAAAAGAAAAGGGAGATAGAACACATGTTTTGCAACACTTTTAAAACCCGTGATCTTATAGCTCTTTTTGCCTCCAAACTCTCGGCGCTTTTTAGTATTAAACTCGCTGAACGTCCTTCTGGCCGGGTGCTTGATCACCACGTTATCGGCGTAAATGATGCTGTAGCCAAACGCGTTGGCGCGCCTGTTCCACCCAAAGTCCTCACCGGACAGCTTGCTCAGATCAAATAACCCGACCCTGTCAAAAAGCTCTTTTCTAACAAAAAGGTTGGCCGTAACTGAGGCCTGATGCACTTTTACTGCACGCTGCTGATCAAACTCATAAACACTTTCATAGAGTTCGATCCACGTTTTCTGTTTCTCATTTCGAAAAATGAGGTCTATTTTTCCGGCAACACGATCAACTTTGTTGGTCTGAAAAAAATGAACTGCGCTCTCAATCCAGTTCGGGCCCGGAATGCAATCAGAATCTGTAAAACCGTAGATATCTCCTTTTGCTAATCCAATCCCTTTATTTCTGGCGGCATAAGATCCGGGCTTTTCTTCCTGCTCAATCCTAAACCCGGCAGGAAGTTTATAATTTGCAGGTGCCGGATCAGTAGGATCGTTGTTGATGATTATGACCTCAAAAGATTCCTTAGGATATGTTTGCTGACCTAGCGCCTCTACACATATTTTCAACCGGTCCCAATCATGATAGGTTGGAATAATAATAGAAATAAAGGGGTTTGTCATCATAGCTGTATTGACAGTGATTTCGTTATCCAGCACTTCTGAATACGAAACAATTTGTAAGTTTTATACATCATAAAGCAAAAATGCTGAAACATAAGAGGCCACCAGATACACCCCTACTAATTTTCGTATGTACTGTTTCTATTGATCATTATTTAGTATACGATCATTTTATTTTATAAAAACTTTATAACCAATTCAATAGCACTAAAAGTAATTTGTAAACATCTCCTGTTGTATGCAACCTGCATTAAAAACTAATTATAAGTCCAGCTATTAACACAGCGTTTAAATAGCTAAATATGCTATATACATTATACTAAATAATGGCCTTATAGTTATAAAAAAAAGAACAATTTTATGTATTTTGTCTTTTCTATATAGAATAGCATTCTCAAATTTTTAATAAAGTGGAATTGCCATTCCAACAGCTTCAGTAAGTAATTAGCCCTGGCGTACTTCCGATGGCTGCTGTTACGGAGCAAAGCAACGAGTAATGTCAATTTGTCCCGGAGGCTGAGCTCCCCAAACTCCTGTTTTTTAACCTCTGCCTGAAAATAGGCCCTGTCTATCTCCCCGATCAATAACAAATGGAAGTACAGGTACAGCGCAAGCGCTCTCGTGTACTTGCTTGATAGCATGCCCTTTTCACGCAGGTACAGGAGAATATCCCACCTTAAAGTATACCTGTTAATATAAAGCCTGAGTAACTTACAGGTATTCTTCGTTCTTGAAATGGACTCTGTTTGACCATTAATCTGCGTGAGCACCTGGTGGTGCATAACTATGCTAATCTTCTGCTGCATTAGCCTGAAGAGCAGATCGTACTCCTGTGATGAACTTAGTTCTTCATTCCAGCCTTTCACCTGCTGCAAGGCTTCTCTCCTCCAAAGGTTTGTGCTGGTACAGCCAAGCCTGGAGTTGATTAACCCCAGCCACACATCATCTTCTGCCCTTATATCCTCCACCAGCTTTTTTTGCGAGCCACGCCCCTTAATAATCCGGATCTTGCGGTAATCCCCAACCACCAGATCCGGGTTATGCTGGCTAACCTGTTCCAGCTGACCCGCAATTTTGTTGGGCAGTAGCTCATCATCGGCATCTAAAAACTGAATCCATTCCCCTTTGGCGTGACGCAAGCCACAATTACGCGCGGCACATGCCCCTTTTTTCTTTTCTGTGTATACGCTGATCTTACCTGGGTATTCTTTTTCAAGTTGGCGGAGCGTGGCTGGCGTGGCATCTGTGGAGTTGTTATCAACCAAAATCAGTTCGATATGGGGGTAAACCTGCGCGTGCACACTTTCAACCGCTTTCCGAATGAATGCATCACAGTTGTGACAGGGTATGATAACAGTAACAAGCGTCATTTTATACTTCTCTTCATCAAATAAACACACCTGTCATTCAGGGTGCCATTACTTTTCTTTTTGTCAGATGTTTGAGGTCCTTTACCTGGTTCAATAACTCAGACTTCATCATAAACCAGATAATAAGGCCATAACTAAGAGCCAGCGCTATGGCGCACAGCATGTAATGTATGCCAGAGGCGTAGAGCAGGAAACTCACCAGGCAACCTACTATGCTGGCCAGCAGCGGCGGACTGATCACCACAAACAGTTCGGCCAGTGTTATGCCCAGAAATTTTTTAAGGAAGTATTGGGCAATGGCCACTTCCAGCACTTTATTGATCACGTAGGCCCAGGCTGCGCCAACTATGCCGTACCAGTAAATACCAAGGGCAATGGTGGGCACGTACAGGACAGACTTGATCAGTTGCATGCGCATCTCCACCTTCGCTTTTCCTAACCCCCGGATCAACATGGAATGACTGTTCACCAGCAGATGGATCATAACGGAAAGGGCCAGAATTTTCAGGGGTACAACGGCATCCACCCACTTATCTCCGAAGAAACCCAACACAAAGGGCTCGCCCAACACTATCAGGAACACCATCATGGGGTACACGCAAATGCTGTTGTACTTCACCACTTTAAAGTAAAACCGCTTCAGCACGCCGGGGTCATCCTGCTGCTGCCCGTAAACAGGATACATCACCTTGTTCATCATGGTGGTCAGTTGGTTCCGGAAAGTATCCGTCAGCACAAATGCCAGGGTATAGGTACCCAGAGCCGATGCGCTGAGCAGTTTACCGATGAGCAGGTAATCGATGTTTAACATCAGCACGTTAAAGAACTGTGTGCCGGTGGTGTACACCCCAAAACCGAAAACATCTTTAAAAGCGGCCATTTCCCACTGAAACTTTGGCAACCAGCGGGTAGCCTTAAAGTATAGCGGCATGGCAAAAAGGAAAGCGGCGGTTGTGTTAAAGACCAGGGCCCAAATACCCGCACCCGCAAAAGCCAGTGCTACTGCCATTACGCCAGCCAAAATGGAGGAGGCATTGTTGATATAAGCCAGTTTTTTAAAGCTCATTTGCCTGGTAAGCTGTGCTTTGTGCACCAGGTTAACCGGACTGCAAAGCACCCCGATACTCAGAACCGGGATGATGGTTGCCAGCAAGGGCTCTTTATAGAAAGCAGCGGCCAGCGGCGCCACCGCAAAAACGATGAGCAGGTAAATGGCTACCGACCAGGCTATTCCCGTCCAGAAGGCAGTCTGAAAATGTATTTCCCGAAGGTTTTCCTCTTTCCGCTGCACCAGGGCGGCCCCAATACCCAAATCGTTGAACACCTGCACAAAACTGGTGAACACCGTGGCCATGCCCACCAAACCGAACTGCTCCGGGAAAAGCAATTTGGCCAGCAGCAACTTGATCACAAAAGAGAAGATCCTGCTGATGAGCAGCTGCAGGGAACTCCATACAATTCCGCTGATAATTTTTCCTTTTAATTTACGGGGTTCCATTTTCGTTTCACATCATCAAGCCAATTCGTACTAAGTTATACTTTCGTACTAAGTTATACTTGAGCAGGGTCATACGCCTACATTCCTCCGCAGCTTCTTACGCCAGCTCATCTTCCCGTCGGTGCTATACCCGTAACCCGACCCATATCCATAGCCGTAACCAAAACCGACCTCCGGTTTGGCATCGTTCATCACAATCATCGGGTTTCTGAATTTACGGTTCTGGTAAATATCATCAATAATGTTCAGCTGCTCTTTATAAGTATAGTTGTAGCGGATCAGGAAAATACTGGAATCGATGTAAGGAGCCAGGGCAAACGTGTCGGCCACTTGTCCCACAGGTGCCGTATCCAGAATAACGTGGTCGAATCGTTCCTTTAACTCCCCGATCATTTTACCCACCGACGGCAAAAGCATTAACTCGGAGGGGTTAGGAGGCATAGAGCCTACCCCAATAACATAGAGGTTAGGCATTATGCCCGAAGGAAGTATGATCTCATCTACAGAGGATACCTCCGAGATCAGGTAATTTGAAATTCCCTGTTCTTCGGTTATGCCGATGCTGTTCATCAAGCCCTGTTTGCGAAGGTCAAAACCTAACACCACCACCCGCTTGCCCGTTAATACCAGGCTGGCACCCAGGTTCAGGCTGAAAAAGGTCTTGCCCTCCCCACTCATGCTCGATGTAACCAGGATCACCTTGTTCTCTCTGCCGCCGGTAGCAAACTGGAGGTTGGCCCGCACCAGCCTAAACAGCTCCGCGGTTGGTGTCCGGTTATTCTCGCTCACCACCACCACACTTTTACCCTTGTTGTGGGTTATCTCACCCAAAATGGGTGTTGCCGTCATGTTCTCAACATCTTCACGCTCCAGCACCTTGTCATTCAAATAGCCTTTGCCATATATCCAGGCAATCGGAAAGCCCAGGCCCAATACGAAGGCCATCAGGTAAATTAACTGCGTTTTTGGTCGCACGGGAGTGTTGGCTACAAAACCCTCGTCTATGATGCGCATGTTTGAGATAGTAGCAGCCAACGACATAGCGGCCTCCTCTCTTTTCTGCAGCAGGAACAGGTACAACTCCTGCTTCACCCCTTGTTGCCGGTTTATCTCCAACAGATCTCTCTCGATAGAGGGCACCTTTTGTATCTGGGACTCAAACTGCGAGTAACTGGACTTCAGGTTGTTTTTGGTGATGACAAGGCTACTCTTAATATTGCGCAGGTTCTCCAAAATGTTCATCCGGAGGTTATTCAATTGCTCGTTTATGTTCAGGATTGTGGGGTGATTGGGCTGGGTTGTCTGCAGCATACGTTTCCGCTCCAGTTGTAACTCGTTAAACTTATCGATCAGGCCCAGCAAGGTCTGGTCCTGAATATTCAGGGTGCTGGGCACCAGCTCATAGCGGTTTTCCAATTTGGAAAGGTATTGTTCAATGGATTGCAGCACGTCTATCTGTATCTCCCATTCTGACAGCTGCTTGTTATACTCACTAGCCTTTTGGATGTAGAGCTGCGCCTGGGCGCCTACGTCGGTAATCTCATTTCGCTTTTTGTAGCTCTCCACATCCTTCTCCACGTCGGTTAGCTCTACCATCAGGTATTTCAGGCGCTCATCAATAAACTGCATGGTATTAGAGGCCACGATCTTTTTATCCTCCACAGCCTCCTTGTTGTAAACCTCTATCAGTTTCCGGATCACATCCTGCCCTCTTTCCGGAACCGGGTCTGTTAATGAAATAGCGATTACACTGGCGTTTTTGTTAACCGGATAAGCCACTAGCGTGCTGTTGTAGAGTAAGCCAACCTTGTAGGGGTCCAGGAATTGCACCCGGATGGGATGGCTGCTACTCATGCTTCCCGAATTGGCCACCACTGTAAAGGTGCCGTAAGGCTTTTGTATCTCTGTCCCGAATTTATGTCGTGAGGTGACCACATCCGCGCTTTCATCGTCTGATGAAGTGATGTTAGATAAAGTGGATAAGGATCTACCGGTCGGGTTGCTGACCTCCTGCAGTTCAAAAGTGTTATTGTCTTTCACCTCAATAATTAGATTTCGGGTATAGGCCTCTGGTTTTAGTTCGCTTACGATCACCTTCACCGGCAACATGCTGCCATACAGTTCCCTCGATTTTACCCTACCATCCAGGTAATAGGCTGTTTGCAACGACAGGGCATCCACTACCCGGTACATCAGGCTTTTCGACATTAACACTTCTATCTCATTATCCACGTTTTTACCCGTCTGGAAAATATCGAGCTCATTGAACATATCCCCTTTCGGCATGCCAGACTTATCCATGTCATCTTTCAACAGCAACGTACTGCTGATCATGTACACGGGGGTTGTGTAGCGCACGTAAAGGTAGGCAGAGCCCAGGCATAGCAGCATGGCGCCTAAAAACAAGTACCAATGCTTTCTATACCGGGTAAGCAACCCTTTTACGTTCAGTTTGTCAGACTCCTGCTTGGTTTTATTTAGTTCTCCCATTCGTCTATCCTTAAAGTAATCTTGTGATGATGAGCGTCACGACGGAGGTGGCTGCCAGAAACAGGGAAATGTTGCGTGTATTCGTGCTGGCCTGTATCTCCTTTTTCTCATCCGGCTCTACATATACCACATCGCTCTGCTGCAGATAAAAATACGGCGAACTGAGCACCTCCTTGTTGTTCAGGTTCACCCGTGCCATGGTCCGTACATCCCCGGCTTCCCGTATTACGAGCACATTCTCTCTTTTACCGAAGGCCGTCATATCGCCGGCCATGCCCAGGGCTTCTAGTATGGTTATCTTCTCGGTGGGGATGGTAAAGGTGGCAGGTCGGTTCACCTCCCCGATCACGCTCACTTTAAAATTCAAAAAGCGGATAATCACAGTAGGCTCTTTAAGGTACTCCTTAAGCTCCGCTGTTAATTTATCGCTTGCCTCCTGCTTGGTTAATCCCCCCACTTTATACTTGCCGAGCACAGGGAAAAGGATGAAGCCGTTTTTATCTACCAGATAGCCCTCGTTAAACCTTTCTACGCCAGCGTTGCCACTCACGCTAAAGTCAATGGTGCGCCCTACCGGCGTGATAACCCCTTTGTTGAAGGTGGTGCTGGCCTCCGGGTTCAGGCTTCCCACAGTAATACTTAACAGGTCATCTGGTTGAATGCGGGCTTCGGTCTTATTGGAGATCTTTTCAGTGTATATTTTCTGATTCTGCAGGTCGCTGAAGTAGGCCAGGTTCCGATGGTTACAAGAGAATAGCAAACAGGTAAATAACAGGTAAATAAACTTCCATCTCATACGCAGTAGGGTGATTCGTAGGGTTTCGCTCCATACCAGGTGCTTACCTGATAGATTATACTTTAAAATCAATATATCCTACATTACGCAATCTCATGGGAAAGGTGTATAAATTTGTTATTGTTTTTAAAAGGTAAATCACAATAATAGAATCAACCTCCTCAAAAGGCCATTTCTAAGCATCAGAGCCCTAAAAGCAGTTGCCAAAGTATACTTAAACAAACGGAAATTGCGGGTAAGGAAATGCGAGGCAGAACACCTTACCTGCGCGCTGTGGCCTTTGCCAGAATGTACAAATAATATACTTCCTCCGGATGTTGGATGTCTACGTGAAAGGTTTCCAGCTCATCTAGCTGTGTGGTTGTGTCCGGCAGGTTCTCCGGGCTCAGGGCGTAAGTTGAGAAAATAGCGGCGGGAAGTTCTTTAGGCACCTGCAGTTTGTTATGCACCAGGTGCAGGGTATCTACCTGCCTGCCAACCTCCCAGATATGTTCGGTGGCTAATCCATCCATGGCATAAAAATCCAGATCCTGAAGGGCTTTCAGTTCCCGCACCTCTGTTAATGACTCTTCCTTGTCCTTCGGATGCCTCACCTGCTCATACAACGGTGTACCCAAAACCAAAATCCAGGAGTTTAAAAGAATGACCGACAGGAAGTAGGAAAAAGGCAGGCGGCTTGCCACAGCTTTTAATATGACTAAGCCAAGTATAACGCTGCCAGCAGTCAAAACCAGTTGCATGAAAAGCGGGATCAGACCGGGAAGATACGCCAGAAAATACGTAGCTATTGGGAACGCAAAGGCTGCCAGCACAAAAATAGCAGTGCTAAATCCAATTATTCGTCGATTTACAATATCCAGGTTTTGCTGCTTCATTAGCGCCAGCAGGCCCCGCAGGTAGCAGGCCGTTAGCAGTGCCAGCGGCATCAGAACCGGCAACAGGTAGCGCTCTTTTTTTTCTGGCACAACCGATAGCAGCAAGATGGTAAAGGCCACCCATAGCATAAGAAATTTATAGTTGACGTATTGGTTTGCCAGTTTCCGGGCCCCAGAAAAAACCAGTACTGAAAAGGTGAACACAGTCCATACACCTGCCTGCCCGACAAAGCCCCAGTAATACCAGAACGGTTTTACGTGCCTGCTTACCCAGGCCGTTGTTTCGTTCGAAACATTAAGTGCCAGGCCATCCGTGGCGACAAGGGAAACATAAAGCGGCCACGGTATACTTATAAGCAGGCAAACAACAAGGGCCAGCAGCATTCCCTTGCGTTTTTTGCGTAATGCTGTCATCTTGAAACAGCACGCACAACTGGACACAAAGGGCAGCAACAAAACGAAAAAAGAAACCGGGCCTTTACTTAAAAAGGAAAAACCCAGCAGCAGCCCGCACAGGGCAAATGCAGTGTTGGCCTGCCTGCTGTCTTTCCATCCTTTCACAAACAGCCACAGGGCACCTACCATAAAACTGTGGCAGTAAATATCCCAGGTGCCCTGCCGCCCTATGTTAAACACCGCAAACGAACTCGCCAGAATGGCGGCAGCCAGAAAAGGCACTATCGTATCACGGGTGAACTGCCGGGCCAGCAGAAACAGAAATACAACTAATAGGGAAGACATCACAGCCGCTGGCACACGCAAAGCCGCCACATTCTCTATGTCGCCGGCAGCCAGCCCAGCCAGCGCCGTAATCCAGGTAGGAAGCGGAGGCTTGGCCAGCCTTAAGTCACCGTTTAAGGTAGGAATGACCCAGTGCCCGCTTTTAGCGATCTCCCGGGCAGAGATAAAATTCCGGGCTTCCATCAGGCCAGGCTCTCCGGCACCCAGGTTTGTAAAGTAGGTGCACAGCAGTATAAGCAACAGTAAAGTCAACTGCGTTCTACCCCCCGAAAGCCATTGATTTTGTGTCACCATTTTCATATCAGCCCAATTTTAGGTATCGCATTAGGTATCGCACCTGCACTTGCCAGGCAGGCAAACAGCGGCTGTCCAAGCTTACCTGTACCTCTTTCCATCTTCAAAGCCTGACAACCTGCAACTCAAACGTAAAAACGCTTATTATTTCCACAAATTCAACTTTACCTGGCACAATCCACTTTACAAGGCTCCAATCGGGTCAAAAAAGAATCACTCCTGCCACTTTTCGATTGCCTCCTGTGCAGCAGTTGCCAGTTCAGGAAGTATGGGTTACTGCATACATTACGACACCGTAACCGTACAGGAGCTGTAGAAGTATGCATATAGTGGTAAACGGATGTTTAATGTCCGTCAATCATATAACAAACCCATACCACATGTTTCAAAAACCGCTCACATTGCTTTCCTGTAAGATCGATGATTTCTTTGAACTTCATTTCATGCAAAGGCTGGCGGAAAAGCACCCGAAACTGATCCGCTACTTACAAGAGCGGCTGGGTATGGAAAACTTTTTCGGACTGCCCTTCACCTCCCTCTTGCTGGTGTTGTTTGTTAATTTTTCCCTGCTCTCCGAGATTTCCGAAAACCTGGTGAACTCCCCGGGTATGAAAGCCATCGACAGCGCCGTAACCCTGTTCTTTTTTGAGCTGAGGACTGACCTGGTCAGCAATGCTACCTACTACTTCACCCAGCTTGGTGCTACAAGCGGCGTGGCAGTCATGTTTGTGCTGGCCATGGGCTTTTTGATGCTGAAAAGGCGTTGGCACTATTGTGTCGCACTGTTTGTGTCGGTAATGGGCAGTGGCGTTTCCGTTTACATTACCAAGGCATACTTCCATCGGGAGCGCCCCCTGGATGTAGGGTATTACCTGTTAAGCACCTTCTCCTTTCCCAGCGGCCATGCCACAGCTGCAGTGGCCCTGGTAGGCATGCTTTGCGTGTTTGTGTACCTGGAAAGCGAACACATTGCAGGGGCTAAGTGGTGGATTAGCCTAGGCGTACTTTACATACTCCTCATCGGACTCAGTCGCATTTACCTCGGTGTACATTTTCTGAGCGACGTGGCAGCAGGCTTCCTGTTAGGTAGCCTTTGGCTGATTGTGGGCGTTTCCGTTTACGAGTTTCTGCTCATGCGCACCACCAAGGTAACCGCCTAGGGCTTTCTCTAGCGCATGCATATTTAAATAGGCCAAACAAGTTGTAAGTCAATTTCTAACTCCTATCCGAACAATCTCACCCCTGCCTCGTTTCCGTAAACAACAATTAACTCAAAACTTATGGATTTAGAGAATAAAAAAATACTGATTACAGGAGGTAGCGCGGGTATAGGCAAAGCGCTTATCCAGGAACTGATAAACCGGGGTGTGAAGGATATGGCTGTGATGGGCAGAAGAAATGAACCCCTGGAAGCCCTCAAAACAGAATTCACCTCAGTGAACTTCCTACTTCTACAGGGTGATGTGGCAAAGGCCTACGACCTTGACAAAGCTGTTGCCGAGGTAACCGAGAAATGGGGTGAACTCGATATCCTAATTAACAACGCCGGAGTAGTGAGCGCTGGCTTACTCTCAGAACAAAGTGATGAGGATATCATCAGCCAGATAAACATCAACCTGACAGGATTGATCTTGCTTACAAAAAAGGCTTTGCCGCTCCTGGAAAAAAGTAAAGATGGCGCCATCATGAATATCTCCTCAGGTTTTGGGTACATCGCTATGCCGTTCTATAGCGTATATGCCGCTACCAAAGCCGCTGTGCGGCAGTTCTCAGACGCAATGCGCAGAGAGCTGCATGCCTTTCCGATTCATGTGATAACAGTTTACCCTTCAGCCACAGACACTGACATGATGACAACCGCCAAGACTGGAGAAATGGACTCGCCAGAAAAAGTAGCGAGGGTAGCGGTGGAAGGGCTGCTGAACAAGGAAATAAACGTGATTCTGGGTGGTCAGCAACGGGAGGAGCAGATCAAGATCAACTTCCTGGAACCTGCGAAAATTGATGCCTACGCTGCCCAGAATTTCGAGGGCATGAAGCAAATGGCCAGCAACCACCGCTCCATGTAGCAAAGGTAGTACATAGCAGGAATTCATAAGCCAGCTCCCTGAAACAGTTCAGGAGGCTGGCTTTGTGGTATATAGGCAAATGCTGCCATGTTAAGCTGTTGGCTGCATTCCAGCAACGGTCAAAAAAAAAAGAGCCAATTAATAGTTTGGGTCGCGGTTGGTATAGCCGCCGCGATCAGAGTCTGTTCCGAAACGCCGGTTTATACTTCTTTTGTCGACCTGCGCTGCGCTGCGCTCCCGGTCCTGGTCCTGGTCGCCCTTGTGGTAGGGGGTGCGGCTGTAACCAGCAGCACCCTGGTGTTTATATCCCGCCCTTGGCGGCCCGTCCTGACTTGCTCTTTGGCCATAGTTGTGGTTCATGAAGTCATTGTAGGCATTTCCTTCCCCGCCCCTTTCGTCTTCTCTGTTATCGTTAATTTGAGAGGGCCTGCGACCCTGTTCCTCATCCAGGTCGCCGTAACGCATACGGCGCGGCTTGTTATAATTATCGTGTTTGTTCATAGCTTTGTGGTGATAGTGTATATTACTTTAACGATTTTCTGGTAAAGATGCTTCCTTCTGAAAGGAACTGAGCCGGCCTGAATTACTTTCTGCATACGAAACCTTCCTCCAAAACGGGCAGCGTGGCATGTAGCTGTCTGAAAAAAAATAAAAAAAATTTCAAAAAAAACCGTTTCTTCATTTTCGCTTCATCTTGACCTGATAGTTTTGATCCATAAACTATTTAAAAAACATACAACGATGAAAAAAATAACATTCTTAGCCGCCGCTTTCTTCACAGTAGCCACGGCATTTGCCCAGAACAATACGACAGCTGTAAATGCCAAAACCAGCACAGTGGTAAAGGCAGAGCAGGACGGCAAGGCAACAAAGGCTTCCTCTGAGTCTGCTGCCACACTGGCTGCTGAAGCCAAGCTAACCAATGCGCAAAAAGCGGATACCAAAGAAGCCAGAGCCCAGCAAAAGGCAGCCCTGAAAGCAGAAAAGAAGGACAGGAAAGCTGCCACCACTCCCGAAAAGCCGGAAGAAGAAAAGCCAGCCCCTCAGCCTGAGCAGGAAAAGCAGGACACACCGAAAGAAAACCACGGAAAGGCAGTAGCCGAGGTGGCCCAGCAAGGCGAGGCAACCGTCACCCTAAAAGGTAAGGAAGCTGAGAATCATGGACAGGCAGTGGCCGAGGTTGCCAAGAGCAATGCCACAGCGGTTAAAGCAAAAGGCTCGGATGCGGCCGAAAGCACTATACAGGCCACACTACAGGCAGGCCAGCGCACAGAGACCGCCTTGAAGGGCCAGACCGTGAAGGCTGAAACCCAAGGCGCAGCTGTGGTAAACGTGGCGCAGGGCAACAAGGAAAAAGGAGCGGAAAAAGGCCAGGAGGTTAAAGAGGTAGCCAACGCGAAACGCAATGAGAAGCAAGCTAAGGCTGAGACTGAGGCTGAGGCAAAGACTGAGGCTGCCGCTAATGTGCAGAGCAAAGTGCGCCGGGGAGGTGCTTCACGCGCAGCAGGTGCCGCCCGTGCCGCGGGCAAAGTGAAAACGACCGGCTCCGAAACGGCCACCACCGTATCAGGTGCTGCCAATGGAGCGGTTAAGCCTGTGAAAGCAAATGCAGCCGGTGCCGTGAAAACAAACGTATCTACCCGCCCGGTGCAGGTAGGCGGTGCCGTGAAAGTAGGCTCTAAGATCAAAGTTGGTAACTAATTACCCATCATCTCACCTTACTGTTCAGCAGCCTGCGCTTCCTGCGCGGGCTGCCGAACTTTTTTACTTATGAAAAAACGTACTTCTCACTGGCTGGTAATGGTCGGGCTACTGCTTGCTGCCACCCTGCCTGCAACTGCAAACGCTGCCCCTGTGCAAACAGGCGAAGCGCCGGACTCCATACTGGTGAAAAAAGGCTGGTGGACTATCGGGGCTGAAGTGGCGAACAACTCCTCCTTTTTCGGGCGCAACACCGCTACTCGCTACCCCTATGTCGCTGCCTCTCTTACCTACGTGCACCGCACCGGTCTTTGGGGCGCTGTTACATCCTATCAGCTTTTTAACACCGAAAGCTACCTAGATGAAACAGACCTGTCGGTGGGCTACAGCGTAAAGATCCGTGACCTGGTTGAAACGAATGTCAGCTATTCCCGCTTTATCTTCGGGCAGAATACCCCGCTCGTGAAAGCCGCAACCTCCAATGCCCTTTCTGTGAAAGCGGCCATTGACTGGCGCATTCTGTATACGGGCTTAACGACAAGCTACATCTTTGGTGATGGGCACGATCTGTTCACCGTGCTGGAGAACTCCAGGTTTATCCCGCTAAACCCCCTCTGGAACGGCAGGCATGTTATCGGCCTCGATCCCAAGGTAACGGTTACAGCAGGCACGCAACGGTTTAACGAAACCTACACCACCACCGAAAACAAGAAAGCAGCCCTGCCTACCAGCGGCGGCTCCACAAGCGGAGGCCCCCTAACAGGCACACCCATTGGTGGCGTGTTCGATCCGCTCAACCCCGGCGGCGGCGGCAACAACAAACCCAAAGATGATAAAGGGACCTCCTCCACAACCACTACTACTACGGCTGTAAGCAGGTTTAACCTGCTGAACTATGAGCTAAAGCTTCCGGTGGTCATATATTTGGGTAACTTTGAACTGGAGCCTGCTTACAGGTATTCTATCCCGGTAAATAAAATTGAGGGTGATGCCTCCAAAGCCCAGTCCTTTTATTCGTTAAACGTCAGTTATACTTTTTAACATACGCCTTTCCCCATGCATGTACTCATTGTTGAAGATGAAAAAAGCCTGGCTAAGGAGCTGGTCCATTTCCTGACAAAAGAGCATTACCGCTGCGACACAGCCTATACCGGCCAGGATGCCTCCGAGAAAATAGCCGTGAACCGCTATGACTTTATCCTGCTGGACCTGGGGCTGCCGGATTACAAAGGCCTGGACCTGCTCAGGGAGGTAAAAGACCAGGAACTGGATGCCGCTGTCATCATCCTGACCGCCCGCGGAGCTGTAGAAGACCGCATTGAGGGACTGGCCCTGGGTGCGGACGACTACCTGCCCAAACCGTTCTCGCTGTTGGAGCTGCAAATGCGCATGCAAGCCATCCTCAGACGCAAGTTCCAGGTAAAGTCGTCGGTGTTTACGCTCCATGGCCTTGAACTGGACAGCGCAGCCCGGCGCGTGCGCTTCAAGGATACCGAACTCTCGCTCACCAAAAAGGAGTTCGACCTGTTGCACTACCTGCTGCTGCATAAAAATCGCATCCTTACCCGGCTGCAACTCACCGAGCACATCTGGGGTAACCTGCTCGAAGACGATTACGACTCTAATTACATTGACGTGCACATAAAAAACCTGCGCAAAAAGCTAGGCGACTATATTCCCAAAGACTGGCTGGAGACCGTACGCGGGGTAGGCTACAGGTTAACGGTATAACATGCGGCTACAGGCAAAGCTCACGCTTTTCAGCGCGGCCTCTAAGGTCGTTATCTTCTTTGTGCTGGTGTTGGTGCTGCCCCCGCTTATCCAGCGGGTTGCCCTTCACACCACAGACCAACGTCTGCTCGAAAAGAAGGAGCGTATCTTCGATATCATTGAGCAGCAGGAGATTACCTCGTTCGTGCGGGCCGATGAGGATGAGGTGTACGGCAGCTACAACCTGCTTAAAGAGGAGTTCATTTCCCTGGAGCCCATCGACAGCTCCCGGATCAACAACCGGATAGAGAACAGCTTCCGCAACGTAGAGGGGCAGGTAGTGGAATACAGGGTGCTCAGCCTGGCTTTTGAGGTGCAGGGCGGCACCTACCTGCTCGAGATCGGCCGCAGCCTCGACACCATCCGCGAGACCAGCGACACGCTGCAGCGCTACGCCTTTTATTTTTTGGGCGCCATTGTGCTCATCACCGTTTTCATCGATCTGGCTTTTGTGAAGATCCTGCTGCGTCCGCTCCGGTTAATTATCCGTCGGGTGCAGCGCATTGGCCACCCCGACACTTTTAAGCCCGCCACGCTACCCACTTCCACCAACGACTTTGTGTACCTCAACGATACGATTAATAGTATGATGGGGCAGATACAGCATGCGTTCCGGAGCGAGAAGGAGTTTATCGGCAACGTATCGCATGAACTGCTTACTCCGGTAACTATTCTGCAAACCCGCATGGAGAACCTGCTCAACGACCCTGAGCTGCCCGAAGGCATGTTGGTAAAAATGGTGGAGAGCCAAAAAACCTTGCACCGGCTTAAAAACATCATACAGGCGCTGTTACTCATCTCCCGAATTGAGAATGAGCAGTACCTTAAAAATGAAGAAGTAAATATAGAAGCCTTGGTTTTGGATGTGGCCGAGGAGATTCAGGAACGCATAGAAGCCCGGCAACTGACACTGGAAGTACAGGTGGACGACGACCTGACAGTGAAAGCCGACTACGCACTGCTGTTTACCATGCTATTTAATGTAGTAAACAACGCCATCAAGTATAACAGACCTGGCGGGTCAGTATCCATACAAGCGCACGCTACCAAAAAAGGCTATCTGCTAAGTGTTACCGACACGGGCATTGGCATCGCGCCGGCGCAGCTGCCGCATATCTTTGACCGCTTCAAGCGCCTGCACATCCCCGATCGGGAAAGTCACGGACTGGGCTTACCGATTGTGCAAACGGTGGCAAAGTTCCACAAGATCAAGCTTTCGGTTTCGTCTGTACCCGATACTGGAACCACTTTTACATTCCGGTTCCCGGAAGAGGTGCCTGTTAACGCTTAAAATAGATCTTAAAGGTTGTACCTATTCCTTTTTCACTTTCCACCTCAATTTTACCGCCGGCGTTCTCCACAATTTTCTTTACAATGTATAGCCCCACGCCCGACCCCTCCACGTGGTCGTGCAAGCGCTTGAACATAGAGAATATTTTTTCTTTATCCGCCGGACTAAGTCCCAACCCGTTGTCCGTAACCGTTAAAACAATGTATGCTTTCGTTTCACTGGTGGCTATCCTAACCTCCGGTTTACGATCAGGGGCATGGTATTTTAATGCGTTGCTAACCAGGTTGTATACCACACTCCTTACATTTTTAGTGGAGAACTCAACTGAACTGTTGTTTTCTGTGTTTACAACAACCTCTGCTCCTACTTCGGCAATGGTGGTGCGAAAGTCGAGCAGCACCTCGTCCACTACACCGGCCAGCGAAACCAGTTCGATTTCCCCCCCACCTTCGCGCTGCACCCTGGCTACCTGTGTCAGGTCGTTCACGGCGCGCTTAAACCTGTTTATAGAATCGCTGATGTACTGAATCACCTGTTGCACCTCTTTGGTAGCTAAAGTAGCACCGGGCAGGTAATCTACCAGTGCTTCCATCAGGCCTTCGATGTTAGAAATAGGCGCTTTCAGGTCGTGTGATGCCGCATAAACAAAGTTATCGAGGTCGGCGTTGGTGGCCATCAGCTCTTGGTTGATTTGCTCTATTTTATGCCTTGCCTCCACCTGTTGGTTAATATTTACAGCGATGCAAATAATACCCTCTATCTGGCTTTCAGCATTGTACAAGGGCTGGTAGACAAAACTTACATACACAGTTTCCATGATGCCGTTGTGATCAAACACCACGGCAAGCTCATCGTTCTTATACGGTATACCGGTTGTATATACATTGTCCAGTAGCTCTCCTATGCCCTGTTCTTTCACCTCGGGCAAAGCCTCCAGCACCGGCCTGTCCAAAACCTCAGCTTGCTTTCTGCCCCACAGGGCACACATCGCCGGGTTTGCCAGTTCAACCACATAGTCTGGCCCCTTCATGATGGTAATGGCTACGGGAGCTTGCTCAAAAACCTCTTTGAGCATGGCTTGCTGCCGCATAAAATTCTCACGGGCTTTCACAGTGGTGATCAAGGTAGAGAATTGCCCGGCAATAAGCTTATGAAAATTAAGGTAATCAATGTCGTAAGGTAGCCGTGGACTGATGCCGCATATTAAAAATCCGATCACGTCACTCTCCCCAGGGCTTAGAATGGGAAGCACAACGGCTTCCTGCACCACCAGTTCCACATCCGGATCCGCTTTCAATAAATAAGTTTCATTCAAGTCTGTAACCCTTACTTCCTTGTTTGTTTGCATTGCTTTAGCCAGAGGCCATACCTGGCTTTCATTTTCTACTGCTAAATCAACACATTCTGGTGTAAGGTGAGCAGAAAGCTGCCCCGTTGACGATGCGAGCCGGGCAGTGGTCCCATCGTTTACAAGCAGGTAGACCAGGCTGAAAGGCACATCGTTCCTATTATTGCTAAAAATATCGATAGCTACCTGGCAGGAGCTTTCTAATGTCTGCCCCTGGCTAATGGCAGTCCCCGTATCCATCAGCGTTGCCAGCCTCCTTTTCCCCAGCACGGTACTGGTAACCTCGGTGCAGGCGCAAAAAACACCCTCTGCATCTCCAGCATCGTTAAACACCGGGCTGTAAGAGAAAGTCCAGTAGGTTTCTTCTATAAAGCCCTCCCGATCGAGCAGCACAAGCAACTCTTCGGCATAAAAATGATTGGCCTCCTGTAAGATGCCTTCTGCCACCACGCCCAGCTGCCACCAGATTTCGGCCCACATCTTGCGTGCACTGGCGCCTAAGGCTTCCGGATGTTTTTTCCCCAGGGCTGGAAGATACGCATCGTTGTGAAACATATAGAACTCATCAGACCACCAGATGAACATGGGGAAGGCAGAATGAAGCATTAACCGGATATTTGCCTGCAGACTTATAGGCCAGAAGTGAGGGTTGCCCAGGGGGTGTGCATCCCAGTTATAGGCCCGCATCAGCGCGGCCATTTCCCCGTCCCCCTCAAACATTTTTAAAACCGCACTTTGCTTTTTCTGATCTTCGCTTTCTGTCATCTTACTCTAGTGGGATGTTATTTTTGAAGTGCCTGCCAAATCAATCAGGAAGAAACAGCTGTCATTTATTACCTGCCAACAAGCCTTGACGCCGTTCTATCCTGTAGCCAACCACAACCATATTTACCTTAAATCCATCAAGACAAATATTTGCATCAATTTACATTGAAAATTTATCTTTTGATGATTTGGCAACGAAAACAAGTATAATTTTTGTTGTTTTGTATCTTTGAAGTCAAAATACCCTTATCATGTATATGAAAAAAATAGGAAGCGTTTTCCTTCTTTGCCTGTTGATCACCGGACAGGCTTTTGCATGGGGCCAGAACGGGCACCGAGCCGTCGGCCTTGTGGCTGAACAACACCTTAGTAAAAAAGCCAAAAAAAAGGTATTAAAACTGCTGGACGAGAATACGCTGGCGGAGGTATCTGTCTGGATGGATGACATTAGAAGTGACCATGCCTACGACCATACCCATGACTGGCACTGGGTTACAATTCCGGACGGCATGACTTACGAGCAGACCCAAAAAAATCCGAAAGGTGATATCATTGCCCAGATAGAAGAGGCTACACGTGTGCTAAAGACGGGGAACCTGAGCAAAGAGCAGGAGCAAGAGTATGTTAAATACCTGGTGCACCTGGTTGGCGACATTCACCAGCCCATGCATGTTGGCGGCTACGACGACCAAGGCGGAAACGCGGTAAAGGTGCAGTGGTTTTACCAGCCCTCTAACCTGCACCGCGTATGGGACAGCGACATGATCGATAGCAAGAACCTGAGTTTTACGGAGATTGTCCGGTTTTTAGGTGAGCCGCGCAAAGAGCAGATCAAGCAGTGGCAGGCATCCTCTGTTAGAGACTGGGCCAATGAATCCATGAGTTACCGCAAGCAGATGTATACCCTGCCCGAGGATAAGAAACTGAGCTATCGGTATGCCTACGAGAACTACGACCTGGTGGAGCAGCGCCTGTTGCAGGCGGGCATCCGTCTGGCCGGCTTACTAAACGAGATCTACGGCTAAAAGTCGCCGGTCTTCATACCTGCTTACAAAGCGCCACTCGGATAATTATCCGGGTGGCGCTTTTTTATGGCCTTGGCCGCAGGCCATTATCCCATTCAATCTACTGAAAAGTCACAAATACAACAGCCAGTGTTATTATATCATTATCGATATATAGAAATTGAAATAGTTTCTGTTAATTCGTTTGCTTTATCTCACCTTAAACAATTAATAGAATGAAACACAGTTACTTGTTTAGATGGCTATTTATCTTCTCGGCCCTCCTCAGTTTTACTGCCTGCGACACCAATCCGGACAGTGTTGCACCCAATGCCTCTTTTGCGGTTAACAAGGCGAAATACGCCACCGCCGCCACCTTCTTCGACGAGGGTTTCGAGAGTGCCTCCAAAACCAGCTACGCCACGGGCTCCATTCCCTTCACCAACGGTTCCTGGAACTTTGACGACGCCCTGGTAGGCAACACCTCCTCCGACAGCAAAACCGGGGCACAGTCTGCCCGCATCCGTTACAGCGGCAAGCTGAGCATGGAGTTCGACCTGCCCGACGGCGCCAAATCAATTGCGCTGAGTTATGGCAAGTATGGGCGGGATAAAAGCACTTCGTTTGAAGTGTACTACTCTACCAACGGCGGCGCCTCATGGACACCGGTGGGAGTTCCCACCACAGCCAGCAAATCCAACCTAAGCACCGTTAGCTTCACACTGGATGTGCAGGGGCCTGTGCGCTTTGAGGTGCGCAAAACAGACGGCAGCAGCAACCGCCTCAATATTGATGATGTTCGCATCGAATCGAACCCGGCTCCAGACCCGGCCACATCCGGGGCTATTTCAGAAGATTATGAAGGCGGCTCGAAGGGGAGTTACGCTGCAGGTGCTGTTACCCTGACCTCGGGCAACTGGTACCTGAACGAAGCACTGCTCGGCACCCTCGACTCAGATAGGAAAACAGGCATGAAGTCGGCCCGTATCCGCGACCTGGGCACCCTGGAGATGCAGTTTGACGTGCAGGAAGCACAGGGGCTTTCCATCGGCCATGCCGTGTACGGCACCGATGCCGCGAGTACCTGGGAGCTGCAGGCCTCCACAAACGGCGGGGGAAGTTGGGCCAAAGTAGGCAACACGGTTACATCCGCTTCTACTGCCCTGGCTACCGTAACTTTCAGCGTGAACTACGCAGTGCCTGTTCGTTTCAGGGTAGTAAAGCTAAGTGGCACCGGCAATCGGATTAACATCGATGATTTTGTGATCAGCGGAACGGCGATTGACTCGGGCGGCGGAGGCACGCCTCCTCCCGCTGATACGAGCCTGGGCGCCGTGCACCTGTCGCTGGGTAACCCCTCAAATGCCGTTACCGACGTAAACCAGCCCAACAATTACCTGCTCCGCAAAGAGGAGTACGTGATCTCCTACAGCCGCGACAGGGGCACCGCCAACTGGGTAAGCTGGCACCTGGATGAGGCCTGGCTTGGCAGCACGCCGCGCCAGGACGATTTTCGTGCCGATGTTACCCTCCCTGCCGGATGGTACCAGGTAGGTGCCACGGATTATTCCCTGAGCGGCTTCGACCGGGGGCACATGTGCCCCTCCGCGGACCGCACCCTCTCCGTGGACGACAACTCCAACACCTTCCTGATGACCAACATGGTGCCGCAGGCGCCCAACAACAACCGCATCGGCTGGGCGAGTCTGGAAAGTTACTGTCGGTCTTTGCTTTCGGGCGGCAACGAAGTATACATCATCTCAGGTGGTTACGGCGTAGGCGGTACAGGCGCTAACGGTTACGCCACTACGCTGGCAGGAGGAAAAATCACCGTCCCCTCCAACACCTGGAAAGTGGTGGTAATCTTGCCGGACGGCGACAACGATGCCGCCCGCGTAACCACGGCTACAAGGGTAATTGCCATCGACATGCCGAACGACAACTCGGTATCCTCTGACTGGAGGGTTTACAGAACCTCTGTGGATGCCATTGAGGCTAAAACCGGCTTAGACCTGCTCAACCTGGTGGCCGATAATGTAGAAAATGTGATTGAGGCCTCAGTTGACGCCTTATAGTCATTTAATTTAAACCCGGTTTGGGATAAAGCACCAGGCACGCTCTTACGGGAGCGTGCCTTTTTTCTGGGCAATGCCATGCCGGAGTTGCCTACCCTGAATGCAACTGCAAAAGTATAAAAAGTATGGCTCTGGCTCATTTTTTGTAATTTCGCTTCCGCTGCACCAAATCTCATACAATTTCGTTTGTAAGCAGCGTGGCTTGCAAAGCTACTCCATTACACAGGCATCAGACAGAACATGAGGCGTACGCTGAAAAAGATCATCAAATTTTTTATCACCCGGATTTTTGTACCGCTCGTCCGGTTTTTTCACGCAGAGTTCTCTGCCTTTTACCAGAGCCTGAAGCCTAAATTCACCCGCGCCTATTGGCGGCAGAAACGGGCAGCCTGGCGACAGAACCATGCCCGCTTCAAATCCAGGTTCTTGCTGCGCAGTTTTTACAAGCTGGCGCTGGCGGGGCTGCTGGCCTTCGTGCTTTTCTACCTGTCGGTTTACATGGGCTTTTGGGGCCACATCCCCTCCCGGCGCGAGCTGAAAAGTATCCAGAACAACACCGCCTCCGAAGTATACACTACCGATGGCACGCTGCTTGGGCGCTATTACATCCAGGACCGTACCAACGTTAAGTTTGAGCATATCTCCCCATCCGCTATTCATGCGCTCGTGGCAACCGAAGATGCGCGCTTCTACGACCACAGCGGGGTGGATGCCCGCAGCATGGTCCGTGTGCTTGTTAAATCGCTGTTGCTGCAAAACGGAAGCGCCGGTGGAGGCAGCACACTAAGCCAGCAGCTGGCCAAAAACCTGTTCCCGCGTAAAAACTACTGGCTCTGGGATATGCCGGCTATAAAACTCCGGGAAATGATCATCGCCCAGAAGCTGGAGGCGGTTTACGCGAAGGACGAGTTGCTGGAGCTTTACCTGAACACCGTGCCAATGGGCGGAAACCTGTATGGGATAGAACGCGCTGCACAGCGTTTTTTCAGTACCTCGGCGCAATCACTTAAACCAGAAGAGGCCGCCGTGCTGATTGGGATGCTAAAAGCCACCACCACCTACAATCCTCGTCTTGATCTGGCGCGCTCCACTACAAGGCGCAACGTGGTACTGGGGCAAATGGCAAAGTATAATTACCTGACGGCCGCCCAGGCCGACTCTTTAAAAAAACTACCTCTTCAGCTAAAGTATAACTACACCACCCATAACGATGGCCTGGCGCCCTACTTCAGGGAACACCTCCGGCAGGAACTGGTACAGTGGGCCGCTGGCCAGGAAAAGAAGAATGGGGAACCTTATAACCTGTACACCGACGGGCTGAAAATATACACCACCCTTGATGCCGGCATGCAGCGCCATGCCGAGGCTGCGGTGCGCAAACGCATGGCCCTGCTGCAAAAGCAATTCGATGCCCATTGGCGCGGGCGCACCCCCTGGGGCAAGAACTCCGAGGTGATTCAGGTGGCCATGCACCGCTCCGACCGCTATAAGAAAATGCAGGAGGCTGGCGTTTCGGAAACAGAGATTAACGCTGTGTTCCGGAAACCGGTGCCCATGCAGTTGTACGGCCTGAGCGGGAATAACAATAGAACCATGAGCCCGCTCGACTCGGTGGCCTATTACCAGCGATTTCTGAACACAGGCCTATTTGCCGTGGAGCCTCGTTCGGGGTATGTCCGTGCCTGGGTTGGCGGCATCGATCACCATGTTTTCAAGTATGACCATGTAAAGGCGAAACGCCAGGTGGGTTCTACCTTTAAGCCCATCCTGTATGCCGCCGCCCTGGAAAAAGGCCTGAGGCCCTGCGATTATTTCGCGAATGAGCGTGCCACTTACCCGGAGTATGACAATTGGTCGCCGCGCAACGCCGATGAGCAGTATGGCGGTGAGTACACTATGCGCGGGGCACTGGCACACTCGGTCAACACCGTATCCGCCCAGCTGATCATGAAAACAGGGGTAACCAACACCGTGGACATGGCGCACCGGCTCGGCATCAGATCGAATTTACCGGAGGTGCCTTCGCTGGCCTTAGGCACTGCAAACCTTTCCTTGCAGGAGATGGTGGCCGCCTATGCGACGTTTGCCAATCAAGGGTACCGGGTAGCGCCTGTTTACATCATAAAGATCACAGACCGAAACGACAAGGTATTGCGGGAGCATCAGGCGGGTGCGAATGCCCGAAAAGCCGTTTCAGAAGAAACAGCCGCCATTATGCTGCACCTCATGCAGGGCGTGGTGGAAGAAGGAAGCGCCGTTAAGCTGCGCTCGCAATTCGACCTGCAGATGGACATCGCCGGCAAAACCGGCACCACCCAGGACCATGCCGATGGCTGGTTCATCGGTATCACACCAAAATTGGTGACCGGCGTGTGGGTAGGCGGTGAGAGTCCGGAGGTACGTTTTAGAACGCTGGCGCTGGGCCAGGGGGCACACACAGCCCTCCCGATCTGGGGCGACTTTAACCGAAGAGTAGCCATCGACCCGGCTTATAAAGGTTATTACTATGCCCGCTTCGATCCTTTACCCGCCCGGCTTCAAGCCAGCCTGAATTGCCCCTCCTACAGGGCGGAGCCACCGCAGGAGAACTTCCTGGAAAGGGTATTCAACAACGTGACCGAGAAAGTGGGCCGCAGCTACGAAGACTGGAAAGAGAACTGGAAAAAACGACGCCAGGAAAGAAAAGCGCAGAAACGCCGCAAGAACAAAGACTAACCCTGCTGCATAAAATCCCTCCACTGGCCTGCTCCCCAAGGGAAAGCTCCCTCACCTCAAACGGGGAGAAGGCTGGGATGAGGGGTTTGCAAGGCACCTTGACCGCTTTACTGCTGCACAATTTTCGACTTTTCAAGGGCCTGGTATACCACCTCCAGCACATTGGTGCGGGTATTCAACCGACTCAGCTTTGGGTTCTCACGGGTCGGGTTCACCCGGTTAGACAGGAAAACATACACCAGGTTGTTCACCGGGTCTACCCAGGTGTAGGTACCCGTGAAGCCTGAGTGGCCAAAGCTTTCTGCCGGGGCGCTCGGGGCCGCATTGCTATCCTGTGCCCCCGGCTTGGCAGGCCTGTCGAAGCCCAGGGCGCGATGGTTGCCCTCGGGGCAGAACTGGCACTTGCTGAACGCGCTTACCGTGTTGCCCCCGATGTAGGTTTTGCCGGCATAGGTGCCGTCATTTAAATAAAGTTGCATCAGCTTGGCCAGATCGTTTGCGTTGCCGAAAAGGCCGGCATGCCCGCTGACGCCGCCCAGCATGGCCGCCCCCTCGTCGTGTACCGTGCCGTGCAGCAGTTGCTCACGAAAATGCGGCTCGTACTCAGTCGGCACAATGCGGGAGAGCGGGTATTGCTTATAGGGGTTAAAAGTAAGCGACGTAGCGCCAATCGGCTCGTAAATATTCTCCTTCAGATAGGTTGCAAAGTCTTCGCCGGTAATGTGCTGCACCACCAGCGGCGCAAGTATAAAGGAGAGGTCGCTGTACACGTAGCCCGGTTTCTGGTTGAGTGGCGACAGGGCAATGCTTTTGTATATCTTGCAGGCATACTTCCGGTGAATGTACAGGTTATCGGCTACCTTGATCGGGAACCTTTTTGAGGGTTCATTTTTAAAAGTACGCCATTTAAACTTGCCGTTCTTTTTCACCGTCGCTTTCCAGAAAGGGATCCAGGCCTGCAGCCCTGCCTGGTGTGTCAGGATATCCCTATACTTTAAATCAGCCTTATCCGTGCCCTGTAGCATAGGTAGGTAGTCACCCAGATGCTTGTCCACATCAAAACGCCCCTCACTCTCCAGCTTCATAAAAGCAGCCAGCGTAGCGCTGACCTTGGTAACAGAGGCCAAATCGTAGAGGTCGTTGTTCTGCACCGGAGTATGTTTATCATAGGTGTGATAGCCGAAGGCTTTCTGGTAGATCACCTTGCCATCTTTCGCCACCAAAACCTGTGCGCCGGGCGTGGCTTTTTCGGAAATGGCCTGCGCCACCAGCGAGTCGATCCCTGCCAGGTCCTGCGTTCTTAAGCCAACTGCTTCCGGCGAAGTATAGGCAAAGCGCAATCCGCCACTTGTTGCCAAACCGTCATTTATCTGAAAGGCATTGCTCACGGTAACCGGCAACTTGCCCTTCGCGCCAACGCCACCAAAAATCATCTGCGAGGCCACATCCTGTGTCAGGGCGGTTTCCTGGTAAGCGGCCAGCACGGCATCGGCATTCTTCAGGTCCTCGAACTCGGCCAGGCTGTACACATTCCCAAACACGCTCACAATGGTTGGCTTGGAGCGGATCAGGTCTTTAAGGAACAAATTCATCTCGGCAGTGACGCCAAAGTTGCTGCTGCCCGCTTTCAGGTTAAGCCTGTGCACACCGGCAATCACCAAGTTATAGGCCTGCAGCTTCTGCTTAAGCTCCAGTAGCTCGGAAAGGGAGGTATTCGGCGTCAGGAAGAAGGTATCTACTTTGGTATAGCGGGCAAGGCCACGCTGGAAATCGGTTTCCTTGTCAGTGCCGATGGCCAGGGCAGCCACCTTTAGGGTATCCAGCGACTTGACCGGCACAATGTCTTGCTTGTTGCGCAGCAGCGTCAGCGAGGCTTCCACCAGTTCGCGGTTCAGGTACTGGGCCTGTGGGTTGTTGAGGTCTGCGATCAGGTGTTCCGTTTCGATGGGTTGCCATTTAGCCAGCCCCACCCATTGCTTCGCTGCCAGCACTTTGCGGCAACGCGCATCTACTTCTGCCTGCGTAATTTCTTTGTTGGCAATCGCTTTCTGCACCTCGGCAATCGTGGTTCCCACATCCATCGTGTTTAGCAGCACATCGTTTCCGGCCAGCAGTGCCTTCACGTCCACGATGCCCGGCGGGTAAAACTTTGCCACACCTTGCATGTTCAGGGCATCGGTAAACACCAGTCCCTCGTAGTTCAGCTCTTTCTTAAGCAGTCCGTTTACAATGGGCCCCGACAAGGTTGAGGCCAGGTTGGGGGTATTGTCGAGCACTGGTATGTTCATGTGGGCCACCATCAAACTGCTAAGGCCGCTTTGCATCAACTCCCGGAAAGGGTACAGCTCAACTGAATCCAGGCGTACTTTGGAGAAGTTGATCACGGGCAGGCCCACATGCGAGTCAACATCGGTATCGCCGTGACCCGGAAAGTGCTTGGCGTTGGCCAGTACGTGCTCATCCTGCATGCCGTGCATATAAGCCAGGGCCTTACGGGTTACGTTATACTTGTTCTCCCCAAAGGAGCGGAAGCCAATGACCGGGTTATTGGCGTTGTTGTTGATGTCCACCACCGGGGCAAAGTTCACGTGTACGCCCAGTCGCTTTGCCTGCCGGGCAATCTCACGGCCCATCTCGTAGATCAGCCGCTCGTTCTCTATGCCTCCCAGCGCCATCTGGTACGGGAACTTCACGGTGCTGTCGAGGCGCATGGCAAGCCCCCACTCCGCATCTATGCTCACCAGCAGCGGCACCTTGCTTTCCTGCTGATAGCGGTTGGTCATCTTCGCTTGCCTAACAGGACCTCCCTGGAAAAAGATCAGGCCACCTACCTTATAGGTTTTAATGATGTTGCTGATCGAGTCGATGTGCGCCTGATCTTTGTTGGAGTACACCGGGATCATGATCAGCTGCGCGATGCGCTCCTCCGGCGAGAGGGTAGAGAAAACGGAGTCGACCCATGCCGTGTGGAGGTTATCCAGAAAGGCGGGTTTAATGGCGGGCGCCTCCACCTTATGCACCGCAGCAGCATAGGGCTTTTGTTTAGGGGCGGCTGGCTTTCGCTGTGCCTGTGCCAGCGGAGAGCCCAACAGCAGCAGGAAAATGAAGATGAACGCAGGCAAGTAACAGGTTCTATGGAAAGTAGGCATGGTCAGGTGCAGGTGCTTTTTTGCAAGTTATCATTTATCCGGGAAAATGTAAAAAACAGGATGTCTGCCTGCCCTCTCCAGAAATTTAAGTTTAACATAGCCTGTAACAGGCTTTTCATTTAAAAAAATCTGTACATTTATGGCCACATTATTGCACTAATAAATTAAACAACTATTCTAACCTTACAAATTTTAGCTTACACCAAACCACCTATGACTGAACCACAAGCCACAAAAAGCGTCTCAAACTGGAAAAACCGTTTAACGATCCTGCTGTTTGGCACTGCTTCCCTGTTTGCCGCTGAGGCATCTGCCCAATACAAAAACGAAGCATCTAAAACCAAGCCTTTCATTGATAAGGCTAACATGGACCTGAGCGTTAACCCTGGAAACGATTTCTATACTTATGCCAATGGGGTATGGCTGCAAAACAACCCGGTGCCTGCCAAGGAAACCCGTTGGGGCAGCTTTAACGAGCTTCGCGATTTCAACATTAACGCCGTAAAAACAATCCTGAATGAGGCTGCCAGCAAGAAAGACGCTGCCAAAGGCTCTATTGAACAACGTGTGGGGGACTTCTATGCCGCTGGCATGGACAGCGCAGCGATTGACAAGCTAGGCTACAGCCCTATCAAGGCCGACCTGAAAAGAGTCCGGAAAGTAAAGGATGTAAAAGGGCTGCTGAATGAGGTAGCTTACCTGCGCACTTCCGGTGCTGCATCGCCGATGTTCGGCTTCTATGTGGGCCAAGACCGCAAAGACCCAAACACCATGATCCCGCAGCTGAGCCAGGGTGGCACTACCCTGCCTGACCGTGACTACTACCTGAAGGATGATGCCCGGAGTCAGAAGATACAGGATGCATACAAAAAGTACATCACCAAACTGTTCACCCTGACAGGCACTAAAGAGGCTGATGCGAAAAAGAACGCAGAAACCATCTTTAACCTGGAGAAGAAGCTGGCCGCTGCGCAAATGGCACGCGTGGAAATGCGTGACCCTTATAAAACTTACAACAAATTCTCCGTAGCCGACCTCAGTAAAACCACGCCAAACATGGACTGGAAATCGCTGATGGCCAAAATGAAAGTAACCGGCGAAGACACCATACTGGTAAATAACCCCAAGTTCTTCACGGAGCTGAACGGACTGCTAACCAGCGAACCTTCCGCTGCCTGGAACACCTACCTGCAATGGAACGTGCTGAAGTCTGCCGCGCCATACCTGAGCTCTGATTTCGTGGATGCCAACTTCGCCTTCACGCAGGTGCTCACGGGCCAGAAAGTGCAGACGCCGCGCTGGCAGCGCATGTCGTCGTTGACCGATGGTACTATTGGCGAATTGCTGGGGCAGCTGTACGTGCAGAAGCACTTTAAGCCGGAGGCAAAAGCCAGGATGAACGACATGATCGCCAACCTGATCAAGGCTTACGAGATCCGCATCAACAACCTGGATTGGATGAGCGATGTGACCAAAGAAAAGGCACTTGCTAAGCTTCACGCCTTCAGACCCAAAGTGGGGTATCCGGATAACTGGAAAAACTACGACGGCCTGGCTATTAACCGGAAGACCTTCTTCCAGAATGTTCGCAACTCTGGCCAATGGGCATACAACGATATGGTTGACCAGCTTGGCAAGCCAGTAGACAGAACCAAATGGGGCATGACGCCACCAACCGTGAATGCATATTATAGCCCGGTAATGAACGAGATCGTGTTCCCGGCGGGTATCCTGCAGTTCCCCTTCTTCGACCCGGAAGCGGATGATGCGGTGAACTACGGTGGTATTGGCGCTGTGATCGGCCACGAGATCTCGCACGGTTTTGATGATTCGGGTAGCCAGTACGACAAGGACGGCACGCTTCGTAACTGGTGGACAGTAGAAGACCAGGCTAAATTCAAGGAGAAAGCTGCTGCCCTCGCCGCACAGTACGATGCCTACACCGTGCTGGATACGATCCACGTAAACGGAAAGCTAACACTTGGTGAGAACATCGGTGACCTGGGCGGCCTGAGCGCGGCCTACGAAGCCTTTAAAATGACCAAGCAAGGACAGTCAGACGAGAAGATCGACGGCTTTACGCCAGATCAGCGTTTCTTCCTGGCCTGGGCTCAGGTATGGCGCACCAACATTCTGCCGGAAACAGCCGCGCAGTTGATCCTGACGGATCCGCACTCACCGGGAACTTACCGCACCATTGGTGCCCCTGTGAACATGGACGCCTGGTACGAAGCCTTCAATGTGAAGCCAGGTGATAAGCTTTACAAGAAACCAGAAGACAGAATCCGACTCTGGTAAGCCTATGCTGGCACTAAAATGGTTAGTGCGTTGATACAAAAGAGGGACCTGGTGGAAACACCGGGTCCCTCTTTTCTTGGGTTGTCAGCGCAGCCGTTCCCTCTCCTGATTCACCCCATTTGTGTCGGATATATGTTGATTTTACTATAAATTTTCGCGTAGTTCGTGCTGCTGTAGAAATCCGGGGTTAGCAAAACCAAGCAAACAGCTCCGCTTCTGACAGGGTAAAACCTATCCTTTTCACTCTAACCAAGCCCCTTTTATGGAGCAAGTTGCTGTACACGAGCCCCTTATCACTAACGATGCAGTCGTTTTAGGTATCCTGGTCATTATTCTGGCCTTTGTTTTCAAAACATCCGCCAGTAACCGTCCTGTTTTCAGGAAATTCTACTCCGTGGTGCCTTCTGTGCTGCTGTGCTACCTGATACCCAGCTTGTTAAACTCCTTTAACATCATCTCCGGGGAACAGTCGGGTTTATACCATGTGGCCTCCCGTTATTTGCTTCCCGCTAGTTTAGTGCTGTTCACCATAAGCCTCGACCTGAAGGAGATCTGGAAACTGCGGCACAAGGCAGGGCTGATGTTTCTGACGGGCACAGTAGGCATCATGTTTGGCGGCCCGCTTGCCATCCTGATCGTATCTTCCTTCGCACCTGCGCTGGTGGGCGGTACAGGGCCAAACGCCGTGTGGCGCGGGCTCTCTACCATTGCCGGCAGCTGGATCGGTGGCGGCGCCAACCAATTGGCCATGTTTGAGGTTTTTAAGCCCGACCCAAACCTTTTTTCTGCGGTGATAGCCGTGGATGTGATCGTGGCCAATATCTGGATGGCTGTGTTGCTTTATGGGGCCGGCATCAGCGATCGGCTGGATAAGTTCTTTAAAGCCGATAGCACCGCCGTAAATGAACTCAAAGATAAAATAGAGAAGCACCGGCTCAGCATCATGCGCATCCCAAGTTTATCAGACACAGCCATGATAGCGGGTGTCGGTCTGGGGATTACGGGCATCGCCCACTTTTTCGCTGATTTTATTGCCCCCTGGCTAGAGCTGCACGCCCCTTACCTGGATAAATTCAGCCTTACCTCCGGCTTTTTCTGGATCGTGGTAATTGCCACCACCCTGGGGGTTTGTTTGTCGTTTACCAGGGCACGTGACCTGGAGGGCGTAGGTGCCAGCCGCATCGGCAGCTTGTTCCTCTACATTTTGGTAGCTACCATTGGTATGCAAATGGACATTACGGCCATTGTAAGCCAGCCCGGTTTGTTTTTGGTCGGCATCATCTGGATCATGGTGCACATGCTGCTGCTTTTGCTCATCGGCAAGTTGGTAAAGGCCCCGTTCTTCTTTCTGGCGGTGGGTAGTCAGGCAAACGTAGGCGGGGCTGCCTCTGCTCCGATCGTGGCAGCGGCCTTCCATCCGGCCCTGGCTCCTGTGGGGGTGTTGCTGGCTATTTTAGGATACGCCCTGGGCACGTACGCGGCCTACCTCTCCGGACTCATGATGCAACTGGTGGCCCCATAAGGGTAAAGTTGACGGTAAAGTTGGTCCTGGTATAATTCCTGATCACTTTTTGCTGCAGGGTATCAGGTGAAACCGGTACTTTTGCAAAGCATTCTATTACAACAGAACATGACAGTAGAACAGATCTATACAGGTTGCCTGGCACAGGGCGCCTATTACATCGAGAGCAATGGCCAGGCAGTGATCATCGATCCGCTGCGCGAAATAAAGCCTTACCTGGAGAAGGCAGAAAAAGACGGCGCTGCCATAAAATACGTGCTGGAAACACATTTCCACGCTGATTTCGTTTCCGGTCACCTGGACCTGGCAAAAAAGACAGGCGCTCAGATCGTTTTTGGCCCCAATGCCAACACTTCTTTCGACGCTTACATTGCCCAGGATGGCGAGGAGCTTGTGGTAGGCGACGTGACGATAAAAGTACTGCACACGCCCGGGCATACCATGGAGTCTACCTCCTACCTGCTTAAAGATGAAAACGGAAAAGATTTCGCTGTTTTTACAGGTGATACCTTGTTCATTGGGGATGTGGGCCGCCCGGACCTCGCAGCTAAATCTGCGTTGACACAGGAGCAACTCGCCGGCCACCTGTACGATTCCCTTCGCAACAAACTTATGCCTTTGGCTGATGAGGTGATCGTTTACCCGGCGCATGGCGCCGGGTCCGCCTGCGGCAAAAACATGAGCAAGGAAACCTGGGATACGCTGGGCAACCAGAAACAGACGAATTATGCCCTGCGTGCTGACATGACAAAAGAAGAGTTCGTCCACGAGGTCACGGAAGGCCTGCAGCCTCCTCCGGGTTATTTCCCTTTTAATGTGCAGCTGAACAAGGAGGGCTACAACAGCCTGGATACGGTGCTGAACCAAGGCTTGAAACCGCTCTCACCACAGGCTTTTGAGGCAGCGGCCAACACAACAGGTGCTTTGGTGCTGGATACGCGTAAGCCACAGGATTTTGCCAAGGGGTTCATTCCGAATTCTATCTTCATCGGCATCGACGGTGGATTCGCTCCATGGGCCGGCGCCCTGATTCAGGATATCCAGCAACCAATCCTGTTTATTGCAGATAAGGGGCGCGAGGAAGAAGTGGTAACCCGCCTGGCCCGTGTGGGCTATGACCATACCTTGGGTTACCTGGCGGGTGGAATAGATGCCTGGAAAGATGCAGGGAAAGAGACGGATCGTATCGTATCGATTGCAGCGCAGGAGCTGGCTACTCGCTTTGAGCAAGATAGTCACATTAACATCATTGATGTACGCAAACCATCGGAGTTCCAGGCGGAACACCTGGTGACTGCCGCAAACAAACCCCTCGATTCGCTGAACCAACTTCTGCCCGAAATGCCAAAAGAGGAGACCCTGTATATTCATTGTGCCGGCGGCTACCGCTCCATGATCGCTGCATCCATACTGAAAGCACGCGGATTTGACAAGCTGGTAGACGTACAAGGGGGTTACAAAGCCATCTCAGAGACCAACCTGCCACGCACCAGTTTCGTTTGCCCTTCTACTACTGTCTGAATTAACAAACAGGCCGGAAGCATTATTTGCTTCCGGCCTGTTTGTTAAACTTTTGCAAGGCGATGTTTACAAAGTATGAGTTGTCATGCTCCGTAAAACTATGGGGTGGGTTGTTCTTTAGGAGACTAAGCCGTTTAGAATAGCATAGCGCACCAGCGTGGCTGTGTTTTTAGACTTCGTTTTCTCCAGCAGGTTCTGCCGATGTGTCTCAATGGTTCGTTTACTCGTAAAAAGTTGTTCAGCAATAGCAGCATTGGTGTGCCCATCAGCTATTAACTGCAAAATTTCTAACTCTCTTTTGGTCAACTCTTTCAGTTGTTTGCCGGAGCTTTGCCCGTTGTGCCCAAAACCATCAATTTTGGCACCGTTTTTACGTAACAGCTCAAATGTAATGTCTGAGCAAATATAAGGCGTGCCTTGCGCTACAAGGTTTATGGCAGAAATCAGTTCGTCTTTTCCAGCGTTTTTCAAAAGGTACCCCAGCGCTCCAGCTTCAATAGCCTGATGCACGTGCTGCTCAGAGCTGATCATCGTCAACACAAGTACTTTTAAATCCGGATGGCTTGACTTCAGTTGCCGGATAACTTCCAATCCATTTTGCCCCGGCATATTTAAGTCCAGTACCACAACGTCAGCTGTAACAGTGGGTAGCAGCAAGATCAGTTGCTCTCCATCAGAAGCTTCTCCGACGATCTCAAGGCCATCAGCATCTTTCAGAAGGGCTTTTATTCCGTCGCGAATTAACTTATGATCATCTGTAAGTATAATCTTTATCATACAATTTGTTTTACAGCTCTGGGTTGGTAGTGGAAGCAGGACAGCAGCGATTGCGGATGACAATAAACAACCACTAATTTTATTTCAAACCAGCTGTTTAATATTAATCCTCATTTTAATTTTAAAGATTAACCTTTTAAACAATTTGTACAATTTAAATGCTTATTAATAACTGATACAGTACTTAAATTACGTATTTAACGCAGAAATTATTCCGTATTTATTATACATTTTATACTACATCTCGCAGGTATAATTGTTTCGGTTTATTCATATAACGCTGGTTATTGACAAAGAGTGCCTTTTATTTTTCCATTAGCATTCTCAAAGCAACAATTGCACTATAACCATCAGTTTTAATTGATATTGTCGCAACATAGTGCTAATTTAAATTGCACGATTTTTTATTAAATAAAATTTTATAAATAATAAATGCTATAAATTACTGTCGATTTGGCAGGTAATTTCACGTTAAGCCTTGTACTTAAAACCCCTTGTACACACCTATATAGGGTAAAAACAGGTATCGCATGTATACTGCACTTCAGCCACACAAGGGACACGGAAAGGGCCAGGATTAATGTCCTGGCCCTTTCCGTGTCCCTTGTGCTAGTATGTTTTTATAAACGGTTATCAATCCCTCGGTCCGTACCCAGTTGTAAAGTAGCCATAGGTGTTAGGTTCCGTTTCCTGTAGCAAAGCAGAGTGCTGTGCATTCGATACAGTACCCCTTTTTTCCTGTGTAGTTCGGGGCATATCATTCGCTGCCATTTTTTCTTGCTGCTTATCACCCACTTTTTGTACTGAATTCCTAGTACTATCGAACTTAAGCCGATCGTTCCAGCCATTGCCGGGAGTTCCTTCTGACTCATAAGGAGAAAAACGAGGCTCATTGTTAAGCTCACCTAAAGTACGCGACTTTAAAATAGAATCGCTTGAGTCATCCTTTTCCTGGAATCTATCATATACTTTACTATTTCTCTCTTGCGATATATCGTATTTTGGGTTGCTGGCACTTTTCAATGCGATGTTCCAATTATTTTTAAAAGGATTGTATAAGTCGCGGTACTCTCTTGATCGCCGCTGGTGCTCCGCCTCCCTTTCGTGTTCAAAAACACGAAATTTTTCTTCTCCTTGCTGATAGTTTCTTTTCATGGCTGGTATTTTATAATTACTGAAAATAATACTGTGCCTTCAGCTTCCAATTTTCCCGTTACTCAAAGTTTATTTTTAGCATGCTCTGTCATACCCTCTAAAACTATGGGTAAGTATTTGTTAACCGAATGATGGGATATACTCTCTTAAACGTTAGAAAGATAAATATGATTACATTTTTTAATTATTTCATCATGTTAATAACTTTATTAGAGCACGAATCAATATTTGTTGAATCATTGTAGTTTCCTATTCGAAAGATACCCCAGTTTTGCAGATATAAGAAAAATCGGAAAAGGAGAGCCGCACGATACAAGTTTGGCTTAAACCTGCTATGCAAGGGTACAAATCGCAACTGAGGTGATGGGGCTGCTGCACTTGCATAAAAACAGCTGCCTTTATAAAATAATCCCTAGCGGCAATCGCACACTTGGAGTGAGCAAGTAAAAAGGGAGGACATAAAAAATGGTAAAACCATCCTCAGCACCCGAAAAGAACGGCTCTACCATTTTATGAAGCAGGAACATTTGGTTTGTTCTAAAACTAAACCAGTAATGCAATTTTATCGGCTCAACCAACCTAAAGTTTCAAAAACTGATTCTCTACTGAACCGCTTCTACTATAAATACGGGGATCCCTACAAAGTGTTAGTATAATTTAATTTTTTAAGTATATTATCCATGTTTTCATGGATAATATATTCGTTTTTAAGTATAAATACGTATAGTTTCGAACTCGAAGTATAGCATAAATATACGCTAAGCATGTAGTCAGAACCTATTTTACCAGCCGTTTGCCAGCACATCGGCAATATGCATCGTTTTGATCGGCTTGTTTTGCTTTTGGATATAAGCTTCCAGGTGCATGAGGCAGCTGCTATCGGTGGAGATAATATAATCTGCCCCTGTGGCAAGGGCATTTTCAACCTTTTGCTCAGCCATTGCTGTCGATATGGCTTCGAACTTCACGGCAAAGGTACCGCCAAAGCCACAGCAGGTTTCGTTGTCCTCCATCTCTACCAGCTCCAGTCCCGCTACCCCTTCCAACAAAGCGCGTGGCCCGGCTTTTATGCCGCACTCACGCAACCCGCTACAGGAGTCGTGGTAAGTAAAGCGGCCCTCCAGCCTAGCACCCGGAATACTGGTGATCCCCATTACATCGGTCAGAAACTCGGTTAGCTCATACACCTTCTTTTGCATGGTGCGGTACTTCACCAGGTTTGATGACTTCACAAAAATATCCTGATAAGCATTGCGGACCATGCCTACGCAGGAGGCGGAGGGCGCGACGATGTAATGCGAGGTTTCGCTGGAAAAATCGTCGAGGAACTTCGTGGCTATCTCGCGGGCTTCGTCGAAAAAGCCCGCATTAAAAGCGGGTTGGCCACAGCAGGTCTGGTTTTGGTTATAGTGTACTTCGCAGCCTACCTTTTCCAGAACTTTAACCATGTTCATTCCTGTTTCTGGGTACAGTTGATCCACAAAGCAGGGTATAAATATATCTACTACAGTTTTTCTTGCCATAATTAAGAAAAAACAGCGCCGGATGCTGCAAATGCGGCATCGAATGCTGGTTTATTTAGATTCAAATTTAAACCAATATTTTCGAAGTAGCGGACTAAATTTTCGGTGGCCATGTTTCCAACTAACTCATCTTTCGCCATCGGGCAGCCTCCAAAGCCACGCATGGCGCCATCAAAGCGTCGGCAGCCAGCCTGGTAGGCGGCTTCTATTTTTTCCTGCCAGGTGGCGGGGGTGGTGTGCAGGTGTGCGCCAAACTCTATGTTCCTGAAAGTTGGTATCAGGTGCTCGAACAGCATTTTAATATTACCGGGGTTCGATACGCCGATGGTGTCGGATAAGGAGATAATCTTTACATCCAGACGCTTGAGCTCCTCCACAAAACGAATCACCGTTTCAGGGCTCCAGGGGTCGTTGTAGGGGTTTCCAAAACCCATGGAAATATAGGTTACCAGCGTTTTCCCACTTTTGTGGCAAATGTTCTGTATCTGGCTAAGTTGCTCCATTGCCTCGGCAATACTTTTATTTGTATTCCTTTGCTGAAACGTTTCCGAAACCGACAAAGGGAATCCCAGGTAATTGATCGGCTGGTGTTTGGCCGCCTCTTCGGCACCCCGCACGTTGGCGATGATGGCCAGTAACTTAGAGGATGTTTGCTCTAGTTTCAGGTTTGCAAGCACCTCAGCCGTATCACTCATCTGCGGAATAGCCTTTGGGGATACAAAACTACCGAAATCAAGGGTATCGAAACCTACCCGAAGCAAGGCGTTGAGGTATGATATTTTAACTTCTGTGGGTATGAACGCTTTGATGCCTTGCATGGCATCCCGTGGGCACTCAATTATTTTCATAGTTCTACATGTTCAAATGGTAAATGCCTGACCGCTGCACCCCCAAATATACAAATTAGTGAATACCCAGGTTTAATATGAAGGAAGTGTTTGGTCTACCTTGTAACCATTATCAAAATAAAACCATAAATAATAATAAAATGAGATTATAATATAAAATTTTATCGCTCTTCCTGCGTATACCAAAATATAACTTGCTTTACGGCATGTGCAGCTGTGGCGCTAACACAAAGTTCTATACCCATGTCTACCCCCATACATGATGCCGGGCATGGCGCAGTGCCTACCACTGCTTCCAAAGAAGCTATACAACAACTTGTTAAACAGCAGCGGACCTATTTCAGGAAGCGCGGCACCATACCCATCCGTTTCCGAGAACAGCAATTAGAAAAGCTGCAGGTGCTTATCCGGGAGCACGAGCAGAGGATAACAGGAGCACTTCAAGCCGATTTCCGGAAACCCTCTTTTGAGTCTTTTGCCACCGAGATCGGGTTTGTTGAGCTGGAGCTGAAACATGCTCTTTCAAATTTAAAGAAGTGGGCCAAACCCCAGGCTGTAAAGGATACACTCCTGAGTTTTCCCTCTAGTAGCTACATTCTTTCTGAACCCTATGGGGTTGCTTTGATCCTGGCTCCCTGGAACTACCCCTTTCATTTACTATTTACCCCACTCATTGGCGCGATGGCAGCCGGCAACTGCGTCATCCTGAAACCATCCGAACACACGCCGCACACCTCGGCTGTTATTGCTGCCATGATACGCGAGACTTTTAACGAGGAGTACTTGGCGGTTGTGGAGGGAGGGGCGGAGGCAGCTGCGTACCTGTTGCAGCAGCACCTGGATTACATTTTTTTTACCGGCAGTACCCGCGTTGGCCGGATGGTGATGCAAGCAGCCGCCGAAAACCTGACGCCCGTTACCCTGGAGCTGGGGGGCAAAAGCCCGGCCATTGTGGCAGATGACGCAGACCTGGAAATGGCTGCGCGGCGAATTACCTGGGGCAAGTTTGTGAACGCAGGGCAAACCTGTGTGGCCCCGGACTATGTGCTGGTGCATGAGCATGTGAAGGATGAGTTTATCCAGATTATGACGCATTGCATCCGGGAGTTTTATGGCGAAAACCCGATTGAAAGCCCTGATTATGCCCGCATCATCAATAAAACCCATTTTGAAAGGCTGAAAAAATACCTGGAGCAGGGCAACATTCGCATGGGCGGCGACACCTACGAGGCCACTAACTACATTGCCCCTACCCTGCTCGATCAGGTGAGTTGGGACCAACCGGTGATGCAGGAAGAGATATTTGGCCCTATTTTGCCGATTCTTCCCTTCCGGAGCCTGAAAGAGGTTATCCGGATTGTGAACAAGCAGGACAAACCCCTGGCGCTTTACTTTTTCTCCTCATCAGACAAAAAGAAAAAGGCCATCCTGACCTGCACCCATTTTGGCGGGGGATGCGTGAACGACACGCTTTCGCACCTGGTAAACCCAAACCTGCCCTTTGGCGGCGTAGGCAACAGCGGCATGGGCAGTTACCACGGCAAAAAAAGCTTTACCCTGTTTTCGCACCAGAAAAGCGTGCTGAAGCGCGGGACGTGGTTTGACCCAACGCTCCGTTATCCGCCGTATAAAGGCAAGCTGCGCGTTCTACAAAACTTAATAAAATGGCTGTAATGCAGCTGATAGCCATAACATGCAAATAAAAGCAGGTCAGCTCCGTATACAGGCTTATAAATAATCAAGCCCTATGGAAAATCTCGTTGCATACCTCAATGATTCGCTGGTGCCCCTGGAAGCTAAAGTGAAGGAATACCTCGAACTGGAAAAAGAGATCAGATTACTGGAAGTGAAGCTGCTCAACCTGCAAAACAAAGTAGCAGCCTCAGACGACATGGAGAAACTGGACCCCATGTCCGGCCATGGTCAGCAAAATGAAGGGGAAGTAAGTGAGCTTGAAAAAATAATGGAGATCATGTTGCAGCGCTACCAGGAAATGAAACAAGAGGTAGTGGCCATGTTGCCGGAGCAGAACAAGTTCATCGAGATCGATCTGGGTTACGGCCCGAGCATGGTTGGTTATTTCACCGCAGACCTGGAAACGCACCAGGAGCTTGCGGAACCTGTATTGCGTGTGGTGCATTAAAGTTTAAGCCAGTGCCTGCCCAAATGCCTTACAGCCTTCGCTTCTAACCAATTATAACCTAAATGGGTCTACTGATCTTATACCTGTTAATTGCGCTTTTCTTCTCTTTTCTTTGCTCTTTGCTGGAGGCCGCGCTACTCAGTATCACACCTGCCCATGCCACCATTATCAGCAAAGAGCATCCGGCTCTGGGCAAAAACCTGCAATCTTTTAAAGAAAACATCGACACGCCCCTGGCCGCTATCCTTACCCTGAATACATTTGCCCATACCATTGGTGCTGCCGGGGTGGGTGCGCAGGCACAGCTAATCTGGGGAGAAGCATCCTTAACCATTGTGTCGGTTGTTTTAACGGTGGTGATACTCGTTTTTACCGAGATCATTCCGAAAACCCTGGGCGCGAACTACTGGAAACAGCTTACTCCTTTTACGGTGCGCACCCTAAAAGTCCTGATCTATTCGCCGCTGTATCCCTTTATCATACTCTCGCAGTTTATCACCCGGCACTTGAAAACCGATAAAGGCCGCAGCGTGCTGAGCCGGGCCGATTTCACGGCGATGGCTGAAATCGGCATCAAGGAAGGCATCTTTAAAAAAGGGGAATCTCAGATCATCCAGAACATACTCCGGTTTAACAAGATTCTGGTGCGGCACATTATGACGCCCCGCACCGTAATTGTAAGTGCCCGCGCTAGCACCACCATTGCCGAATTTTTCAAGAGTTTCCCTGATCTGCGCTTTTCCCGTATCCCCATCTTCACCGATAACCTGGATGATATTGCCGGGTACGTGCTGAAGGATGAGGTGATGTATAAGCTCATCAACAATGAGGGCAGGTTGCCGCTGCAAGCCATTGCCAGAAGGATGCAGGTTGTGCCCGAACACATGCCCATCCCCTCCCTTTTTACACGGCTCCTCGAAAAGCAGGACCAGATTGCCCTGGTGGTAGATGAGTATGGCGGCACGGCAGGATTGATTACAATGGAAGATATCATTGAAACCCTGCTCGGGATGGAGATTATTGATGAGCTGGACCAGGTGGCCGACCTTCAGGACTGGGCACGGACTAACTGGGAGAAGCGCGCCAGGCGGATGGGTTTTAAACCTGAGTAAGCCCCGAAGCATTTACCGTGTGCTTGCCTAAGGGTCATAAAAACCCACCAGCTTTTCTCGTTAGAAAGAGGGGTGGCCGTTAGCCAAATAATTGAAAATATACTACCTTCGGGTTGCAGGTACGCGCGAGGGCCATACTTGCAAAAGAATACACTGTTTCCCCATGTCCCAGTTTTTATTCCGTACACCCATCACCCCCGAGGAACTACAGGCTCCCTTGTCGCTTTACCAACTGCACCAGCAGATACGGGAAGAGCTGGAGGTTGCCTTTCCGGAGAGTTATTGGGTAGTGGCCGAGGTGGCGCAAGTGAACGTGGACAAACGCAAAGGCCATTGCTACCTGACACTGGTAGACAAAGGCGACGACGCGCGGCAGATGCTGGCACAAGCGCGGGCCACCATTTGGGGAACGCGCTTCCAGATGCTGGGCCGTTACTTCGAGGAGAAAACAGGGCAGCCGTTAAAAGCCGGCCTGAAGGTGCTGTTACAGGCGTCGGTGCGTTTTCATGAGCTGTATGGGCTTAGCTTGGATGTCTTTAATATTGACCCCAGCTACACGCTCGGCGATTTGGCCCGGCAAAGGCTGGAAACCCTGAAGCGCCTGGAAAAGGAGGGGTTGCTGGAGGCCAATAAAATGCTGGAATTTCCGCTTGTTCCCCAACGCCTGGCCGTTATCTCCTCGGCAACAGCCGCAGGCTACCAGGATTTTATCCACCAACTGCACCATAACAGCTACGGCTATACCTTTGAAACCACACTTTTCCCGGCGGTGGTGCAGGGCAACGAGGCCCCCGCTTCTGTGGCCCTGGCCATGGCCGGCATTGCCAGAATGCAGCATCAGTTTGATGCCATCGTGATCATTCGCGGCGGCGGTTCGCAAACGGATTTAAGCTGCTTTGATGATTACAGGATAGCGGCTGCCATCGGTCATTCCCCTTTGCCCGTGCTTACAGGCATCGGCCATGAGCGGGATGAAAGTATAGCCGACCTGGTTGCCCACACGCGCCTGAAAACGCCCACTGCCGTCGCCGGTTTCCTTATTGACCAGTTTCGGGATGCCGAACAGCTGGCCGAAGGTTTATTCGACAGCATCCGCATGTTCTCGGCTCAGCAACTGAAGCTCACCTCCGACAGATTGGAGAGGCTGAACCTGCGCTACGTGAACACCACCAGACAACTTTTGCAGAACGGAAAGGACAAACTGGAAAGGATGTCGCGCGGCCTGCTCCTGAAGCCAAAGTCATACCTGGAGGCGCAGCACCACCTGATCAGCTGCCTGGATAAAGACATACACGCCAACACCAAAGACCTGCTCTACCAGCAGGAGAAGCACCTGCAGGAACTTTCGGTTTGTGTGGAGGGCAAAAGCCAGCGCTACCTGCATTTAAAGGAGCATGAACTGAACAGCCTGGTGCACTGCCTGGAGACTGAGACCAAAGATAAGCTGCAGCGTAGCGCCGTATGCTTTACCAGGCAAAGTGGCAAACTAGAGTATGGCACACAGAAGAAACTGCAAACTGAATACCACCGCATACGCCTTCTGGAGATAAGCATGGAGGCAAACAACCCTGAAAAGCTGCTTTTGCGGGGCTATACGCTTACTTTGCTGAATGGCAAAATTATCAAGAGCACCAAAGATGTAAAAGACGGGGATGTGCTGGAAACCAGGATGAAGGATGGCACACTCCATAGTATGATCGTAAACATTGACAAAGATGAATAAGGACCTGAACGAAATGACCTATCGGGAGGCTACACAGGAGCTGGAGGAGATATTGCGCGCCATAGAGAACGATTCGGTGGATGTGGATGAGCTGACCCAGAAAGTGCAACGCTCCTCTTTGCTGATCAAATTATGCAAAGAGAAACTCAAAAAGGCGGAGAAAGCCATCGACCAGGTGTTTAACGAGGAGAACTGTGCGGATGACTCAACCGCATCCCCCACCGAGAAAAGAGCAACTCCGAAAGGCAACTCCCTTTTTTAAAAGCACCCCACAAACGCACAGGCCTGCCCGTTACAATCGGGCAGGCCTGTGCGTTTGTAAAAAACGTATCAGCCGAGCATCAGCGCCCCACCCGGGCTCTGCTCAGAGTTGGAGAGCTGTATCAGTTTCGACAGCATCCACCTGGCTTCCTGGCAGGTATCCAAGTGGTACTTGGCCACCGACTGCCCGGTGCCTATTTTAACAGTATACGCCGTGCGCGGCATCGCTTTAAAAATATCCTCGTCTCCCCAGTCGTCGCCAATAGCCAGCACAAACTTGTGGGGGTATTTGCTAAGCCAGTAACTGGTGGCCTTGCCTTTGTTTATCTCCTGCGCCTTTACCTCCACGGCCATTTGTCCGTCTATTACCTGCAGGTTGCTGTTCGTGGCCAGAAAATTCAGGTGGCTCACTAACTCCCGGGCACGCAACTCGCCAAGGCCGGTTTCCACTTTGCGGTAATGCCACACCAGCGAATAGTCTTTCTCTTCTATGAAAGAGCCGGGAGTGCGGTCTACGTAAAGTTCCAGAATCAGGCGGATGTCGTTTTTCCAGTCGTCCATCAGGCTGAGCACAGTTTGCCAGCCGGTGCCTTTTTGCTTGATCCAGACGCCATGCTCGGCAATGATGTCAATGTTCAGGTGGCCGAGCCAGTCTTCCATGTTGTCCTTCTCGCGGCTGCTCATTACCACCACTTTGTTTTTCGGGTTACTGCTCAGGCGCTGCAACAGTTCGATCAGGTCCTCGCTCGGCCTGGCCATCAGGGGCTTGTTGGTATAGTCTACCAAAGCGCCGTCATACTCCAGGAAGAAGAGCCGTGAACTGGCCGACTCATAAGAATGCGTCAGTTCCTGGAAAGTAGCCTGGTCGAGGTAACTGGTGGCCATCGAGAGCTGCTTGATCTTGACATAAGAGAGCCTGTCCATGAACATGCTTACCCAATGATGGATGTTATAGCGCTTTATACTTTCCTGCATGCTGCTCATGTGCGCTTTCTGCACTTCAACCGGCATGGTCAGGGCCTCGTGCAGGGCTTCCACCATCTGGTTAATGTCATTGGGGTTGATCAGAATGGCATCGGAGAGTTCCTTCGAGGCCCCCGCCATCTCACTCAGGATCAGCACGCCTTTCTGGTCGCGCTTGCTGGCTACAAACTCCTTGCAAACCAGGTTCATGCCATCGCGCATGGGTGTAACCAGGGCAACATCCGCCATTACGTACAGGGCCGAGAGCGTTTCAAGCGGATAAGAGCGGTAAAAATACTGTATCGGGTTCCAGTTGATGTCGCTGTACTTGCCATTGATGCGGCCTACCATCTCATCTACTTCCTCCTTCAGTTCTTTGTACTTCTCCACTTCGTCGCGGCTGGGCACCACCAGCATCACCAGGGTCACTTTGTTGTGGAACTCCGGGTATTTTTCCAGGAACTTCTCGAATGCCTCCAGCCGTGTGGGTATTCCTTTAGAGTAGTCCAGGCGGTCTATGGAGAGGATCACTTTCTCGGCTTCCAGGTTTTTCCGGTACACATCGGCACGCCTGCCCACTTCTTCTGTTTCGGCAATGCTGGAGTATTTCTCATAATCAATTCCCATCGGAAAAGAATCCACCAGCAGCGAGCGTGAACTCAGGTTGATCCAGCCGTGCATGCTGCCGTACCCTACGATGCGGTTCACCGAACTCAGGAAGTGGCGCATGTCATCATAGGTATGAAAACCGACCAGGTCAGAGCCCAGCATGCCCTGCAGGAGTTCCTTTCGCCACGGCAACAGGCGAAAAACCTCGTACGAAGGGAAGGGAATATGCTGGAAAAACCCGATGGTGCAGTCAGGCAGTTTCTCGCGCAGCATGCTTGGCAACAGCAATAGCTGGTAATCGTGCACCCAAATGGTGTCATCGGGTTCTGCCTGATTCACCACGGCCTCACAAAATTTCTGGTTCACCTCTACATAGGTTTCCCAAAGTTTTTGATCGTAAATAGCGTATTGGCTAAAGTAATGGAAGGTCGGCCACAGGGTCTCGTTACTGAAACCTTCGTAAAACTCTTTGATCTCCGTCTCGGTCAGGAACACAGGCAGCATGTTTTCCTTGCTTAGCTCCGTCACTACGTTCTGCTGTTTATCCTCTTCCAACACCACCATGCCCGGCCAGCCGATCCAGAGGTTGTCCCCTTCCTTGTAAATGGAGCCAAGGCCCGTTGCCAGCCCCCCCTCACTTGCCTTAAATTGCAAGGCACCCTCCTTCTCCTGGAGTTTTACAGGTAATCTGTTTGATACAATGATCAGTTTTGCCATTTAGAAAAGTTTTTTACAGCATAGCCATACTTGGTAAAGTCGGGGAGCATTCACATAGAGTACAGGCACTGTAATTCAAATTATATTCTTAAGATAAGAGAAAAACACCTTCTTTCTCTTACGCAAAGTGTTCCAATCCCGTTTTAGATATATAGCCATGTAACAATAATTAGCAGACCCTGCCCCAGAAAACCACAAAGTATAACCCACAGGCCCTTTCTGAAGTACCATGTTTGCAGAAGAACACCCGGAAAAAGCGTAGCAAGTATGAAGACGATCACTGATTTTTTTTACCGGCTGGATGATGTGGCGCTAGGCATTGCCCTGCTGGGAGTCGCCATTGTGGCGGGCCTGCTGGCGAAATTTGTTTTGTTTAGCCTGCTGCACTTTTACAACAAGCACGACAACCCCCTGCTGGTGCGCTCGCTTACCAAGCACCTCAACCAGCCCTTCACGCTTTTTATCCCCCTGTTGTTTGTTTCGGTAATCCTGGCCGCGCTGCCCTACTCCCCCGAAACCATTTACATATTAAAACGCATTGTAGAAGTGCTCGACATTGTGTCGTTTGCCTGGATACTGGTTAAGCTGACCAATGTGGGCCGCGATATGGTTCACAACAAGTACCAGATTGGCAAAGCCGATAACTTCCGGGAGCGCAAACTGTACACCCAGCTGCAGTTTATCAGGCGGATCACCATTGTGCTGATCATTTTTGTAAGCGTGTCGTTGATTCTGTTAAGTTTTGATGCGGTACGCAAGCTGGGAACCGGATTGTTGACCTCAGCGGGCGTGGCGGGTATTGTGATCGGTTTGGCCGCACAAAAATCGATCGCTAACCTGCTGGCCGGCCTTCAGCTGGCTTTCACGCAGCCTATCCGGCTCGATGATGTGTTGGTGGTGGAGGGCGAGTTTGGCCGCGTGGAGGAGATCACGCTAACGTATGTGGTGCTCAAGCTTTGGGATGACCGCCGCCTGATTCTACCGCTGAACTACTTTATTGAAAAGCCCTTCCAGAACTGGACCCGCACCGGTTCCAACATCCTGGCCACGGTTTACCTGTATACAGATTACAGTATACCCGTGGACGCCGTACGGAAGGAGTTTGAGAAAATTCTGGCAGGTACCGACCTCTGGGACAAGCGCGTGTCTGGATTGCAGGTAACCGATTCTAAGGAAAAAACCCTGGAGCTGCGTGCACTCATGAGCGCTGCCAGCTCAGGCCTCGCCTGGGACCTTAAGTGCCTGGTACGGGAAAAGCTCGTGCAGTTTATCCAACAAAATCATCCGGGGGCCCTGCCCAAACAGAGGGCAACGGTTAACCCGGAAAATGCGGATCTGTTTGGGAAGGCCTAATCCCTATCAAAAATCACCTGAATTTTCATTTGATCTTACGCTTACTACATGGCCTATTTTGAAGGAATTGACCCTACCCTGGTTGAATGGGTGGTAATTCCGCTACTGATTTTTATTGCCCGAATTTGCGACGTTACGCTGGGTACGCTTCGCATTGTATTCATTTCGAAAGGTAACAAAACCATTGCCCCCATATTGGGCTTTATTGAGGTGCTGATCTGGCTGATCGCTATTACGCAGGTGATGGAAAACCTGAGCAACGTTGCCTCGTACCTGGCCTGGGCCTTCGGTTTTGCCACCGGAAACTTTTTAGGGCTTCGGGTTGAGCAGAAACTGGCCATGGGACAAATGGTGGTGCGTGTAATAACGGTAGAACCTGCCGACAAACTGATTGAACGACTGCAAGCCCATGGGTACCGCTTAACCTGCATCGACGCGCGCGGCACCCGGGGCAAAGTAAACCTGCTGTTCCTGATCGTGAAACGCAAGAAACTGGAGAAAGCGCTGGACATTATCCGGGACTATAACCCCCAGGCCTTTTACTCCGTGGAGGATGTACGCTCCGTATCTGACTTTGAGATGGCCAAAGACGAATCAAGCAGGTTCATGGATTTCAGGAAGCTATTCCCGCTCCGGAAAGGCAAATGAGCTGAAGGCAACGTATGAATAATTCCCCACAGAACAGCAGTGACATCAAAAAGCCGCAGTAAACAACTTACTACGGCTTTTATGCAATGGTCTAAACTAAACTCTCTAACCCTTTAGTTTCAGGTACACAACCGCCATGGGCGGTATCTTCAGCGTCAGGGAGTTTTCGCGGCCATGAAAGGGTTCGGCAGTCGTATGCAAAGGTTCCGGGTTCTGCACTCCGCTGCCTCCGAAACGGCTCTCATCGGAATTGAAGAACTGAACCCACTCCCCTGCGTGCGGCACTCCCAACCGGTAATGCTCCTGCACCACAGGCGTAAAGTTACACACCACCAGAACCTCCTGGCGTGGCGTATCGCCTTTGCGCAAAAAGCTGATGATGCTGTTGTGGGCATCGTTGTAATCTATCCACTCAAAACCCTGGTGGTCGTAATCATGGGCATACATGGCGGGCTCATTCTTGTAGATGCCATTGAGTTCACGCAGTGCCTGCTGAACCCCCTGGTGGTAGCCGTACTGCAGCAAATGCCAGTCCAGGCTGCTGTCGTGGTTCCACTCGGTTGTCTGGCCGAACTCACACCCCATGAACATGAGCTTCGCACCCGGGTGGGCATACATATAGGCATACAGCGCGCGCAAATTGGCAAACTGCTGCCACTCATCGCCGGGCATCTTACGCAGCAAAGAGCCTTTGCCGTGCACTACCTCGTCATGCGACAGGGGCAGCATGAACCGCTCTGAGAAGGCGTAGATAATACTGAAGGTGATCTCGCCCTGGTGATGGCGCCGGTAAACCGGGTCTTTCGAGAAATAGTCCAGGGTGTCGTGCATCCAGCCCATCATCCATTTCAGGTTAAAGCCCAGTCCGCCATCTTCTACCCGCCCTGTTACGGCTGGCCAGGCCGTGGATTCCTCTGCAATGGTGAGCACCTCAGGGAAGTGGTAATGCACGGCCTCGTTAAAGTCTTTCAGGAAAGTGATTGCCTCCAGGTTCTCGCGTCCGCCATGTTCATTCGGTATCCACTCACCCTCTTTCCTACTGTAATCCAAGTAGAGCATAGAGGCCACGGCATCTACGCGCAGTCCATCGATGTGGTATTTATCCAGCCAAAACAGCGCGTTACTGATCAGGAAGGAGCGCACCTCGTTGCGGCCATAGTTAAATATATAACTGTTCCAGTCCGGATGGAAACCTTTGCGCGGATCCGCGTGCTCAAATAAATGTGTGCCGTCAAAATAAGCCAGCCCGTGTTCATCCGAAGGAAAGTGCGAGGGCACCCAGTCCATGATCACGCCAATGCCCTGCTGGTGCAGCGCATCGATCAGGAACATCAGATCCTGCGGCGAGCCGTAAGAGCTGATGGGTGCGAAATAGCCGGTAATCTGGTATCCCCACGACCCGTTGAAAGGATGAAACATGACCGGCATGAGCTCCACATGGGTATAACCCAGGTCCTTTACATAGGCTGGTAGTTCTTCGGCCATTTCCCGGTAGGTCAGGGGCCTGTTGTTGTCCTCGGGCTTTCTGCGCCACGAACCTACATGGAGTTCGTACACGCTGATGGGCTGCGGCTTGCCTGCTTTATCTTTGCGCTGATCTATCCAGTCCTGGTCCTGCCAGGCATAGTGCAGGTCGCTTACCACAGAGGCCGTTTGTGGGGGCACTTCCCGGGTAAAGGCAAACGGATCGCTTTTTTCAACATGGTAGAGGTGGTACAGCGATTTGATGTGGTATTTGTACATGGTGCCCGGCTGCACATCCGGGATAAAACCTTCCCAAATACCCGAGCCATCCTGGCGGGGATGCAACTGGTGGCTGTCGCGGCTCCAGTTGTTAAAAACACCCATCACCGATACCTGCTCGGCATTGGGCGCCCACACGCCAAAGTATGTACCCGGCCTGCCGTTCTGCACCATGGCATGTGAACCGAGTTTTTCATGAAGGTTAAAATGCTTGCCCTCTTTAAACAGGTAAGTATCGAAATCAGTGAAACGGTTGCCATATTGCACGGCCATATCCGAATGATAGACAGGCTCCTGTTCCTCCTCCTCATTTACCACTTTCGTTTTCCTGCTGCCACCAGGCTGCAGCTTGATCAACTCCTGCACATTATCGGCATGCGCAATGGGCACCACCAAACCAGTGTCCTCCTGCTTTTTGGTTTTTCCGCTGGTTTTGGTTTTAGATTTTGCAGCTGTTGCCATACCCGCTTTTTCTGCAGATGTTCCCGGTAGCTTTTTCGCCTTTGCCGCAGCTGCTTTGGAGACTGGTTTTGTTTCCGGAGCACCCATTTCGGCTGCCGGGACTCCCGCTTTCTTGCCGCTGCGCTTTGCAGCAGGTTTAGCCAGGGCGTCTGCCTTAGCCGCTTTCTTGGTGTTTTTTACAGTACCCTTATCTGCATTGTCAGATTCGCCTGTTTTCTTATCGGTTGTCGCGGGGGATGTGCTTTCTTTCTTCTTAGCCATTCTTATACTTCCTCATGATGTATTTAATGCCTCTGATCGGGATAAGCACCCAATCCGGACGGTTGTTTAATTCATACCCGAGTTCGTAGATCGCTTTCTCCAGTAAAAAGGTCTGAATCAGGATCTCGAAATCTTCTTCTTTCTCTGGTACTACGCCAGTGCCCATGGTTTTAGCCAGGTATGTGTGCATGTAAAAATTACTGGCATAATGATACCACTGCTCTGCCCACCCCTCCAGGTAATCGGCATCCTCTTTACGTAAGCCTTCCTGTTGAAAATAAGCACTGTAGGCGGCATAGTGGAACGAGCGGATCATGCCAGCCACATCGCGCAGGGCTGAGCGCTTCAGGCGACGTTCACTGAATGAACGGGCCGGTTCTCCCTCGAAATCAATAATGTAGAAATCCTTTCCGGTAAACAGCACCTGCCCCAGGTGGTAATCGCCGTGTGTCCTGATCTTGAGCGTGTCTATCTTGCGGGAAAAGATCAGTTTCAGGCGTTCCAGTATCTCGGTGCGCATGTTCAGCACCTCCTCGGCCTCGCTGCGCACATTGTCCGGCAGGTTGGGCAAGTGCTTGTACAGGCTGTCGAAGTTGCTGCGCACCAGCGAGGTAAGCGAGGAGAAAAGAGAGCGTTGGTAATGCAACGAGAACTCCTCGGGCGCGAAGTCGCGATGATCGGTTATACCACCCAGTGCCAGGTGCATTTCTGCGGTGCGCAAGCCCAGCAGGTCCACCCTTTCCACATGTGCCCCGCCCAGCTGCAGCTGTATCTCATCGGGCACGTCGGCGAAGGCCATCGGCCGCGCCAGCGTACCCACCAAGGGCTTCACCTTGATGCGTTCGTGCTGCGCCAAAATGCGTTCGTACATGCGCTTCAGAGAGTCGCCGATGTAACTCCAGGCATCGCCCTGGTTCGGCACCAGTTCCTGCAGCATCACAAGCACCATCGGCAGCTTACCCGACTCCTGCTGCTCGATGGCACCCAGGAAACGGGGCACATGCGCAAAGCCAACCTGCTCGGTCAGCATCTGCACCACCTCCACGTCCGGGTTCACCGCCCTGTCCAGCTTTCGGTATACTTTCAGGAAGAGGGAGTTATCAAAAACGATGGAGGTGTTGCTCTGCTCTGCGCTTAATATTTTAGAGGTCATAGGACCTTCTGCGTTACGCAGTTCCGTAGCAACCAATCGATCGCTATACCCAACGAGCTCCGTGCTGTCGTGGCTCTTTATCTTTTTGCGCTTAGCCATAAGTTGCAACAACACCTGTCGGAACTCCTCGTTGTACAGCGCATCGTACAAGATGCCCTCCTGGTTATCCTGGGTTACGCGGGCCACCACGCTGTTCGGGTGCTGGCTAAGCAGGTTCTCCTGCTCCTCACCGGTAGCAAAAGCTACAGGCAACTGGTAAAGCTCCGGCAAGCCCTCGTTATAGTTTACCTCCACAAAGAGCCACGAAGCGCCTGCCTGCTTGCCAACCGCCACGGGTATATTGTTAACCACCTGCATGCGCTGCACAGTGCGTGCCTTACCTCCAAACCAGCGGCGTTGGCTGATGTACTGTGGCAGCACGCGGCTCTCCAGTTGTTTGAGGGTGGCGGAATCCAGGGCGTTCTTCAAAGAGCTGATCTTGAAGGTGGGTTTGGCGCGCTGTCCGTCAGAGTCTTTCGAAACCTCCTGCGGCTTTAGCTCCATCCAGTAATACCCATGGCCGCCCACTGTAAAAAGATAGGGCTCATCCTTTACCCCCGGAAACTTGTTCTTGCTGAAGACCTCTACCGGAATATAACCTTTGTATTCCTGCAGGTCGAGCTCTACGGCCTCGGGGAAGCGCGACAGGTTGGCAATCACCAGGATGGTTTCCTCTTCATACTCCCGCACAAAAGCAAGCACTTTGGAGTTGCTCGGTGAAAGGAATTTTATACTTCCGCGCCCAAAGGCTTTGTAGCGCTTGCGCATGTTTATAGTACGGCGCATCCACCAGAGCAGGGAGTTGGCGTTGTGGTTCTGCGTGTCTACGTTCACCGATTCATACTTATACTCCGGATCGATGATCACAGGCAAGTAGAGTTTCTGTGGGTTGGCATCGGAGAAGCCGGCGTTGCGGTTATCATTCCACTGCATCGGCGTGCGCACCCCATCCCTGTCGCCGAGGTAGTAGTTGTCGCCCATGCCTATCTCGTCGCCATAGTATACCACCGGGGTGCCGCGCAACGAAAAGAGCAGGATGTTCATCAGCTCGATCTTATCGCGGTCGTTGCCCAACAGTGGGGCCAGGCGGTGCCGTATGCCCAGGTTGATGCGGGCCTGTGGGTCTTTGGTGTATACTTTGTACATGTAGTCTCGCTCCTCATCGGTCACCATCTCCAGGGTCAGCTCATCGTGGTTGCGCAGGAACATGGCCCACTGGCAGCTCTCCGGTATGGCCGGCGTCTGGTTGAAAATATCGATGATCGGGTAGCGGTCCTCCATCTTCAGCGACATGAACAGGCGCGGCATAATGGGGAAATGGTAGTTCATGTGGCACTCGTCACCGTTCCCGAAGTAGGCGGCAGAATCTTCGGGCCACATGTTGGCCTCGGCCAGCAGCAGCTTCCCGGTATACTTCTGATCTACGTGCGTGCGCAGCGATTTAAGAAAGTCATGCGTTTCTGGCAGGTTCTCTCCATTGGTTCCCTCGCGCTCAAAGAGGTAAGGCACCGCATCCAGCCGGAAGCCATCCACACCCAGGTCGAACCAGTAATCCAGCGTTTTAAACACTTCTTTCTGCACAGCCGGGTTATCGTAGTTCAGGTCGGGCTGGTGCGAGAAAAAGCGGTGCCAGTAATACTGCTCGGCCACGGGGTCCCAGCTCCAGTTACTTTGCTCGGTGTCGGTAAAAATAATGCGCACGTCCTTGTACTTGGTCGGGTCATCAGACCATACATACCAGTCGCGGTACTTGGAGCCTTTTTTGGCCTTACGCGCCCGCTGAAACCAGGGGTGCTGATCGGAGGTGTGGTTGATTACGAGCTCGGTGATCACCTTCAGGCCCCGCTTGTGCGCCTCCCGTACAAACCCTTTGAAGTCCTGCATGTTGCCGTAATTCGGGTTGATGCTGAAATAATCGGCAATGTCGTAGCCGTCGTCGCGGAGGGGAGAGGGATAAAAAGGCAGCAGCCAGATGGCCGTCACGCCCAGGTCTTCGAGGTAATCGAGTTTCTGCATCAACCCTTTAAAATCGCCGATGCCGTCGCCGTTTCCATCTTTAAAAGCCTTGATGTGGAGCTCATAAATGATGGCATCTTTATACCAATGGATGTTATCGTCTAGTACGAATTTTTCGTCTGCCATAGTTCTTTTCAAAAGGGTTTTGCTTATTCTTGGGTATGGTGGTCTGTCGGGAGCCAGTTATCGTCTAAATTATCGTGCCCCATGCCGGGACTGGCAGATTCGATGCGGAAAACATGCACTGGCATTTCGTGTGGGCGCAACTCTACATAGTTCCACTCGTCGTGCCAGGTGTACTTGCGCTCTGTCAGCAGGTCGTGCACCATGTAATGTTCGCCAGCACCGATCTTCAATTTCCAAATGGGCACTTTTACCCAACCGGCCTGCGTGCTGTGCGGGTCTATGTTCACCACCATCAGCATCTTGTTTTTATAATCGCTGCTCCATTTGGTGTAGCACAGCAGCGAGGGGTTATCTGTTTCGCCGAAGGCGATGTTCCAGGTAGTCTGCAACGCAGGGTTAACTTTCCTGATCTTGTTGATGAGCGTGATCACTTCCCGGATCTTGGTCAGCTTGCCCCAGTCCCAGTGCTTCACCTCATACTTCTCCGAATCCAGGTACTCTTCCTTGCCCGGCACCGGGTCGGCAATCCCAAACTCATACACGGGGCCGTAGAGGCCGTAATTCGACGAAAGAGTAGCCGCCATCACTACCCGGGTAATGTGGGCCGCCTCGCCTCCCTCCTGTAAGGCCACCGGGTTAATATCGGGAGTGTTTGGCCAGAAGTTAGGCCGGTAGTACTCGCGCAGCTCCGATTGGGTAAGCTCCTCCATGTACTGGCGCAGTTCGGCGGCAGTGTTACGCCAGGTATAATAGGTATAGGTTTGCGTGAACCCGACTTTCGCCAGCCTTTCCATCACGCGGGGGCGGGTAAAGGCTTCGGAGAGGAAAATAACCTGCGGGTAACTCCGCTGTATGTCGGCAATCACCCACTCCCAGAAAGCGAAGGCCTTCGTGTGCGGGTTATCCACCCTGAAGATAAAGACGCCCTGCGCAATCCAGTGCAGCAGCACCCTGCGTAGCTCTTTCCAGAGGTTTTGCCAGTCCTCGGTCTCAAAGTTCACAGGCAGTACGTCCTGGTATTTCTTAGGCGGGTTCTCGGCATATTGCACCGTGCCGTCGGGGCGCCATTTAAACCAGGCCGGGTGTTCCTTTACATAAGGATGGTCGGGGGAGCACTGTATCGCGAAATCCAGGGCGATCTCTATCCCGTGTTCCTGCGCCTGGCGCACAAATTCCCTGAACTCCTCCAGCGTACCTAACTCGGGCAGAATGGCGTCGTGCCCTCCCAGTTCGCTGCCGATGGCCCAGGGGGAGCCGGGCTCCCCTGGCTGAGAGGTCACGGAATTGTTCTTCCCCTTCCTGAAGGCATGGCCGATGGGGTGTATTGGCGGTAAATAGATGGTGTCGAAGCCCATTTCGGCAATGCGGGGCAGCAGCCGTGCGCAGTCTTTAAACGTGCCGTGGCGCCCAGCCTCCTGTGCGGCAGACCTTGGAAAAAACTCGTACCAGGTGCTGAAAAGGGCCTTTTGGCGCTCCACATGCAGCGGTAATATTTTATCGTAGGTGGTTACCCGCTGGCGTTCGCAGCAGGCGTGCATCAGGTCGCTTACATCTGGGCTGGTGGCCAGCGCGACGGCATCGGCAGCCGAGGTGGCGTGCTGCAGCTGCTCGGCCCATTTGCGCAGGCGCTTCTGCTGCCCTGCCTTGGCGGTGGCAGCGGCGCTCTCCAGTTGCTGCGCCCCTATCTGCAGCTCCACGGTAACATCCTGGTTGGCTTCAAATTTCTTCTTCAGCCCTTTCTGCCAGGTATAGAAATGATCTACCCAGCCCTGCACCGTGTACTCGTACCTGCCCATGGCCTCCGGGGCAAAGCTGGCCTCCCATTTATCGTTGCCCTGAAAAACCATGGGTGTTTCCTCCCATTTCTTTTTTCGCTCGTGCCGGTAAACCAGGGCGGCTTTCACCTCATCGTGGCCATCGCCGAACACATCGGCTGTTACTGTCAGCTCCTCTCCCACTACACGCTTGGAAGGGAATTTTCCGCAATTAATCTGTGGTTTTACATTCTCGATAATAACGCGTTTGTTTCCTTCTATTCCTTCCATGTAGTAGTTTTTGCTTTGGTTACTTAAGGTACTGTGCTCGGAAAAATTTGTTTCGGCCAACATTCCGGAACTGGCAATAACATACGTGAAGCGCCTGTATGCGCGGTGTCGGTAACAGATTCTTCACACACCGGTGACCCTCGTATTTACTAAAAACCTACAACTTAATGCCCTTTTACGTAGTTAATACGTGTTCCATAAACCTCGTTATATTATGTCGATCACCAGAGAGATAGGAGCAAAATACATTCCCGGAGAAGGCACTGTTTTCACCGTATGGGCACCGGAGGCGCAGCAGGTTGCCGTACAGTTTCATGCTCCGAACACTACGCCCCTGCCCCTGCAGCGCGAAGCCTTTGGGTACTGGACCGCTCTCTCGCAGGAGGCCGCCCCCGGTTGTCGGTATACCATTTTGTTGGATGGGGAGAAACAGCGCCCCGATCCCGCTTCGCAGTCGCAACCCGACGGTGTGCACCAGCCTTCCGCAGTGGTGGACCACACCAGCTTTGCCTGGACCGACAGCAAATGGAAAGGCCTGCCGCTGGAACAGTACATCCTATACGAGCTGCACGTGGGCACCTTTACTAAAGCTGGCACTTTTGAGGGGCTGACCGAAAAACTGGCAGAGCTTAAAAACCTGGGCATCACCGCCATCGAGCTCATGCCTGTCGCCCAGTTCCCCGGCAGCCGCAATTGGGGCTACGACGGCGTGTATCCCTTTGCCGTGCAAAACTCCTACGGTGGCCCTGAGGAACTCAAGAAACTGGTAGATGCCTGCCATGCCCAGGGGCTGGCCGTGGTGCTGGACGTGGTATACAACCACCTGGGGCCCGAGGGGAACTACCTTTCTGATTTCGGGCCCTATTTCACGGATAAGTATAAAACACCCTGGGGCATGGCCCTGAACTTTGACGATGCCCATGCCGACGCGGTGCGCAATTTCTTTTTTCAGAACGCGCTGATGTGGTTCCGGGATTACCATATAGACGCGCTGCGCCTGGATGCCGTGCACGCCATTGTGGACACAAGTGCGAAACATTTCCTGCAGGAGCTCCAGGAGCATACCAAAGAGCTGGAGGAACGGGAAGGGCGCCCCTTTCTGCTCATTGCCGAAAGTGACCTGAACGATGTGCGCCTGATTAACCCCGTGGATGCAGGAGGTTATGGACTGGAAGCCCAGTGGAGCGACGATTTCCATCATGTGGTGCACGCCCTGGTTACCGGGGAGCAGAAAGGGTATTATGCCGGTTTCGGGAAGCCCGAGCAGTTGCCCAAAGTAATGACGCAGGCTTTTTTGTACGACGGCCTGTACTCCGAACACCGGCAGCGCACCTTCGGTAGTTCTGCCGCCCATAACCCGGCCAGTCAGTTTGTGGTATGCGCTCAGAACCACGACCAGGTGGGCAACCGCATGCTGGGCGAGCGCCTGTCGCAGCTGGTCAGTTTTGAGATGCAGAAAGTTGTGGCTGCCCTGGTTATACTCTCGCCTTACCAGCCCATGCTGTTTATGGGGGAGGAATACGGAGAGCAGAACCCGTTTCTATACTTTGTGAGCCACAGCGATAAAGACCTGATAGAAGCGGTGCGCCAAGGTCGCCGGCAAGAGTTCGCTTCCTTTGCCTGGCAGGGCGAAGCGCCTGACCCACAAAGCGAGGCCACCTTTCAACAGTCTAAGTTGCAGCGGAGGTACACCTCCGATGAGCGGCAACTTAGGCTGCGGGAGTACTACAAACGGCTGATTCAACTTCGCAAAAGCGCGGTGGCAATGGCGAAGCCCGATAAAGAAAAAGTGATCGCAAGAATGGCTACGGAAAACCTGGTGTTCCATGTGCTGCATACCACAGCGCAACCTTACCTCTATGCACTCTTTAATCTCAGCAAGCAGCCTACACGGGCGCACCTGATGCGCCACCCCGAAGTGAGCAACTGGCAACTGGTCCTTCACTCCGAGGCACCTGAATGGGGTGGCTCCGGTGGCGGCACCCCCTCAGAAATAAAGGCCGGACAGGAAATGGAACTGCCTGCCGCCTCCGTCATCATCCTTCAACAATCAAAATAATATGAACCACTTTATCTGCATACACGGCCACTTTTACCAACCCCCGCGCGAGAACCCCTGGCTAAACGAAGTGGAGCTGCAGGAATCGGCGGCCCCCTACCACGACTGGAATGAACGGATCACGGATGAGTGCTATGCCCGCAACTCTGCCTCACGCATTCTAAACGGGCAGGGCAACATCGTTGACATCATGAACAACTATGGCAGCATGAGCTTCAACTTTGGCCCTACCCTACTGGAGTGGATGCAGCGCAAAGCCCCTGACACGTATCAGGCCATACTGGATGCCGACCAGCAAAGTATGAAGCACTTCTCAGGCCACGGCTCGGCTCTTGCCCAGGTGTACAACCATATCATCATGCCGTTGGCGAATGAGCGCGACAAGCACACGCAGGTGATCTGGGGCATCCATGATTTTAAGAAGCGCTTTGGTCGCGACCCGGAAGGCATGTGGCTGGCCGAAACAGCGGCAGACACAGCCACGCTGGAGGTACTTGCCGCACACGGCATCAAATTCACGGTGCTGTCGCCGTACCAGGCCCGGCGCTACCGGAAAATGGGTGATAAAGAATGGCTGAAGGCGGAGGGAGGAACCATCGACCCGCGCCGGCCCTACCGGTGTCCGCTCCCCTCCGGTGCCAGCATTGACTTATTTTTCTATGATGCCCCGGTGTCGCAGGGCATTGCCTTCGAGCGGCTACTGAACAGCGGCGAAACCCTTGCCCAGCGCCTGGTGAGTTCCTTCGACAAAAGCAGCAGAGAACCGCAACTCATGCACATCGCCACCGACGGCGAGACCTATGGGCACCATCACCGCTTCGGCGAAATGGCGCTTTCCTATGCGCTCCACCACATCGAGGAAGAAACGCTGGCCCAGATCACCATCTACGGGGAGTACCTCGAGAAATTTCCGCCAACGTATGAGGCGGAGATCCTGGAGAACACCTCGTGGAGCTGCGTGCATGGGGTAGAGCGTTGGCGCAGCAACTGCGGCTGCAACACCGGGGGGCACCCCAGCTGGAACCAGGAGTGGCGAAAGCCCATCCGCGAAGCGTTTGATATGCTCCGGGATAAACTTGCACCCTTGTACGAGCAGGAAATGGCAAAGCTGGGTATCAGCGCCCCATGGGCAGTGCGGAATGATTATATACAGGTGATCATGGACCGTTCGGAGCAGCACGTGACGGATTTTATCAAGCGCCATACCTCGCGTGAGCTGAATAGGGAGGAGCAGGTGCGTTTTCTGAAACTGATGGAAATGCAGTACCATACCCTGCTCCTGTTTACCAGCTGCGGCTGGTTCTTTGATGAGGTGACCGGCATCGAAACCGTGCAGGACATATACTATGCTGCCCGGGCAATTCAGCTGGCCCATGCGGTAAGCGGACTGGACCTGGAACCGGAGTTGCTGACTTACCTGGCACAGGCGAAAAGCAACTTAAGCGACCAGGGTACCGCAGCGGACGCTTACATGAACATTGTAAAACCCACCATGATCGACTTGCTTCGGGTAGGCGCCCATTATGCGGTTTCATCGCTTTTTGCAGAGCACGCAACGGAACTGGAGTTATATAGCTTTAAAGCCACATCGGAGCAACATGAGGTGCTGGAGGCAGGCAAGCAAAAGCTTTCTCTTGGCAGGGCCCGCATCAAATCGAACATCACCTGGGAAGAAATACTGGTTACCTACAGCGTGCTGCACCTAGGCGATCATCAGGTGTTTGGCGGGGTGCGGGAGTTTATGAGCCTGGAGGAGTATAATAAACTTGGGCTAGAGCTTAGAACGGCATTTGAACGAGGCAATGTAAGCGAGGTGATCATGCTCATGGACAAGCACTTTCAGTCGCACAGCTATTCTTTCTGGCACTTGTTTAAAGATGACCAGAAGAAGATACTCGACCAGGTGCTGGCACAGACCATGGCAGGCGTGGAAAATGATTTTCAGCAACTCTACGATAATAACTACCCGCTCATGTCGGCGATGAAATCGATTGGCATGAAGCTCCCACGCCCTTTGCAAACTACCGTAGAATACATCATCAATACCCGGCTGCTACGCGAGTTTGAAACAGAAGTACCCGACCCGGAGGAGATAAGCCGCCTGCTGGACGAGGCAAAGCGCATGAAAGTGAAACTACATTATAAAATGCTGGAGTTTGCCGTTTCGAAGCGCGTAGAAGAACTGATGCAGCACGTACAGCTGCAACCCGATAACCCTGAAACCATGAACCTGCTGATCGCGCTTCTCCAGGTTCTGAAAGGCTCAAAGCTGGAAGCGGATTACTGGCAAGCACAGAACATCGCTTTCAGAATGCATCAGAACGGGTATCTGGAGCTTAAAAAGCGTAGCCTGCAGGGAGACCAGACGGCTACGTCCTGGTGTACCCAGTTTGAAATCCTTTTCAACAACCTTAATTTAAAAGCATGACCTACCTTCCATCGGCCACGTACCGGTTTCAGATATTTTCAAAATTCACCCTCCAGCAGGTTCACCAGCTTATTCCATATTTGCAGGAACTGGGCATCAGCACCATCTACGCCTCCCCTATTTTCTGTGCACGGCCCGGCAGTGCGCACGGCTACGATGTAACAGCGCCCTACGATGTAAACCCCGAGGTTGGCAACAAGCTAGAGTTGACGCAGCTGGCGGAGGAACTTAAAAGCAGGGGCATGGGCTGGCTGCAGGATATCGTGCCCAACCACATGGCCTATCACCCGGCTAACGTGTGGCTGATGGATGTGCTGGAGAAAGGCCCCCAATCCTATTTCTACACTTTTTTCGACATCGACTTTCAGCACCCAGATTTTGCCGGCCAGGTAATGGCGCCGTTCTTGGGAGAGTCCTTAGACCGGGTGTTGGAGCAAAAGCAACTGACAGTAAGCTTCAGCAAAGACGGCTTGGCCATTAACTTTTACGAAAACGCGTATCCTGCCAGTATCGCCACCTATAAACCTCTGCTGCAACAGGTGCTGCAGCTCTCCGGCGCACCCGAAATAACGGTTGAGGTGCAACGTTGCCTAAAAGAAATAGTATTGTTTGGCACTGAGGAAAGTATAAACCCGGCCTCCTGGAACAACTTCAAAAAGGACCTTTTCACCACAGCCCCGCTGCAGCAAGCCCTGCAGCAGGAAGTGGACCGCATTAACGGGGATACTGCCCGCCTGAGGCAGTTGCTGCAGCTGCAGAATTTCCGCTTATGCCACTGGCAGGAGTCCAAGAAGCGTATCAACTACCGCCGCTTCTTTACGGTTAACGACCTGATATGCCTGCGCATGGAACAACCGGAGGTGTTTGAACAGTACCACCAGTTTATCCGACAGCTTTGTGAACAGGGTGTGTTTCAGGGCCTGCGCATCGACCATGTAGACGGCCTTTTTGACCCTTCCACTTACCTGAAACGCCTGCGCCGGATGGTTGGGGAAGAACAGTATATCGTGGTAGAGAAAATTCTGGAAGGAGAGGAACAGCTGCCCGAGCGGTGGCCGATACAGGGCAGCAGCGGGTACGATTTTCTGGCCTGGGTCAGCAACCTGTATACGTCTGCCCCGGGCCGTCGTAAGCTCACCGAAGTCTACCGGAACCTGGTGCCTTCCGCCCCAGCCAATTACGAGCAGCTGGTATACAACAAAAAGATGTTTATCCTGACTAACCACATGCAGGGCGAACTGCAAAACCTGCTGCGTATTCTGCAGGCGCGGCACCTGGTGCCCCTGGAGCCAAAGGATGTGTGGCAAAAGGCCCTGGCCGTGCTACTGGCGTCTTTCCCGGTGTACTGCATCTACGGCAACCGCTTTCCTTTGGCAGCGAGTGAGATGCAGGTAGTGAACACCGCTTTTACCGAAGCCCACCAGCAGGCGCCTGACCTGAAAGCGGAGCTGGATCATTTGCACACCCTGTTCACGCTTACACCCCAGGACGATGAGACCACCCAACACCACAAGCTATACTTTGTGATGCGCAGCCAGCAGTTCACAGGGCCTTTGGCTGCAAAAGGCGTGGAGGATACCACGTTTTATAATTACAACCGCCTGATATCGCTGAATGAAGTGGGCAACAGTCCGGATATCTTTCACATCGGCGCCGGTGAATTCCACGCGCGCATGGTACACCGGCAACGTGTATACCCCCACTCACTCAACGCCACCGCCACCCACGACACCAAACGGGGCGAGGGCGCACGCATCCGCCTGAACGTGTTAAGCGAGCTGCCGGAAGAATGGGAAAAGCATGTTCGAGAATGGATCGAGATCAGCAAAAGCCATACTTCGGAACCTACCGAAAATGACCTGTACTTTGTTTTTCAGACGATGCTTGGGGTCTTGCCCCTGGATGGAAAGGCAACGCACTCACTTGTAGAACGGGTACAGGAATACCTGCAGAAAGCCTTGCGCGAGTCCAAAACAAACACAGACTGGTCTGAGCCCAACGAGCAATATGAGGCGGAGGTGCAGGAGCTGGCAAAAAAGCTGTTGCTGCACGATGAGGGCTTCCAGGCATCTTTCCTACCGTTCTTTCGGAAAATTGCCCATTACGGCTGGCTATACGCCCTGTGCCAGACCCTGCTGAAAGTAACCTGCCCGGGCATACCGGATATTTACCAGGGGAACGAACTCTGGGACCTGAGCCTGGTAGACCCCGACAACCGCCGCCCCGTGGATTACAGGCTGCGGCAGCATTTGCTGTTGCGCATCAGGCAACAGGAGAACCAGAACATCTACGCCCTGCAGAAAGAGATGTTGGCAACCCCGGAATCAGGCCAGGTAAAACTGTACCTGCTGCACAAAGCCCTGAGAACCCGCAGCAACATGCCGCAGCTCTTCAGTTCCGGCGACTATATCCCGTTAAAGATTACAGGTCAGTTCAAAGATAATGCATTGGCTTTCGCACGGCATCACCAGAACCAATGGGCCCTGGTGGTGGTGCCTTTGCTATTAACAAGCCTGATATCGGAGAGCCAACTGCCATTGGGCGAAATATGGGCTGATACGGCTTTGGAACTCCCAGCCGGAGCCCCGGTACAATGGAGCCACGTCTACGGCCGGGAGGATGTTTCTTCCAAAGGCCGGCTTCTGATGTCCGACCTTTTTAAAACGTTTCCTGTTGTTTTCTTAACTGCTTCCGCATGATGATCATACCTAAACGCAGCAGCGGTTTGCTGCTCCATATCACCTCGCTTCCCTCCCGCTTTGGCATCGGTGACCTGGGCCCCGAAGCCTATCACTTTGCCGACCTGTTGGTGGAGGCCGGGCAGCGTTACTGGCAGATACTCCCCCTGAACCCAACGGAGCAGGGCATGGGAAACTCCCCTTACAGCAGCCACTCTGCCTTTGCCGGCAACCCGCTGCTTATCAGTCCGGAGCTTTTGCGCCAGGAGGGTTTGCTGCGCGAGAAAGACTTGAAAACCGAACATGCTTTTCCGGAGGGCAGGGTAGACTATGAGTTGGTTACAGCCTTTAAAACGGATATGCTTCAGTGCTCTTTTGAACTGTTTACCGCCGAACTCCCCGACCAGATCTGGAAGGAGTTCACACAGTTTCAGAAGAAAGAGCACCGCTGGTTGGAGGACTATGCCCGTTTCGCCGCTTTTAAGAATCATTTCGGACACGTAAGCTGGACTGACTGGCCACAGGAGATAAAGCATCGCAAACAAGCTGACGTGGAGGAGCTGGAGCTGAAGCTGGGAGACCAGGTACTATTCGAGAAGTATACTCAATTCCTTTTTTACCGGCAGTGGAACAAACTGAAGGCCTACTGCGCACAAAAGGGAATCACGTTTTTTGGGGATATGCCTTTTTATGTGAGCCACGACAGCGCTGACATCTGGACGCACCCTTCCTACTTTAAACTAGACAAGGCTGGTAGTCCGACCGTTGTTTCCGGAGTGCCGCCAGATTATTTCAGCGAGACCGGCCAGCTTTGGGGTACGCCCGTGTTTGACTGGAAGACGCTTAAAAAACATGACTTTGACTGGTGGGTACGCCGCATCGCACACAACCTGGACCTGTTTGGTTTGGTGCGGCTGGATCATTTCCGGGCTTTCTCCGCATATTGGGAGGTGCCTGCCGATGAGGAAACCGCCATCAACGGAAAATGGGTGAAAACACCCGGTCACGAGCTTCTGGGCATCATCCGGGATAAATTTAAGCCCATGCCGATCGTGGCGGAAGACCTGGGTGAGATAGACGAGGCCGTAAGGGATTTGATGGAAGTGTTTGACCTGCCGGGCATGCTGGTACTGCTCTTCGCCTTTGGCGAGGACATCTCATCCAACCCCTACGCACCGCATAATCATGCCCGAAACAGGGTGGTGTATACGGGTACCCATGATAACAACACAGTGAGGGGGTGGTACGAGCAAATGGCCAGCGCGGAAGACAAAGCGCGCTTGAGCGAGTACAGCAACCATAAACTGAACAAGCAGAACGTGGCCGATGTGATGATGCACCTGGTGCAGGGCTCTGTGGCCCAACTGGCTGTGCTGCCGGTGCAGGACGTGCTCCGCCTGGGGGCCGAGGCCATCATGAACAAACCCTCTACCGGCAGCGGCAACTGGGAATGGCGCCTGAAGCCGCAGCAGTTTACGGAACAACAGGTAAGGCACCTGAAAGAATTGACCGCGCTTTACGGTCGCTGTTAGGGCTAAGCTAGTGCCCGGGCACCAGGTACTGAAAGTTTGTTATTTCAACTAAAACAACTATTTTAGGAGAAGCCTTCACTAAACTTATTACCATATAATAATAATAAGATGGCACAAACAACCACTCCCATTGCCCTGGGCACCAAAGCCCACGACTTTGCTTTGCTGGACACCCTTAGCGGCAGACTTGTTTCGCTGCAGGACATTGCCTCGCCAAAAGCAACCGTGATCATGTTTATCTGTAACCACTGCCCTTATGTACAGCATCTGCTGCAAGGTATACTGCAGGTTGCCGAATTATATTTACCAAAGGGGGTGAGCTTTGCGGCGATCAGTGCCAACGATGCCGTGGCCTATCCACAGGACGGCCCAGAGGAGATGAAGAAGCTGGCAACACAACTGCATTTTCCATTCCCGTACTTGTACGACCAGACCCAGCAGGTGGCGCGTAACTACCTGGCGGCATGCACCCCGGAGTTCTATGTGTACGACCGCAACATGCGCCTGGCCTACCACGGCCGGTTTGATGATGCCAGGCCCCGCAACGACAAGCCCGTGACAGGCCAAGACTTAAGGAAAGCCCTCGACCTTTTGCTGGATAACAAGCCTGCCCAGGCCACTCAGCAGCCAAGCGTAGGCTGCAGTATTAAGTGGCAGACGCCATAGCGGGCGGAACAGGTTTCTGGTTTTCGCTGATCAGCTCAGCCATGGCTGCCGCATGGTCCAGGTACTGGGAGGTATAGGCATCGAACGCGGCATGCACGTACAGGGCTGTCCCACCTTCCACTGCCTTAATGATATCCTCATGCTCTTCCATGGGTATGGCTGGGCACCCCAGACTGCGCCCTAAGCGGCCGGCCTGCGCGATAAACTCTTCGGTGGCGTATTCTGCCCCATGCATCACAATGCAGCGGTCCAGGGCGTTGGTGTTAAAACCCTCATCCAGGCCGTTAAGCTTAAGCGAGAGCCCGTGTTTTCCGTAATAAGTACCTTCGGTTACATAAAAGCCAATGCTACTCATAAACGACTCATTCTTATTGGAAAAGTGCTCGGCATACTCTTCTCCGGAGTTGCGCCCATGCGACACGTAGGTATTGAAGAGCAGTTCCTTTTTATCCAGGTCAACTACCCACAAGCGCTTTTGATTGGATGATTTGGTAAAGTCCACGATGGTGAGCACCGCTTTATCCGACACTTCGTCTTTGCGCTTCATGTTATAGTAACCGGTGAGGGCTTTGTCGAACACATCGAATTTAAGGCCGGTTTCCTGCAGCCCCATCACACTGTATAAGTTGTAGGCAACCTGGTTGAATTTCATCACTTTGTAATTGGAAATAGCCGCTTTTGTCCTTTTCAGGTCGTTGAGCGGGGCCGAAGTGGTTTTACCGACGGGGGTTGCAAAGGGAATCAGGGCCAGGGGGGCAAACAAGGGAAGAATGCCCTTGGCCAGTCTCCTGCGTATATATCTCATTCTTGGTTTTCTCATCATCTTGGAAATTGATTTATTAATCTGTTCCTGCGCAGCGTCAGCTGCTGTAAGTTAAGGTATACGTGTATTACCTTTATCCGTGTCGTTTTGCGCCAAATATGGCCCTCTTCCTGCCGATGTAGACGTTATTTTATTCCTTGCAAGGATGACATCACGTAGCGCCTTCATTTTTCTTTACTTAAATTTTTTATATTTACATCGATGTTCTTTTTTACAAACCCCGGATAATTGAAGTTAGCTGCTATAGATATCGGTTCGAATGCGGTCAGGTGCCAGATTTCGAGCGTACTGCACCAGAATGGAAACGTCATTTTTAAAAAAGTGGAGTATGTGCGCTACCCCATTCGTTTTGGTGAGGATGTGTTTAAATCGGGCACAATCAGCGAAGCCAAAATCGAGAAATTTATAAAACTCCTGAAAGCCTTCGAGCTCTTGCTGGATGTGCACGATGTGGACCATTACCAGATTTGCGCCACCTCTGCCATGCGCGCATCCGATAACGCTGCTGCCATTATTGCGCGGGTGAAGGCCGAGATTGGGATGGAGATAAATGTGATCGATGGCGAGAGAGAGGCTGACCTGATCAACAAAGTGATCTTTAACTACCTGGATGAGCGCAACTACCTGCACATAGACGTGGGCGGCGGCAGCACGGAGTTCAACATTTATGTAAACCGCGAGAAGATGGCCTCCCATTCTTTTGAGCAGGGCTCTATCCGCCACATGCACCACCGCGACTCCACGGAGCTTTGGGACAGCATGCGCGCCTGGATCGAAACCAATGCCCGCAAGTTCCACCTCTCCCGTGCCATAGGAACCGGTGGCAACATCAACAAGATCTATGAGCTATCGGGCAAGTCTGGGGGCAAGCCCATTTTCAGGAAACAGATTGAGGAAGTGGCTGCCCGCATTACGGCCATGAGTATGCAGGAGCGCATCGTGAAGCTGCTCCTGAACCCCGACCGTGCCGACGTGATCCTGCCAGCCTCCGAGATCTACCTGTCTGCCATGAAGTGGGCCAGGCTGGAAAGTATGGTGGTGCCCTCGGTAGGCTTAAAAGACGGCATGCTGCACGACCTTTATGAGCGTTTCCACCCGGGACGCGCTATTATAGGGGAAGTAAATTAGCCGGCAGCCGGCGTGTAATAATTATACGCCGGCTGCTGCCAGGAATTTGCTTAGAAGTTACTAGACCAGTTCCACATGCTCCAGCTCGGTGTAATTCTTATTATAAAAGAGCTTGTGCACATCCACTACCTCCTCGTTTACCGCCGTGCGCTTCTTTACATAGGTGCCATCCTCGCGCATAATGTATGAATTCTGGTTATCGAGCAGGTTGTAATACAGCATGTTCACCGCTTCCTTTTTCAGCTCCTCGTTCACGATCAGGAACAGGGCCTCAATCCTGCGGTCAAAGCTGCGCACCATGCAATCGGCGCTGCCGCTGTACAGTTTAGGATCGCCGTTGTTATGGAAGTAATACAGCCGCGTGTGCTCCAAGTACTCCCCCACTATACTTTTAACGGATATATTCTCACTTAAATCCTCACGGCCCGGCCGCAGGCAGCAGATGCCCCGCACAATCAGTTTGATGGGTACGCCCGCTTTGGAGGCTTTGTACATCTCATCGATGATCTCCCTATCCTCCAGTGAGTTTATCTTGATCACGATCCCGCTTTTAAGCCCTTTTTTAGCGTTGCGGGCCTCGTGCCGGATCAACTCGATCAGTTGGTGGCGCAAACCCTTGGGCGAGGTAAGCAGGTACTTGTAGTCGTTGGGCCTGGAGTGGCCTGTAATCACGTTAAAGAACTCCGACACGTCGTGGGCATACACCTCGTTAGTAGTCAGCAGGCTGATGTCCGTGTAAAGGCGCGCGGTTTGCTCGTTGTAGTTGCCGCTGCCAATGTGCACGTAGCGCGTCACCTTCTCCCCTTCCTTGCGGATGATCATCATCATTTTGGTATGCGTTTTATACTTGCTGATACCGTAGATCACAAAACAACCGGCTTTCTCCAGGCGCTCGCCTTCCTTGATGTTGCGCTCCTCATCGAAGCGGGCCTTCACCTCAAAAAGCACCGAAACGTGCTTGCCGTTCTCCGCAGCCTTTAACAGCGCCGCCGTCACGCGCGACTGATCGGCCAGCCGGTAAATGGTTTGCTTGATCCCCAGCACCGAAGGGTCCTCGGCTGCCCGTTCCAGCAGACTCACTACCGGCTCCATGCTGTTATAAGGGTGGTGCAGCAGCACGTCATGCTCCTTCAGGTACTCAAACATATCTACCCCATCGCTGGGCAGGCTAAGGGGCAACACCGAGGACGGCTGCTTAAAGCCCCTGTCCTTAAACTGCCGGTGCTTAATGATCTGAGACAGGCCTCGCAAATCCATCAAGCTGTTGACCGTGAAGATATTGGCATTGTCGATGGTCCAGCGCTCTTTCAGAATGCGGAGCATAAACTGCGACGGGTTGCGCTCAATCTCCAGGCGCACTACCCGCCCTTTTTTACGCGTTTTAAGCTTGGCCTTGATCTCCTGTACAAAGTCCGCCTCCAGGTCATCTGATTCCTCCAGGGTAAAATCGCCGTTGCGGGTAATGCGGAAGAGGTTGGCAGACACGATCTCCACGTTGCGGAAAAGCTTCTTGATCTTCCAGCGGATTATTTCCTCAATAGGCACGAAGATGATCTTTTCCTTGCGGTTAATTTCGTAGAAGCGCGCCAGGTTCTGGGGTATCTGCACGAACGTAACCCGGTCCTGCGCTTTGATCTCATCCGTTACCCGCGTTACCACGCCAAAAGTAAGCAGCTGGTTCATCAGCAGCGGAAAGCCGTGGTAGTTGTCGTACACCATCGGGGTTAGCAAGGGGTAAATCGTGTTCTTGAAATAGCTGTCTACTTTCTTTTGTTCGATCTCGGTCAGGTCCTCCACTTTCAGGATATCGAAGCCGTTCTTCTCGAACAAAGGCTGCAATTCACTGCTGTACGTCAGGTACTGGTCGTTTACATAGCGGTGCGCATAATCGAGCAGCTTTTTACGGAAGGGCAGCTCGCGCAGGCCCGAGTAGTCCAGGCGCTCCTTGCCGTAATCGAGGTAATTGTACAAGCTACCCACCCGGATCATGAAGAACTCATCGAGGTTAGAGGAAGTGATGGTCAGGAACTTGAGCCTGTCCAGAAAGCTTTTGTTGGTGTCGCGCGCCTGGTCCAGCACGCGGTAATTGAAGCGCAACCAGCTCAGGTCGCGGCTTATGTATTTACTTCTTTTTATCTGGTCAGAGACCTTATTGACAAGCATGCTATCAGTTTTTTTTAGACCTTGTAATTACCCGGTAAAGGCCAACGGCGTTACATTAAACCAAAATATAAGTATAAAGTATAGCTATTCCTTTCTGTGGCTGAGCTTTTTTACCTTACTGGCTAACGGAACATTAAATTTACCATTTTATACATACACCTAGATTTTAAAAAGCACCTTTTTTAATAACTGCGCCTTTATCCGGGAAAACAAACCGTTAAGGTGGGCATCCAAACACAAAAAATTAATAACTCCGTACCATATAACAAAACCCACAGAGTATGGTGACAGAAAACAACAACCCATCATTTAACCCCGAGTTCCTGCCGCTGCCATTGGAGGAATGGGAACCCACCAAGGAAACCCTGCACCTGTATATGCAGGTTATCGGAAAGATAAAGCTAAAGTTAATGCCCCGGCGCAACCACTGGTGGAACGTGACGCTGCTCGTTACCCCGCGTGGCATAGGCTCGGGTCCGATTCCCTATGAGAATTTCACCTTTCAGGTTGACTTCGATTTTATAGCCCACCGATTAAACATTGAAACCAGCACCGGGAAAATGGAAAGTTTTGACCTGCATGACGGTTTGAGGGTGAGTGAATTTTATACTTCGGTGATGGCTGCTCTGGAAAATCTGGGAATCGAGGTGCAGATACTTGCCAAGCCCTACGATTTAAAAAGCACGACACCCTTTGCAAAAGACACAGCGCATGCTACGTACAAGCCGGAGCAGGTGAACAGGTATTGGCGCGTGCTGGTTTGCATAGACCAGGTGATGAAAGAGTTTAGCGGCAGGTTTTATGGCAAAACATGCCCCGTGCACATCTACTGGCACCACATGGACCTGACTGTTACACGATTTTCAGGCAAAAGCATACCACTCCGCGAGGAAGCCAGCGTGGTGGAGAAAGACGCTTACTCGCATGAGGTGATCAGTTTCGGCTTTTGGCCCGGCGATGAACAGGTCCGCTTCCCGGCCATTTATTCCTATACTTACCCCTCTCCCGCGGGTATTGATCTGGAGCCGCTGGAGCCGAAACAGGCTAAATGGGTGGATTCTAATGGCAGCCCCATGGCCCTGCTCAATTACGAGGAGCTTATTACCCTCCACAACCCTCACCAGGAATTGCTGAATTTTATGGAAACTGCTTATAAGGCCGGTGCCAGCTTAGCAGATTGGCCCATAGAGGAGTTAAAGGCTATTCCGCTAAATGACCTGTAAGAAGCAAGTGATACTTTAACCAACAGAAGGCTGGCTAATGACAGCTCTGGTCCATTAATTCCAGTTTTTCAACAGGGAACCCTTTGCTTTTGGCTTGCTGCACCATCAGGTTAAAAATGGAAGGGTCCAAAACCGGCGTGCGAGACAGAACCCAAAGGCTCTCGCGGTCAGGTGACCCGACAAGGACATGCTGGTATTCCGGGTCCAGCTCAATGATCCAGTAGTCGCCTTTGAAGGGCCAGAAAAACTGCACTTTTAACTTGCTGTTGTTGCTTCCTGCAACCGGAAAAGCCTTTCCTTTCACAGATTCCTGATCGCCGTTGGGGCCTCCTTTGCGGCAGCTGTTATACACTTCCACATACCCATCCTCATTTAGTTTATACTCCGCATACACGCAATGGCACCCTTTCTCAAACCGTTGCGGCAGCGAGGCAATCTCATACCAACGACCTGTATACTTGGACAGGTCAACGTTCGGTACTGTTTCGAGTGGGGCATGCGTTGAGCTGCAGGAATTTAGCAGCGCCACTCCCAAAAGCACTGCCCCTGTACCAAGTATAAGTTTAGTCTTTTTTTGCATAGATCTCTCCTGTTTGTATCTCTTACACCTGAAAACAGCAAAGGGTTGAGGTTGTTAGGCCGGTGTCGGATACCTGCGGTGCTGAACTTTGCTAAAACAAAAAGAGCCGGCTTTGCAGCCGGCTCTTTTTTTAAAGTACAAACCTTTTTTTTACACGTCTACGCGTGCGTACTTGGCATTGCGTTCGATAAAGTCGCGTCGCGGGCCAACTTCATCTCCCATCAGCATCGAGAACAGATGATCTGCCTCGGCCGCCGACTCAATATCCACACGTTTCAGGCTTCGGGTGTCCGGGTCCATGGTGGTGCTCCACAGCTGCTCCGGGTTCATCTCTCCAAGTCCCTTATAACGCTGCACGTTTACGCTGTCTTCCTTGCCTTTCCCTAAATCTCTGATGGCATCGGCACGGTCTTGCTCGCTCCAGCAATAACGCTCTTCCTTACCTTTTTTAACAAGGTATAAAGGTGGCAGGGCAATGAATACATACCCGTTTTCGATCAGGTCGCGCATGTAGCGGAAGAAGAAAGTCAGGATCAGGGTTCGGATGTGTGATCCGTCCACGTCAGCATCCGTCATGATGATCACCTTATGGTAACGCAACTTCAGCATGTTCAGGGCCTTATCATCCTCTGGCGTACCAAAGCTAACCCCCAGTGCTGTGATCATGTTCTTGATCTCCTCATTCTCGTAGATGCGGTGTTCCTGCGCCTTCTCCACGTTCAGGATCTTACCGCGCAAAGGCAGAATTGCCTGAAACTTACGGTTACGCCCCTGCTTGGCAGAACCACCTGCTGAGTCGCCCTCTACCAGGTAAATCTCGCAGTTCTCGGGGTTGCTGTCAGAACAGTCGGCCAGTTTACCGGGCAGGCTGGTGCTGGAAAGCACGCTCTTACGCTGCACCATTTCCCTGGCCTTACGGGCCGCAAAACGGGCCTGTGCAGCCAGAATCACTTTCTGAACGATAATACGAGCCTCTTTCGGATTCTCTTCCAGGTACTGGTTTAGCATTTCGCCAACTGCCGTATCCACGGCACCTGAAACTTCTGAGTTCCCCAGCTTGGTTTTGGTCTGTCCTTCAAATTGCGGCTCCTGCACCTTTACCGATATAACCGCAGTTAACCCCTCCCTAAAGTCATCACCGGCAATATCCACCTTTACCTTGTCCAGCATGCCAGACTTATCGGCGTAGGCCTTAAGTGTGCGGGTTAGGGCGCGGCGGAAACCTGCCACGTGGGTACCGCCCTCTATGGTGTTGATGTTGTTCACATACGAGAAAATATTCTCGGTATAGGAGGTGTTGTACTGCAGGGCGATCTCTACCGGGACCCCGTTTTTCTCACTCTCCACATGAATAGGCTCCGGGATCAGGTTTTCCCTGGTTTCATCCAGGTAAGCCACAAACTCCTTCAAACCGCCTTCAGACAGGAAAGAGTCGTTCAAAGGCACTCCCTGCTCGTCTATCTCGCGTAGGTCGCTCAGGTTTATCCGTATGCCCTTGTTTAGGAACGATAGTTCGCGTAAACGACTGGCAATGGTATCATACTTATACTCGGAGCTAGTGAAGATGGAATCGTCTGGCTTGAACTGCACCATCGTCCCGGTCTTGTCCGTGGTTCCGATCTCGCGCACCGGGTAGGCCGGCACGCCAATGTTGTAGTGCTGCTCAAATATTTTCCCGTTGCGGTGCACGGTAACGTGCAGGTCCGTGGACAGCGCGTTTACGCAGGATACACCCACCCCATGCAGACCACCGGAAACCTTATAGGTATCCTTGTCAAACTTACCACCGGCATGCAGCACCGTCATAACAACCTCGAGGGCCGAGCGCCCCTCCTTGTGGTGAAAGTCTGTTGGTATGCCGCGGCCGTTATCCGACACTGTTACCGAATTGTCTTTATTGATCTGTACATTGATCTCGTCACAATGGCCGGCCAGAGCTTCATCAATGGAGTTATCTACTACTTCCCAAACCAGGTGGTGCAGCCCTTTAATGCCGATATCGCCAATGTACATAGCGGGGCGCTTTCGAACTGCTTCGAGTCCTTCCAGTACCTGGATGCTATTTGCTGAATAATCGTTCGCTAATTGCTTATCTTCTACTTCACTCATGTGTGTAATTGGGTAGATTGAATAGGTAAAATTACCAATTTAATTTGGTTTATGCTATACTTTTAGGGGGCACAAAACAGGCATATTCCTGCCTGCCCCGATGCATGCCCCAAGATGGGGATGTTTATCGCTCAATTTTAACAATTTACAGCGGCCAATAGTGCCAAACGGGCGCCCCAGAACCCCGATAAACACAATAAATTAACTTCAGTAAATAGGCTTGTGCTTTGAAATTTCGATACCTCCCATTCGGGATGCGCACAAGTTTCAAAGCACCCTCTAACGCTCTTGTCCATAGCCTATCTTCACCATTACGTAGCCTGGGAGGTAAATTCAGTAAATCCAGCCTGGTCCGGCCATTACCAGTTCCTTCGCACAGCAATCTTTGGCCGCCACGTCGCTCTCTGCCGCAAACACGTCACCCCTTTAATAACCCTGTTGTTTTGCTCTCGTTACTTTATGTGTAATGTCACATTTAAAAGAAGGAGGTTATACTATGGCTATGAACTTTGAAAACTATCTGAAGGAAGGAAGAACCTGGCTGAACGAACTCAGCACCTACCTCGGGATTGAGGATGAGCAGAAAACCGGCAGGATTTTCAGGGCGGTGCTGCACGCCATCCGCGACCGGATTCCGACGGCCGAGGCTATTCACTTCGGAGCACAACTCCCCATCATCTGGAAAGGCATTTACTACGACGGATTCACTGTGCACGAGCCCGTGCGCATTCGGCACGAGGATGAGTGGCTGGAGTTTATTCGCAGCAAAGACGCGTTGGCCGAAGATGCAGATTTCCCAACCTTAGACCACGCCTACTATGCTTTTCAGGATGTGATGACATTTCTGCAGGACCATATTTCAGAAGGCCAGTACCGGCAGATAACCCATGCGCTACATTCAGAGATCACTGTACCTGTTTAAGCATCATTTTATATATAAAAAAGGTCTGGCATGGGTCAGACCTTTTCTTGGCAGCTCCTGAAACGCTTAAATGATGTCTGTCCGGAAAAAATACAGGCTACTTTAAACAATTTACCGTTTCCTGAATTTAACTCTTACACAACCAATATAAAATCTCATCATGAAAAGAAAAGCGACCGCCGTTTGGAATGGAACCATTAAAGAAGGCAAAGGCCACCTTAGCACACAAAGCGGAACACTAGACAAAAAGCAGTATTCTTTTAACTCACGCTTTGCCGAGGGCACAGGCACTAACCCTGAGGAGCTTATTGCGGCCGCGCATGCGGGTTGTTTCAGTATGAAGTTAAGTGGTAACTTAACAGAGGCGGGGTTTGAGCCTGAGACTATTGAGACGCAAGGCACCATTACATTAGAAAATGGCGCTATCACCGGTTCGCACCTGGAAGTAACCGTGCAGGCAAAAGGCATAGAGCAGTCAAGATTTGATGAGCTGGTGCAGGATGCTAAGAAAAACTGCCCGGTATCAAAGCTCCTCAATGCTGAGATTACTGTTTCAGCCAAGCTTAACGCGTAAAACCGGCTAGCTTGTTACTGCTTCCCCAGGCTGGTAACTGGCAAACCCTACCAGCCTGGGCAGAGGCAGGCCCCCTTTGCACATGCCACATCTGTATCCTACCTTTGCACCAGGTTGAGGGTGATGGCTCAAGGACATAACTTTAAAATTGACTTCGGTGGGCTGCCATTTAATACCACCTAAGGTGCTGACATGACAAAGACCCTCTTTCTTGTAACAATTTGCTTCTTAATATTTCCTGGTTGTAAACGCAGCCACGATACTGCAGCACAACAGTTCACGCTCCAAAGCCAGGTATTGGAAGCTCACGACGAAGCAATGGCAAAGATGGACACCCTTTATCACCTCCGCCGGCAAATGCGCGCTTACCGCGACACGCTCGAAAACCATTACAATGACACTTCTGCTGTCGCTTTACAACTCAGGGCGCAAATTCATTATTTAAACAAGGCTGATGAAGCCATGACAAGCTGGATGCAACAATACAAGACGCCTGTAAATCTTTCTGAGGAGCAGGCAGTAGGGTATCTCCAGAAGGAGTTAGTAAAAATTGAAAGCGTAAACACCTCCATGGATTCAGCGATCCATGCTGCTACAAAAATGTATGATACAACTAAGAAAAAGTGGCTTGTTGAAGATCAAAAGTAGTGTACTTAATTTTCTGACGGCCATTCTCGCTTTATCGTTGGCAGGCTGTAGTTCTAACGAGCCTGAAACAAAGACATTGCCTATTTTGGGCGAGCGGGAAGTGGTGGAACGGCAGGTGAAGGGAAAGATAGCAGCAGACACACTTTACCCGCAAATACCAGACTTTTCCTTTGTAGACCAGGATAGTCAGCAGGTTACCAACCAGACGTTTAAAGGCAAGATCTATGTGGCGGACTTCTTTTTCACGTCCTGCACAACTATATGTCCGAAAATGAAGACCCAGCTGCTGCGGGTGTATGACCTTTACAAGAACAATCCGAACGTGGCCCTGCTATCGCATACCATTGACCCGGTACACGACAAGGTGCCAGTGCTGAAGGACTTTGCCGAGCGCCTGGATGTGCAAACAAAAAGCTGGCACTTTGTAACCGGCGAGAAAGACAGCGTTTATGCCATAGCGCCGCATTACCTGGTGTCGGCCATGGAAGACAGCCAGGAGGCCGGTGGCTTTATCCATAGCGGGGCTTTTGTGCTGGTAGATGAAAACCGCCATGTACGGGGCATTTACGATGGCACCGCCCCAGCGCAGGTAGATCGGCTGCTGCAAGACATTCCGGTGCTGTTAAAAGAAGCGAAGCATGTCGAGAAATAAACGTAATACTGTGTTTTTTTGCGTGCTAGCCCTCATCACCCTGACCCAGTGCTTCACTGAAAAAAGTAACGAGGGCAAGCGCATTTACGAGGCTAATTGCCAAAGTTGCCACATGGAGGACGGAAGCGGCCTGCGTGGGCTTATCCCTCCTATTGCCGGCTCAGACTACTTACAGAACCATCGGAACGAACTGCCTTGCCTGGTACGGCATGGCCTGGAAGGGAGCATCACAGTGAATGGCGTGAGCTACGATAAAAACATGCCTGGATCAGAGGCCCTGCGCGAGGACAAGCTCACCAACTTACTCAACTATATTCAGACGAACTTTGGCAATAACAACGAGCGTTTTACCATGCCCGAAGTAGAAGCCCTGCTGCAGAGCTGCCCTTCGAGACCAAAATAGACCGCTGGTTCTGTCGTACAATCCTTAACAATGCCGCAGTGTATTAAAAAGTGATTATAAAACATCATAGACAGGTCAAAACACGGGATTCTTAAGAGCTTGTAGATGGCCATAGCCTTTCAAGTAAAATACCAGAGCACCCCTACCTATAACTAAATAACTTAATACCAAGTATATACTACATGGTTTGTTGTATATAAACAACCTCTCCACTCCTCATACGGCAGCACCATTGCCGGGCTCTTATGTGCATTGCTGAACGGTAGCTATAGGCTGCGTTGCTTTAGACATTTACATACAGACACATCCCATATTACTATAACCTATTAAAACAATGAGAGGACTTTTATTTCGAAGTCTTTTCCTGGTGCTGGCTTTTACTATAAGCGCTTATGCACAGGTCAAGACTGTTTCCGGAAAAGTAACAGATGCAGTATCAAACCAACCTTTGCCAGGAGTTTCTGTTTTGGCGAAAGGCACAACGGTAGGTACCGCCACAAATGAGAATGGCAACTATACCCTTAGCGTTCCAGAGGGTTCCAACACACTTGTATTTCGCTTTTTAGGTTACCAGACAATAGAACGCGCTATAGGAAATGCCGCCACAATTGATGTAGCGCTTCCGGTTGCCACGCAAGCCCTTAGCGAGGTAGTAGTAACTGCGCTGGGTATTGAAAGAACAAAAAATGAACTACCCTACGCTGCTCAAAAGGTGGAGGGTGAACAACTTACCAACACCCGGGAAGCAAACTTTGTAAATGCACTTTCTGGTCGGGTTTCAGGGGTTACTGTTCAGCGCAACAACAACCTGGGAGGCTCAACAAATGTGGTTATCAGGGGCAACAAATCGCTTTTCGGCAACAACCAGGCGCTGTTTGTGGTAGATGGTGTTCCAATTGATAATGCCAACACCAACACCGCCAATCAGGTAACGGGTCGTGGAGGCTACGACTACGGCAATGCTGCAGCCGACATTAACCCAGATGACATAGAGTCGATTAACGTACTGAAGGGGGCTGCTGCCACAGCACTTTATGGCACCCGGGCAGCAAACGGCGCTGTGATTATCACAACCAAAAAAGGCCGGGCAGTAGAGGGGATTGGTGTCACCGTGAACACCAGCGTGAACGTAGGCTTTATTGACAAAAGCACCTTTACCGATTACCAAAAAGAGTACGGTGCAGGTTATGGCTCCTACTACGAAGACCCATCCGGCTTTTTTCTGTTCAGAGACATTGATGGAGACGGCATGGAAGACCTGGTTGTACCGACTAGTGAAGATGCCTCCTACGGTGCCCGCTACGACCCCAACTTACTGGTCTACCATTGGTACGCGTTCGATCCCTCTTCCCCATTTTATCAGCAGAAAACCCCATGGGTGGCTGCCGAAAATGACCCTACCGACTTCTTCAAGCATTCAGTTGGAACCGCCAACAGCATTTCGCTGGATGGTAGTATAGACAAGGGATACTTTAAACTTGGCTATACCAGAAATTCAGATAAAGGCATATTGCCTAACAGTGAGATCCTAAAGAATTTTTTAAACTTTGGAGCTTCCTACAACGTCACTGACAAACTAAATGCATCAGCCTCCATCAATTACACCGTGGTAGAGGGTTTAGGCAGGTACGGCACCGGTTACGATGATAAAAACGTTGCCACAAACTTTAGACAGTGGTGGCAGACAAACGTTGACATCAGACAGTTGGAAGAGGCTTATAATAGAACAGGCAGAAATATTACATGGAACTGGGCTGACCCGGATGCCCTTGTCCCTATTTATTGGGATAACCCCTACTGGACCCGATTCGAGAACTTTCAGAATGATGAGCGGAACCGTTATTTCGGCAATATCCGGTTAAACTACAAATTAACAGACTGGATTGACATCATGGGAAGAATCTCGCTCGATTCGTACAGGGAAATTCAGGAAGAAAGGTATGCAGTCGGATCGCTTTCGCCAGCCGAATACCAGCGTTTTAACCGGGATTTTAGTGAGCGTAACTACGATTTGATGGCAAACATCAATCGTGACCTGACTGATGCCCTGAACCTGAGAGCTACGATAGGTACCAACATCCGTAAAACAGAAACAGCTTCTATATTTGCCAAGACTAACGGAGGCCTGGTAGTGCCTCGGTTTTATGCTCTGAGCAATTCTTTGAATCCATTAGAGCCTCCTCTGGAAGAGGATATTGAGCTACAGGTAAATGGCTACTTTGCCAGCACCACCCTAGGTTATCAAGATTTCATTTTTCTTGATTTGGCCTATAGGGTAGACCAAGCCTCCACGCTACCCTCCGACAACAACACCTTCGGGTATGGCTCCGTGTCTACTAGTTTTGTTTTTACAGAGCTAATAGAGCCACGCCAATGGTTAACAAACGGTAAATTGCGGCTAAATTATGCGGAGGTGGGTAATCTGGCCCCGGCTTATTACGTATTCGACATTTACTCTAAACCTACTCCGTTTGGCACCATTCCCTTGTTCTCAGTGCCAGGAGATAAAAATAACCCTAACCTGACGCCTGAGCGCACCAAGAGTTATGAAGCGGGCGTTGAGATGTCGTTTATGGACGGCCGTACCGGCTTTGATGTTACCTACTATAATTCAAAGTCTGTCGACCAAATCGTACCTGCCTCTGTATCTAGGGCAACCGGTTATAACAACAAGATCACCAACCTCGGGGAGATCGAGAACAAAGGTATAGAACTCTCCCTTTATGGTACTCCAATCAAGACAACCGACTTATCCTGGCAAGTTAGCTTAAACTGGACGCGAAACAGGAACAAAGTGTTGGATTTAGGAGAGTTTGACAACTTCCAGCTAGGCACATTCCAGGGAGGCGTTTCCATTAACGCGGCTGTAGGAGAACCTTACGGCACCATCAGAGGCTCAAACTTCGTGTACCTGAATGGGAAGCGCGTGGTGGATGAGGATGGATACTACCTGATTTCCCCCACTTCAAACGAGGTTATCGGCAATGTGAACCCGGATTGGATAGCAGGTCTTTCGAACAACTTACGCTATAAAAACATAACGTTTGGCTTCCTGATAGATGTAAAAAAAGGTGGTGATGTATTCTCTCTTGATCAATATTACGGCCTTGCAACCGGGGTTAGCACAGCAACTACCTTCACAAACGACTTGGGCAACCCAGTCAGAAACCCACTTGACGAAGGAGGCGGAATAATTTTGGATGGGGTCAAAGACGATGGAAGTCCGAACGATATCAGAGTAAGTGCCGCTAATTACGGACTTTTTGGTTATGCTTACAACCCCGCCGCCGGATTTGTTTATGACGCCGGCTATGTAAAGTTACGCGAAATAACCCTGGGGTATGTTCTGCCCACTTCTGTCCTTTCCAGCATAGGATTTATAAAAGGGATCGAGTTATCAGCTTATGGCCGGAACCTGTGGATCATACACAAGAACCTCCCTGATGCTGACCCGGAGGACGGGCTTAGTTCCGGCAACTTAACAGGAGGCTATCAGGTGGGTAGTTACCCAACTACCAGAAACATTGGTCTCAATTTAAAAGCACGATTTTAATTATTGGAGATATGAAAAAGCTAGTTGCAATATGTATACTTGTAGTATCAGTTTTTGCTTGTACAGATGAGTTTGAGGAATTGAACATCGACCCCAAAAGAGCCAGTGAGAATATTCCTGCAGAAACTCTTTTCTCGAATGCTCAGAAGAATTTGACCGACATTATAACCAGCAGTAACGTTAACCTGAATATTTTCAGATTACTGGCCCAGTACTGGACCCAAACCACCTACACCGACGAGAGCAGGTATGACCTGAGTACCAGGAATATCCCTCAAAACTTCTGGAATATTTTGTACAGGGATGTTCTAAGGGATCTCAGCGAAGCTGCAAAACTTATCAACCAAAACCCTGACCTTTCTGATGCAGAACGAGCCAACCAGCTTGCAATGGTTGAGATCATGCAAATATACGCCTGGGCCGTGCTTGTAAACACATATGGTGACATCCCCTACACTGAGGCTCTCAATATAGAGAATGTGGTGCCGGTGTATGACGATGATGCTGCGATCTACAACTCTTTGTTAAGCCGGATGGATGCAGCCATCGCCTCGTTAGACCCGGCTGCCCCCGGCTTTGGGTCAGCAGACCTTATTTACAGTGGTGACATAATGGAATGGATAAAGTTCGGCAATTCGTTAAAGCTGAAACTTGGCATGACCATAGCAGACGTTAACAGTGCAAAAGCCGCTCAGGTAGTTGCAGAAGCAGCCCCGAATGTGTTTACCTCAAATGCCGATAATGCTACCTTACAATACCTGGATACACCACCAAATACCAATCCGATTTGGGTAGACCTGGTTCAGAGCGGAAGGCGTGATTTTGTTGCTGCAAACACCATTGTGGATGTGATGCAGGAACTGAATGATCCACGACGGGATGCCTATTTTACGACTATAGACAATACATTTATTGGGGGAATATATGGCAGAAGTAATAGCTACAGTCGGTTTTCAAAACCGGATGAGGCAATTACCAGCCCTACCTTTGAGGGTATGTTAATGGACTATTCTGAAGTGGAGTTCTTTTTAGCGGAGGCCGTGGCCAGAGGCTATATAGCAGGTTCAGCTGCAGATCATTACAGAAACGGCATCAGAGCATCTATGGAGTACTGGGGCGTGTCCGAATCAGAGATTACTACTTACTTTTCTGAGCCTGAAATAGTGGCAGATCTCGCTGTACTTGCTTCAACCAACGGAATGATCACGGAAAGACAAAAACAGGCCATCGGCACGCAGAAATGGCTGGCCCTTTACAACAGAGGGCACGAAGCCTGGACAGAATGGAGGAGACTGGACTACCCACAGCTACAACCTGCCAGCCCTGCAATTCTGGCAAACATTCCGGTTCGCTTTCCATACCCCGTGCAGGAACAAAACCTGAACACCAATAATTATAACGCTGCATCTACGGCCATTGGTGGAGACCTGCCAACAACCAGGGTATTTTGGGATGTAGACTGATACCAGCCATTGCGCCCCTCAGGGAACTGTGGATTCTTTGAGTTACAGCGGTTTTATCATAGCATCTTGCCGGGGCTGACCTAGCCGGACTAGTCCGTTGTAATGTTCGCACAGGCATAGAGTATTCTTCCTGCTGATTTTGGAGTGGAGCTAAAAACGTACAGAGAACATGAAAAACGCAGTTTGCCGATTGGATCCGTTACTTTTAGCCGCAAACAGGTATAACGCACAGCAAAATGATAATAAGTTATTTATTTTAACCGATACATATAAAGCAGCCTGTAGAAAATATCAATTAGACTCAATAATATAACAAGTAAAAGCAAAGTGTCAGAATAACTAATTCTATTCTGACGCTTTTCTTTTCCTATGCCATGATCGCATCTAATGTTACCTGACCAATTAATCTAGAAATATATTCAGCATTCTGGTCTTCCTGAAAGAACACATGGTTTTTGTTGAAGTCGCTAATGGACAGGCTGTCTTTCCAATTTACTTCCAGCCATTTCGTATTCGAAATAATGAATGAGTTCAACACCAGATTTTCACCATTAACCTGTGGCTGTACCTTCTCCGATAGGTACTTATAAAACTGAATTTTAGGGTCGTTTATACCTTTTGAATTCCGTATACCTTTGGGGTCTATAAAAGTGAGGTACTGAGTGCTGCCTTTTTTAATCCAAAGTATGAAGTCGGGATAAAAGTTGTTGCCTTCCGCAAAGAACCCAATCCCTTTTTTACTTTGGTTCCGCAGCAAAAACACCTCGTCCAACTCTTTTTCCGCTTTTATACCGACTATCTGCTTTTCAAAATCTTTCATAAACAGGTGCTCCGCATCGTTTAGAGCCACGGGATAAACCTGTAATTTGTTCTCGTAGCCTTTACCTAAGTAGATCAGCGGTTTGTACAAGTGTAGCAAATGGTCAAATGCCTCTACCTGACTGGCGATCTGAAGCGTTTTAAAGGTGCTGTCTGTCACTTCGGTTTTCAGCCTGGTGAACTTCTTCTCTAGGTCTTCTACTTCTTCGTTTTGGTTCAACCGAATATCATACTGCACAATCAGATTGTCGTCTGTAGGCAATAGCATACGTGTTTCGATGTGCTCGGCATTGAACCTGTTTTTGAAGTACAGATAAAACTGCTCGATATATTTTTTGAGCAGCACTGTTACCAGTTCCTGCCATACCTGCACGTTTTTAAACGAGCTAAACTCCATTTTATCCTGTGGGATGTATACCCTGTACCAGGCATTGCTTTGGATGATTTCTTGTAAGGAAATTAACTCAACCCTTAGATTAGCATAGCCTTTGCTTGCTTTGAAGGTCTGTATCTCAAAGTATACCTTGGTCCAGTCAATCAGCGCGAAGTGCTGTGGTTGCAGATAGCAAACCTGCTTGGTTGTTTCAGCTTTGCTGGCTCTTGCACTTTCCAGTGAGTCTATCTTAGGATACCAGTCTATTTCCACTTGTTTGTGGTTAAATACAGTAGTATTTAATTCGAGTTTAATAAACTCTTTCTTCTTGAAGTTTTCAGACTCTTTTACCTGAATCAGTTTCAGGTCGCTGGCTGCTATGTCAACTTTTTGCTGCGTAGGTATAGTAATGGTTACCCAATCACCTGTGTTTGTTGGAAGGCCCTCTTCTTCGAGTAATTCTTTGAAGCGCTCCATGTAATTGGCCTTCACCCCAAATATCTGCAGCGTTTCCAGCGGACGGAGCAGCTTACGAATTGCTCTCAAGTTTTCGGGGCGCTGGTAATCATCTAAACCTAAAGACCGCTTCAGACTAAACTGATAGCCCTGCAAACGCACCCCTCTTCCGAACAATTGAATAATCTGCGAGCCTTCGGACTTACCTATGTTCATTAAACCCATTGAACTTACCCGCCACGACGACCAGCCTTCTGTAAATTTCTTAGACCCAATCAACAGATTGATTTCCTGTTTCGGCTTCTCTTCGTTGATTTGAGAAAAAAGCGATTCCGAGAAATCCTTTTCAGTGCCGAGTATGCCATTTTTCAAGGCTAGGTCGTGGAGTTTCTTTTCGTCGCCCACGTTAATCACGCCAAAGTATTTGTCGGTGTCGCCCACTCTTAAACCCAACTCCCCAGTTGCTCCTTTCAGATTATCCAGATAAAGATTTGCGCCTATATTATGATTATGAAATACTTCTTTATTGATACCTTCAAAAATATGTTCAGGCGTCAGCTCAAGCTCATTTAGGTAGGCAAAACTCCCCTCAAAAATACTGTAGCCTTTGCCATCCAGTAAACCAGCCTTATTTGAAAGGATAAGCTCAATATTTTTAATATACGCTTCTCTGTTCTTCAGAAAGTCGGTTAGGAAATGTACTATATCCAGCACATCGGATGTTTCTTTTTTATTTTCGGTTCTCACCGCATTTACGCTGCTGCCCACAAATACCCACAGGGGCTTAAACAGCCTGAACTGCGCGGCTAGGTCGGGCTTATTTTTGAAAATAAGTAGCTGCTGGTAAAAGGAAAGCAGGTTTGCCGTTAGGTACTTGTTTTTAAAATCTATGTTATCTTCTTTCAGGTTCAGGATGCGGTAGTCTTTACCGTAACCGTCTTCATAAAAGTATTTGTAGGAGTAGTCGAACAGTATGCTTTTGGCATATTCCTGTGTAAGCTCTTCTTTCTTACCCTTTGCTGCTGCACTAATGGCTTGTCCAAAGGTGGCGGAGTACTCAAATGCAAAGCCCGTGGTGCTCAACTGGTCGCGAAAGCGTTTCCATTGGTCGCCGCTCATACCTCCGTGGCCTTCGTCTATCAGCACCAGGTTGTGGGTTTCAAAACTATCTACCGCCACCGTTTTATCTCTACTTTCTTCAGACAGCTTCGAAACCTCTATTATTTCGACCTCTCTGCCAGAGAACATCCCAGACTGGTTTTTTGTGAAAAGGTTAGCTGGAATACCAGATAGTTGAAAATCTTCTAAATGCTGCCTGGAGAGTGGTTCGTTGGGAGTAATCAGCAATATCTTGCTTTCATGCCCTTTGCTGTGCTTTTTGGCATAGTGCAGGTACTGCTTTATGTTTATATGCATCAGCAGTGTTTTGCCGCTGCCAGTGGCGTTCCAGAAGGCAATTTTGTTTAAGCCATGCTCTTTAAACGGGCTTACTTGGTAGGCCTTCTCTCCTTTTTTTAGCTTTTTAATAGCGGATGTTTCAAGTTGCTTGGCATTAAATAGCTTTACAAACACGTTTAAGTCGTGTTGCAGCTGGGTTTTATTACCAAAAAACTTATCCAAGTATACCTCTGTGAACAACAGCGACAGGTACTGAAAATACTTCCAAACAATCAGTTCATCGCGGCCTTCTGAAATTTCATGGGTATAGCGCACAATGTTCTCATCGTATTGCTGCAGCATGGTTTCGGTTACCTGTTCGGTCAGGTATAGGTGCGCCTTCAGCTGCTCTAGAAACTTGGTATTGCCTTCTTCGGTATAGCCTTCTACAGCTGAATATTTCAGCTCCTTAAATATCTCTACGCCTTCTTTTGAAAGGATCTTGGTGCCGATGGCATCTATGCCGAAAAGCGATAGCAAGTACTTGTTGAGTACGATCTTGTCGTGAAAATTCGCCATGTGTCGCTTTTTATCTTTTGGAAATGTATTTCTGATGTGGGTGGTTGCGCTGCGGATGCAGTTTTACTAGATAGCCATCTTTAATCATTTCAGGGATAATTCTGTTTTTCAGATATTTCTCTGAACGTCCGACCTTCTCGGCTATATCCTCCACCGATATATAATCATGCTGGCATACTTCCATTATCTGATTCTGAAGTGGCGTTTTTTCTTTGCGCTTCACATCTTGCAGGGAAGTGTCCACATCGGAGGTGTCCACATTTGAAGAGGTGTCCACATCGGAGGTATCCACATCGGAAGTGTCCTCATTTGAGGAGGTGTCCACATCAGAAGTGTCCACATGGCTGTAGTCAGTATTTAAACGGTAATTCGTCCATCTGTTTTTGCTTTCAGCCACCAGGTATTCTTTTTTGCAGAGGTCCTGCAACAATTTGGTAATGTCTGTACGGTGCAAATCGACGTGGTATTGGAGTTTGGCATTGCTGATATCTCCTTCTATTTCACAGATAGCAAGTGCGGTAAGTTCTTCCTTGCGCAATGACTCCACAGAATCACCAAAGTGTTCTTTCAGCTTTTGCAGGGTGTCTTCTGGAATAATGCTGAACATGGGCATTTGGAGTACAACACGGTCTGGTGAAGTTTCGATATTTACATAGGGGCTGCGCCAATGGGAGCTTTTCCAACCCGATATTATTTTACTCACCCCGCTGCCTGCTTTCTCTGCGCTGCCTATCATCAGGAACATGCTTTGCAAACTGCGGTTGCGGCACTCGCTTATGCCGCCTTTGTAAAACTGGTGCAAGGTAACCAACAGCGTGCCTGGGTTGGTGAAGGTAAACGACTCAGGGCGCGACTCAATGATAATACTACCAGGGGCGGTATAATCGGTATGAATCAAGGCATTAACAAAAGCTTCGCGCAGGGAAGTGTGGGCGGGTGTTTCATCGAGCCGCTGGCCTTGTACCAGTTGAAAGGGCTTAGGCAAACGGGAAGACAGTTTGGGGTATACCAATTTGTAAAACTGAAACAGGTTGCACTCCCAGGTCCCATCGGGGTATATGCGGTCTGACCAACGCATATCTTCATTTTCGGCAAGGACCTCACGGTAGTCAGGGAAAAACTTGGGGCAGCACTCTTCATCTGTTATGCTTCGGTATTTGCCAAACATAAGCATGCCTGCCATGGTAAAGCCTTCTTTTCTGCTTTTTCTATCTTTTCGGTAGCCGCCTAGCTGCTCTAAAAAAGGTATATCCTCCAGCGTAAGCCAGGGGTGCGAGGGTTTTACTGAGGACAACAGTTGCCGATATTGCCGTAGCGAGGCAACATCGATGTCGTCGAAGGTATAGCCTTCCAGTATTCTGCTGTCAGGGCTAAACGATAAGTCTGCGTCTGCCAGCATTCTTCTCACTTCCTCGTCGCGACATACGTAATCGCCTTCGTGGTTGCGCTTGTAGGTGTTCTTAAAAGGGTTGCTGGTCAGGTGTACAGGCTTTTGCTGACGGTCAGCTACGGGTATGTGAAAGGCCAGTACGTGTTTGTCTTCCAGCGAAAATGCCTTTACATCAGTGTTGCGCAGTAAGCTTACCGAGACAGTACTTGGGTTGTTGGCATTGTTCCAAAACTCGCGTTTGTATTTCTCTACCTGTTCTACGGTTAACCCATCGAACACGAATTTGCCTTTTTTCTCTTTTACACCTAGCACAATCACGCCACCAATGGTATTGGCAAAAGCCGAGTAAGTTTTCCAGAAGTCGTTCGGAAAGCCTCCCGCCGCTGACTTGTACTCAATTTCATCTGACTCTGCATCAGGAAAGACTTCCGAGAAAATGATGTAATCGGGCTGTCTGAAAATGTCGAATAAGTGTAGTTGCTTGTCCATTAGAGTTCTACCTCGTTAAACATCTTCTTGAAGAAAGTTTCCTCAATCAATTTGATTTTGAACTGATCGCCTTCGGAGCGTAAGTTCTCCAAGTGGTGGTCGCCGTTGATGTAGATTTGACCAAACTCGCGGGTGCGCTGGCTGTCGTAGAACCTGCCAATCAGTTTTACTACTTCCTCGTGGGTGGTGGTGTCGAGGTCGCGCCAAATCACGAGCGTGTTTATACCTGTACGGGTGGTGCCTTCTACCACTTTTATGTCTTTCACGCGCTGCACTTTGCGCACGTACAAGCCAATGAGGTAGTTAAAGGTTTCTACCAGGTCGACAGACGTAGGCTTGAGTTCGTTGTTTTGAGTAACTTTTAGCTGGTAACTGAACGGGTTGCGGAACATACCCAGGTTAAACAAGTGCTCACGGCTTTCCACTTCCAGCATGTATTGTAGCAGGTATTCTTCTTTGGCTTTGTCGCCGAAATCGAGCTCGGTGGTGGGCTTCAGGTATAGGTTGTTGAGCGTGTCCTCGTAACTTTCCAGTACCTGATATTTTACTAGCTGCGATATGCCGCCTTTGTCCTGTGGTTTTCCGTTTCGCCAGTTATCAGAATAGATTACTTTCTGAATGCGGGGCTTGGTCACGGTGTTGAAATAGGTACCCATCTCTACCAAAATATACTTACGGTTGCCGCCGTCTTCGCGGTTTAGTTTGATAGTGGCGTGACCTGTGGTGCCTGATCCTGCGAAATAATCAAGTATAGTGCTGTTTTTTTGAGATGAAACAGACAAGGCATCTAAAACTGTATAAATAGATTTCGGATAGCTGAAAAGGCTAACAGAATTGAAAAGCCCTTTCATTAGCATTATACCATTTGTCGAAGCATCATAGCGTGGGTCGTGCCAAATTGTTTTTGGCTTTTTACCTACTCCTTCAAATCTTCGTTTTTTTTGAAGTTTATATTGCCCATTAGAGAATGTTACTAAAATTTCAGTATCCTTTTTTTCTAAAAAGGTTTCTTTACCCCATCGCCAAGTCTTCTCTTCTCTGTCACCATTTATAGGTAAAACTTCAATAGAAAAATCATCATCTTTAATAAGAGACAGCTTTAAGTTTTTTGGATTTACATAAATTGAATAAAAAAGATTAGGTCGCTCAAATCTGTTTGAGTTGTTACCTGTACGCATATAGCCAGTAAGCGCATATTTTGATATTTCATCAGTCTTACTATACTGTAATACATCATTATCAGTAGCTATAAAGTTATTTATATTAGCCTGTTCCTTATTTGGTGAATAAACTAACATGTACTCGTGGGCCGTGCCAAAGAATTTATCGTCATTTCTGCCTCTTGGATTGTGAACCACTGTAATATTAGCAATGAAATTTTCTAAACCTAAAATATCATCAAGTGCTTTTTTGACGTTTGCTACTTCATAATCATCAATTGCAAGATTAAAAATCCCATTACTCTTCATAATGAGTTTTGATTGGTAAACTCTATTATGTATGAAACTTAAAAATGATGAATTTTTGAAAGTGTTTTTATAAATTATTTCACTGGATTTTGCATTATAAGGCGGGTCTACATAAATCACATCTACAGTTTCCCTTAGCTTTTCATTAAAGAAATTCAACGCCTGAAAATTCTCCGAATTGATCAGCAGTCCATTGGTTTGCTCGTCCAAGTTGTCGAACTCCGCCAGCAAGCTGTCTTTAAAATTTTCGTCAAAAAACTTGGTATCTAGCACCAGAAAGGGCTCAAAGGTTAGTTGCGCTTCGTTCTGTATCTCTACATCAAACAGGCGTTTCCATTCCGCGAGCTGGGCTTGGTTCTGAGCAATTTCGGAGTAATAGCCGTTTGGTATTCTGTCCAGCGTAATGCAGTAGTCGGTGCGCACCACAAACTTCTTTTTGAGCCAGAGTTTTTTCTGGAAGTTCTCTATCTGCGCCAAAAAGTCGATTACCTTTTGCGCCACCACTTTGATGGCTTTTACCTTGCTAAGCTGGGCTACAAAAAAGTCGGTTTGCTTGGTATTGATGTCGTCGAGGTATAGCACCTCGTTTTTGATATAAAAGTCCAGCTCACGCGACAGAAAGCCGCCCAAGTCTTTGTGAATGAAATAGTCGAAGCTGTTTTTGGCTACGTAGTCGTTCAGGTGTTTTTGCAGCAGGGTACGCTTGCTGTTTTTCTCGGTGGGGCTAAGCGTAAACACACTATTATAGCTGCCAGGCACCGTCTCGGTAAGCAATTCCATTGCCTCGCTAAGCAAGACATCTTGCTTCGTAGCCTTCAGGAAAGGCTCGTAAATAAAGTTGATGAACAGCTCACCATCGGTTTCCTCTACGGGCTGCTCTTTGTAAATAGCAAAGCGGCGCTCGGCATCGTTTTGGGTTTTATTATTGTTCTGCTCCGTGCTCACCTCCTTTAGCTGAAAGGTTACTTTGCGGCCATCGGGTGTGGTAAAGCTGTAGTTCTTAAAGTTCTCCGACGATTTAATGTAATACTGGTCGTGGTTTGCCCAGTGCAGTTTTACCTCCTCTCCCTCGTAAGGTATAGCATACACGTCTTTCTTATACCTGCGCATCGAAATAAAGTCGCCGTCTTTGTAATAGCGCCTGAAGAAGTTAGCCAAATGCGAGAACACCTCCTGCTCCAGCACATCGGAATTTTCGGCAGCTTTCAGTTTTTCTTTCAGCTGGTTATACTTCGGACTTTCTTCCGCCACAATGCCCGCATCGTCCAAGTTCTTCTTCAGGATCTTAAGTTCGCTCTCAAGCTGTGTTTTGTCCGTGGTTTGCGTTTCGCTCAGCGCTTTTTTTATATCTTCGGGTAGCTGCTTGTCAATAAACTCATTCACCTGCCTGCGCTTCTGGTTCATAATGCGGTAGATACCAAAATCCAGGTCTGCCTTATTCAGCTCAAATATATCGTTAAGTACGTCTTTTAACTGGGTATAATTATTCATCTTAAATGATTTCGAATGATACGGTGAATAGTTCTTCCTCCTGCACGGTTCGGGTTAGTTTGCCCTTTGCCTCGGTAATCATGCTGTCGCGCTGTTCGTTTATCTCGTCTTCGCGGTCGTATATCTCCTGTCGCAAGCGGTTGTACTTACGCTTTATCTTAGATATTTTCTCCTGCAAGGCAATCAGCTCGTCTGCCAGTATGTTTTCTTTGTGCTGCTCGCGCTCCAGGTCACGTAATTTCTGGCGTTCCTCTTTCAGGTCCAGCTCCAGCCCGTGTATTTTATCGTCAGCCCAGCGCTCAAACTTGGAGAACTCGCGCTGCATAAACGCCGCGTCGGTCTTTTCGAGGTAGTGAAGTTTCTTCGTTTTATTATGCTGGTGCTGCTTTTCCAGTTCGGCGTCGTCAAAGCCAGCAAAGGTACCGGTTTGCACACTCACTTGCAGCAAATCGCGCAAATTTTGTTCTGTGAGCGGTTTTTTGTCGGAGCTTATACCTGTCAGAATCAGGGTGTCGTGCTGCTCTATGTCGGAGAGCACCGCCAGATTGCTGATTTTGAGCAAGCCTTTGGTGCCGCGCAGCCGCTCCAGTTCGCTATATCGAATTTGTGTAGATGACAGGTCGAACGTCAGGTGCGCCTTGTCGGTTTGTTCGGCTTTTGCTCGGGCTAACAGCTTCTGGGCTACGGCGCTCTGCACACGGTAGTGTTTGGCATCGCCACGCTTTTTGTTCAGGGTATACCGTTCGCCGCTGTCGTGAAGCACAAAAGTATAATCCTGCGGCTCAAACGCCGCCATGCTCGCCAGATAGTACTGGGTAATTTCCCAGAGCCATTTCTCGAATTTCTCCAGAAAGGTTTTGGTTTCGGAGTAGGTAATGCGGAGTTTGTTAATGACGCTGCCTTCAAAGTTCTCGAAGAGCACGCTCTGCACCTCTTTTATGCGTTGGTCTATGGCGTCTTTAAATTCTTCTTCCAGCGCTTTGAAGTATGCGGCTATTTCTGCTTTGGTGCGACATTTCTTGTACGCTTCTAGCATGCGCTTCTCAAAGTCAACGCCATTCTCTATACTTCCCAGCACATGATCCGATGAGCCGAATACCCCCTGGAACAAGGTATACTTTTGGTTGAGCAGTTCAAACACACGGTTCTCCACCTCGTTTTCACTGTTTAGGAAGTTTACCACCACCACATCGTGCAGCTGACCGTAGCGGTGGCACCTGCCGATGCGCTGCTCAATGCGCTGCGGATTCCAGGGCAGGTCGTAGTTCACCACCATGCTACAAAACTGCAGGTTTATACCTTCGGCGGCAGCCTCGGTGGCAATCATAATCTGGTAATCGTCGCTTTTAAAGGCGTCTACCAGCGCATTGCGTATGTCCACGCTGCGCGAGTGCGTCAGTTTACCGTAATTGTTCTTATCGGCAATCCACCTTTGGTAAATGGCGGTAGACTGCTCGTCGTTGTTGTTGCCGTTAAACAATAGTACTTTGCCTGCGTACTTTTCTTTCGATAAGCGCTCAAACAAGTATCGTTGTGTGCGGGTGGATTCGGTAAAAATGAGTGCCTTTTGGTGTGCGCCCAGCTCCTGCAGTTTAGCAAAGCCTGTCTCTAAGGCAACAATTAATTTTTCGCCTTTTTCGTTGTGCTCAATGCTGTTGGCTAAGGCCAGAAACTCGGTGAGTTTGGCAATCTCCTTCTCGATGTTCTCCTTATCCTGTGCAGTTATCTCGGTTGTGGTTTCGTCGGGGTCTGTTTCAGCATCTTCCTGTTCGTCGTCAAAGTTCTCGTACTCCTCCTCAAACCACGCCATTATCTCGTCTTCCACCACTTTGGAAGTAGCCAGCATATAGTGCAGGCGTTTGATAAGCGCTTCTAGGGTTTTGCCAATCGCAAACGACGACGAGCCGAGCAGCTTAAACATCACCGATTCCATCAGGTGCCGTTGGGCCCGTGGCAAAGCGTAAATAGTTTCGCTCCGTAGGTACTCTAGCACATTGTTGTACAGTTGCGTCTCTTCGGGAGTAGGCACAAACTGCTGGGTAATAGGTATGCGCTCACGGTAAGGCACAAACTCCCGCACATCCTGCCGCAAGGTGCGATGCACAATAGGCTTCAGCTTGTCTTTTAGTTCCAGCAAGTTGCCCTCGCCGTTTACATAATGCTTCCGAAAGCTTTTTATATCCCCAAATACATTTTGGTCTATAATGCTTACCAGACCAAACAATTCATCCAGTCGGTTTTGCAGCGGGGTTGCTGTAAGCAGTATTTTTTTATAATCTTTAATAGCGTTTTTGATTCGGGCAGCAATGCTTTCTGGGTTCTTATGGACGTTCCGCAGGTAATGGGCTTCATCCAACACAACTAAATCCCAGGACGTGAGCTGAATCATTTCCGCCATTTTGCTGGCAAACTGGTAGGAGCAGATTTTAATAGATTTACCATCATCAAACGGATTCTTCTCCCCAGACTTGTACCTGGCCGTAAAGTTCTTACGCTCCATCACCTCCGACTTCAGGTAGAACTTATCCGCCAGTTCGTTCACCCACTGTTTGCGCAGCGAAGACGGACAAATGATCAGGATACGCTTTTTGTTTTCAGCCCATTGCTGGCTCAGCAATATGCCTGCTTCAATGGTTTTCCCCAAGCCAACTTCATCTGCCAGTATAGCGCCTTTGGAGTAAGGTGATTTAAAGGCAAACAAGGCAGCTTCTACCTGGTGCGGGTTTAGCTCTACCTGCGCATCCAATAAAGTAACACCAAATTTTTCAGATGAATCCGAACTAGCTCGTTTTAGCAACTCGTAAGCGTAGTATTTGGCTTGGTATGGAGTAATCATCTATTGTTTCATATAGTTTTATGAAATGAGGAATAAGGCCCTATAAAATCAAAGATGGCAGATATAGAGTTAATATAAAATTAATTATTAATATGAGAAAGGGTATAGTCTAAAACTGATATTTGGACATATTTGGTTAAATTCACTACCCATAACATTCGGTAGAGTTAATTCTTCTTCCAGAAGATTTTTAGAGGTAAGGCAAGTAAGGTAAGCTTATTTATTTTTATGAATACCTTAAATTTAGGTTTAGCAGATAACTTTTAGCGGGATTATCTAAACTCCCGGCAAACGGAACCTAATTCTCTGGCGGGGGAATCCTGTCAGATTCAACCGGTGATCTGTCAATCGCCACCCGTTATGTAAAAACCCCAAGCCATCACGGTGGCCATCATCTTGAAGAAAAGATAAAGATCGAGCACGATGTTGTGTGACTGTTTGCCTAGCCAGTAACAGTCTGCAGAAAAGTTGTGTGCAAATTGTGTGCACATAAAAAAAGCACTTACAAGTTTTACCTTATAAGTGCTTGATAATCAAGTGATCCCGTTTGGATTCGAACCAAAGACCTACTGCTTAGAAGGCAGTTGCTCTATCCAGCTGAGCTACGAGACCATTGCTTAAAGGGAGTCATACTTCCTGTAAACAAAAAATTTCGGAATCTCTTCCGAAATTTTTTTAGTCGGGGTGGCAGGATTCGAACCTACGACCTCCACATCCCAAATGTGGCGCGATACCGGGCTACGCTACACCCCGAACTATGCTTTCAAGCTTCCTTCAATTTCTTGTTGTTAGCGTTGATTGCGATGCAAAAGTAAGCGAAGATTTTAAATAGTCAAAGCTTTTTAAAATTATTTTTCGCTTGCGGAGAGGGGGGGATTCGAACCCCCGGTACCCTTACGAGTACGGCAGTTTAGCAAACTGCTGGTTTCAGCCACTCACCCACCTCTCCGGTGCTCTTCCTATTAAAGAGGATGCAAACATACAACATTACCTTTAACAGCGCAATAGCAAGCCCTAAAATTTACAGTTAAATAAAGCTCTTAAACCCGCTAGACGCATCTAAGTATTTGATAATATTCGGCTTGACCCGGCAAACAAATTTTAATTAAAATTACAGCCGCTACCACACACCTACTGTTTCCAAAGCTCAACGCTCTATTAGCGACTCCTTTCCGTGCACAATGGTTTACCAACAGCAACATTTTAAGCTGCAGCTTTTGTATATTTGTGTTTAGCTTTTACCTTTTCATGACCTGGTACCAGTCCATAACCTTCCTAGAAGCCCTTTTCGGTGCATTATTTTTTGTGCTGTACCTGGGTTATCTGTTGCGGATAAGAAAGGTAGCGTTGTTTTTCAACCAGCGGCCCTATATTGTCTGGTTTAAGTTTCTGTTGCGTCACCTCTACGTGGCCCTTATTATTATTGCCATACTGGGCCCTTCTTTCGGTGCCATGAAGAAGGAGATCAAAACAATAGGCAAAGACCTGTATATAGCCGTTGACCTCTCCAAATCCATGGATGCCACCGATGTACAGCCCTCGCGCTTAGAAAAAGCCAAGTATGAAATCGGGCGGCTGATCACGCGTTTCAATTCTGATCGCATCGGGCTACTGGTGTTCTCTGATGAAGCCTTCATCCAAAGTCCGCTTACTTATGACCAGAATGCGCTCCAACTTTATACCCAAACACTCCATACCAACCTCCTGCCCTATTCCGGAACCGATTACGCGCCTGTCTTACAACTAACCCTTCAAAAGTTTAGCGAGAAAACCCCAGTCGCCACCAATCAACAAAAAGCCAAAGTACTGGTGTTGATCAGCGATGGGGAAGACTTTGGAGATAATATAGAACGGCTGGCTGAGCAGCTGAATGAGCAGAATATTCGCGTATATACCCTCGGCGTGGGTACCGCGAACGGGGGGAGTATACCGGACGGCAGCGGCTTTAAGCGCGATAAAAAGGGCAAAGTAATTGTAACCACTTTAAATGCTGCGCCACTTATTCAGCTTGCCGACCTTACAGGAGGGCAGTATTTCGAGGTAAATGACAGGGTTAGCGAAACAAGCAAGCTAATCAGTGCCATTAATACTATAGAAGGCGAATTAAGGGAGAGCAGGACAGTGGATGTAGCGGCAAATAAATATATCTACCCCCTGGCGCTGGCCTTGCTCCTGGTGCTTCTGGATGTGCTGATCACCGTTAAGATTATCCGGATATGAAAGCGACTTTCCTATTCATTTTCCTGCTAAGTCTGCTAACAGGAGGTTTCCGTACCATTTCCTCCATCAACCAGTATGCTGCTCAGGCTGCGATGGCCTATAACAAGCAGGAATATGTGGATGCGATAGCCGCCTATGAGTACTTGCTGTTTGAGCTGGAAGTAGCGGATGATCAGTTGCGCCTTAACCTGGCCCACACCTACTACCGCGCTGACTTGCTAACAAAAGCGCAACAGGAGTACCGCCTGCTGGCTGATAACCCCACCTACCGCTTGCGCGCCATTGCGCACCTGCAGCTAGGCAACATAGCTACAAAGCAGCAAAAATATAAAGAAGCCCTCTCGCTCTACAAGCAAGCGCTTGTGGCAGACCCGGAGAACGACCAGGCACGCTATAATTACGAGCTCCTTAAAAAGTACCTGGAACTACATCCCGAAAAAGCAGATAGCCCCCGTAATCAAGCGCCTTCGGAAGCGCCGTACGACAAGAATCCTCCCCCGCCTGCTGCGCAAAAAGAACCGGAACCAGTTAAAAAGCCGGATGCCGATGGAGATCAAGAAGCAGACATAGAAAAGCAGCAGGCAGACCCGGCGGGTATACAGCAGGAATTAGGCGGTACTTCAGCAAACAAAACGCAGCAGCCCCCTTTAGAAAAGGAAAAAGAACAGGCCACAGGTACTGCGAACGGAGACGTGGAAGGCACCAATCCCGAAGGAGTGTTTGACCCACAACAGCGGCAAAGAACAGGTGGCTATGAAAGCGCCACAAGTGCCGATGAAAAGGCACAGACACGACGCAACAGGCTGCAGCAAGCGAACATTAGCCCAGACAGGGCAAAGCTGTTGCTCGAAGCCATGCGGAACGCGGAACTGCAGTATATTCAGCAGTTGCCCAAAAAGACGACCCGGAAGCCAGACAAAGCAAAACCAGATTGGTAAGGCAATGTTTTGAATCGGGTTCTAAAATGCGGACATTGCATAAATTTATACTTACAAGTTACGGAATGCACGGGTTTATCTTTCAGCAATTAAAAAACTACGTTCAGGAGAATCATGGTGCTGAGGCATGGGGGGAACTTGTACAACATGCGTCCATATCACAACCAAATTTCAGCACCGATGGGGTTTATCCTGATCAGGATCTCGCCCTATTGCTTGAAACCGCTTCTGCCAGGTGGGGTGTATCACGCGACTACCTGTTGGAGGAACTAGGCAAGTACCTGGTCCCTAACCTTGTCAGGGTTTACCAAGCTTATATCGATACCTCCTGGCGAACACTCGACCTGATTGCGCATACCGAGCATACCATGCACCGTGCTGTGAGGACCAGCACTCCAACGGCCACCCCGCCCATTTTGCATGTGACGCGCATAGGCAAAGACAAATTGGTGATCGATTATTTCTCTAAGCGAAAAATGGCATATCTGGCAATCGGCATAATTAAAGGAATAGCCTTGCATTATGGAGAGGACGACCAGTTGGAGATCCGCATGTCAGAATATAGTGATGGAGAGCGCATACAGATTGAAGTGCATCACATTGGCATGTAGACAAAGCACTTCTGCCAGCCAAACAGCAGAGTGGCTGGCTATACATGAAAAAGCCACGCAAATAATCTCGCGCGGCTCTAAACTTTCATAGCTGGAAAGGCCCGATCTTTTTATTCAAACTATTATTGCCTTCCGGCCAGCACACTACCTGCACTACCCTTCTGCAATTGGAGAAATCTAAAGATCAAACGTTTAAAGGTCTACATACTGTGTATCCTGTAAAATGTTTTTTTAATTTATTAATATACCGTTTATATCTGTTTTCAACAAGCCCTCTATCTTTGTATTAAACCACTTATTTGCAGGTTGTCACAAAACCCTGGATCGGTTCTTCCCTTCTTTATTGGCACCACTCTCTAATAATATATGTTCGTTTACCGCTTAAAATCATTAATGTGGTTTTTTTAACGGTTTTAGATAGTATATATAACAAACCAAACTATATAACTATGAAAAACTTATTGACAAAAGCTACAACAGCTGTAGCAATATGCTCTCTTTTCGCATTCTCTTCGTGTCAGTCCGATGAGGTATCACCGGATGCCAATATGTTACAGGCACAAAATTCGCAGGATGCACACCGCGCAAAATCTTTTAATTTAAACAAGACCTATAACGTAGACCTTATGGCCTTGAATGGTTCTGGAGTGAACGGCACGGCAACTTTAACCTTAATGGGCGACAAGGTTACGGTACACGTTATGGCCAGTGGCCTGGAGGCGGGCATGTTGCACCCACAACACATCCACGGGTTTGTGAAAAGCAACAAAAACGCCAAATGCCCACCCATGTCAGCTGACACTAATGGAGATGGCCTGATCGACATTGGGGAAGGAGCACCCTTCTATGGCTCGGTGTTACAACCTCTAGCGCCTTTCCCAACCGCACCGGATGGCACTATTGATTATACCATGACATTTGATGTGACAGCTGACCTGTTGCCTCTACAGAACAATGTAATCGTATTGCACGGGATGACTGTCGATGGGGAGTATATGGCCACCTTGCCTGTTGCCTGCGGCGCGATTAAGTAAACAAGCATTGATTTATTATTCGGATTCATATCCAAAAAAGGAGCAGCTCAGAACTGCTCCTTTTTTTCGCTCAATAAATTCCCGTGGTAGCAAGGGCTATGTCATAAACCGTCCTTTACCGTCAACGGCACCTTTTACCTCTTACTCTATAAAAAACTTGCGCAACAAATAGAAAATCTGTTCGCTTTTCCACCTCGTCCTGAAGAATGGCAGCTTCTGTTCCGGCGCCTATAATTAGCTAACGAACGTTTGGTTTTGAGGCCGAAAAAAGGTAATTTCACACGACAAAACTTAACCTAACTCTTACTATGCAAGTCAAAGAAGTATATATAGTTTCGGCTGTCCGTACGCCTATCGGAAGCTTTGGAGGTACCCTGGCAAGCCTTAGCGCCACACAATTGGGCGCTGCCGCCATTAAAAGAGCACTGGAGAAAGCAGGCATCGATAAGTCAGAAGTACAGGAAGTGATCATGGGTAACGTGATCTCGGCGGGTGTTGGCCAGGCACCTGCCCGGCAAGCTGCTGTGTTCGCCGGCCTGGGCTACGAGGTAGAGTGCACCACCGTGAACAAAGTATGCGCTTCCGGCTCTAAAGCAGTTATGTTTGCAGCGCAGGCCATCATGCTGGGCCATAAAGATGTAATAGTGGCAGGCGGCATGGAAAGTATGTCTAATGTGCCTTATTACCTGGATAAAGCCCGATTTGGAGCTAAGCTGGGCCATGGGCAAATGATTGACGGCTTGCTGCGCGATGGCCTTTGGGATGTATACAACGACTTCCACATGGGCAATGCCGCTGAAAACACGGCGAAAGAAATGCACATCACCCGTGAGATGCAGGACGAATACGCCATTGGCTCCTATAAAAAAGTAGCCGAGGCTGCCGAAAAAGGTCTGTTGAAGGATGAAATTGTTCCGGTAGAGATCCCGCAGCGCGGCAAAGACCCGATCATCGTTTCAGAGGACGAAGAATACAAAAAAGTGAATTTTGATAAGATCCCTGGCCTGCGACCTGTGTTCGACAAGGCTGGTACCGTAACGGCTGCCAATGCTTCTACGCTAAACGACGGGGCTGCAGCACTTGTACTGATGAGCAAAGAGAAAGCCGAGGAACTGGGTGTGAAGCCAATCGCCAAAATACTTGGTTTTGCCGATGCGGAGCAGGACCCGATCTGGTTTACCACTACCCCATCTTTGGCTATTCCGAAAGCGCTTAAAAATGCCGGCGTGGATGCTGCTGATGTAGATTTCTATGAGATCAACGAGGCATTCTCTGTCGTTTCGATTGCCAATAACCAAAAGCTTGGCCTGGAAGGCAACAACGTGAATGTGTACGGTGGCGCTGTCTCGCTTGGTCACCCGCTGGGCGCTTCCGGTGCCCGTATCCTGGTAACGCTTTGCAATGTGCTGGATAAAAAAGGAGGCAAGATCGGGGTAACCGGTATTTGCAACGGGGGCGGCGGCGCCTCCTCCATCGTGATAGAAAAAATGTAATTTGCCGCAAAGGCATACAATTTGCAGGGAGCCTTACGTTAAACGTAAGGCTCCTTTTTTGTGCGGTGGCTATCCTTTTTGAATGTAAACGCTTGCCGAACTGTTAAAGAAAACGCTGGAATCAGCCTGAACGTTTTTAAGAACAGCCCCAGACCAACGCTTAATCGATTATACCTATGCCAAAATACCTGTTCCTGCTTATAGTCTTTTGCCTCTTTCAGCAGGTGGCAAGCGCGCAGCAGAAAGTCGTTACCTATCACCCCCAGGACCAAAGCGCTGTAAAAGAGGTCTATCATATTCAGTTGCCCGATTCGGCCATTGTGGGTTACTATAACCGCTATTACCTGGATGGCGCGCAGGAGGCAGTTGTAAAATTTGTGGCGGGCAAAAAGGATAGCATTTATACGGAGTATTACCCTAATAGCCAGGTAAAGTTACAGGTCAATTATGTAAACGGTGTGATGCAAGGGCCCTTTAAAGCATTTCAGCAAAACGGCAAGCTGCTACAGGAGGGCAACTATGAGAACGACCAGCAATCCGGCATTTTCAAGACCTACAACCCTGATGGTACCATTAAAAAGGAAGCGGCGTTTGTGAAGGGCTTTCCAGAGGGAACGGTGCGGGAGTATTACAAGGAGGGCCAGCTGCGCTCCGAGATAGCCTACAAGAACAGCCAGCAGGACGGCCCGGCTAAAACATACTTCCCGAATGGCAAGCTGGAGTCTGATGCAACCTACAGCAACGGCATGGTGGTGGGGCCATACAAAACATACTTTGATAACGGACAGCTGCAGACAGAGACCATGAACGAGGCGGGCAAGAAAAACGGCAGTTTCAGAAGTTATTACCGCAACGGGCAGCTCAGCACCGAAGGCAGCTTTTCAGGTGGTAAAATGCACGGTCAGGCTAAAGCATTTTACGAAAGCGGCAAGCCCCGTAGCGTGATCAACTATAAGAACGGGGCGATAAACGGTTCTGCACAATATTTTTACGAAGATGGCAAGCTGAAAGAAGATATTATTGGCAGCAATAACGGCGATGACACTAAAACCACCAGCTATTACCCTTCCGGCAACATTAAAGCAGAGGAGCAAATGAAGGCGTCCAAAAAGCAAGGAAACTGGAAAACATACTTTGATGCTCCTGGTAAGCCGGTTCAGGTTTCCGAAAACTATAACGCGGGTATACAGGTCGGTGAAAAGCTGGTATACTATGATAATGGCCAGGTGAAAGAAAAATACAAGTATGAAAACAGTAAGATCATCGGCCTGAGCTATGCCTATTATTCATCAGGCAAACTAAAATCTGAAACCAATCACAAAGACGGACGCCGCTTCGGGCCTTATAAGGGTTACTTTGAGGATGGAAAAGTAGAGGTACTGGGCCAATTCAGGAACAACCGTGAAACCGGCACCTGGAAGTATTATGACAAAGAAGGGAAGCTGATCAAAACCCGCGTTTACCGCAACGGTGAGGTTCTGGAAGAAAAATAGAGCTGTATTGGGGTTTATTAAAAAAGCAAAAAGAAATAACAGCCAGTAACTACTGGAAACTTTAAAAGTGGTTGTTTCTACACCATTTTCCATTGGGTTACACAAATGCATGCCATATTTTTTCTAAACACAAATCATCAATTCAAATCCGCCATACTTTGCAACCAAACATACTTTGTGTTCCTGAAAGGAAACTAATTGGCCAGAAAATTCATACTTTTTTGGCCGAAAACAGGACTTTTGAGCTTTGGAGTGGCTTTAAGCCACGCGTTAAAGAGATCACCGATCGTATAGGTAGCAGCTTTTATTCAGTGCAGGATTTTGGCGAATTAAATTCCCTGCTTCAGTTTACACCCGATACTTATTTTGACAAGTTGGCCGCTGTAGAGGTAACAGCCAGTGCACTAGTACCCGATCACATGGAGGCGTACATTTTACCCGGCGGGCTTTACGCCGTGTTTGTGCATAAGGGCAAACCCGACACTTTCCCTAAAACTTTAGCTTATATTTTTGATGTGTGGCTGCCTGCCGCTCCTTATACACTGGATAACCGCCCACACTTTGAGGTGATGTGCGCAAAGTATGACCCCTCCTCCCCCGAAGCAGAGGAAGAGGTATGGATCCCTATCAAACCTAAACAATAGACCTGTTGCCATTTTTACCGGTCTTCTACACCTTTCCTTCCTTCATTTAAAAACCATTCCCATCTTTATCATTTTTTGCCTTGATGAAGGCAAAGGGTGTAAATTCTCCGGACTTCAGGCAGGAAATATCTCTTTCCCCCTCCACCAGCCTTGCCAAATGAGAAACCGCGAAAAATTATTCACAAATTCACAAACCATTTTATCCACAGGAATAGTACAGTAACTGAATTAGTTAACTAATTATACACGGAAACTGCCCATAATATTGATTTTTAATTCCTAAATCTTCAAATTACCTTCGTAATCTAAATACGAGTACCATGACGCAAAACGGACAAAACACAGACATCCGCACCAACTGGAGTCTGGAGGAAATAAAGGAGATCTACAACCAACCTGTACTGGAACTGATCGTGAAGGCAGCCCAGGTGCACCAGCAGTACCAGGCTACCGGCGAGGTGCAGGTTTGTACGCTCCTTTCTGTAAAAACCGGTGGCTGCCCCGAGGATTGTTCATACTGTCCGCAGGCAGCGCGTTTCCATACAGGCGTAGATGTGCACAAACTCCTGGACCAGCAGCAGGTGATTAATGCCGCCCAGCGCGCCAAGGATGGCGGCTCTACCCGTTTCTGCATGGGTGCCGCCTGGCGTGAGGTGCGCGACAACCGCGACTTCGATAAGGTGCTCGACATGGTGAAGGGCGTGAACGAAATGGGCCTGGAGGTTTGCTGCACCCTGGGGATGGTGAACGAATACCAGGCCGAAAAGCTGAAAGAAGCCGGCCTGTACGCCTACAACCACAACCTGGACACCTCGGAGGAAAACTATTCCAACATCATCACAACCCGCACCTACGGAGATCGCCTGGATACCATCGACAACGTGCGTAAAGCAGGAATCTCGGTTTGCTCCGGGGGCATCATTGGCCTCGGCGAAACAGATGAAGACCGTATTGGCATGCTGCATACGCTTTCTACCCTGGTGCAGCATCCGGAGTCTGTGCCGGTAAACGCCCTGGTACCTGTTAAAGGAACGCCACTGGAAAACCAGCCACGCGTTTCTGTTTGGGAAATGGTACGCATGATCGCCACGGCCCGTATCCTGATGCCAAAAACCATGGTGCGCTTGTCGGCGGGCCGCGAGCAGATGGATATAACGGAACAGGCATTGTGCTTTCTGGCGGGTGCTAACTCCATTTTCACAGGCGAGAAGTTGTTAACGACCCCTAACCCTGATTTTGATCAGGACAAGGCGATGTTCGCACTTTTAGGCCTGTCTCCTCGAAAATCCTTTAAAGCAGAAGCACAGCCACAGGCGGTATAATAACCGCGTATGGACCTACATAAAAAGTTACAGCAAAAGCTGGAAGAACGTGCCGCGCAGGGAAACTTGCGCAAGCTTACCACCACGGCCGGCCTCGTAGACTTTTGCTCTAACGATTACCTCGGCCTGGCGCGCTCAGAAAAACTGCGGGCACTCATTCGCCAGGAAGAGGAAAACTACAGGCACCTGCCATTGGGGGCAACCGGCTCCAGGTTATTGGCTGGCAATCATACTTTGTTTGACGAACTGGAGCAAACAATAGCCCGCTACCACCACGGGGAGGCAGCACTGCTGTTCAACTCCGGGTATGCGGCGAACGTGGGGCTGCTTTCAGCCCTTCCCCAGCGTGGCGACACCGTTTTTTACGACGAAGCCAGCCATGCATCCATGAAAGATGGCTTGCGGCTGAGCTTTGCAAAAAAGATCAGCTTCCGGCATAACAACCTGGCTGACCTGAAACGAAAGCTTCAGTTGGCAACCGGAACGGTGTACGTGGTAGTAGAGTCTGTTTACTCCATGGATGGCGACAAGGCCCCTTTGGTAGAACTGGCGCAGCTTTGCCATGCGCAAGGCCTGGCCTTGATCGTAGACGAAGCACATGCTGTTGGTCTTTACGGACCAAATGGCGAGGGCCTTACTGTTGCGCTTGGCTTGGAGGATAAGGTTTTTGCACAGGTTATCACCTACGGGAAAGCCATGGGCAGCCACGGGGCCGCTGTAGTAGGGTCGAGGGTGCTGCGCGATTACCTGATCAACTTTAGCCGCGCGTTTATCTACACAACCGGCCTCCCGACACACGCACTTGTAACGCTGAAAAGCGCTTACGCATTGTTGCCGGAGATGAAAAAAGAACGGGAGCAGGTAAAAATATTGGCCCGGCACCTGTTTGAGCAACTGAATAAAACAAAGGGTATTCGCTGTGCCCCGGAAGAGAGTGTTATACTTTCAGTTTTTCTGGAGCGCAGCGACTTACAGCAACTTAAACTGCTTGCTATTGACTTACAGCAGCAAGGGTTTGACGCACGCGCCATACTTAGCCCTACGGTTCCGGAAGGCCGGGAGCGCTTACGCATCATAGTGCACGCATTTAATACGATCGAAGAAATTGAGAGCCTCGTGCAGGCTATAGCCAAAGGAACATGAAACGTTATTTTGTTACAGGCATTGGTACGGATGTAGGCAAAACAGTTGCCGCCGCCATTCTTACCGAAGCGCTACATGCTGATTACTGGAAACCTGTGCAGGCAGGTGGCCTGGATTTCACAGACACCGACACTGTTATGAGTCTGGTATCTAACCCTGTTTCCGTATTTCACCCGGAAGCTTACCGCCTTAAACTGGCAGCCTCACCGCATCGCGCCGCAGCCGCCGAAGGCGTGGAAATTGATGTGCACGGCTTAACCCTGCCACACACTGACAACGCCCTGATAGTGGAAGGGGCCGGCGGACTGATGGTCCCGTTGAATAAGCGCTACCTGATGCTGGACCTGGTGCAGCAGTTGGGTTTAGAAGTGGTACTGGTGTCCAGAAACTACCTCGGAAGTATAAATCATACCTTGCTAACCGCCGAAGTGCTCCGTTACCGTAAAATACCTGTGGCAGGAATCATTTTTAACGGCGAGGAAAATCAGAGTTCCGAAGACTTTATCATCAAGTATACCGGCCTTCGCCGCTTGCCCTCCATTCGTCAGGAAGCCGATTTCTGTAAAGAAACAGTGGCGGCCTATGCCGGGCAGTTTGTAAAGTTCCTGGGGTAAGCCGGTAGCTGTTTTAATCGACTACAGATAAAAGAAGCGTTGGCAGAGAACCGAAAGCATATTGTTATAAAAGGCGCAGGCAGCATTTCACCACTTGGTCAGGATGTTGCTTCGGTTTTGCAGGCCTACCATGCAGGGCAGCCAGCTTTCACTTCCATCGTTCACAACGGGCAACCTACACCTATTGCCCCCCTCTGCTCGTCAGCGGAAGAGGCGCTGCAGAAGTTAGTCCTTTCCAACCCCAGCTACCCCCAACTCGATCGGTCTGTTTTGCTGGCCATTTACGCCGCCAGGCAGGCAGCTGCGGCGGCAGGGTGGCTTGAAGAGGGAGACGATGCGCAACCTCAGGACGACTTGGCTGTAAACATTGGCTCGTCGCGCGGGGCTGCCGGTTTGTTCGAGCAGTACTTCAGCAGTTTTCAGGCCAGTCCGGATGGCAGTATTTCGGCCAGTTCCTCTCCTACCACTACCTTAGGCAACCTTTCCAGCTGGGTGGCGCATGCGGTAAATGCAGGAGGAGGCCAGATCAGCCATTCCATGACCTGCAGCACAGCACTAATGGCTGTTGCCAATGGGGTGGCCTGGTTAAAAGCTGGAATGGCCAGGCGCTTTCTGGCCGGGGGCACCGAGGCACCGCTCACACCTTTTACCATTACCCAGATGAAAGCGGTTGGCATATACTCTAAATTGACAGGGCACCCTTACCCGTGCCAGCCTTATGCACCAGGCAAACAAAGCAGCTTTGTGCTGGGTGAAGGAGCCGCAGTTTTTGCCCTCGAGCAAGTAGATGAGTCCCTTTTACAGCACGGCGATCTGATAGTTGAAGCAGTAGGAATGGGCTTTGAAAAGATCGGGAGTAAAACAGGCATTTCAGCAGAAGGCTTTGCCTTTCAAAAGTCGATGCGACAGGCTTTGGAGCAGTTACAGGAGCATGATCGTCAGGTGGACCTGATCGTTACACACACACCCGGCACACGCGCCGGAGACAAGGCAGAGTTAGCTGCCATCCAGGCTGTTTTCGGAAACGGCGTACCTGCCCTTACCACTAACAAATGGCTGATCGGCCACACGCTTGGGGCCTCCGGGGCCTTGAGCATAGAACTGGCATCCATGGTCCTTCAGTCCCAAAGCATTACCCCTATCCCGTATGCTTCCTTATTAACCGCTACTAAGGCTGATAGCACACTTACAAGAGTACTTGTGAATGCCGCTGGTTTCGGAGGCAACGCTACGAGTATTATCTTAAAAAAGTTCTAAATACTTTTTATTCCCTCCTACTGCTCATTCTAATCCCTTTCTCAACACCTTTCCATATTTTGGAATTATGCTTCCCAATACGAAACTAAACTTATAAATGTACATTTTTTCATGTGTTCTATTATCAATAATAAAATGTAATGTTTTAAGGCGTGGATTTCTATCCTGCTTGTATCCAAAGGCAACCAAATCTACATTCCAAAATACCCATATAAAGGACAGTTTTTTGCACTTCGGGCACGGAATAATTGAATAAAATTTACACCACCTGCTACTTAAAGAAGCTTAAGTATAACCCGTTGCCAAAGGATGAGAAAAATTATATTTTACTTACTTGCATTAGGAACGCTGGCCATATCTATGTTAGGCAGCGTTACGAGAACCCAAGCTCAACCCTCCGTAATTACTCCCGGACTTATCTACAAACCTGCAATCAACGGCGGAAACAAGGTATTGGATCCTAACGGTGACGGTTATGTTTCTAAAGACAAGACTGGGTTTACAAATGGTAACGATGAAGGGGCAGCCTACAGCGAGATAGACTATAAACCCTTCCCGGTTTTTATGGATGAGCCGCTCTCCGACCTTTCTACGGGGGCAAAGTATGGTCATACGGATTATGCTCCTAAAGGAGCAGGCTCCTCTCCTTTAGCCAGTTATTTTGATGGCACCAATCTGCTTTTCAGAGTACGCCTAGCCGGGCAGTCCACTGCTTCGAAAGGGTATAGTATATTGATCGACACAAACAATACGCTAAATAGTACAGGTAAAAACCCAGGGTTTGAATACGAGGTTGTTCTAACCACAAATTTCGATGTACGCATTTATAACCACAGCGCCAATGTAAATGCCACCCCAACTACGGTAGATGCTGCTGGTCCACAGATATTTAATGGCTCCGTAGACCAGTACTCACAGAAATCTTTGGCCGTATCTACAGGAGGAGGAGACCCTGATTATTTTTATGATTTTTACGTGCCAATTGCTGCTTTTGGCAGTGGGCTTACGGCCAGTACTCCCATTCGAATGACGGGCGTAACTGTAACCAGCGCCAAGAGCGGCCTTTTTGGTGTTGCTTCGGATATTGGCGGCGTGGATGACACGAAGTATAGCGGCAATTTAACCGGGGCTTTAAAGGATATCATCGGGAGTTACACTCCTACTACTCCAACTGGCATTCAGACGGGAGGGTTTCCCTTGGTGAAGGCCACTGCCCCCACTGTTAACAATCCTATATATACGAGTAGTACTACTATTTCTGGTTCATCGACTGAGGCTTCAGGGTCAGTAATAACTATCTATAGGAATGGGGTCAGTATCGGAACAACAACGGCGGATCAATACGGTGCCTGGACATTCTCAACATCAGGGATTACTTTAAACGCTGGTGATGTAATCACAGCAACCGTAAAGCCAATTGGAAAAACCGTTTCTAACAGCTCAACGTCAGTTACCGTGCTGGCTACGGCTGCCCCCTACGTTGACTGTCCTTTGGCTTCTCCTGGGTTAATAAGCTTCACTTCAAACACAAAAGATATTATAGTTGACATAACTGCAGCAGGACAGTTTGTTTTAAACCTGTATTACAGAGCAACTTCTACCTCTACTCCCGTACTATATGCTTCTACTGGAGTTTTTACGGCGCCCATGTATGGCAGTGTTGGTTTTGAGAAGAGTAATATAAAATTTGATCCCGGTATATACTATGCTACATTAACACCGGCCAATTCAGCTTCAGGAAATTGCACCTCTGCCAGGTCAGCTGAAATATGCACGTCAAATTCTACAACTTCTGCAGCTCCAACAATAACATCTAACTTAACAACAGTTTCAAAATCATTAGTGGTAACCTTTCCTGTATCTGGTTCTACAATTACCTTAACACAAAATGGAGTAAGCATTAATCCACCTTCAACCACTTCCGGAACTACAAAAACGTATGATATATCAGGCCTGATTCTGATAAAAGGAGACGTGTTTTATGCCCGAGCAGCAGTTCCTACAGGATGCGGTATGTCTGCCAGATCTAATGGAGCCATAGTTGGTGAGGCCACGAGTCAAGCACCAGTAATAACAGGAACTTATTGCGGTAACACCACCTCTATCTCAGGAACATCCACTGAGGCCGCAGGCACAGAAATCAGGATTTATAGAAATGGCACATTAATTACGAATCCGGCTGGTCCTCATGCGTATGTTAATGCTTCTGGGTTTTGGACGGCTACAGGCTTTACCACCATACTTGGAGGAGAAAATATAACGGCAACAGCAAAAGCACCTAATAAACTTATAAGTACCGCTTCAGCCCCTGTAACAATTAGCACGGCTTACGCACCAACTATACTTTCTATTAACACCACTCCAGCCATTGTGGAAGGTAATACCAGTGTTTCTGGTAGAGCACCTGCTGGATCTTCTGTAACTCTACACATAAACGGTGAACCATACCGTGACAACAATGGGAACCTTGCTCCTGTAATTGCGCAGACAGGCGATGTCTGGACCATTTCAAACATTTCTCCCTTTGAGCTTTATGCAGGCGCGAAATTAACGGTTCGCGCAAAAAATTCTACTGGCTTATCCTGTGAAAGCGCTCCCTCAGCCGAGGTTGAGGTACAGTGTAAACCTGCCGATCAGTCTATCACCACCAGCCTCTCACAGGCAAAGTATTGTCCAGCTGATAAAGCCACCGTTAAACTTAATAACTCAGAAGCTGGCACTATTTACAATGTCTACATCAGAACAAGCAGCCAAACGGATGCTCAGGCAAGCTTGTTCAGTTACTCAGTGCTTGGTACTGGAGGTGCGTTGAACCTGGAAACATTCGCTTTGGCAAGCGCAGACGACGGGAAAGTGCTTTTTGTACAAACCGTTAAAGTTGGGGCAAGTTGCAAATACAAAATAGGTGGCAACTTAACTGTAGGGGTTTACGGACCTGTGCCTAATAATTTTGCACTGAGTGCCACAAATCCAACCAGTAGTTGTCCCGGCACTTCCAGCGTAATCACTGTCACTAACGCAACTGCTGGGTATTCTTATCAGCTTATTTACAATGTTAGTAAAAATAAAGTTGGCGATGCTATTGAACCAACTGTTACCGGTGACATCAGTTTCCCGGCCATACCTATAAGTCAAACAACTGAATTCGGCGTTATTATTACAAGGGTAGATGGCGGCTGCAAAGCTGAAAACGTAAATGCCAATAAAGTAACCATTACCCGAACCGGACCTGTCGTAAATCAGGCTGTCACTCCTTCGACTTCTACAGTTTGCCCTGGCGCCTCTGTAGACTTTAGCTTCAGTACTGAAGATGCAACCCATCTCTATAGTCTGGTCGAAAAAAGTAACCCTCTTGTTGTATTAGTTAGTGTTGTTGGCAACAGCGGCACGCGCACTTTGTCAACTGGTAACATTAATACAGTTGGCACCAAAACATACCAGATCAAGGTTACTCTAGGAACTTGCACAGCAACCCTAATTTCTGAACCAACTGTCACGGTAAGCAACGGTTCTGCAGCAGTTGTCTCGGCAGGTCCAAAACAAACCGTTTGCGGAACTACCGTAACACTTCAGGGCAGCAACCCGGCGCCTGGCACCGGAACATGGTCTAAAACAAGCGGAACTGGCGGCGTAATAACCACTCCTGGCTCGGCAAATACAACCGTAACAGGCCTTACCTCTGGCACCTATGTTTTCACCTGGACGGTAGGGGCAACTTGTGGCGCGGCAGCTACATCCAGCTCCGTTACAATTATAAAGAACTGTGTGCCCACGGCCATTGTGAAAACCACTAAATTTATTGATGAGTATGCTTTAAAAGATACGCTAGCGGTAATATCAGATGTGGATGGCGGTATTGCCAGTTATCTGCAGACCAGTGGTATTCTGCCTCCAGGAACGGCACTTTCGGTAATTGGCATAAAAGTTTACCTTACAGTTACGAACACATCGCTGCTTAAAGCAGGAACCTACAACTTTACCACCAGCACCACAGATGCTAAGTCAGTTGCATCCAGTACACCCTTGCAGATCCGGATGTATGACAGGGGCAGCGCGCCAACGGCTCCCTCTCCCCTTCCCGTACAGCTCATCTCCTTCACGGGCAGCGCAGCCGGGGGCAAGGTTCTGCTGGAGTGGGCCACGGCCCAGGAGCTGGACAACGACCGCTTCGAGGTGGAGCGCAGCGCCAACGGGGAGAGCTTCGAGCTGATCGCCACCGTCAGGGGCAAGGGCACCACCGCCCAGGCCAGCCGCTACCACTACACCGACCTGCGCCCGGGCACGGGGGCGGCGTACTACCGCCTGCGCCAGGTAGACTTCAGCGGCCGGAGCAGCTACAGCAAGGTCATTGCCGTAGTTATGGGCCCGCTGCCAGCGGGCGGGGCGGCCCAGGCCTTCCCCAACCCCTTCGCCCAGGAGCTGCGCCTGGCCCTGAGCCTGCCGGCGGCCCAGCCGGTGCTGCTGGAGGTGGTCAACCTGCGTGGCCAGGCGGTGTACAGCACGAGCCAGAGCCTGGAGGCCGGCGCCAACGAGCTGGCGCTCCCGCTCCACACGCTCAGCTCCGGGCTCTACTTCCTCCACCTCTCCGGCCCTGACATCAACACGACGCTGAAAGTCATGAAAAGCCGCTAGACGCTGCTTCAGAGCATAAAACAGCAGAGGCTGCCTTACCGGGCAGCCTCTGCTGTTTTAAAAGGAGGTAATTCAAGAAATTAAAAAATGACAGCTCTAGTATTAAAATGATAGGTAAGTTTTTACGGAAAATCTAATATTTTGGTGGTTGCCATTATTCTAATCAAAAACTAATGGAAATATAAACGTTTCAATTGAAATCCGGAGGCTATACAGTTAAAGATTTGAGTTTTTATAGAGCCCAAGGTAAGGCTTTAAATAGCGATTAACCATGGCAAAATTACGAACTGTTCAATATATACATCCGAAACTCCCCTTGCAAAGTATAATATAAGAAATATTATATTTAAGATTTTCAACGCATTTCAGTAGTTGCCTATTATTTGTAAAACCAATTTTCCATAAAGCTTAAAAATCTATCCCATTTATAGAATCCCTAGTCAAGGTGATGCATTATAATATTGAACAATAAAAACATAAATTATAACTCATAAATATTCATCTGCGGCATCTTTTGCATATAACGCATCTATGTTTAAGCACTAACATAGCCTAATATATGGGTACTATTTTTGCTTAAAGGCAGAAAAAAAGAATAATTGTTGATCCACTACTTGTTACCAGAATACACCCAATTACAATTTGCTGCCAACGGATGAAAAAAGTTATACTTATCACTGCTAGTAATAATGAAGAAAAAGCTCCAGGTTTTAAACTGTTGAAATATCCTAAACTTGTGCTTTTAAATTTATTTTTAGCCGGATTGTTTTTTACAGCAGCTGGTGCTGCGCAGGCTCAGTCAAATGTGTGTGATGGGAAAAGTTACTTTATTGATTCTAATGGTTCTGCTCCCAATGGACACATCTTTAGATGGTGGGAATATAGTCCAACAGGAGCTACTGGTACATATACGATTATACCTGGGGCTACTCAGCCAATTTATACATTAACAGCCAGTCTCACTCCAAATAATAGTGGTTTTTATCGCGCTCTTTACACTAATAATGGGGGTGCACAGGGATGGTATTACACAGCACAAATTTTAGTTAACCCAACCCCTACAGCCCCAAGTGTAATTGGTGGCTCCAGATGTGGCATCGGAACTGTGACGCTAAACGCCTCAGGCTCTCCTGCCACCTATAACTGGTACGCGACAGCCACGGGTGGGAGTTCACTTGCCACTACGGCCACCTACACCACCTCGAGCATCAGTACCACCACCAACTATTTTGTGGCCGCTGTTAACGCCGCTGGGTGCGAGGGGCCCAGAAGACAAGTAACGGCCACGATTAACCCTATTCCCGCTGCCCCAACAGCCACTGTCAACCCAACGACGAGCTGCGGGCCCGGCACTTTCACCTTCACCGCCTCAGGTACGCCGGCCGGTGGCAGCTACCAGTGGTACGACGCTACCGGAACCCTCATCAGTGGGGCGACGAGCGCCACCCTCACCGCTTCGCTGAGCAGCACCTCCACCTACGCTGTGGAGGCCGTCAGCGCTGCCGGCTGCAAGAGCCCCAAAACAAATGTCACAGCTACTATTAACCCTATACCTGCAGCACCGGCAACACCCACAATCAACAGTGGCGCGACCTGCGGACCAAGGACATTTACTTTTACAGCTTCAGGTGCTAGTGCGGGTAACTACCGCTGGTATGATGTGTCTACAGGTGGAACATCCTTGGGTAATAATGCTTCTTACACTACCCCTACCCCTCTGAGCACCACCACCACTTATTATGTGGCTATTGTTTCAGGTACTTGCGAAAGTGGTAGAACACCCGTGACCGCCACGGTTAATCCCTTACCAGGCCAGCCAACATCCCCAGCGAATGGCACCACCTGCGGCCCCGGCACAGTGAGCATGAGCGCCATACCTGGAACTGACGGCACAACCTTACGCTGGTATGACGCCTCATCAGCCGGCAATCTTCTTTATACCGGAACTACCTATTCCCCTTCTGTGGCTGCCAACACGAACTACTACGTTGCCACTTACAACGCCTCCACGACCTGCGAGAGCACATCCAGAACTCCCGTAACAGCCACCGTTATTCCTATTCCTGCAGCACCATCAACAACGGACGGCAGCAGAGCTGATGCTGGAACAGTACCCCTAAGTGCTTCTGCAGCAAACGCTGTCAGCTATAAATGGTATACTACCAATTCTGGCGGATCACCTATTGCTGGAGAAACAAGCAGCAGCTTTACTACACCCTACATCACCAGGAGCACCGTTTACTACGTGTCTATACTTAACTCCAACGGCTGCGAAAGTGCCAGACAGGGTGTAACAGCCTTTATCGGCAGCACAAAACCTCTCCCCGTGCAGCTCATCTCCTTCACGGGCAGCGCTGCCGGGGGCAAGGTGTTGCTGGAGTGGGCCACGGCCCAGGAGCTGGACAACGACCGCTTCGAGGTGGAGCGCAGCGCCAACGGGGAGAGCTTCGAGCTGATCGCCACCGTCAGGGGCAAGGGCACCACCGCCCAGGCCAGCCGCTACCACTACGCCGACCTGCGCCCGGGCACGGGGGCGGCGTACTACCGCCTGCGCCAGGTAGACTTCAGCGGCCAGAGCAGCTACAGCAAGGTCATTGCCGTAGTTATGGGCCCGCTGCCAGCGGGCGGGGCGGCCCAGGCCTTCCCCAACCCCTTCGCCCAGGAGCTGCGCCTGGCCCTGAGCCTGCCGGCGGCCCAGCCGGTGCTGCTGGAGGTGGTCAACCTGCGTGGCCAGGCGGTGTACAGCACGAGCCAGAGCCTGGAGGCCGGCGCCAACGAGCTGGCGCTCCCGCTCCACACGCTCAGCTCCGGGCTCTACTTCCTCCACCTCTCCGGCCCTGACATCAACACGACGCTGAAAGTCATGAAAAGCCGCTAGACGCTGCTTCAGAGCATAAAACAGCAGAGGCTGCCTTACCGGGCAGCCTCTGCTGTTTTATATTATTTGGGGCTGTGTACTTATATTCTGAACTTCCTGCCTTATTTTTGTATTCAAATTTTTATTTTTAAGACGCGTAGATGAAAATCTTAAAATTCGGCGGCACCTCCGTGGGCTCTGCCGATAGAATGAAGGCCGTGGCCTCGCTCATCCGCAACGATGAGCCAAAGATTGTAGTGCTCTCGGCCATGTCGGGTACCACCAATGCGTTAGTGCAGATCGCTGAACAGCTGCACCAGAACAGGAACAAAGAAGCAAACGTGCTCATTGATGCGCTGCACGAGACATATAAACAGGTTGCAAAGGAGTTCTATACTTCCAGCGCCAAGCTAAAGCAGGCCGAAGATCTGCTGCACAATCACTTCAATTACCTGCGTTCTTTTACACTCGACCTCTTCACGGTGCACGAAGAGAGAGCGGTGCTGGCACAGGGCGAGTTGCTCTCTACGGCGCTTTTCCAGCTTTACCTGCAGGAGCAGGACATTCCTTCGGTGCTACTACCGGCACTCAGTTTTATGAAGATAGATGAGAACGAGGAGCCGGATACTGCCTTTATCGCCAAAAACCTGCAATCGGAACTGGAAAAACATCCGGGTAAGAAACTGTTTGTCACGCAGGGCTACATCTGTAGGAATGCTTTTGGCGAGATCGATAACCTGAAGCGCGGCGGCTCCGACTACTCGGCCTCCCTGATTGGCGCTGCCGCTAATGCAGAAGAGATACAGATCTGGACCGACATCGACGGCATGCACAACAACGACCCGCGCATTGTAAAGGACACCTACCCGATTGCCGAGCTTTCGTTTGATGAGGCAGCTGAGCTGGCCTATTTCGGAGCCAAGATCCTGCACCCAAGCAGTGTATACCCGGCCAAGGAGAAAAATATACCTGTCCGCCTGCTGAACACGATGCAGCCGGAGGCCAAAGGCACTATCATCACCTCTAAGAGCACCGGCGAGCACATAAAGGCCGTGGCCGCTAAAGATGGCATCACTGCCATCAAGATCAAGTCGGGGCGCATGTTGCTGGCCTATGGTTTTTTGCGGAGTGTGTTTGAGGTGTTCGGAAGATACAAAACGCCCATCGACATGATCACCACCTCGGAGGTAGCGGTATCGCTTACGATCGACAATGCTAAATTCCTGCAGGAGATCGTGCAGGAACTGAAGGAGTTCGGGCAGGTAGAAGTAGACCGGGAGCAGTCCATTATTTGTGTGGTAGGCGACTTTATAGCTGAGCGCAGCGGATCCGGTTTAAAGATCTTCGAGGCGCTCAAGTCTATTCCGCTGCGCATGATCTCGTATGGCGGCAGTAAAAACAACATCAGCCTTTTAATAGATACCGAAGATAAAGTAGAGGCGCTAACCAGGTTGAACGATGGAATCTTTGAGAGAAACGACCCACATGCTTAAGCAACACCTACAAGAGCTGCGGCAGCATGGGACTCCGCTTTATGTGTATGACATGGAGCTACTTGGCCAGACGCTGCAAACGGCAAAGCAGGAAGCAGACAAATATAATTTTCATGTGCACTATGCCCTTAAAGCCAATGCCAACGAGCCTATCTTAAACGCTATGCGCCAGCATGGATATGGTGCCGACTGTGTGAGCGGGAACGAAGTGAAAGCAGCCATTGAAAATGGTTTTGCACCCCAGCAGGTTGTGTTTGCCGGCGTGGGCAAGTCAGATGAAGAAATAAACTATGCCCTGGACCAGGACATCTTCTGCTTCAACTGCGAATCGAGCCACGAGCTGGAAGTACTGAACGAGTTGGCCGGACTGAAGGGAAAGACTGCCCGCATTGCGCTACGCATTAACCCAAACGTAAACGCCAAAACGCACAAATACATAACCACCGGCCTGGAGGAGAATAAGTTCGGGATTAACGCCTGGGAGTTGGAGCATGTGCTGCAGCAGTTGCAACTGTTTACAAACATTCAGTTGATCGGCATCCACTTTCATATAGGTTCCCAGATAACGGACCTGACAGTTTTTAAAAATCTGTGCACGCGGGTAAATGAGTTTCAAGAGTGGTTTGTGGCGCGCAACGTTTTGCTGGAGCATGTGAATGTGGGTGGCGGCCTGGGAGTGGACTACTACAATCCGGAGCAGCAGCCCATTCCTGACTTTGCGGCTTATTTCAGCTTGTTTAACCAATTTCTGGACCTGCGGCCGGGGCAACAGGTGCATTTTGAGCTTGGCCGGGCCTTGGTGGCACAGTGTGGCACGCTGGTGTCCAAGGTACTCTACATCAAGAAAGGCATTTCCACGAACTTTGCCATACTGGATGCCGGCATGACGGAGCTGATCCGCCCGGCCCTTTACCAGTCGTACCATAAAATTGAGAACCTGACCAGCGCAAAACCAGAGGTACGCTATGATGTGGTGGGGCCGATCTGTGAGTCATCGGATTGCTTTGGCAAAGCGGTAAGCCTGCCAGAAACGGATCGGGGCGACCTGATAGCCATACATACGGCAGGCGCCTACGGTGAGGTAATGGCCTCGCAGTACAACCTCCGCAACAAAGCGAAAGCCCTTTACCTATAGCCTTTTACAAGCAGAAGCCCCCACGCCTGAAGTCGAGTGTGAGGGCTTCTGTTTATAGTGGTAAAAACTATGTTCTACTGTATTTCTTCACGTAAAGCGCGGCGGCCTGAGATAACGGCTGCCGGTTGTTGATTAGCCGAAACAACGAAATCCGGCTCTGCGTGCAAAATGCCAGGCTGCCCATGCAAGTAGTTCGCCAGTTCCAGGGCGTTGCCCTTAGCATTTTTATCAACGCTTACCAGGTACACCTTTTCGCTTAAGTTACGTACCTGTTTAGCCCCGTAAGCCATTAACAACCTGTTTAGTGTGACCGTGTTCTGATCGCTTAGGGTTACAATTGCTTCATTACTTATACCCAACAAACTTGACTGCTGCACGAAGAAAGGTGCAGCATATGTTACCATTCTGTCCCGACTAAGTATGTGAAGCGCCTGCTCGGTCTGGTTACAGTTCAGTCCATCCATTAAACTAACTGTATAAAGGCTTGCTGAAACCGGATTCCCGCTAATTCCTTTTACAAAACCATACTTACCCATTGCTTCTTTTTGAGCGGCCTGTGAGGTTCCATTAGCAAAACCAATGATAACCTGCCTTGTAAAAACAGCACCCAGGTCCTTTTGCTGCCCTTCGTAAAAATAGCTGTAAGAGGCACATGAGGAGCCATCTCGTGCCTGGCTTAACAAATTAGGATCGAAGCGCACGTTGCGAATCGGGGAGCCGTCGTCTTGTCTGCAAGAGGGGAGGCCCGCTAAAACAAGTACGCTCAAGAGCAAGGGTATATATCGTTTTATCATTATCGTACAATTTTATTGAAATCACATAATTATTGTACGAACCCTTTCTGCTTATAGCTATAATTTAAGGCATCATTTTACAACAAAAGGCTCACCACAACATCATATTATCTATTTTTGCTATATAGTTATATTATTTTCATAAAAATGTCTAAAACCAGCTTCCCTTCATGTCAAAATATTATTTTTCTGTATGTATAATAAGCGTAATTAAACAATACCCAGCATACCAGGCTGCAACAAAAGGGACCGCAAGAAGTGCAATTAAAACTATGTTCTCAAAAACGGACAAGCAACAGTCTCCTAGGTTCGGCTCTCTTTAAAGAAACAAGCCTCCCCCTTGGCTGTTGCAATTTATAGTGATGCATGAATACAACTTGAATCTTGTAAAGAACGAAACATGAAAATACTGCTGACTGGTGCGAACGGATACATAGGGAAACGCCTGCTGCCCCTGCTTATTGAGCAGCTGCATGAGGTGGTTTGTATGGTGCGTGATCCGCGCCGCTTCGATGTGCCCGATTCCTTGCGCGATAAAGTACAGGTGGTAAAAGGTGATCTTTTAAGCCAGGCGTCACTTTCAGCGTTACCTCACGATATTGATGTAGCCTATTACCTGGTGCATTCGATGGGTGGCACCGGGAAGGACTTCTACAGCCTGGAGGCCCAAGCAGCCGAAAACTTTGTGGCTTACCTTAACACTACCGCTGCATTTCAAGTGATCTTTCTGAGCGGCATTTCTAACGACAGATCCCTTTCAAAACACCTGGCGTCGCGGTTAAACGTGGAAAACATACTTGTTCAGGCGAAGGCAAGTGTTACGGTGCTCCGCGCTGCCATCATCATTGGCTCAGGGAGCGCCTCCTTTGAGATCATCCGCGACTTGGTGGAAAAACTCCCCGTCATGATCACCCCCCGGTGGCTGGACTCCAAATGCCAGCCAATTGCCATACGGGATGTAATTTATTACCTGACGGAGGTCCTCAACAATGTTTCCTGCTTTCAGAAACGCTTTGAGATCGGCGGCCCGGATGTGCTCACGTACAAACAGATGATCCAGAAGCTGGCGCATGTGCGCAGGCTGCAGCGCTTCATCATCTCGGTGCCTGTGCTCACCCCGCGCCTATCTTCTTATTGGCTATACTTTGTAACAAGCACCAGCTATAATCTTGCTCAAACCCTGGTCGACAGCCTGCGCAACGATGCTGTTGTAAAAGATTTCAGTATTAAAGAGATCATCCCGCATCAGTGTCTGCGCTACGAGCAAGCTATCGCGCTTGCTTTTGATAAAATAGAACAGAACATGGTACTCTCCAGCTGGAAAGATGCGCTGGTGAGCGGCAACATGCACCTGAACTACATGGACTTTGTGCAGATACCCCAGCACGGGGTACTCACCGACAAACAACGCCGAAAGTTTGACAGGCCTGTGGACGAAGTGATGGAAAACATTTGGAGCATAGGCGGCGAGCGCGGTTGGTACAAAACAGACTTCCTCTGGAAAATTCGGGGGCTGATGGATAAGATGGTGGGAGGCGTAGGCCTAAGGCGCGGTCGCAGAAGTCCGAACGATGTGAAGGCAGGCGACCCCATTGACTTTTGGCGGGTATTGGTGGCCGACAAACAGAACAAGCGTCTGTTGCTTTATGCCGAGATGAAATTACCGGGCGAGGCATGGCTGCAGTTTAGGATAAGCGAGGAAGCAGACGGAAACTACCTGGAGCAACTGGCAGCCTACCGGCCAGACGGAATTCTGGGTCGGCTTTATTGGTATGCCGTGTTACCTTTCCATTTCATTATTTTCGGGGGGATGATCCAAAATATAATCAGCTATCGTCCGGAAGAAAAAGCACTGCATACTTAATTGAATATTCAGAGCAAAATACAAGTTATAGCTTCCTAAGTATAAAACCAAAGCCACTGCTGCTAAGTATACTCCTATATATTTTCTGAACTATATTTTAAGCTCGCTAATTTAGCAAAATGCTTTAGTGCCATTTTTTTTATTGCCTTCTAAAATATAATTAACTTTGTCCGTAGATAACGCAACAGACCGAATGGAGGCTATAGAAGAAACCAACTTTTCCTTTGCTGGACAAACCGGCTTTTACAGAGGTAAAGTACGTGATGTTTACTACTTTAAAGATAGATTAGCCATCGTGGCCACGGACCGTATTTCAGCTTTTGATGTGGTGTTGCCCCGCGCTATTCCATATAAAGGGCAGGTGCTGAACCAGATCGCAAGCCTTAATTTAAAAGCCACTTCCGATATTGTACCCAATTGGGTAATTGCCACCCCAGACCCCAACGTAACCATCGGCCATTTTTGCGAGCCTTTTAAAGTAGAGATGGTGATACGCGGTTACCTGGCCGGGCACGCCTGGCGCGAATACAAGGCTGGCCGTCGTACGGTATGTGGTGTTACGCTGCCCGAGGGCCTGAAAGAGAACGATAAACTACCACAGCCCATCATTACGCCAACTACAAAAGCCGATGCCGGACACGACGAAGACATTTCAAAAGAAGAAATTTTGGCGAACGGATTTGTATCCGAACAAGATTACCTTATATTAGAGCATTATACGCGAAGCCTCTTTGCCCGAGGCACCGAACTGGCAAAAAAGCAGGGCCTGATCCTGGTCGACACCAAGTATGAGTTCGGAAAGTACAAGGGGGAAGTATACCTGATTGACGAGATACACACCCCGGACTCTTCCCGATACTTCTACAGCGAAGGGTATAATGAGCGGCAGGAGGCCAACGAGCCGCAACGCCAGCTCTCGAAAGAGTTTGTAAGGCAGTGGCTCATTGAAAATGGGTTCCAGGGCAAAGAGGGACAGCAGATACCTGATATGACAGATGATGTAGTAAACAGGATATCTTCACGTTACATTGAGCTATTTGAGGTATTCACAGGCACACGCTTTCAAAAAGTAAACTATAAAGATGCTCTCAAACGAATTGAGAAGCAGGTAACAGAAAACATTTTTTAGCACCAAACATTACAATATATAATGTAGATTTGGTACATTTGCTTTTAAATCCTTATAGGTAGATCTATGAAGTACACGATTGATAAGAAAGAAAACTACACTATTATTACGATAGATGAGAAGAAGTTAGATACTTCTATCGCTCCCGACCTGAAGTCTGAATTCGTGAAGTTGAACGCTGAGGGAATTACCAACCTGATTCTTGACCTGAACAATGTAAAGTACACAGACTCTTCCGGTTTGAGCTCTATCCTAATCGCAAATCGTCTTTGTAACTCCTCCAACGGCCTTTTGATTATGACCGGCCTTCAGGACCATGTCATGAAGCTCATCACGATCTCTAAGCTAGAGTCAGTTTTAAACATCCTCCCTTCCGTGGAAGAGGCTATCGACCGTGTTTTTCTACATGAGATAGAGCAGGATCTGACTAATAAAGCCGAGTAGGTATAGCCGCCTATTGTGGATTTCGAACTCAGGATACTTGGCAGTTCGTCGGCCACTCCATCGGCAAACAGACATCACACCGCCCAGGTATTAACAGTAAATAATCAGTACCATCTGATTGACTGTGGCGAAGGAACCCAAATGCAGCTGATGCTTTACAGGATAAAGCATCAGCGCATTTCTAATATCTACATCAGCCACCTGCACGGCGATCATTACTTCGGGCTGGCAGGATTGCTCTCCACCATGCATTTACAGGGTCGCCAGGCCCCTTTGCACCTCTTTGGCCCTCCCGGGCTTTCCGAGATCATCAGCTTACAACTCAAATACTCCGGCACTAACCTGTGCTACAAGCTTGTTTTTAACGAACTGGATACTTCCTCTTATAAAAAGATATTTGAAGACAAGCAGCTAACGGTACACACCATACCCATGGAACACCGGGTTCCCTGCTGTGGCTTCGTGTTCCGCGAAAAGCAAAAGCCGCGCCCGCTGATCAAGGAGCTTCTCCCTGATTACCTGACCCCTCCACAACTGGTGCGCCTCAAATGGGGCGAGGACATCCTGGATGAGCAGGGTAATTTACTGCTGCAAAGCCAGCACGTTACGCTTGAGCCTAAGCGCAGCCGCAGCTACGCCTACTGTGCCGACAGCCGCTATAAGCCCGACCTGCTCCCCTACCTGCACAAGGTTGACCTGCTTTACCATGAGGCTACCTTTGCCGATGAACTTCGCGACAGGGCGAATTACACTTTCCATAGCACCACCAAGCAGGCAGCAGCACTTGCCGCCGATGCTCAGGTAGGCCAATTATTGATCGGTCATTTCTCAGTGCGTTACAAAGACCTTACGCCCCTGCTTGATGAAGCCAAAGAGGTATTTCCCAATACAAATCTGGCGACAGAGGGCAGTATATTCAGCCTGTCTGAGTAAAAGTGCATTGTGGGCATTCGCTGGTGGCTCCTCCTCATTTTAGGGGCATCAGTATGGTATGCTCTCACAAAAGCCTGATAAAAAACAGCACAAATCTTTTTATCATAACTGTACACGCTTATCTTTGCAGCCCCAATGGCAGCACACTTAGCACATACACAAATATTTATTACCGGGTACGTCCTCCACGACCTTTAGCAGTCCCTTCCTTAGAGTTGAGGCACATAGCGCCTTATTTTCTTTTAGTTTACATTTTAGTTTTTAAGTGGGCGGTTATGTTCAGAGGGATATTATTGGTTTTTTTTGGTGCTTGCAGTTTCGGCATACTTTCCACTTTTGTCAAGTTAGCCTATAGAGAAGGCTTCACGCTGGGGGATGTAACCGGCACACAGGTTTTTTTCGGTTTGATCATACTTTGGGCCATCGTATTACTGCGCCAGGTAATGGGTAGCGCTGGCAAAAGCACCACGTTCAGGGAAAAGCTTCAGTTGGCTGCCATGGGCACCAGCACCGGACTGGTCAGTATTTTTTATTACAAATGCGTTCAAACGGTTCCTGCATCCATTGCTATTCTCCTGCTAATGCAATTCACGTGGATGAGCCTCCTGTTAGAGGCGATCACAAAACGCACGCTACCCAAGGGCTCGCAGGTAAGTATGGTTGCCCTGGTGCTATTGGGCACCTGCCTGGCTGGCCGGGTTTTCTCTGATCAGCTGCCTGATTTTGACTGGACTGGCGTTGGATACGGAATTTTGGCTGCCATGAGTTACACGGTATTCCTGGCGGTTAATGGCAAGGCCGGCAATAACATGCACCCCATCACCAAAAGTGCTCTCCTGCTAACAGGGGCCTGTATCCTGATTTTTACCATATTTCCCCCTGTGTTCCTGGTAAACGGGGCTTTACTAAACGGCTTATTTAAATGGGGCCTGCTGTTGTCTATCTTCGGGACGGTGTTGCCGCCTGTTTTTTATGCGTACGGCATCCCTAAAACAGGGCTTGGCCTAAGTGCTATCCTGAGCGCGGCAGAACTGCCGGTTGCAGTGCTCATGTCGCGGTTTGTGCTGCAGGAGGAAGTAGTATCCATACAATGGCTGGGGGTAACCCTTATCTTGCTGGCAATTGTAATTGCCAATTGGAAAACAATTCATCAGATACTTCATAAACCCGCCACCAGACCCCAGATTGAGGTAGCGCAGTAACGACATTCTACTTCAGGCTTATATTTTCACTTACACGGCCTGTGTTGTTTATAGATTTTAAAGATTGGTTGGTTGAAATGGTTAGGTGCAGCATTCATGCTGTTATCCTAACCATTGGTTTTTTATAGCCCTCTTCGTTTCATTCTTCACGGCCATAACAGGTTGGCAGCCCTGCTTCCGATATTGTTTTGTAGCTCACAATAAATCTCAGCTGTTTCCTGTTTTAAAGAATATAATCTCTTTTTTTATTTAACTGCCTCTGTCACATGAAACAAATAATTGCAATCGTTCTTCTAGCTACTGTAACGATGAGTTTTCAGTTCAGATCAGAAATAACCACTTCCCGACAAGTAAAGGCCCTCATCACCACCCATACACCGGCAGCAAAAATCGTTTCTGTTGCCGAAGGTACTTATGTGGGCACCATTCCCTGCGCCGATTGCAACGGAATTCGCATGAAACTATCGCTGAAAGGCAACAAAGCTGGCAGCAGAACATTCCTGCTGGAGCAGACTTATCTGGGTAAAGGCTCATCAGGCAGCGAGGTTTTCCACATAAAAGGCATCTGGTTCCCTGCGCGGGGTAACAAACAGAATCCGGAAGCGGCTATCATTCAACTGATACCGGACGGAAAGTATGACCCGCTTTACTTTGAGCAGGTGAACAGCAAAGCGATTAAAATGCTGGACCGCACACAGGCCACGATAAAGAGCAAAGCCAACTATACTTTGCAGCTGCAACGCTAAACCCGGAGCCGATTTGCCAGTGCCATTTTAATAAAACGCTTTTTAGGTTAACTTGCACCTGATAACTTAATACCTAAGAATACATGGCACGTTACCTTACCGGAATACAAGCAACTGGCAGACCCCACCTGGGCAACCTGCTTGGGGCGATCATTCCAGCTGTAGAACTATCAAAAAAGTCTGATCAGGAGTCCCTGTTTTTTATAGCCGACCTACATTCGCTTACCAGTGTGCGAGATGCTGCCTTGCTGCGTAGCAATACGTATGCCGTAGCTGCGGCCTGGCTTGCTTTTGGTTTCGATACGGATAAGCATATTTTCTACCGTCAGTCAGATGTACCGATGGTCACTGAGCTCACCTGGTACCTGAGCTGCTACACGCCGTTCCCGATGCTGGCAAATGCACATTCGTTTAAGGATAAGTCTGCCCGCCGTGGCCTTTCTGATGTGAATGCGGGCCTGTTTACTTACCCTGTGCTGATGGCGGCTGATATTTTAATGTATGACGCCAATATAGTGCCGGTAGGAAAAGACCAGATGCAGCACCTGGAAATTACCCGCGACATTGCCAGCTCCTTTAACCACACTTTCGGCGAGACCTTTGTACTGCCAGAGGCCCGGGTTGATGAAGCTGTGATGACGGTGCCAGGGATTAACGGCGAAAAGATGAGCAAATCGTACGGAAACATCATAGATATCTTTGAGGCTGACAAGTCGCTCCGGAAAACGATCATGAGCATTGTAACCGACAGTACCGCCCTGGAAGAGCCCAAAGACCCAGACAGCGATACCGTGTATCAGCTTTTCAGTTTGCTGGCCAGTCCTGAGGAGGTGCAGACCATGCGCCGGAACTACCTGGCAGGTGGCTATGGTTACGGCCATGCCAAACAGGCACTCTTTGAGGTAATCATTCGAAAATACGCAAAGGAGCGGGAGCTTTTTAATTATTACATGGAGAACCTGCCCGAGATAGACAAGAAACTTCTGGAAGGCGCTGAGAAAGCGAAAGCCATTGCAACGCCGGTGTTACAGCGCGTGCGGAAAAAGGTAGGATTTTAATTTGTTTAAAGCTAAAGTATAAAAAAAGAGCGACCTGCATAAACTGCAGGTCGCTCTTCTTGTATTACGCTACACGGTTGTTACATATTGCCGTAATAACGGTTATAACGGTCGTTATATTCGTTGTTATCCAGCATTCCGTCATCATTGTTATCCCACAGGCCAAAAATACCATCAGAATATTCTCTTTCATTTAGCATGCTATCGCCATCTTTGTCCCAATCGCGGTAATAGTTGCCCTTAGCATAACCGGTTCTAAACTCGTTCTCGTCTAGTCTGCTGTCCTTGTTCAAATCCCAATCCGCCCAATTCTGACCTTCCATCCCAAAGTCACGATTAGCGGTGTTCCACTCGTTCTCATCGATAAAATTATCGTCATTAGTGTCCCAGGTCATGAAAGAACCCCTGGTAAACTCGTTTTCGTCTAGCAGGTTATCATCATTTTCATCCCAGTCACCATAGCTTCTGTTCGAGGCGAAGGTAGTACCGAAACGCTCATTGTCCCAGTTATCCATTACGCCGGCATCCGTATCGGCGGTTGTTTCAATCACTTCATTTTCTTCGGCGGTTTCATATCCATCGCCTCCACAGGCAACCATACCTGTCATTAGGGTAACACACAAACCGGTACCAAGTAATTTGATCAATTTATTATTTTTAGTCTTCATAGTCGTTGTTTGTTTATTATTTAAAATTATAACCAATAGTACATTACAGTTTACGGTTGCTTAGTGGCTTAAGGTTTAAATAGCCTGCACAGCGTAGTGAAAAGACCAGGAACAGCAGTGAAGGGGCAGTTTGTTTGAGGCAAGCCAAGTGGAAACTGCTATACAGCACGATCTAAAATATAACTATTTATATTTTATAAGTCACGAAAAAAAGTGCAACTGCAAAAGTATCAGCTTTTGCAGTTGCACCTTCATATTTAATGACAGTGGTTTGTATTAATCCTGCTCCTGTACTATCAGATCGGCTGAAGCCCTATTCAATGCAATCGGAATATTATTCAGAACAGCCGTCCGGATCAGGGTCTGGATATCGTGCTCATGTCCGTGCGGGGTTTCGGCGTCAATAAAAAAGATCACCTTGTCCACTTCTCCCTGCAGTATTTTGGCCGCCAGCAGTATATCGCCTCCGCTTGGCCCATGCCCGAAAGGTTTTACACCCAACTCCAGCATTTCGTTTATTAAACGGGAGGTGTTGGAAGTGCCAATAAGCTGGTGATGCTTTAACCTGTCGTAGTTTACCTTACACCAGTTAAGCAGGTCATTTTTCCGGCTGTTATGCGCGATCAATGCAATGGTTTTTTTCATGGATATACATTAAACTTGCTTCCTGAACAAGACTAAAGGTAGCATAAAACCTGGATTACCTTCACACGGCTAACAATTTAATAACCTACTGACTCCCAGTTAAGGAATCCATTTGATGTCTTTGAAATTCGGCTTACGCTTCTCTAGAAAGGCATTTCTGCCTTCTTTGGCCTCCTCGGTCATGTATGTTAAGCGGGTGGCCTCGCCTGCGAAAATCTGCTGCCCCACCATGCCATCGTCGGTGGCGTTAAAGGCAAACTTCAGCATTTTAATTGAGGTCGGCGATTTTTCCAGTATTTCCTGTGCCCAGGCATAGGCCGTATCCTCCAGTTCCTCGTGCGGAATCACAGCGTTTACCATGCCCATTTCATAGGCATCCTGGGCCGAGTAATTTCTTCCCAGAAAGAAGATTTCGCGGGCGCGCTTCTGGCCTACCATCTTGGCCAGGTAAGCAGATCCGTAGCCACCGTCAAAGCTGGTAACATCGGCGTCAGTCTGCTTAAAAATAGCGTGTTCCTTGCTGGCCAGCGTCAGGTCGCAGACCACGTGCAGGCTGTGCCCGCCCCCAACAGCCCAACCCGGCACTACGGCTATTACTACCTTGGGCATAAAACGGATAAGACGCTGCACCTCCAGTATGTTCAGGCGCGGCATCCCGGCTTCATCCACATAACCCTGGTGGCCACGGGCGTTCTGGTCGCCTCCGCTGCAAAATGAGTATACGCCGTCTTTGCTGGAAGGGCCTTCCGCAGCCAACAGCACCACACCGATCGAGGTATCTTCGCGGGCATCCAGGAAAGCCTCAAACAGCTCGCTTACGGTTTTAGGGCGGAATGCATTGCGCACATTAGGCCTGTTAAAGGCAATGCGTGCCACGCCATCCGATTTCTTATAGGTGATGTCTTCGTATTCTTTAACGGTAACCCAGTTTGCCTTGCTCATATTTCTATTGTTTTGGACTGCAAATATAATGGCTCCACTCCTTTTCTGCCATACTTTTACGCCACACTATAGCAGGCACCCGGAAAGCATACACAATTTAACTGTATGCGATAAAGCCGCCAGAGGCGTATCAGCGTTTGTGCTAAGCCTTTTTCAGGTACATGGTTTTAAGGACCACCTGACTTTTTCCGATGCGACACTCTACTTCTTCGGGACTGCCGGTTAAACGTATGTTTTTGATCACGTTCCCGCGTTTCAGGGTGGTGGGCATGCCTTTTACTTTCAGGTCTTTGACTACATGCACCGAATCGCCGTCAGCCAGTAGGTTCCCGTTGCTATCTACTACATCCATTAATTATCAGGTGTATATTTTAGTCAGCATGCGTTTGCAGCTAACAAATGTCGAGTTTTGATTCAGATAAGCAAGGGGAAACTCTCGTATTTATGGGGCGCCCCCCTCCCCTGCTGCAACCACTTTACTGTCCTATCCACTGTGCTGAACTACTCATTTACAGGTGCGAGTGGCTTATTCAGCTTTGGTACTGGCATGGCAAGGAAGTATAAAATGACCACCACCGTCATAACGGCAGTGAGCAGGAAGGCTGTGCTCGCCCCGAACCTGAACCATATGAAACCGGTTAGCGTGCTGGACAGCATCGTGCAGATGCTTTGGAAACCCGCATAGGTGCCTATGGCTGTAGCAGTGTCTTTTTTAGAGGTGATGTTGCTGATCCAGGCCTTCGAGATCCCCTCTGTGGCCGCCGCATACACACCATAGATAAAAAACAAGCCATAGAATACATACAGATTCACATTATAGGACATCCCAAAATACACCACTGCAAACAAGGCAAGCCCCACCAGGTAAATGGTTTTGAGCCCGATGTTATCGGCCACGATACCCACCGGAAAAGCAAATAACGCATAGATCAGGTTGTAGAAAATATACACGCCGATCACCATCGTATCATCTAGCCCGGCCTGCTTCGCCTTTAAAAGCAGGAATATATCTGAGCTGTTGAACAATGTAAAAACAAGCAGCCCGATCACCACCTTGCGGTATACCAAAGGGCTTTTTCTCCAATAATGAACAAAGGCGAAAAAGGGGGTAGGTACATTTGAAACCTTGGCAACGGGTAGCTGCTTTTCGCGCAGCACAAAGGAGGTTAACACCGCCAGCAGCCCCGGCACGAAAGCAACAAAGAACAGGGTTCTGTAGTCCTCCGGGTAAAAATAAAGGTATACCAAAGCCAGCACAGGCCCCAATACCGCACCCAGGGTATCCATCGATCGGTGAAAACCGAACACCTTGCCTTTCGTTTCAGCAGTTGCCTCGTCAGAGAGCAGGGCATCGCGCGCGCCGGTACGGATTCCCTTACCAAAGCGATCGAGGGTACGGGCCAGAAATATCCAGAAGGGGAACAGGAAGATCGCCATCATCGGCTTGGAGATTGCGCTCAGTGAATAGCCCAGTTGCACAAAAGGCACACGGCGACCCACGTTGTCGGATAACTTGCCAAAATAGCCTTTGCTCAGTCCTGCCGTAGCCTCCGCCACTCCCTCCAGTATCCCGATTAGCACCACAGAAAAGCCAATACTTTTTAGATAGATGGGAAGAATGGGGTACAGCATCTCGCTTGCTGTGTCGGTGAACAAACTTACCAGTGATAAAACCCAGATGGTGCGCGTGATGTGTTTCAATGAGCAGACGACAGTTTTAAAGATGGAAAGGTTACCGCTGTACTTTTACACAGGGAAGGTTGTTGCTTAATAAAGCAGTATACTACATGCTTTATAATTGGCTACACGTTTTTTGTGCCGCTTTGGCTAAATTCTTGAAAAGGATTTTGAAATGAGATCAGCTTAACCCGTTTCCATACTTTAGCTTATACGTTTTGGTTTGTCGCGAGAGCTTCTCGCTACAAGTAAACAGCTATTTATAAATGGCCGCCATACTTAGCACAATAAAAAACCCGCGCCTGCTTCTGTAAGGTTTACAAAAGCAGGCGCGGTAAGTAGGCGCTTTACCAAAGGCAGGCGCCAGTTACATACTATCTGTTTAATTATTCAGCCGTCCAGAGCACACGCTCCTGGTCAGCGAGTACCAATAAAACGCGTGGGGGGTTAGCCACCAGAACCAGGCGCATCTCAACACCCGGAAAAGAATCCGACTCGACCCAAACACCCTCTTGCTCCTCATTGCTTAACTCCAGGTTGGTCAGGGCGCTTGCCAGGTAAGCAGAGGGCAGCAGCACATCGGCATCAGACTTGATCTTGCCGTGCACATCCTCCAACACATCCTCCATGTAATCTCCGTATTCCTCGTTAAAGTTGTCTTCCAGGTCGTGGAGTTCTTCTTCCATATCATCGTAACGCTCATCATTGTAATCCAAAGCATTCAGTGCCTGCTTCTTCTCCAGGATACTAACAATAGAGCTGTTCAGTGCGTTTGCGTTCATGGCGTCTCTGTGTATATTTTTACAAAGTTGAAAACATGCCTTAGCAATTGCAAGTAATCGTAATGATAATTTGTATGGCCCTAAGGGGTTTTGATAAAACTTTAAAAGCTGTATTTTTACATAAATCATGATTTAACCTACTCTTAGAAATTATGGCTACCGATATTCTGCCTTTAAATGGCACCGATTATATTGAGTTTTATGTGGGCAACGCCAAGCAGGCAGCACACTTTTACCAGACGGCTTTTGGCTTTAAGTTAGTAGCCTACGCTGGCCCCGAAACCGGCATCCGCGACCGCGCCTCCTATGTGGTGCAGCAGGAAAAAGTTCGCTTTGTTTTTACCACCTCCCTTAACCCAGAGTCCGACATATCGCAGCATGTGCAGCGGCACGGCGATGGCGTAAAAGTGCTGGCCCTGTGGGTGGACGATGCCCATAAGTCTTTCCGCGAAACCGTGGAGCGGGGCGCCAAGCCTGCCCTGGAGCCCCAGACCCTACAAGACGAGCACGGCGAAGTAAAAGTAGCCTCCATTCATACGTACGGCGACACGATCCATACTTTTGTAGAGCGCTCGAATTACACAGGACCCTTTTTACCGGGGTTTGTTGCCAAAGAAAGCATCCTGCAGGTAGAGCCAGTGGGCCTGAAGTATGTAGACCACTGCGTGGGCAATGTGGAGCTAGGCAAGATGAACGACTGGGTGGAGTTCTACGAGAAAGTGATGGGCTTTAAGCTGCTGCTCACCTTCGATGACAAGGACATCAGCACAGAGTACACGGCCCTGATGTCGAAGGTAGTTTCGAACGGGAACGGCTACATCAAGTTCCCGATTAACGAGCCTGCCGCCGGAAAAAAGAAATCACAGATAGACGAGTACCTGGAGTTTTACAAAGGAGCCGGGGTGCAGCACATCGCCATCGCCACCAATGATATCCTGCACACGGTAAGCGAGTTGCGCAAACGCGGGGTGGAGTTCCTGTATGTACCCGAAACATATTACGAAGACCTGGTGAAGCGCATCGGCCATATTGACGAGGACATGGGCGAGCTTAAAAAAATGAACATCCTCGTGGACCGCGACGACGAAGGGTACTTGCTTCAGATCTTCACGAAACCTGTGGAAGACCGGCCAACCGTGTTCTATGAGATCATCCAGCGTAAAGGAGCCAAATCGTTCGGAAAAGGCAACTTTAAAGCCTTGTTTGAGGCCATCGAACGCGAGCAGGACCTGCGCGGAAACCTCTAACACGGAAATAAAGTATAGATTCCGGTAAATATTCCGGGGCAAATGCTTTCGATACACAAAATCACACCAGTTCTTTCGGATGTGCTACAGGTACAGAAACAGCTGGTGTGATTTTTTATGCGATTTCATTTATAACATCACTTAACAACGACAATGATCGACACTACCATACGCCAAAAAATAGACAGCTGGCTGGCCGGCAACTACGACGAAGCCACTAAAAAAGAAATCAGCGGCATGCTGGAGCGCGACGAGCACGAGACCCTTTCCGATGCTTTTTACAAAGACCTGGAGTTTGGCACCGGCGGCTTGCGCGGCATTATGGGCGCCGGCAGCAACCGCATGAACCGCTACACGCTGGGCATGGCCACACAGGGCCTGTGCAATTACCTGAAGCAAAACTTCCCTGGTGAGCAGGTAAAAGTTGCCATTGCTCACGACTGCCGTAACAACTCCGATGTGTTTGCCCGAATCTCCGCAGAGATATTCTCGGCCAACGACATTAAAGTATACCTGTTCGAGGAACTGCGCCCCACCCCGGAGCTTTCGTTTGCCATCCGGCACCTGGGTTGCCAGAGCGGCGTGGTGGTAACGGCTTCGCATAACCCCAAAGAGTATAACGGCTACAAAGTATACTGGAACGATGGTGCCCAGGTAACCGCTCCGCACGACAAGAACATCATCGCCGAGGTGAACAAGATCACGTCTATTGATGAGGTGAAGTTCGGGGCAAAACCGGAAAATATCGAAATGATCGGCAAGGAAGTAGACGAGGCCTACATACAGCGGGTACTGGGGCTTTCTGTCTCAAAGGAGGCCATCCAGCGCCAGCACGACATCAAGATCGTTTACTCCTCCATCCATGGCACCGGTATTACGCTGGTGCCGGAAGTACTCAAGCGCTTCGGTTTTACCAATGTGCATGTGGTGCAGGAGCAGGCCGAGCCAAACGGCAACTTCCCGACCGTGGTTTACCCGAACCCCGAGGAGAAAGAAGCCATGACGCTGGCCCTGAACAAGGCCAAAGCGCTAGACGCCGAACTGGTAATGGCCACCGACCCGGACTCTGACCGTGTGGGCATCGCCGTTAAAAACCTGAAAGGCGAATTCGTGCTACTGAACGGTAACCAAACCGGCGCCCTGCTCATCAATTACCTGCTGCAGGCCTGGCAGAAAGCCGGAAAGCTGACGGGCAACGAGTTCATCGTCAAAACCATTGTAACCACCGACCTGATCAAAGACATTGCCGAAAGCTACGGCGTGAAACACTACGAAACCCTGACCGGCTTTAAATACATAGCGGAGAAGATTCGTGAACTGGAGGGCAAGGAAGTATACATTGGCGGCGGCGAGGAAAGCTACGGCTACATGATCGGTGATTTCGTGCGCGACAAAGACGGCATCTCGGCTTGTGCCCTGATTGCTGAGATGGCCGCTGTAGCCCGTGATAATGACCAGAGCCTGTTTGAGATGATGGTGGAGATGTACACCAAGTATGGTTTTTATAAAGAGGAGCTGGTGTCGTTCACTAAAAAAGGACAGCGCGGCGCCGAAGAGATCCAGCAGATGATGGCCGACATGCGCAGCAATCCACCGCAGTCTATTGCGGGCTCTAAGGTAGCGGAGATTAACGATTACAAGATGAGCACCCGCAAACTGGTAAACACCGGCGAGCAGCAAACCCTCCACCTGGAAAGCTCCAATGTGTTGCAGTACCTCACCGATGACGGCAGCAAAATATCAGCGCGCCCCTCCGGCACCGAGCCCAAGATCAAGTTTTACATCAGTGTGAACGAACCGCTACAATCCGCAGCCGATTATGACAGCGTGGAGCAGCAACTGGAGCAGAAAATTGAGCAAATACTGATTGACCTGAAACTGAAGGGGTAAACGGCAATTGTAACCTCACCCCAGCCCTCTCCATTTTTTAGGAGAGGGCGTTAGGGCTGTGCTTTTGGCTCGGTTATTTCGTCGTTGCATAAATATACACCAGCAGGTGTGTGCGTAATTAGTCAAGGAAACAACTTATACCTGAATTTTCATACTTGCATTTCCCCTGCTAATAATTCTGATTCTCAAACACCCTGGTTCATCGCTAAAAAAGCCCCCTCTCCTTTTAAGGAGAGGGCTGGGGTGAGGTTAACACGTTCCAGATAAACCGCCCGAAATGTTGCGTTAAACCATACAGCAAGACAATCCTTTCACAAATAACCCGGTTTTGCAACCTAAACCTAAAACAGAAAAGCCGCTGGTTACAAAACACAGCGGCTAATCTAGCTTTGGCTAAAGCTGAAAAGAAATTTTAAAGTCATTTGTATTAGAACAGCATGCACCGTGCACTTATTGTGCTGGCTCTAAAACGGAGGTTCCTCATCGAAATTGGAGGTCGGGAAACCACCGCTGTTACTGTTGCCATCATTCATGCGGCTACCCAACCGGATAGAGCCCGGTGCGTCCGCATCGAAGGTGCTGTTCGGCAAGGCATTGAAGCCTCCCATGCTGTCCCCACCGTAATCCCCGTCTAGGTTCGTGAATTTAGTGTATTTACCGATAAATTTCAATTGCACGTTTTCTAAAGATCCGTTACGGTGCTTGGCAATGATCACCTCACCCACACCTGCGGTTGGGTTGCCCATCTCATCCTCGGTGATACCGTAGTATTCCGGGCGATACAGGAAAAGTACCATGTCCGCATCCTGCTCAATGGAACCGGATTCACGAAGGTCAGAGAGTTGCGGCCGTTTGTCGCCCCCGCGGGTTTCCACGGCACGGCTTAACTGCGACAGGGCGATAACGGGCACGTTCAGTTCTTTTGCAAGCATTTTCATGGCACGCGAGATGGAGGCAATCTCCTGCTCGCGGTTACCGCCACCTTTGCCTTCCGCGTTTCCGCTCATCAGCTGCAGGTAGTCAATAATGATCATCTGAATATCGTACTGCGCTTTCAGGCGGCGGCACTTGGTACGCAGTTCCCGGATGGAGAGGCCGGGGGTATCATCTATAAAGATAGGCGCCTCTGTGAGCTTCGCTATTTTATGGTTGAGCTGTGCCCACTCGTAGTCCTCCAGGCTCCCTTTCTTGATCTTTTCTGAATCCAGTTCAGCCTCCGAAGAGATCAAACGATTCACCAGCTGCAACGACGACATCTCAAGTGAGAAGATTGCAACGCCCTTGTTAAAGTCCACGGCTGCGTTGCGCATGCACGAAAGCACAAAGGCGGTCTTACCCATGGCCGGACGTGCCGCCAGGATAACCAGATCTGACTTCTGCCAGCCCGATGTCACCCGGTCAAGGGCGATCAGGCCGCTAGGCACACCGGTCAGGCCATCGGCCTGCTTGCGCTTCTCCTCCAGTTCCTTTATGGCCTGGTGCATGAGCGAGCGCATGTCATCAAAGTTTTTCCGGATGTTGGATTCCGATACTTCGTATAGCTTCGCCTCTGTCCTGTCGAGTAACTCAAAAACGTCAGTAGTATCTTCAAAAGCGCTGGACAGCACCTCGGAAGAGATGGAGATCAGGTCGCGCTTGATCGAGTTCTCCGTTATGATACGGGCATGGTACTCTATGTTGGCGGCCGAGTTTACGCGGGTAGTCAATTGCGTAACATAGTAGGCGCCGCCTGCCAGCTCCAGCTCCCCCTGCTCCCGCAGCTCATGCGTAACCGTTAAAATATCAATGGGCTCCGATTTATCGAATAGTCCCAGGATGGCTTTAAAAATTCGTTGGTGCGCCTCTTTGTAAAAGCTCTGCGGACGCAGAATATCAATCACTGTGGTCAGGGCATCCTTCTCCAGCATCAGAGCGCCTAGCACGGCCTCCTCCAAATCCAGTGCCTGCGGCGGTTTTTTGCCCAGCTCCGATACAACAGGCGCTTTTTTCTGCCACCCGTTGCGGTTGCCCGCAGGCCGCACATTCATTTTCATCTCCTCCATAAGCACAAATTTAACAGATAAGCCGTAGATGTAATCTTTACAAGTGTGTTAATAATCCACAAGATATCCACAAAGTATCCACATATTAGTGTATAGCTATTTTTATTTAGGCAAGGACTTCTAACTTTGCCAGCTTGACATCATATTGCCTGCATTATGGAGAAGAAGGAAATACAGCACATACATCTGATTGCCGTTGGAGGGAGCATCATGCACAACCTGGCACTGGCCCTGCACGACAAAGGCCTGAAAGTGACGGGCTCGGACGATGAGATCTATGAACCGGCCAAAAGTCGCCTGGCCGCTGCCGGCATACTCCCTGCCCAGGAAGGGTGGCACCCGGAAAAGCTGGATGCAAAGCCTGATGCGGTTATACTAGGCATGCACGCGCGCGCCGACAACCCCGAGCTGAAACGCGCGCAGGAACTGCAGCTCCCGATCTACTCTTTCCCGGAGTTCATCTACGAGCAGAGCAAAGACAAGCAGCGCATCGTGATTGGAGGCAGCCACGGCAAAACCTCCATCACCTCCATCATCATGCACGTGCTGCAGCACCTGGGCCGTAAATTCGATTATGCCGTGGGCGCTCAGCTCGAGGGCTTTGACCGCATGGTAAAGCTCACGGACAACGCCCCGATCATCATTATCGAAGGAGACGAGTACCTTTCCGACCCGATCAAACGCATCCCTAAGTTCCACTTGTACAACCACCACATCGGGGTAATCAGCGGCATCAGCTGGGATCATATCAACGTATTCCCCAACCCGGACATATACCGCGAGCAGTTCCGCATTTTTGCCGAGATGACGCCAAAGGCAGGTTCCCTAATCTACAACAAAGACGATGAGCAGGTGCAGCTGGTGGCTGTTCCGCGTAACCCGGCTGATATAGCCTACATCGGTTACGGGGTGCACGAGCACAGCATTAAGAACGGCAAAACCATACTGCACACCAAGAAGGATGGCGACATTGCCATACAGCTGTTCGGCGAGCATAACCTGCGCAACATCAGCGCAGCCAAGGAGGTGTGCAAGAAGATAGGCGTTAAGGCACATGATTTTTATGCGGCGCTCACAACTTTCAAAGGGGCCGCCAAGCGCCTGGAGAAAATCGGTGAGTCGGGTCATTCCGTACTTTTCCGGGATTTTGCACATGCCCCCTCCAAGGTAAAGGCTACCACCGAAGCCGTTAAGGAACAGTTCCCGCAGCGCGAGCTGGTAGCCGTGGTAGAGCTGCATACCTTCAGTAGCCTGAACAAGGATTTCCTGCCCCAGTACGCCGGCGCCCTAGACAAGGCCGATGAAGCCATCGTTTACTTCAGCCCGCAAACAGTCGCCCACAAGCGCATGGAAATGCTGACGGAGGAGGAACTGAAACAAGCCTTCCGAAATCCTGCAGTTAAGGTTTTTACCGATTCCGAGGCCCTGCAAAACCATTTAACGAGCCGCGACTGGCAAAATGCCAACCTGCTGCTCATGAGCTCAGGCACTTACAACAACATTGACCTGGAGGCGCTAAAAAAAGCGGTTCTTTAACCATTTATACTTTTTGGCTATGAAGCTAAACTTAAAGCGCCCCATGGTGTTCTTCGACCTGGAGACCACCGGTACTGACATCTCCAAAGACAGGATCGTGGAGATCAGTGTCCTGAAAATCATGCCGGACGGAGAGGAGATCCTGAAGACGCGCAAGATCAACCCAACCATTCCCATTCCCCTGGAGTCGAGCCTGATCCATAGGATTTATGACGAGGATGTGAAGGATTGTCCCCCTTTTAAGCAAGTGGCCCGCGACCTGGAACAGTTCCTGAAGGGCTGCGACCTGGGGGGGTACAACCTGCTGCGCTTCGACATACCCTTGCTGGCAGAGGAGTTCCTGCGCTGCGACATCGACTTTGACATTGAGAACCGTAATGTGGTGGACGTTTGCCGCATTTTCCACCAGATGGAAAAGCGCACCCTGTCGGCGGCCTACAAGTACTATTGTAACCAATCGTTGGAGAACGCACACAGTGCCGAAGCCGACACCGTAGCCACCTACCATATTCTGATGGCACAACTGGACCGCTACCAACAAACCCCCTACGAGGTTTCGGAGGGAGTGGAAGAGTTTCCGGTGCAGAACGACATGGAGCAACTCCACAAGTTCACGGTACAGAAAACAGCTGACCTTTCTGGCCGCATCGTGTACAACAACACAGGGCAGGAAGTATTTAACTTTGGGAAGTATAAAAATGTATCCGTTGCGGATGTACTGCAGAAAGAACCCAGCTATTACGACTGGATGATGAAAGGCGACTTTCCACTGCACACCAAAAAGGTACTGACACGCATACGACTGCGCAACGTACAGCTATCCTAAATAAAAAGAGCGGGGCTGCCACATCTGACAGCCCCGCTCTATTTAAATGATTTCTGAAATTTTACCTGGCCGATCCTACACGGGTGTTCCGAAGCAAGCCATTGCTTGGCGCGACTTTGTGCACACACGTATTTTCTGCCGATTTGGATGCGCACTCACAGCCCGTTATTTTGTTACCGGAGTAGGTAAAGTAACAGAAACTGCAGCCAATGGAGGCCAGGCACATGTGCTTGGACCCAAGACTACTCAGGTATAAGCTGTTATCGGAGGCGATGTCCAGTTCCAGTGCCATCGAGCGGAAAGAGCCGTTTCGTATGCCCAGGCCTACCAGGTAATAAGCAGCGGTGTCTTCCTTCACTTCCTGCACCTTCCGGATCATCACTTTGTCTACCACCGTGCCATCACCGAACTCGCGGATAAAAGGCTGCAGCAAAGCTTCCTTCTCCACAATATAGTGCACACTGTCTTCCACTACCTGGGCCAGCAACACGCCATCATACTTTCTGGGTGCCGCCTGCCCTTCAATTGTTTCCGTCGGCTCGTCACTCTCTTCCGGAAAAGCCTCTCGCCTGGTACAGGCAGATGCCGCCAGTAGCGCTATCAAAAAACACAGGTAAAAAACAACGCGCCAATAGCGGGTAAGGGTGTGAAGGTGCATACAGGGGATCTGGTTATTTCTTATAATATTTAAGTGCCTCCGGCAGGTGCTTCTTTAGGTCAGCCTGACGCGTACCTGCACTTGGGTGCGTTGAAAGGAACTCAGGTGGGGCAGCGCCTCCTTTAGCCTCCATACGCTGCCAGAAAGGAATCGCCTCTCTGGGGTCGTAACCGGCCATGGCCATAAAAATAAGCCCTAAGCGATCGGCCTCCGACTCCTGGTTACGGCCATACTTCAACATTCCCAACTGCGATCCTACGCCATAAGCGGCCATCAACAGGTTCGTGGCTGTGCCGGGTTGAGTACCCGCCAGGGCAGAAAGCGTCTGGCCACCGAACTGCTGTGCCAGTGCCTGGCTCATGCGCTCGTTACCATGCTTAGCAATCGCGTGGGCAATCTCATGCCCCATCACAACGGCAAGGCCTGTTTCGTTTTGAGCAACCGGCAAAATACCCTCGTACACTACGGTTTTACCGCCAGCCATCGCAAAGGCATTCACCTGGTCATCCTGTATCAGGTTAAACTCCCACCTGAAACCATCTAATTCATTCTGTAGTCCGTTGACAGCCATATACTGCTCCACGGCGTTCTGGATGCGCTGTCCGGCGCGTTTCACCATGGCAGTTGACTGGGCGTTCCGGGAGAGTTTGTGCTCCTTCAGGAACTGGTCATAGGCATCGTAACTCATGGCCTGCATTTCCGCATCGGAAACCAGGTTCAGCTGTCGGCGCCCTGTAATGGGCACTGTAGTACACCCTACGAGGAGCGTGACTGCCAGCGAAAAAGTAATTATTCTCTTGTACATCTTTTTAAGTTTTATTGGTCCTGTAAAAAGCATTTCAAATTTTGAACCAATTTACCAGAAACCACGTGTAACACATTTGAAAATTTACTTATCACTATATTTACCCTCCTTCTATTTTTAATGATCTCAGGACGGATGCTAAACAAAGTGCAAAACAAATTTTTCAGTTATACGTCTTCCGGTCTACAAAATGTTCAGAAGTTGCGCACACAATAATAAATACGGTTAAGGGTTATCATAAACAGGAGTACGACACCTGAAACGGGGCCGCCATGCACACCCTTTAATTATTTTGTGGCCTTTCGCTGCGTCGCAATCTTTAAAGCCCTATTTTTGAGTTACGGAAAACCTAACGCACCCTTACATGAAGATTTTAGCTATAGGAAGAAACTATGCTGAGCACATTGCCGAATTAGAAAACGAGGTGCCCGATGCGCCCGTCATTTTCTTTAAGCCTGACACCGCTGTGCTGCGCCACAACGAGCCGTTCTATTACCCGGATTATACAAATGATGTGCACTACGAGGCAGAACTTATTTTGCGCATCAGCCGGGAAGGAAAAAACATCGAAAAGAAATTTGCCCCCAGGTATTACGACGCCCTCGGTTTGGGCATCGACTTCACAGCCCGGGACCTCCAGACCAAAGCCAAGGAGAAAGGCTTGCCCTGGACCCTGGCCAAAGGATTCAATGGCTCTGCCCCCGTTTCTGAGTTTCTGCCCCTCGACCAGTTCCCAAACCTGCAGAACATCAATTTTAAGCTGGAGGTAAACGGCGAGACAAAACAGCAGGGCAATTCAAAGATGATGCTGCATTCGTTTGAGGACATCATCGCGTATATGTCGCGCTTTATCACACTAAAAAAAGGAGATATTATTTTTACGGGAACGCCTGCGGGTGTTGGCCCCGTTAAGATAGGAGATAGATTAGAAGGGTATGTTGAAGATAAAAAATTATTGGATTTCGAAGTTAAGTAAAAAACAGGTGGTGCTTGCCGCCCTGACGATATGCACCGCTTTCCAGGCCTTCGCGCAGTTGGGTCCGGAGCCTGCCTCCGCAACGGGTGCGGCACCTAAAAAAGTGACGGTGCCCCAGGGTTACTTCCTGTTCCCGATCAAACCCGGGGAGCGCAACTACTTGTCAGGTTCCATGGGAGAGATACGCTCTAACCACTTTCATGGGGGCGTGGATATTAAAACAGACCAGCGGGAAGGGCTGCCGGTGCATGCAGCCGCGGATGGGTATATTTCCAGGGTAAAGCAATCAACTTACGGATATGGCAACATTATCTTTGTAACGCACCCAAACGGACTGGTTACCACGTATGCGCACCTGCGGGAGTATGAGAAACCGTTGGCGGACTTTGTGCGCCAACGGCAGTATGAGAAAAAGACCTTTGAGCTGGAGCTTTTCCCGGAGGCCGGCAGGTTTCCGGTGAAACGCGGCGAGGTGATCGGCTACTCGGGTAACACAGGGGGCTCGGGCGGCCCCCACCTCCACTTTGAGATCAGAGATGAGCAAGACCACCTCTACAACCCGCTGCAGTATAAGTTTGGCGAGGTGCTGGACACCACGCCCCCTGAAATATACACCCTGGGCGTGACACCCCTAAACATTAACGCACGGGCAAAGAACGCGTTTGACCGCGCCGAGTACCGCACCACCCAAAAAGGCAACGCTATTGCTTTAGCGGATACCGTTTTTGCAAATGGCCTGATCGGGCTGGAGGTACAAACGATTGACAGGCTTGACGGGGCCGCCAATAAAAACGGCACTCAGGAAATAACGCTGTTCGTGAACGGCAAACAAATGTACAGCCATTACATCGACCAGGTGCCCTTCGAACTCTCGCGCCAGGTATCGCAGCATATTAACTATAACATTTACAAACGTCAGGGCCGGTCGTTTCAAAAGGCCTTCGTGGATTACGGCAACGACCTGCCGCTTTACAAAGCAAGTGGGGGCCAACAGGGCCGTTTAAAAGTATACCCTGATTCTGTTTACCAGGTAATACTGGTGGCCCGCGACTCCTACAACAATGCCTCCACGCTTAACTTTGTAGTAAAAGGCCAAAAACCAGCATTTACCCACACGCTTTCAAAATCAACGATAAAGCCAAGCCTGGAGCACGAGATCATCGGAAACGTTCTGAAAATAAGCGCCGCCGATTCCAGCAGCACCCCCCAGAATATCACGCTGTATGTAGGCAACAAGGCCCTTACACTGGTACCGAGCTATGTGCAAAACTCAACCTCTGTCAGCCTTTACGATTTGCGGGCCGGCATACCGGACTCCATGCATTTCTGCGGGGCTTCCAGCAACTTTGGCATGGAGCTGATGATACCGCCAGCCAGGGATTTTGCATTCTCTAACAAAAACATGCAGGTGCTTTTCGACAAAGAGTCGCTCTACGACACACTTTACCTGAAAACAGCACTGGAGGGTGACGTATACACCATCGGCGACTACTTTACGCCATTGCACAAAGCCCTGAAAGTAACTATAACGCCTTCCACACGGGTAAAAGACAAGTCGAAGGCTGCGGTATACTTTTTAGGTACAGGCCGCGGGCGTGGCTTTGAAGGGGGCAAATGGGAAGGCAACAGCATTACTTTCACTACCCGCAACATGGGTAAGTTTAAGGTGATGGAAGACAGCAAGCCACCCTCCATCAAGCTACTGAGCAAAAGCAAAGATCAGATCCGCTTCCGGATCGGCGACGATTTGTCGGGCATCAACTCATTTAACGCCTACCTGAACGGCGAGTGGCTGCTGATGAAGTATGAGCATAAAGCAGCCATGATATACTCTGAAAAATTGGATAAAAGTGTACCTTTGTCCGGTGAAGTGGTTTTGAAGGTGAAGGACAACGCTGGCAACGAAGCCACTTATACGACCAACATTTAATAGCAACACAGCATTGTTTGACAAAGGAGAAAGGCCTGGATTTAGTACCAGGCAACAAGTTCTTTGTCTTTCATCAAGTAGTCACGAGATCAAAAATATATGGAACTGAACATCGGCGACCAGGCTCCGGAATTTGAAGGAAAAGATCAAAACGGGAATGCGGTTAAGTTGAGCGACTTCCGGGGCAAGAAAGTGATTCTGTACTTCTACCCAAAAGACGACACCAGCGGCTGCACGGCCCAGGCTTGCAACCTCCGCGACAATTATAGCAACCTTAAAAAAGAAGGTTACGAAGTAATCGGGGTAAGCACCGACAGTGAGCAATCGCACCAGAAATTCATCGGCAAGTATGAGCTGCCTTTTACGCTGCTAGCCGACACAGACAAGAAAATAGTGGAGCAGTACGGCGTGTGGCAAGAGAAATCGATGTATGGCCGGAAGTATATGGGCACCATGCGCTATACTTTTGTGATCGACGAAAACGGTTTGCTACAGGACATCATCACCAAAGTAAAAACCAAAGAGCACGCTGAACAGGTATTGAAATAACGAAAAATGCAGCTGTCCGGATAGGCAGCTGCGTTTTTCGTATATTTGAGGGCTATCGGGTTGCTCCAAGCCGCATCCTGATAGGAAATTACAGGGCTATTTTACATCTTGAGGACTGAACAGCCTTTAAAGTCATTATATCTTACAATCCATAATTTACAAAAGTGAATCCACACAACAAAAGCATCGACGAGCTGAAAGAAATTGCCGCACAGGTACGCAGAGACATTGTTCGCATGGTGCATGCCGTCAACTCCGGCCACCCGGGCGGCTCGCTGGGCTGCACCGATTATTTTGTGTCGCTGTACTTCCGCGTGATGAACTACAGCACCGACTTCAGTATGGACGGCAAGGGCGAGGACCTGTTCTTTCTTTCAAACGGGCACATCTCACCAGTTTGGTACAGCACTCTGGCGCGTGCCGGCTTCTTTGAGGTGGCTGAACTAGCCACATTCCGCAAGCTTAACTCCAGGTTACAGGGGCATCCGGCCACAGAAGAAGGGCTGGAGGGCATCCGCATTGCCTCCGGCTCGCTGGGCCAGGGCTTGTCGGCAGCCATTGGCGCCGCGCAAACCAAAAAGCTAAACCAGGATAACAGCCTGGTGTATGTGCTGATGGGCGATGGCGAAGTGGAGGAAGGCCAGGTTTGGGAAGCCACCATGTATGCCGCCCACCACAAAGTAGATAACCTGATTGCCACCATAGACAGGAACGGCCAGCAGATTGACGGCTCCACCAACGAGATCATGGGCCTGGGCGACCTGCGCGCCAAGTTCGAAGCGTTCGGCTGGCATGTGCTGGAAACCGAAGGCAATGATTTCGGGCTGTTGCTGAACACCCTGGACACCGCCAAAAAAGCAACGGGCCACGGCAAACCGATCATGATCCTGATGAACACCGAGATGGGCTATGGCGTGGACTTTATGATGGGCTCGCACAAATGGCACGGCGTGGCTCCGAACGATGAGCAGCTGCAGGTAGCCTTGCAACAACTGGCCGTGAAGGAGGCCGCCGATTATTAGAAGATACACAGGTTATCAGGCATAGCACCCGCTGCATGGCACAAAGACTCCGGTCAGTTCTTCTTGTTTTGCTGCTGTTGGCAGCAGCCGGAACAGCTATGGGGCAACAAAAAAAACAGTTGCCTAAAACCCGTATCCTGTTCCTGCTCGATGCCTCGGGCAGCATGCTGGCCAAATGGGAGAACAGCGACAGGATGAGCGTGGCCAAGAACCTGCTGGCTCACCTGGTAGACTCCCTGGAACGCTACGACAATGTGGAAGTGGCACTACGGGTGTACGGGCATCAGTCAGCGCGCGAGCGCAACGACTGCAAAGACACCAAGCTGGAAGTTTCCTTTGCTGCCGATAACAACAGTGGGGCCATTAAGAAAAAGCTGGGGCAGATTGAGCCGCGGGGCAACACGCCCATTACCTACTCGTTGCTGCAGGCTGCCGGCGACTTTCCGGACTCCAAATCCAGGAACGTGATCATTCTGATCACGGATGGGTTGGAGTCCTGTAACGGAGACCCCTGTGCTGTGTCGCTGGCCTTGCAAAAGAAACGCATCTTCCTGCGGCCCTTTATTATCGGCATTGGCATAGCACCCGAGTATGAGCAGCAGCTGAGCTGCATAGGGCAGTACTTTAACGCCGCCGACGTAAAGACCTTTGAGAACGTGCTGACCGAGATCGTGACGCAGACCCTGAGCGAGACCACCGTTAGCGTAGAGCTGCTGGATGAACAGGGAAGGCCCGTAGAGACGAACGTGAACATGACCTTTTTGAACTCCCTGACCGGGGGCACCGAGTACAACTACGTGCACTATAAGAACGGGCAGGGTAAAGCAGACATGCTGGACGTGGACGCGCTGATTCCGTATGACCTGGTGGTAAACACCACCCCGGTTGTGATAGAGCCTAACCTGAAGATAAAACCAGGGAAGCATAACGTGATCCGGGTAAAAACGCCACAGGGAGAACTGCACCTGCGCCAGGACGGACCCTCGCCCTACGGGCAGCTGGTGGCCCTTGTGCGCGAACAGGGTTCGCCGCAAACTTTAAATGTGCAGCCTTTCGGCAACAGGCATAAGTACATTACCGGCAGGTACGACCTGGAGATCCTGACACTGCCGCGCATTGTGCTGAAAGGGGTAGAAATAAAGCAGGGCCAGACCAAAACGATCACCATCCCGCCACCGGGGCAGCTGACCATCCCCTCGCAAATGCAGGGCTATGGCAGCATTTACGAGCTCGACGAAGGGGGCAGGCAACAATGGATCTATAACCTGCCCGAAGACTACAGCAAAACCACCCTGGCCTTACAGCCGGGCAAGTACCGGCTGGTGTACCGCATGAAATCGGCGCAGGCCAGTAAGTTTACCGATGTGCAGGATTTCACCATCCGTTCCGGAGCCACTACGGCGGTGCGGATTTTTAACAGATAAGTAAAATCGGGAGGACAACAAACACCTCACTCGTTAATAAAAGACCTTATAGAAACAAAACACACAGATGAAAGAGTACACATATTCAGAGAAAAAAGACACACGTTCAGGTTTTGGTGCCGGGCTGCATGAGCTAGGCAAAAGCAATCCGGAGGTGGTAGCCCTTTGCGCCGACCTGACCGGTTCGCTTAAAATGGACGCTTTCAAGAAGGATTTCCCGGAGCGTTTCTTCCAGGTGGGCATAGCAGAAGCCAACATGATGGGCCTTGCCGCCGGCATGACCATCGGGGGGAAAATTCCTTTTACAGGAACGTTTGCCAACTTCTCCACGGGCCGTGTGTACGACCAGATTCGCCAGTCGATAGCCTACTCTGGTAAGAACGTAAAAATATGCGCTTCCCACGCCGGCCTTACACTGGGCGAGGACGGGGCCACACACCAGATTCTGGAAGACATCGGCATGATGAAGATGCTGCCGCACATGACGGTGATCAACCCATGTGATTACAACCAGACGAAAGCCGCCACCCTGGCCATTGCCGATTACGAAGGCCCGGTGTACCTGCGTTTTGGCCGCCCGGTTATACCGAACTTTACCCCCGCCGACCAGAAATTTGAGATAGGCAAAGCCGTGATGCTGAACGAAGGAACCGATGTGACCATTATTGCCACGGGCCACCTGGTTTGGAAAGCGATACTGGCCGGCCACCTGTTGGCAGACAAAGGCATCTCGGCTGAGATTATAAATATCCACACTATTAAACCTTTAGACGAGGCGGCAGTCTTAGCTTCGGTGCGGAAGACGGGATGTGTGGTTTCTGCTGAAGAGCACAATCGCTACGGTGGGCTTGGCGACAGCATCGCCCAGGTTCTGGTGAAGCATTACCCGGCCCCACAGGAGTACGTGGCCACCGACGATACCTTCGGTGAGTCTGGCACGCCCGAGGAACTGATGGAGAAATACGGCCTGACGGAGCATGACATTGTAGCCGCTGCAGAACGTGTAATAAAGCGAAAGCATTAAATATCAGTAAACAGATAGTGACATAAGCTGTGCTGGTAATCAGCACAGCTTATTTTTTTGATCTTACCCCGTTTACAGGTTACCGCCATTGGAAGACAAAGAGCTTTTAGAGAAATTCGCCCTGCCCGAGAGCCGAAACCTGGCCTTTAACCAGCTTGTCCGGAAGTACCAGCAAAAGATATATTGGCACATCCGTAAGATGGTGATAGACCATGAAGATGCCGATGACCTGACGCAGGAAGTTTTTGTGAAAGTGTGGAAAAACCTGGAGAATTTCCGCAAAGATGCCCAACTCTACACCTGGATCTACCGCATCGCCACCAACGAGTGCCTTACCTTTTTAACCAACAAGAAGAAAAGGTTCTTCTTGCCGATACACGACGTGGCCGCCGAGCTGATCGAAAAAGTAAACTCCTCCCCCGACATCTCGGGCGATGAGATACAGCTGAAACTACAGAAGGCCCTGCTCCGGCTGCCCGACAAACAGCGCCTGGTGTTTAACATGCGCTATTACGATGACATGAAGTATGAGGAGATATCTGAGATACTGGGCACCTCAGTGGGGGCTCTGAAGGCATCCTATCACCTGGCAGCAAAAAAAATAGAGGAATTTGTGAAGCAGGATTAAACTATACCCGCTCATCTGCATCTAACGAATAGTGATGGATAAAATGAAGAACGAATTTAAGCTGGAAGACCACGACAGACACAACGTGTTTCAGGTGCCTGAAAATTACTTTGACCAGTTGCCGACAAGAGTTATGGCGAAAACAGCCGCCGCCGACAAACCAACCCAGTTCTGGCTGGCTCGTCCGTTTCGGTTGGCCTTTGCCCCGGTGCTTTTATTCTTACTAATTGCGGGGGTTTACTTCTTTAATATACAACAACCGGTACAAAAGCAGCAGTATGCACTGGGATCGTTGGCGGAACAGGAAATTGTTGATTACCTGAACAACAGCGAGGACCTGGAAAGCACTGATTTTACGGAATTCAGTGTGGTGTCCGATAAGGAATTCACAGCCGAGTTTCTCAACATCAGCCCAACCACCGCCGAAGAAGAACTTGAGTACTACCACATCAAAGACATAGACTACTAATTCACCCATGAAACGATTTCTTATACTTTTGATTTTCGGCGTGCTTGCCCTGAGCAGTTCCGCCGTAGTTGCCCAGGAACGCCACGAAAACGTGGAGGCGGCCAAAATCGCCTACATCACCGATAAAATTGAACTTACGCCCGAACAAGCTCAGAAATTCTGGCCTGTTTACAACGAGTATGAGAACAGGCGCCGCGAACTGATGCGGAATTACCGTGGCGGCTACCGCAGAAACCTGGATGAACTGACGGAGCAGGAGGCCAAGGCGCGGATAGAGGAGATGTTCGATACCAAAGAAAAGGAGCTGGTCCTCGAAAAGGAGTACGCAAGCAGGTACCAGAAAATGATCTCTGCCAAGCAGCTTATCCAACTATATCGGGCAGAACGCGATTTTACAAAACTCTTGCTCAGAAGGCTGGACAACAGAAGAGCAACAAAATAATCTATTTGGCTAATAGTGAAAAGAAGAGGCACTACCTTTATCGGAGTGCCTCTTTTCATGTGCCGGGTATTTGGTTCATCCTTTTTTCTGGGCCGCAATCCAGGCATCCATTTTCTTTTCGAGCACGGCCAGTGGCATTACACCACCCTTTAAAATCTGGTCGTGGAAAGCGCTGATGCTGAACTTATCTCCCAGCTCCTGCTCAGCACGCTGCCGCAGTTGCCTGATCTTCAGTTCCCCGATCTTGTAGCTAAGCGCCTGCCCGGGTATGGCCATGTAGCGTTCAATCTCAGCCACGGCAGCCTCCTCGCTTGTCAGCTCATTATCCAGTGAATACTGAATGGCCTGCTCGCGCGTCCAGCCTTTGGTGTGCATGCCCACATCCACCACCAACCGGATGGCGCGGTGCATTTCATCGCTTAAGCGGCCAAAGTATTGGTAAGGGTCTGTGTACAGCCCTAGCTCTTTGCCCAGGCTCTCCGAGTAGAGCGCCCAGCCTTCGCCAAAAGCGCCATACCAGGCATACTGCCTGAACCTGGGCAGCCCCTCCTGCTCCTGCTGAATGGAAATCTGGTAATGGTGGCCCGGGATCGCCTCGTGCAGGAACAGCGACTCCATGCCCACGGCGTTATACTTGGTGGCATCCAGAATGGGCACGTAGAAAATGCCGGGGCGGGAGCCATCCGGGGCGGCCGGGTTGTACTCGGCACTGGCCGAGGCAGCCCTGAAAGCTTCTGTCTGCCGCACTTCGAACTTTGCCTTGGGGGTAATACCGAACAGTTTGCTTAGCTGTGGCTGCATCCGTTTCTCTATACCTTGGTAAGCTGCAAGCACCTGCTCAGGCGTTTTGAACGGTGTAAATTTCGGGTTGTCGTTCACATACTGGAAGAAGGCCTTCAGGTCGCCTTTAAAACCAACCTGGTCCTTTACCTTCTCCATCTCACCCCGGATCCGGGCTACTTCCTGCTGTCCGGTTTCAAAGATCTGATCCGGCGTCATGTCAGTTGTGGTCCAGTAACGCACCAGGTAACGGTAATAGGCATCGCCGCCCTTTATGCCGCTGATGCCCGTGGTGGCACGACTTTTTGGCAGGTACTCGTTCTGCATGAAATCGTGCAGCTTTTTATACGTGGGGATCACCTCCTGCTGGATGGCCTGGCTATAGGCCATGCGGATGCTGTCTTTCTGGGCTGCTGTAAAACTGGCCGGAAGGTTCTGTACCGGGGCCCAGAATATGGTTTTTTTGGGGTCCGACACGACCATGGCCTGCAGCTGCGGCATTACTTTCAGGGTAAGCGTCCTTGGCAACACTACGCCCATCGCCATGCCCTTTCGCATTTTGGCTATCGCGGTATCGCCCCAAACGGTAAATCCTTTTATGCGCCCCAGAAAATCGCTGTAATCCTCCGGGGTTTTAAAGGGCTGATTACCGGAGCCGGAGCCTAGTTGCGCCATGGTGATCGGCAAACCCCAGAACTGATTAAGCGGCAACATGTCGGAGGGTTGCTTCAGGCCTTCCAGCGCCATCTGCATCTCATACTTAAAGATATCGTAACTAACCTGCTCCTGGTCGGTCAACCTGCTTTTATCTACCTGGTTTATTTGATCCAGGTACTTCTGATACAGTTGCCTTACCTGCTCCCTGTGTGCCTGGCTCAGGTCGTTTGGTAACTGATCGTTGTAGCGGTTATCGGCAATCGCGGTGGCCTCCAGCGGAAATAACTTCAGGCGCTCCTCAAAGTAATTATCAAATAGCTGGCTGATATTTTGTTCTGTCTGCACGATTTCTGTAGTTTGCTCAGGTTCAGAAGTGCGGGTACAACTAGTTGCTCCCATCGTGGCCAATGCAAAAGTGAGGCAGCATGTTAACTGGCGTATTCTCATATTCTCAGGTTAGTTATGATAGTGCTGAATCTATTGCGTTAAACGGTCAATTTCGAAAAAAGAAGGAAACAGGCTTGCATAGCCACAGGGACATGTCTCTTCTGGCAGCAAAAGAAGGTTTTTTCAGCTTAGTAAGCCTCAAGTAAGAAACCGATATCATCACCGGTTTTAAACTCCATGGGCTTTTGGCCTTGCAGGAAAATACGCACAGGCAAATCACCCAGTAAACTGATCCGGTCTCCTTTCACCTGCAGCATGCTTCCCTCACGCAAACCCACAACAGGCTGGCGGTTATAGCAATGAAATTCTAGGATACGGGTCTCGCGGGTTTCCCCCATGTGGGTAGAATCCGAGATCGGGTCGAGGTAGTGGGGGTTGATGTTGAAAGGAACTAGCTGTAGGGCCTCAAAGCTTTTCACATGCACGATGGGCATATCGTTGGTCGTGCCAATGGTGTTGCCTGCCACATTGGTGCCTGCGCTGGTACCGATATAGGGCATGCCATCCTCAACGCGCTCTTGTATTGGTTTAATCAGGTTGTTTTGAAACAGGTGGCGCAGAAGTACAAACGTATTTCCGCCCCCGATAAAGATAGCCTCCGCCTCCTGTACGGCTTTTACAGCGTCATCGCAGGCATGAATACCTGTCACGCTGATACCCCAGGCAGAGAAAGCCTCCTGTACTTTTGCCGTATACTCCTGATGCGAGATGCCACCGGGCCGGGCGTATGGAATAAACAAGATACTTGACTTGCCGGCCAGAAGTGCTCTAACCTCGGTTTCGGCGTGCGCCAGGTAGCCGGTTCCGTATGTGGTGGAGGTGCTGATTAAAAGTAGATTTCTGCTCATGCTCAAAAGTAAAAATTTTGAATGAGGGAAAGCGGAAACAGGCAATAAATTATGTCTGTCCGGCCTAAAAAAAGGGCTTATTTTTTAATCGTTTTCAACTGCAGCCGGATTGTCTCCAGGTAAGGCTCCAGTTGTTTGTAGCTGGTTAAGGCACGCACCAGGCCGATACTTTTCAGGTCGTAGAGGAACCATATCTCCACATAAAACTCATGAAACCAGTACAGGTCTATCTTACACCAACTCTTTATCCGATGATGCACATAATGGCCCTGGTTGAGTACAATATCAGCCTGCAGGCAAGGAGAAAGTTCATTAAATTCTTTGGCGTTTATCATCACTGAAACTACACAAACCAACAACTGCATTAAAAAAGGCTACCGAAGGCAGCCTTTATAGTTTAACGTAAGTTTCTTGATTTTGGTCTAGTTCAGATGCAGGGTATACATCTCGAACCTGTTGGAGGCAAAACTCCAGTGCGAAGACGAAGGATGTATTTCCACACCGTCCTCATCCATGATCGTGATTGCAAATCCCTCGCCTTGGTTAAGGGGCTCCGTGAAATGCTTCACAGAGTAGACCTTCCCTTCCTCTACCCACTCCTCCGGGTCGAAGGCAGGCAAAGACGCGTCTACGCACTTTGCGTAAACAGCCATGTAGCTCGGTGGTACGAATAAATTAACCATATGACATAAACTTTCGAGAAAGATAAAAAATTCCTTCTAAACAGGAAATGAATCGGCTTGTATAAATACGCCATGTAGGCTTCTTCAAAAAGTATGCCTTAGTACCCGTTGTTTCAGAATTATTTACACCTACCTCCTTTTAATTAGTTTAAGCAGTTAAAGCTCTTCAACCTAACGGTTTTAAGAAATTTTTCGACGGCTTCTTTTCCTGCAACTTCGTACTCTGATAACTGACAAAGAATCATTATCTTTAAAAAAGACTTCTTATGGCGGCATCAACAAAGAATCGGTTCGGCAACTGTAAACAAACTTTTACGGTTGCCCCCCGGGTATGGGGACTTAAAACAGTTTTCGTGAATCTGTATTTCGTAGCGAATCCGGATGGGTCGTGGGTTTTGGTTGACACAGGAGTGAAAGGCTTTGCCTCCCTGATCAGAAGTATAGCTGACAGTATTTTTGGGGAAGGCAGCAGGCCCAAAGCGATTTTACTGACACATGGTCATTTTGACCACACCGGATCGGTAAAAGAACTGGCAGACAGCTGGGATGTGCCCATCTACGCGCACCCCATGGAATTCCCGTACCTGACGGGCAAATCCAGTTATCCCCCACCGGATGCAAGCGTAGGAGGCGGCGCCATGGCATACATGGCTTTTGTGTACCCCAAAAAGCCGATCAACATTAAAAACAGGCTGGAGCTCTTGCCCCCGGATGGCACTGTGCCTGGCCTGGAAGGGTGGCACTGGCTGTACACACCAGGCCATAGCCCGGGGCATGTGTCTTTTTTCAGGCCAGAGGACAAAGTGCTGCTTGCCGGCGACGCTTTTGTAACCCGCGACGCGGAGTCGGCTGTTGCCGTGATAACGGAGAAACGGGAGGTGCATGGCCCACCCGCCTACTATACCCCCGATTGGAGCGCCGCACACCGATCCGTGGATACGCTTTGTAACTTAAGCCCGGAAGTGGCCGCCACCGGACACGGCTTGCCAATGAAAGGGCAGGAATTGCAGTGGCAACTCGAGGACCTGGTGAAGGAGTTCTGGATCAGGGCTGTACCCGAGCAGGGCCGCTACGTACATGTGCCCGCTGTTACTGATGAACAGGGCATTATCTCGCTGCCCCCGGCCGTAAATGCTTCTGCGCCCAAGATACTGGCTGTGGCCGGTGCTGTAGCAGTCGCCGGATTGGTGTGGTTCACGCTGAACAAGCGTCGCAATACGACCGAGCAACACGAACAAGCCGCACAGAAAATCTTGAAAAAACGCGCCTACTCCCATAACCGGGTCATGAGTGGCTTTCCAGCAAACGTTGACCCGGAGCATGATAACCCCGAGGCGCACACCAACAATTATCCCTGATACAAAAGAGGCCAGCTGCATGCGTGCAACTGGCCTCTTTATTGGCTAATTGAGCTTTCCTTAATCACTCTTGTGATCTGCTCTGCCGGAGCCGCTTTTCTTTCCGCCACCATCCTGTTTGTTCACAGTGGCCCAAGCTCTCTTTTCGGCTTCTTTGTGGCTTACGCCACGCTTTTCGTATCCTTCCTCAATGTGTTCCGCTTTGCGTTTCTGCTTGTCGGTATACGCCGACTTATCTCCTTGTGGCATAGTATACTCCTTTCTTTATGTTCAACATTAAATAAAAACTGCCGAAACAGCTATTCCTTTTTACGGATGCCAGCCAAAAATAGGTTAAGAAAACAGCCAATAAACAAGATCCTAAACTAGCTATGGCCATTTATTTAAACCTGCTATTTTTACCACAGACTAGCCGTACATAAAGCTGCAATAAGTATAGTTTTAGTTTATACTTTTGCCTCCATACCAAGTATGACCGACTATGAAAAGCGTTTTTAATTGGAGCGGGGGCAAAGATTCGGCCCTGTGTCTGCACCGGGTGCTGCAGCAACAAACGCACACCGTAGATCGCCTGTTCACTACCCTGAGCAGCGCCACCAACCGCGTAACCATGCACGGCGTGCGGCAGGAGCTACTGCAGCGGCAAGCCGAAAGCATAGGCCTCCCTCTGCAACAGCTCAGGCTACCAGAAAACGCCAGCATGGGCGCCTATAATGAACTGATGGAAGGCACTACCCGCCAGCTACAGCAGCAGGGAATCACGCACGCCATTTTCGGAGACATTAACCTGGAGGACCTGCGTGAGTACCGCGAAAAACAGCTGGCGCAGGTGGGCATGCAGGCCGTGTTTCCTTTATGGGGGCAATCAACACCTGCACTGGTGCGGGAGTTCATTGAGCTGGGTTTTAAAGCCGTTGTGGTCAGTGCCAATGCGCGTCTGCTGGACGAGTCTTTCGTAGGCCGGGTGCTGGATCAGGCCTTTATGAACGACTTGCCAGCTGGAGTCGATCCGGCTGGGGAGAACGGGGAATTTCATACTTTCGTGTTCGACGGACCGCTGTTCCGCAAACCGGTCGAGTATACTTTGGGCGAAAAAGTGCTCAAATCCTATGGCGCTGCCACCAATGCGGATGCGGAATGCTTTAAAAAAGAAGAGAAGCCCGTTTTCGATGCAAGCTTCTGGTTCTGCGATTTGCTTCCCGCCTAAAGACAGGGCCCGAGCCAATGGATTCGGACCCTGCCTGTTTACTTTCGCTTTAACTTACTACATCTCCTTATAAGCCACCACCTGGTTGTAAGCGGCAAAAACGCCCACTCCCCCTTCTATGTTGGTATACATAATGGTTGGCTCAGCAAAGGGGTTGCCATGGGTTTCTGACTGCTTGAAAAGCGCCTGGTGATACAAATAATAGTGCCGGTCTGATACGACCAGAAGGGCGTGAATGCGCCGGGGCTTCGGAAAGGGGTTATCCGGGTATCTGTAATAGTTCATCTCATCGGCACTGAGTATACCACCGGGTGCTTTGTCATCCAGCTGCAAATGACGTATCTCGGAGTTACCATAAAGCACCGTTCTTGTTATTCGCTCCCTCCCATCGGGCTCCAGATAACCTTCCTCCATATAGCCCAGGCTGCGGTAGTAGTTTTTAACGCCCGGGGCATCCTGCCACTTGTACGTGATGTGGTACTTGTGTATGGTGCCCGAATAGTAGGGTTGGTTTTCTGCTGTGAAGGAGGACTTCACTTCTGTGATGGCTATCCCGTTTACCTGCGGTACGGTACACCTAGCTTTTGCCTCGAAACCACCGGGTGCACTAACCTGCAGCTGGTATGTTTTACCCGCCACAATTGGCCTTGTCTTTACATTGGCCTCATACCGGTTTTGGGCAGCGTTATAGGTAAGGGGAAACGTGGCGCTGCCATCCGTGATGGTAACTGTGGCATCGGTTACTTTAAGCTGCTCCTCAGTCAGCACCTTCCCAAGAGCGGGTTGCGTCTTTTGTAGCTGCACCAGAAGCAGGGTGTCCTGGGGTGAGATAAAGGACATAACCACCAGTTTTGAGGAGACGTCCAGAGGTCCCATGTTTTTCACGTCCTGCTCGCACGCAGAAAAAGATACTGCCAGGCTTAACCAAAGCAGTGCTATTATAAGTATTCGCTTCATGTTTGTCTTTTTGATCGGCATCATTTAGAACTTAAACCCGTAGCTTACCGATGGGATGATCGGGAAAAGGGTTACTTGCTTTAATTTAGATTCCGGCTCTCCGTTGTTATAGTCCTCGCCTATGTAGTAAAAGAACGGGTTTCGGCGGTTGTACATGTTGTAGAAGCTGATCTCCCAGGTGCGCTCCCCCCATTTTTTCTGTTTATGGAACTGAATACCGGCATCCATGCGGTGATAGGCGGCCATCCGGAAGCTGTTGCGGTCTCCGTAGTCGGTGGTCCGGTAGCCGTAGTTATAGTAGTAGCTGTATTCGTTCTGGTAGCCTGCCGGCTGGCTCGTTTTGCCCGTGTAGGAGCCCACCGGCATCGTAAGGGCATTGCCGGTGCCGTATACCCAGGTGCCCGAGAGCGTGATCCTGTCGCTGAGCTTATAGATGCCCACTAACGAAATATCGTGGCGGCGGTCGTAGCGGGCATAGAATTTTCTGCCAAAGTTGAGCGAGTCGAACTGCAGCTGCGTCCAGGACAAGGTATAGCCCGCCCAGCCAGAGAAACGGCCTACTTTCTTCTGCAAGAGCACCTCCACGCCATACGACCAGCCCTGGCCTGCGGTAATGTTATCTTCCCAGTTCACCTCTTCCGCCGATTCCGGGTCATCGATGATCAGGAAGCTGGCGCCTTCTTTATAGCCGATAATATTATCCGATTTCTTGTAATAGCCCTCCACAGTCAGGGCCAGGTCTTTGGTCAGGAAATCTTTGGCCACACCCAAGGCCACCTGCTGCGACTTCTGGGGGGCAAGCCGGTCGGTGGTAGGCACCCAAAGGTCAGTGGGCAGGCCTATGCCAGTGTTGCTGATCAGGTGCACGTACTGGTTCATGCGGGCATAGGAGGCTTTCACGGACAGATCGTCCTTCAGGTTGTAGGCAACCGAGAGGCGTGGCTCAGGCATGAAGTAACTTTTTTCGCCGGCGGCAAAGTGGCTTAAGCGCAGGCCCGCATTTATTTTGAGGGCAGGCGTGGGCTTGTACGTGTCCTCTACATACACCGCCGACTCCAGGCCATCCTCTGCCTTCACGTTCCGGTCTATGCCTTCCTCCCCATTTCCTTTCACCACCAGCGCGCTCGGGTTAAACCGATGGAACGTACTCTGGAAGCCAGACCGAATAGCATGCTGCGGGTTAGGCAGGTAATCCACGTCATACTTTAAAGCCATATCATTGATGCCGGAAAAGTAATTCAGCTTGTACCTGTCATCCTTCTCTTTGCCCTTTTCTTCCAGTTCAATGTTGAACCGGTACCTGCTAAAAATCAGCGACGTGTTGGCAAACACCTGCTCATTAAAAAGGTGGTTCCAGCGCAGGGTTCCGGTGGCATTGCCCCAGTAAATGCCGCCATTCGATTCCGTGCCGTCGTATTTATTGCGGTAGTAGAACTTGTCGCGGCCAAAGTAACCGCTCAGGTACAGTTTGTTGGTTCGGCCAAAGTCATAGTTTACCTTTGTGTTCAGGTCGTAGAAATAATACCCGGCTTTGCCATCCACGTTCATAAAAGGCCGGGCCAGGATATCGGCATACGTGCGCCGGCCACTGATCAGGAACGAGGACTTCCCTTTGCTTAGCGGCCCCTCCAGCATCAGCCTGGAAGAGATCAGGCCAATGCCGCCCTCGCCATGCACTTCCTCCTTATTTCCCTCCTTCATGTTCAGGTCAATCACCGAGGACAAGCGCCCCCCGTAGCGCGCCGGGAAGCCGCCTTTGGTCAGTTCCACACTTTTTAGCGCATCGCCGTTAAAAAGCGAGAAGAACCCGAACAGGTGCGAGGCATTGTACACCGTGGCATCATCCAGGATGATCAGGTTCTGGTCGGGTCCGCCGCCGCGCACGTAAATGCCGCTGTTTCCCTCGCTGCCCTTTTGCACACCCGGCATCAGCTGCAGCACTTTCATCACATCCTTCTCGCCGAGCAGCATCGGTATATTCTTGATCTGCGACACAGGCACTTCGATTTTGCTCATCTCCACGGCCTGGCTCACCTTTTCTACGCGGTTTGCCACCACTTCCACTTCTTTCAGGGTAGCTTCTGACTTTAGGTCTATGTTCAGCTCTACATGCTGGCGCAGCGCAAATTTCCTGAATTCCGGCTTAAAGCCCAGGTACCCAAAGGCCAGGGTAATGGAATCGGAGGCCGGTAGCGTGAGGGAGTAAAAACCGTAGGTATTGGTGTTGGTGCTGATGGTTGTGCCCGGCTGGTAAACGCTCACCCCGATCAACGATTCACCGCTTCCTTTCTCCCGCACATACCCGCTGATGGTATACTTCTGCTGGGCAAATAAGACACTTGTGCTGCAAAACAGCACAATCAGCAATAAAATTTGTTTCATAGAAAGCTATTCGTGTATCAAGAATATATTAATTTTTACAATCCAAAGTATAAATATACACTGACAAAACATTATAACTAGTATATAGCTAATTTATTATATCGAAATATCTTCAAACTTGAAATCAGGGGCAGGCAGTGCCGGCCACCGTAAAATCTTGCAGAATTAGCTACCTTTGCCCTATGATTTCGATGAGGCAATTGTTTCTGAAGCACCAGGCGCAGACATCTGATTTCCCGCTGATGATTGAGGTGGAGAAAGCTGAGGGGGTTTATATGTACGGCACGGAGGGGCAGCGCTACCTCGACCTGATCTCAGGCATCGGGGTTAGCAACGTGGGCCACCGGCACCCCAAAGTGATCGGGGCCATACAGGAGCAGCTGGATAAGTACCTGCACCTGATGGTGTACGGCGAGTTTGTGCAGGCGCCGCAGGCACGGCTGGCAGAGGCTATATGCCGCACATTACCTGCCAGGCTCAACAATGTATACTTTCTTAACTCCGGAACCGAGGCTGTAGAAGGTGCCCTGAAACTGGCCAAGCGCTACACGGGCCGCACCGAACTCATCTCCTGCCGCAACGCCTACCACGGCTCCACGCAGGGTGCTTTATCCGTGAACGGCAGCGAGAGCTTTAAGAACGCCTACCGCCCCCTGTTACCCGATGTGCGGCAAATTCACTTCAACTCCCTGCCCGACCTGCAGTCGATCACCACCCGCACAGCCGCGGTGATCGTAGAAACGGTGCAGGGTGAAGCCGGTGTAAGAGTGGCCCAAAACGATTATCTGCAGCACCTGCGCACACGCTGCACAGAGGTAGGCGCTATGCTTATACTTGATGAGATTCAGTGCGGCTTTGGCAGAACGGGTACTTTCTGGGCCTTTGAGCAGTTCGGCATCGAGCCCGACATCCTGCTTTGCGCCAAGGGCATGGGCGGTGGTATGCCCATAGGCGCCTTTATAGCGCCGCAGGAGATGATGGCGGTATTTAAAAATGACCCTATCCTTGGCCACCTGACTACCTTCGGCGGCCACCCCGTTTCCTGCGCTGCCTCCCTGGCTACGCTCCAGGTTATTCAGGACGAGGAACTACTAAAAGGGGTGCAACCAAAAGCCGACCTGTTCAAAAAGCTATTGGTGCACCCGCGCATCAAAGGCATCCGGAACTGCGGTTTGATGATGGCCGCCGAGTTCGAGTCGTTTGAAATTTTGAAGGCGGTGATTGACCGGGCCATTCTGAAGGGCGTACTCACCGACTGGTTCCTTTTCTGCGATAACTCCATGCGTATTGCTCCCCCGCTTACCATTACAGAAGAGCAGATTCAGGAAGCCTGCGCCATTATCCTACAAGCAGTGGCGGAAGTGGCTGGCAAATAGAGAATTAATTAAAATATCTGTAGCAGGTAGCCACTTTTTCGGTTACGGTACGTAAATGCCGAAACTATACTGAACAAGCCAGCCTATTTCCTGAATTTTGTAGCACTCGGACGCTACACAGGAAATGGCTTTAGCTCCCGATGCCATGGATGTGCCATCCGCTTCAGGATGCAGGTTGCAATTTGTGCTTAAAGTATAGCCATATTCTCAAAAGCCTTTATGGAAATAGCCCTGGTGCTAACCTTGCTTGTGGTTGCGGTGGTTCTGTTTGCCACCGAGGCGCTCTCTATTGAGATCGTGACGCTTATCATGCTGATCATATTGGCCAGCACGCGCATTATTTCTGCTACGGAGGCTTTTGCCGGTTTCAGCAGCGATTTTATCATCATCATCGCCTCCATTTTCATACTTGGCGCCGCCCTGCAGGAAACAGGCATCCTTGATTTCGTGGTTATCCGGCTTGTCAGGCTCGCAAACAAGAGCAAAGGCCTGATGCTGTTCACCGTCATGATGTCCACTGGAATTGTGTCGGCTTTTATGAACAACACCACCGTGACCGCCATGTTTGTGACGCCCCTGGTAGGCTTATCGAAACGCATTAACCAAAGCACCTCCAAAATATTGATGCCCCTGGCCTTTGCCTCCATACTTGGTGGGACCTGCACTTTGATCGGCACATCCACTAACGTAGCGGTAAGCGGCTACATCGCTAAATCCGGCCTGGCCCCCATTGGTCTTTTTGAGATATCGGGTATTGGGGTGATCATATTTATAGTGGGTATTTTGTATATGATGACCGTGGGCCAGCGGCTGTTACCCGACCACAACGACCAACAATTGGCGGAGGAGTACAAACTGCAGAAATACCTGACAGAGATCGTGATCCAACCTGACTCCCCTTTGATCGGCCAGCTGGTTTTTGCCTCGGATCTCACTTCGCTCAATTTCAGGATGCTCAATATCATCCGGGGCAAGGACAACTTCTTGCCGGACTTCCGCACCCGCATCCGTTCAAACGACATCCTGCTGGTAGAAGGAGACCTGGACAACCTGATCAAGGTAAAAGAGACCAAAGGAATTCAAATCATGGCCGACGCCATCCTTTCAAAAGACCTGGTTTCTGAAAATATCCGTCTGGCGGAGCTGCTTGTTATCCGGAACTCCAATTTGATCGGGCAAACCATAAAAGAGGTCGAGTTTTTGCGCCGATACGGGCTGGTAGTGCTGGCCGTATCCCGGCACGGGGAAACGCTTCGGAGCAAGATCGGGAGCATCATGCTGCAGCTCGGCGACCTGTTGCTGGTGCAAGGCTCTGCCCAGCGCCTGGAACAGCTGAGGCAATCTAACCATGTGGCCCTGCTCGACGAGTTTCAGCCCGTGCTGTTTAAAAAGCGCAAGGGCATTATCGTGATCACGTGTTTTGTGGCAGCCATCGTTTTAGGCACACTCAACATACTCCCACTGTCCATTGCTTTCCTGCTGGCTGCCGTCCTGAGCATTCTTTTCCGATGCATCAGCACCGACAAGGCCTATGGTGCCATCGACTGGCGGTTGCTGGTGCTGATCGGGGGCATGACGGCCTTTGGAACCGCTATGGAAAACTCGGGGGCGGCGGAGTTTCTGGCGCTGGGAATTGTAGAAATGATGGGGGCCTACGGAAAGCTGGCGGTGTTGGGGGGATTTGTTATTTTAACCGTGCTGCTTACACAGCCCATGTCAAATGCGGCGGCGGCCCTGGTGGTGGTGCCTGTCGCTTTGCGCACCGCAGCCGAACTGCATGCAGATCCCAGGGCTTATGCCATTGCCATCATGCTGGCCGCCTCTGTTTCGCTGATCACGCCTTTTGAGCCTGCCTGTATCCTGGTTTACAGCCCGGGCAAATACCACTTCATGGATTTTATTAAGATCGGCTCTCCCCTAACTGTTCTGCTGATTCTGGTCATCATGTTATGCGTGCCTTTGTTCTGGCCTCTGTAACAGCTTGCCTTGTTTCGCAGTAAGCATATAAACTTACTGTGTATACCATGATAAACAACATTTATATAATGGGGGTGCTCGTACTGCTTTTTACTGCATCCTGTTCCCCAAAAAACGAGGAAGTAAAGCAGGGGCAGATTGATGTAGGCCCGCAGGCCGAGGCGTTGGACTCGATTGCAAGCACAGACAAGGATGCTGTTAAAACAGATGAGAACGAGATTAATCCTACTTTTCCGCTACCACAGCCTGTGTTGCAAGTGTTAACTAAACGTTATCCCGGTTGGGAGAAGCCCGTTTTAACAACTGGGGCTGCGGCGCGAGCAGATAACTCGGGTCAGGGTCCGTATATGGTGCGCGGAAATTTCAACAGCGATACCACTCAAGACTATGCCTTGCAGCTGCAGCAAAACAGAAACGTGATTATTGTAGCCCTGCTGAGCAACGAAAACGGCACCTGGGAGGCACATGAACTGCAACGCGATATACTTTTTAACGACCGGGGCCATTTTAAAAGTCTCTATTACCTGCTTGTAACCGAGGCAGGTAAGAAAGTGACAGACCCGGAAACAAATGAGCTCCTTGAGCTATCCCACGATGCCATTTCAGTTGGGTTTGAGAACAACATCACCACCTATGTACTCGGGGATAACAAATTCCAGTCTTTCAATCCGGCTAATTAGCCCGCATCCTTCAACGTTTAGTCAACGCTGAAATACAGAAGGGATCCAATCACGGCCCCGCCCACCCCAATGGTAAGCGCCATTTTACTAATCTTATCTGCTTGAAAAAGCTCTGTGTCGGTAAGATAATATTTATTGAGCTGCACGTGAATTACAAAGAAGAGTAAGGCAAGCACAAAACTTACAAACCAGAACATACCAAAACGCAGCAGGAAATCAAGCGGCAGCTGGCTCTCATGCACTAATCGCATGGCCATCTTATCGCGCACCAAAAAATGGGATCCCAAGGCCAGCACGATGCAGCTGTAAACAACAAGGTATTTAAAATAGGAATTTAATTTGTTCATTCCTTAATAGTTCAGAAACGACTGGGCATCGAGTTTGATATGCTCGCGCGAGAACCCATCCTTCACCCCAATGGAGATCTTGCGGACCAGAACTCCCACTATGGCCTTCTTAAAACCTAAGCGCGTGGCCATGTTGATGCAAAACTCCATCTCGTTTTCGTCTACAATACCATCAGCGAGCATCATCTCCACCAGGTCGTAGATCTGATCGAACCGATCTGAGTCGTTGGTGGGCAGCTGTAACTCCGACTTCTCTGACCCTGTGACCAGGTTGCGCACATCCGAGGGCTTCATACCATGCTTGGTGCCAATTGAAATGATAAAGTTCATTTCCGCAGGATCGACATGGCCATCTATTTTTGCCAAAGCTCCGAGGTTCGAAATGTGGCTCTTTAACTTTTTTGTTTCTTCACTCTCAAAAAAACCAAACATACGTTGCCTCTTTTTATTAAAATTTATTTTTTTGAAAATCAAATCAAGCACATTTCAATCCGAAGCGAATGCGCTTGCGTGGTTGCAGAAATAGTAAATTAAATGGTGCAATACAGTTTACAAAATGCTAGTATTGCATCTACCGCTATTGCATACGGTTTTCTTAATTTTTAGAGACATGCTTTTGTGGCTTTTTTTAAATTTGTGCAAATAACAGGTCGAGTAATCGACTAATTTATACTATCAAAGCCTTGTTCTGATGTAGCCACCAAAGCATTCCTCTTGCTAAGAAAAACATTATCAGAGCATTAAGCTAGTAAAATATTTTAACAGAATGAAGAGAATCGGAGTTTTTACTTCTGGAGGCGACTCACCGGGAATGAACGCTTGTATCAGAGCCGTCGTTAGGGCTGCCGTGCACGAAGGGGTGGAGGTTTATGGGATCATGCGCGGGTACAGGGGCATGATTAAAGGAGAAATTATCCGTTTAGAGTCTAACTCTGTCAGCAACACCATTCAGAAAGGCGGTACCATGCTCCGCTCCGCCAGAAGCAAGGAATTTATGACCCCGGAGGGCCGCCGCGAAGCATACGAGCAGCTTAAGAAGTTCGGCATTGAAGGCCTGGTGGCCATTGGGGGCGATGGCACGTTTACCGGGGCGAACATTTTCTGCGAAGAGTATGGCATTCCGACGGTAGGGGCCCCCGGCACCATAGACAACGACCTGTATGGCACTGATTATACCATAGGTTACGACACCGCCGTGAACACGGCTTTAGATGCCATTGATAAGATACGGGACACGGCAGACAGCCACGACCGGGTTTTCTTTATTGAGGTGATGGGCCGCGACTCCGGCTATATTGCCATACCCTGTGCAATTGGAGGCGGGGCCGAAATCGTAATGATCCCAGAGGCGCACACCAGCATTCAGACAGTGGTAGATACCCTGCGCACAGGCTGGGACCGTTCCAAAACCTCTTTTATCGTGATCATTGCCGAAGGCGATGAAGCGGGCAATTCTACGGTGGTAGCCGCTGAGGTGCAGAAGGCGCTACCCTATATGGATGCCCGCGTGACCATTCTGGGCCATGTGCAGCGTGGGGGCTCCCCTACCGCCGCCGACCGACTATTGGCCAGTCGGCTAGGCATTGCCTGCGTGGATGGCCTGCTGGCAGGGCGAAAAAGCGAAATGGCCGGTATCGTGAACGCCCAGTTGGTGTACACGCCATTTATAGATACCATCACCAAACAAAAAGTGATCAACCCCCACTTTCTTAAAATGGTGAACATCCTTTCGGTATAGCAGCACAGGGGCAGGCAAAATATATCCTAAATAACGGCCTTAAGCATAGCAATTGCCCTATTTAAACTTCTCCCTCCTCCTTAATCCATTCGTTTACAACAAGATATACTTTTAAAAAGGCCCTTCTTTTATCTATCTTCCTGATATTCCGTAAAAGCTTAGCACAGTTAATCTACTAATGTAAATTACCCATCGCAACAGCAAAACATATCGGGAAAATCATTTTAAAAAGTATACTCTGGCTACTGGCTATTGTAATAGGAATTGTTATCCTTATTGTAGTCGCGCTGCAGTTTGCAGGTGTACAGAATTTTCTGGCTCAGAAAGGGGCTGGCTACCTGTCGGGCATGCTCAACACCGAGGTCCGGATTGGCGGCTTCACTACTGACTGGCGCAATACCTTCGTGCTGAAAAATGTGTACGTCGAGGACCAGCAGCAGGATACGCTCTGGTACTCAGAGCGGCTGGGGGTAGACATGGCCCTGTTCAGCCTGCTGTCCGGTAAGCTGAACATCTCGAAAGTGGATCTCGATAACGCTGTTGTAAAACTGCACATCCGGGAGGACAGCACCTCCAACTTCGATTTTATTACCGAGGCCTTCGCGACCGACACCACGGCTGCCCCTGCCGCGGACTCCACTGCTGCCATGCAGATTGACCTGGGCACGGCCAACCTCAACAACATTTACCTGGTGTTCAACGATGAGGCCGCCGGCAACTACATCAAAGGCCGCGTTGGCTCCATGGTCACCACCATGGACAAGCTGGACCTGGACGCGCAACAATACCTGGTAGACGAGATAGAACTGAAAAATACGTGGGTAGACTACAAACAGTCCAAGCTGCCGCCCCCAAGTGAATCGGAACCGCTGGAGCTTGATTTCGGCCTGAACCGCGTAGCGCTGGAAAACATCAGGCTCAACTACCTGAGCTACCCGTCTAACCAGCGCATCGAACTGGCCCTGGGCGAGTCGGAGATGGTGGCAGACAACATAAACCTGAAGGAGGCCCGCATAGATTTAAAAAGCTTTATGCTGCATAACACCGAGGTGCTGTACGTGCAGGAGAAGTATACCCCCGCCGACTCGCTGGCTGTAAACCCTGTCCGGACAGCAGAAGAACTGGACAAATCGGTGGAAGAAGCCAGTGGCGCGCCCATGAACTGGGTGCTGGCCTTGGGTGAGCTGGACATAAGTGACCTGGACGTGAAGTTCGATAACTCCAATGCGCCACAGCACTCCCGCGGCATGGACTATGACCACCTGTTTTTCCAAAATATCCTGATAGATGCCAAAGACATCCTGTATAGCCTGAACCGCACCCATGCCGACATCAACCAACTGCAACTGAAAGAGAAAAGCGGCTTTACCCTAGAGAACTTCCAGGGGCAGCTGCGACTCGACTCCACCAGTGCCAGTCTCACTAACCTGGACATCCGTACCCCTAACTCCCATTTACAGAACGACCTGGAAGCTACCTACCCCTCGCTGGATGCCGTTGCCGAGAACCCGGAGCGCCTCGCCCTGGACCTGAACATCCAGGACAGCTTTGTGGGCCTGCAGGACGTGTTATACTTTGCCCCCGACCTGGCACAGGACCCGTCCTTTAAAAGTATCGCCAATTCCACCATACAAATAGAGGCCAAGGCCGAAGGGCCCATGGATAACCTCCGAATCGACAAGCTAAAACTTTCCGGATTAAAAGACACCTATGTAGATGTAAGCGGCGTGGTGCGCAACGCCATGGACCCGGACAACCTGTACCTGGACCTGGACATTGACCGGTTCACGACAACCAGAACAGACATCCAGGCCCTCGTTCCTGCTGGTACCATCCCTCCCGATTTTAGGTTACCGGCCCAGCTTAGCCTGGAAGGAAAGTATAAAGGCACCCTCACCGCTTTCGATGCCAACGCCGACTTGCGCAGCTCCTTCGGAAACGTAAACGCGGTAGTGGACATGGGTCCGAACGAGCAGTTTACCGCCACGGTAAAGTCAGGGGGCTTTGACCTGGGCCAGCTCTTCACCGACGATAGCCTGGGGCTGGGCAAGGTAGCCTTAACCGCCAAAGCCACCGGAAGAGGGCTTAGCCCCGAAACCATGCACGCCCAGGTGCAGGCCAGCATCCAACGCTTCGACTACAACGACTACACCTATAATAACATCGATGTAAACGCCGACATCAACCAAAATCTTTACACGGTGAAGGCCACTGCCCAGGATCAGAACCTGGCTTTTGACATGACCGGCGACTTTAACCTGCGTGACGCCAAGCAGCCTGCCTATAACTTTAACCTCGATCTGGCCAAGGCTAACCTGCAGGCCCTCAACCTGTACCCCGAGCCGCTGGCTGTGAAAGGAAACCTACAGGGCCGCTTTACGGGTGCCGACGCCAGTACCCTAAGTGGCCGGCTGGCAGCCGATCAGCTGGTGGTGCAGCACAACGACAAGACCTTCCCCGTCGACTCGCTGTTACTGACCCTGGAGCAAACCGGGGAGAAGGCGGTATTAAACATTGCCTCCGATGTGTTGGATGCGCAGATGCGCTTTGGCAACTCCCTGGCCACGCTGCCAACGGCCATGCAGAAACACTTTTCAAACTACTTCGACCTGCAGCCCGATCCGCCTTTTCCGGCTGAAACCAGCCTGAAGGACTTTACGGCAACCATAGATCTGAAAAACCCGGCCTTGATCACCTCCTTCGTGCCAGGCCTCGAGCAGTTGCAGACCGGCACCCCGATCTCGGCTGTCTATAACGGCAACACCCAACAGCTTACCCTCGATGGTAACATCAGCAAGGTGGTGTACACCGATTACACCCTGCAGAACATAGACCTGCAGGTGCGCGGCAACCAGGAGCAGCTGGCCTACGAAATTAACCTGCAGAAAATTCTTTCGCCTTCGCTGAACATGCAGCACGTTACCCTGGAGGGAGCCGCCCGCGATGACAACCTGCAGGTGCGCGTGACAGTAGCCGGCGCCGACTCAACTGACACACAGTTTATGCTCGGAGGCATTTTCAACAGCCTGGGCCGCGGTTACCGCTTTACATTTAACCCGGATGAGGTGATCATCAAGGGGGATACCTGGAACGTGCCCGGCGACAACTCCCTGCAGTTCGACACCAACCTGCTGTATGCCAACAACATTCGCCTGGAGCGGGGCAACAGCTCCCTTTCGCTGATCAGCACAGGGCCGGTGGAACCGGGTGCCCCTTTGCAAGTAAACATCGATAACTTCGACATCGGCTACCTGATGAGTGCCTTTCAGCCAGCTGACAGCTTGCTGCTGGACGGCACCCTGAACGGGCAGGCTACCCTGCAAAACATACTTTCGGGCACCCTCACCTTTACCTCCGACCTGACGGTTGCCGACTTTACCTACCAGGGCGTGCCTGTCGGCGACCTGGCTCTGGAGGCGCAAAGTGCCAGCGGCGAACGCTATAACATCAACGCGAAGCTGAGTGGCAACAGCAACCAGGTGAACATCACCGGCTTCCTGGAGCCTCAGGCCAACGCTACCCTGCTGAACCTAAACGCCAACATTGCCAGCCTGAACATGGCGTCGCTTCAAGGTTTTACTGCGGGCATGGTAGAGGACCTGGATGGCAAAGCCAGGGGCAACCTGCGTATTGCCGGCACCCTGGCAAACCCGGACATTCTGGGCGAGCTGAACTTCGATCAGGCACAGTTCAACATCACCATGCTGGGTTCGTTGTTCACTTTGCAGGATGAGCGCCTGGTGTTTAACGAGGCAGGCATCAGCTTCCCTAACTTTACCGTAACCGATTCGCTGAACAATGAGTTGGTGGTGAACGGCAACATTCTAACCCAGGATTACACTGACTACCGCTTCGACCTGAAAGTGAACACAGACCGCTTTCTGGCCCTCAACTCTACGGCACAAAACAATGACCTTTTCTATGGCACGGTGTACGTGGATGCAAACGCCTCCATTACCGGCGACCTGGCACAGCCCGTGGTTCAGGTAGATGCCAAAGTGTTGGACGGCTCCAATTTTACCGCCGTGATCCCTGCTGACCAGGCCGGGGCGGCAGAGCGCGACGGCATTGTGGAGTTCGTAAACCTGAACCCCTCCCTGACAGCTATTGTGGATAGACCAAACGAGGACACCACCACAGTTGCCGGCTTTGTGGGAGCCGACATAGAAGCTCGCCTGACCGTAACAGACCAGGTTCCGATCACCATCATCATCGACCCCATCACCGGCGACCAGTTAACCGTGCGCGGTACAGCAGATCCCTTGTTCATAGGCGTTCGACCGAGCGGGGAGATAAACATGTCGGGGCGTTACACAGTTGCCGACGGCAAGTATAGCATGGATTTTTACGACCTGGCTTCCAGGGAACTGGACATTGCCCAGGGCAGCTACATCAACTGGACAGGCGACCCGTTGCAGGCCACCATGGACATTACAGCTATTTACAATGTGGAGGCAGCTCCCCAGGAGCTGGTGGCCTCACAGGCCGGCGGAACCTTAAACCCCGTGCTGCGAAACCAGGTGCCCTTCCAGGTAATGGTGTTCGTTGAAGGGGATATACTTACCCCCGAAATCAGCTTTGACATACAACTGCCCGAAGATAGACAGGGCAGAGTACCCCCGGAGGTGGTGAGTAGCCTGGGCAACTTGCGTCAGGATGAGTCGGAGCTGAACAAGCAGGTGTTTGCCCTATTGGTACTAAACCGCTTCCTGGCCCCCGATCCCCTCTCCAGCTCCGGAGGAGGCTTCGCGGCCACCGCCCGGAACAGCTTAGGCCAGGTAATGACGGACCAACTGAACCAACTCACCAACCGCTACGCAGGTGGTTTGGGTCTGGAACTGGGGGTAAATTCCTACGAGGACTACTCCTCCGGCTCAGCTCAGGGCCGTACGGACCTGAACGTGGCACTGCGCCAGCAATTCCTCAACGACAGGCTTACCGTGCGGGTAGGCACGGATATTGGCCTGGAGGGAGGCAACCAGTCTAACCAGACCATGAGCGGCTTCGGCGGCGATATTTCAGTAGAGTATTCCATAACCGAGGATGGAAGGCTTCGTGTACGGGGCTTTCAGCGAAACCAGTATGAGGGCATTGTTGAAGGGGGCGATGTACGGGCAACGGGTGTATCGCTGATCTATACGCGGGAGTATAACAGCTTCTCCGATCTGTTCCGTAACCTGGAGAACCGACGCGCCAAGGAGGCAGAGCGCCGACAGGAAGCAGCCGAAAAACTTAGATCTGCCAACTAGAATGTACTTTATGCGTGTAGATATACTCTTTAAAAAAATTACCAGTATCCACCGGGTTTTCATTTCTTTGCTCCTCCTGCTGGTAACCAGCTGTAGCGTAACCAAGACCATACCCGAAGGCGATGCACTTTTTGCCGGGTACGATGTATCGGTGAAAGGTGAGAAAGACAGCAGCAAGCGCAGTGCGGAGCTGGAAACTGAATTGAGTGGCACGGTCCGCCCGGAACCGAATGCATCCATTCTCGGCCTTCGCCCCAAACTGGCTATTTACAATGCCTTTTATACAGAAAAAGAGAAAGGCTTCAGCCATTTTATTATGACCAAGCTGGGAGAGCCTCCCGTGCTTATTTCTACTCTAGACACAGGTAGTGTTAGCCAGATCATGAGTAACCGCCTGCACAACCGGGGTTACTTTAACAACACGGTAAACAGCACTACTGAAATCAATAAAAAGAAAGCCACCGTACATTGGACGGCCAAGGTAGGGGAGCCTTACCGATTTAACAAAATCGCCTACATCCTGGAGGATTCACTGCCTGTGCACCAGGCTATTGAGCAAACCAGGCAAGCATCGCTGCTCCAGCCAGGCAACCCCTACGACCTGACTACCATGACGCAGGAGCGGGTGCGGATTGATGGGATATTGAAAAACAAGGGGTATTACTTCTTCAGTCCGGAATTGCTCATTTTTAGCGTGGATACCACTGTAGGCAACCGGCAGGCAGATGTGCTGATGCGCGTAAAAAAAGCCGCCGCCTCAAAAGCACTGCAGGCCTATACTTTAGATGATATCTATATTAATGCCGAATTTTCATTGGGGGATAGTCTATCCACTATCGATACTGTTGATGTGAGGGGCTACCACTACATTCCGAACGAAAACTACGTGAAAGCACGGCATCTATTGCGAGGGGTTTTTCTGGAGCAGGATAGCCTGTACACCCGCGAAGAGCATCTGCTGACCACCAAGCGCCTCTCGGGCCTTTCTGCTTACAAGTTTGTAAACATCGATTACCAGGTGGATACCCTAAAAAACAACCAGCTCGACGCCTTCATCTACCTGACACCAGCTTTAAGAAAATCGTTACGGGCAGAGGTGAAAATGGTAACCAAATCCAACGGTTTTGCTGGTCCAGGGCTTAACGTGTCCTTTCGGAATCGTAATGCCTTTAGAGGCTCCGAACTGCTTACTGTAGAGTTTACAGGTAACCTGGAGTCGCAGGTAGGCGGCAGGGGCTCGGGCAACACAGCCAGTTCTGAAACAGGAGTTAAGAACAGTAACCTCTCCTCATTTGAGTTTGGGGTTCAGACCACCTTAACGCTCCCCCGGATTCTATCGCCGGTGAAGCTCCGGAATTTACGTACTGAATTTGTACCCCAAACCCGTATCGGACTGGGCTTTAATTTCCTGAATAGGGTAAACTTTTTCCAGCTCAACTCATACAATGCTTCTTATGGCTACAACTGGCGCCCAAAGCAAACCTTAACTTTTGATGTGACCCCCATCAATTTGCAGTATGTACAGTTGAACAGCACCGAGGTATTCGATAGCCTGTTGCAGGCAAATCCATACTTGCGCCGCAGCTTTGAGAACCAGTTTATAGTTGGCTCTATTTACCAGGCTACCTTCAGTACACAGATGTTTGAGGAGCGCACAAATAAATTCTTCGATAGGGTTACACTCGATTTATCGGGCAACCTAATTAGCGGCCTGTCGTCTCTGTCTGGTGCCGAGAAGCCCACTGCCGATGAACCGCGCACCCTGATCGGCCAGGCCTTCGCGCAGTACATCCTGTTGGATAACGACTTCAGGCATTACTTTAAGCTGAGCGACGAAAGCCAACTGGTTACCCGTTTGGTTACCGGAGTGGGCTATTCTTACGGCAACTCCACCACCCTGCCCTATGTCAAGCAGTTCTCCATCGGGGGGCCGAACAGCATCCGGGCTTTCCGTGCGCGCAGCGTCGGTCCGGGCACGTATGTGATACCTGATAGCCTGGCCACCTTCTCTTATTTCGATCAGACCGGCGATATACGGCTGGAAAGCAATGTGGAGTATCGCTTTCCAATTGCCGGTTTCTTTAAAGGGGCTGTTTTTGTGGATGCGGGTAACATCTGGTCGCTACGTGAAACGCTGAACGACAAAGGCGAGCCGGTGCGACCGGGTGCAAAATTTGAGGCGGCAGACATTCTGAGTGAGTTGGCCATAGGAACCGGGTTTGGCCTACGGATTGATGTCGACTTCTTTGTGATACGCCTGGACCTAGGAATTCCGGTACAGGTACCCTACCTGCCTAAAGGAAATCGCTTTGTGCTGGATAAGTTTAACGGCAGCTTCAGCGGAGACTATGGCATGGTGCTGAACATTGCAATCGGTTATCCTTTCTAATCTCCATTTTGTTCCAAATTAATCACGTTTATCACGCATGCGGGTGTCTATGTAACTAACCAGCTCCTGCCATTGCTGTGGGTGAAACCAGGCATATTCTTCCGGCTGTTTCTTAAACCAGGTAAGCTGGCGCTTGGCATAGCGGCGGCTGTTGCGTTTTAGTAACCGTACGGCTTCATCCCAGCCATACTTGCCATCCAGATAATCGAACAGTTCCTTATAGCCCACCGTTTGCAAGGCATTGTGCGCTTTAAAAGGATACAGGGCTTTTACCTCCTCGAGCAAGCCCTGGGCAAGCATATGGTCCATGCGCTGGTCGATGCGCTGGTAGAGCTCCTCCCGGTCACGGTTCAAGCCCACCTTGATAATTTCGAATGGCCGCTTTGTCTGCGCCTTTTTCCGAAAGGAAGAATATGGCATTCGGCTGGCCAGGCATACTTCCAGGGCACGGATCACCCGCTGCGGATTAGCCTTGTCTACCTGCGAAAAGTATAGCGGGTCCAGGTGCTGTAGTTTGGCGAGCAAGGGATCCAGGCCCACTTCCGCCAGTTGCCGGGTTAAGGCCTCCCGAATACCTGGGTGAGCATCGGGCATCTCGTCCATCCCTTCCAGCACGGCGCGCACATACAAACCCGAGCCTCCGGTCAGGATCACCACTTCATGTTTCTCAAAAAGCCCCGCTACCAGGCGCAGCACATCTGTTTCGTAAGCCCCGGCATTATACTCCTCCCGAATGTGGTGCGAGTCCACGAAGTAATGCGGAACACCTTGCTGTTCGGCTGGGCTAGGCTTGGCCGTACCAATGCTCATCTCTTTGTAAAACTGGCGGGAATCTGCCGATAGTATAACCGTTCCGTATTGCTTTGCCAGCCGCACACACAGGTCTGTTTTGCCTACAGCAGTAGGCCCCACCACCACCAGCAGGTACTTTGGTTTGTTTATACTTGCCATATGTTCTCGTAAAACCGGATGAGCTTTTGCTCCTCCTGCTGCCAGTTTAAGTCCAGCCGCGCCTTGGCGCAATTATCCTGTAGCTGCCTGTATAAGCACGTGTCAGTTAACAAACGGGTTAACTTTTGCCTGATCTCTGCTACATCCAGGCTGGTTAACAGGCCCACCTCATACTTTTGGTTAAGCGCCCGGTACTCAGGGAAGTCGATCACCAGCTGGGGCACTTCTGCCTGCACGTAATCAAAAAATTTGTTAGCAAGAGAATAGTAGTAGCTCAGCCCTTTGTTTTCGAGCAGCATGGTGCCTACCTGGCAACGCCGGGTAATGGCGCGCAACTGCTGGGGCAACAGCCGGCCCATAAACTCCACCTTATGCGCCACCTGTAGCTTTTTTGCCAAATCTTTCAGCTGCGGCAGCACGTCCCCGTCGCCACACACGATCAGCCGGGCCTCCAGGCCCACCATCGCCTCCAGCAGCTGCTCCAGCCCCCTGCCGGCATTCACCGCGCCCTGATAAAGTATGGTGCGCGGCTCCTGCAGGACAGCCGCATGCTGGTGTAGCACCGGCATGTTGCGGATAACCTCGAAGCGGGTTTGGTACTTGCTGAAAAAAATGTCAGCGATAGACTGTGTGACGGTGTAGGCATAGCTTGTCCGGCATATAATAAAACGCTCAATGGCGGTCCAGGCTGCCTTCACCAGCTTTCTATCCACCAGCTCCACTACCTCCGGGAAATACTCATGCGCATCGTACACAAAGGGCACACGCTTTCGCCTGGCCTGAAAGTAAACGGGCAGCGCCGTGTCCAGATCTATGGCGCAAAGGGCGTGGTAGTTGCGCTGGTTCAGGTACCAGTACAAACGCAGCATATATTCCAGGTAAAACAGCTTGCCTTTATTGAACCAACATTTAAAACGATGCTGCCTGTAGGGCTGCTCCTGCAAAGGGACGGCGCCCTTCTTCTCCCTGCCAACTAACTCAACCTCATACCCTTGCCGGGCCAGGGTGCCGCAGATACGCTGCATGCGCTGGTCGTGGTTGAGGTCGGTGGTGACAGCGAAAAAAAGCTTTTTCATGGAAGCAGGCCTGGAATAGTATCGCAAAGCGCACCAACTGTAAATAGTTGTTGTTTATAAACAACAGAGATAGGCGCTATGACGCAAATTTTTGCTAATTTACTCACTCAATTTGTAAAATTAGTATTTTAGGATAGGTCTGGATCAAATTATCCTAAGGTACGCAAGTAGTAAACGCTCATGCCAAACACACTCAACCAGCAGCCACAGGAACAGACAGTAGTGCACGCAAATGCGCTACTTCAGGTGTTGGCACAACTTGTAGAGCCCACCCATGGGCTTGTCGTTGCCCTGCCAACCGGACAGGTGCTGGCGACAAACGCTGAGGCTGACCTGTTTCAGGTAGATGGAGCTGTGTATTATTCCGCCAATGCTTTAGCTGAGCTTCTCCGGCTTAAACCCGGTACGTTTGAGGAGCTGATGGCAGAACTGCAGCAAAACAACAAGACAGAAGGCACCTTTGCTGATCGGGAAGGCACCGCCTGCCAAACAAACCACTTTAGTTGCCGGCTGGTGCAATACGCGGGTACATGTTTTGTATGTGTGGAGCTTTCTGGCGTGGGGCAACCCTGCACCCTGATTCCTTTTGATGGAGACAGTTACCACAATGTATTTGAGAGTAGCCGCGAGCCCTTGTTTATACTTGACTGCGAGGGCCAGTTCATAGACCTGAACGAGAGTGCCATTAAACTGGCAAACAGAAGCAAGGAGAGCCTTGTCGGCCATTCCATTTACCGCAACTTCGGTCTGAACCTGTTTGAGCGCGTATCGCTGAAGACCCAACTGAACCAGGTCCTTCAGGATAACCCACAGCGTTTCGAGTGGTGGATCCGGGAGGAGAACATGGAGTTGCTGCCCGTCGAGATCTCGCTGCAGGCAGGCATGTTTCGGAACGAGAAGGTGGTTTTTGGGTATGTTAAGAATCTCTTCGAGGTGATCGGCGCTGAGCAGGAAGTACGTTTTCGGAACCATCAGCTTGAATTCGTCAATCAGTTGATCACCAACCTTTCCAGTTCTGACAGCCAGCATGAGGTTTTGAGCAACACCCTGGATGAACTCCTGGACAAGAGTGATGTTACGGGGGGCTGCGTCTACTATTATAATGCTGCCGAGAGCACCTTAAGCCTCTCCTATTCCGCCGGCGACACCGGTACGCATGCCTTGCCGGCTGAGCTGCCCATCAGCAAGAGGCTGGTGCAGCGCCTACTGACCAACGAAAGGCGCAAGGCATTGACCGATACCCGTAAGTTTCTTAAAACCAGCACGCAACGCAGCCTTTCCCTGGTACCTATACTTACCGAGAAGGAGTTGCTGGCCTTTATCCTGGTCTGGCCAGGCGATGAGCCGCGCATGTCCCAATCCTTTCTAGCCTTGCTCGATTTTATCGGCAGCGCGATTGGCAACTACATTGCACGGCATCAACTGCTGCAGCAGCTATCGTTAACCGAGGATAAGTACAGGCTTCTGTTCGAGGCCTCTTACGATGCTATTCTGATGTTTAAAGATGGCGTTGTGGTGGAGTGCAACGAAAAGGCACTGGAATTCTTCCGTTGTTCGCGCGAAGACCTGATCGGCCGTTCGCCAACAGATTATTCACCGGAACTGCAGCCAGACGGCTCTAACTCTGCCGAAAAGGCCCAGCGCCTTATGTCAGAGGTACTCGCTACTGGAAAATCCGTTACGTTTGAGTGGCAAAACCAGCGGAAAGATGGCACCCTTTTCGATGCTGAGCTAAATGTAAACCGCTTGATTATTGATGGGCAGGCCTATATTCAGGTATTTAAGCGCGATATTACGCAGCGTAAACAGGCGCAGCTGGCTAAGCGCCGCGAGGAAGTGGTGCAGGAATCGATGCAACAATTCAGGAATTTCCTGCAGAAGGTAAACCTGATCTACTACAGCCTCGACACACAGGGCAACATTGCGTACGCGAACGATTATTTCCTGACCTACACAGAGTACAGCCGCGAGGAACTCATCGGTAAGAACTTTTATGAGACGCTTGTGCCGGCACAGGACAAGGAACAGCGTATAATGGATTTCCGGCGCTCCCTGGAAACCAAGCACCTGAACTCCTATTACGAACGGGACCTGATCACGAAGACCGGACAACTGAAAACGATCCGCTGGAACTGCATGTTTGAGTATTCGCCTGAAGGGGAGGTAACCGGCCTGACAAGCGTGGGCAAAGATATGACGGACAAGCGCATTGCCATGGAGGCTCTGAAGGATAATAAGATCCGCTTGCAGGACCTGTTTGACAATGCCCATGACCTGATCCAGAATATCTCGGCAGACAACAAGTTTATCTTTGTGAACAGGGCCTGGAAAGAGCGGCTGGGATACACCGATGAGGATATTGAGTCCCTCTCCCTGAACGACATTGTACACCCCTATTACAAGGCTAAGCTCATTTACCAGCTCCGGAACCTGTACAAAGGGGAAAATGTGAACAAGATAGAAACCGTGTTTCTGACCAAGGCCGGTAAACCCGTGCATTTGATCGGGAGTATTACCTGCAGCTGGCAGGACGGGCGCCCGGTGGCTACCCGGGGCATTCTGCACGACATCACCGACCGAATCAAAGCTGAGCGGCTTCAGAAAGTATACTACAGCATCGCCAACCTGGCCATAAGCAGCAAAGACTTAAACTCGCTTTACTCGGCTATACACCGCGAGCTAAGCAAGATCATTGAAACACGCAACATCTATATCGCACTCTGCGATGAGGAGAGAACCTCCCTCAACTTCGTTTACCTGGTGGATCAGTATATTGACAAAGCCACTAAAACCCAGTCGCAGCGCCCTTTCACCACAGGGCTTTCGGAGTATATCATCGATTCAGGCAAGCCGCTTTACATGCAGAAGCAAGAACTGGTGCAGCTGGCCAAAGAAGAAAAGTTCAAGATTCACGGGGCAATTCCGGAGGTGATCGTTTGCTCGCCCCTGGCCATCGGCGACCGGATCATTGGTGTAATCACGCTACAGGACTACCATAACCCGGAAGCTTATGTGCACACAGATATTGAAATCCTTCACTTTATATCAAACCAGGTGGCACTGGCTATTGAGCGGAAGCGCAACGAGGAACAAATAAACACCCAGAACGCCCGGTTAAATGCCATATTTGAGAGCGGAACGCATCACATGTGGTCTTTAAACCGCAAATTTGAGCTAACCTCCTTTAACCAGAATTTTGCCAGCACTTTTGAGCTGCGTAATAACCAGAAGCTGCTGCCCCTAACCCGCCTGGATGAGGAGAGCATGCTGGAGCTGCATGAGAACTCCTATGAATACTGGAGTGATAAATACAGGATGGCGTTTGAAGGCTACCCACAGCATTTTGAGGTGCACCTAAAAAACCCGGAGAGCTGGCGGGAAGTATACCTGAGCCCAATTTACCTGGAGGATGGCAGTTTTGACGAGATATCTGGCATAGCCCTGGATATTACAGACAAGAAAAAGTCGCAGCTGGCCCTGGCAGAGAACGAGGAGAAATTCAGGCATGTGTTTGAGTCTTTCCAGGATGTGTACTACAGGGTATCGCTGGATGGCACTTTCGAACTCGTCAGCCCCTCTGTTTATAACCTGCTGGGCTATCGCGAAAATGAGCTGATCGGGAAAAAGACCGAGATCCTCTACCAGGATAAGAACGAGAGGGCCAAGGTTACTAACCTGGTTATGCAGCAGGAAAGCATCCGGGAATATGAGCTGAACATGATCTGCAAGGATGGCACAGTTAAGAACCTCATGATAGACTCCCGCCTGTCCTATGACACAGAGGGTAATCCGGTGGGCCTGGAAGGGGTGGCCCGCGATATCTCAGAGTTAAAACTCACACAATACCAGCTACTAACCGCCAAAGAAGAGGCTGAGAACCTGCTGAAAGTGAAGACCCAGTTTCTGGCTAATATGAGCCACGAATTGCGCACCCCCATGAACGGCATCATCGGCATGATCGATTTGCTGAACCAGATCAACACGGACCCGGAGCAGGGCGAGTATATAGATACGCTCCGTAAATCTTCGGATGCCCTCCTGGCTATTCTGAATGACATTCTTGACCTATCCAAAATACAGGCCGGCAAGCTGGTTATTCATGAAAGTGGCGTGGACCTGCACGAAACACTGGGTAAGATCCACAGTTTGTTTGCCAACCGCGCTCAGCAAAAGGATCTGCTGTTCACGTATTCCATCTCCCCGGAAACACCCCGCTACATTATTACGGACGAGACCAGGCTGTTACAGGTACTGTCGAACCTGACATCCAATGCCATTAAGTTTACAAACTCCGGCGAGGTGAGTATCCACGTGGACGCCAAATTCATGCAAAAGGATGCATACAAGTTGCAGGTGCGCGTAAAGGATTCCGGCATCGGTATTTCGGATGAGAACCAGGCCTTACTTTTCACCGACTTTACACAGCTGGACAACTCATCGACCAAGACATTTGGCGGCACGGGTCTGGGGCTTGCCATTTCGAGGCAGCTTACCCAGCTGCTGGGTGGTGATATTGGGGTAGAATCGATTCCGAACGATGGCAGTATCTTCTGGTTTGAAATCAAAGTGCGTCAGGCAAACGAGGTAGAAGTAAAAGAACGCCTGAAACATCAGCAGCTACAGAGTAACGAGTATAAGATGCTGAACAGCAACCCCCGGGTACTATTGGTGGACGACAACCAGATAAACCAAAAAGTGGCCTGGAAACAGCTGGAGCGCCTTGGTTGCCAGACTGACATTGCATCCAATGGCTTTGAGGCGATCCAGCATGCCATATCAAAGAAGTACGACATCGTGTTTATGGATATCCAGATGCCCGAGATGGATGGTATTACGGCCACCATGCACATTAAAGAGAAGCTTGCCGACACCTGCCCTCCCATCATCGCCATGACGGCCTATTCCATGAAAGATGATGCTGATAAGTTCATAACCCAGGGCCTGGATGATTACATATCAAAACCTGTTAAAAGCTCCGATCTGTATACCATGATCACAAAGTGGGAGGAGCAAAAAGGATTTGCTCTTCACCCTGTTATAGAGGAGGAACCAGCACCTGGGCCCACGGCTTTTCCCGAGATAATTGATGTAAGTGTAGTAGAGCAATTGCGCAGCATTGGGGGGGCAGATTTTACCCGGCAACTGTACACAGAGTTTGAGCAAGAAGCCGCAGAACTGCTGGAGGGGGCCAAAAAAGAGCTGCAAGCACAACATTACAAAAGTATTTTGAGTACATTGCATCAGCTTAAGGGCACCGGCTTCACCCTTGGCATAAATCCATTGGCCGAAGTAGCCAAGCAGTTGGAGCATGATATCAAACACGATCAGTTTGAATCTGTGAATGATACCTTTGTTAAACTATTGGCGCAGTATGATAACTATCGTAAAGCATATAAGGAAATCATCATTTAGTATACACCTATGGCAGATAAAACTATCCTGATCGCAGAGGACAGCTCTGTGATTTTGAACCTGACCAAAAAGATACTGGAACTTCAGAACTACAAGATTCTGACCGCCAAAAATGGCGGCGAAGTGATCAAGCAGGTTGAAAACAACAAGATCGATGCAATATTAATGGACCTGAACATACCTGTGAAAAGCGGCATGGACTGTACCCGTGAAATACGTGCGAACGAGAACAAAGACATCGCCAATATTCCAATAATCGCGGTGACGGGCAATGCCAACAACTACACCATGGAAGATTTTAAAGAAGTAGGCATCAACGACTACCTGCCTAAGCCGCTTGACTTCGATGCCTTGGTTTTAACCGTTAAGAAGTACACAGCACAGTAAATGCAATTAAAGTATACCCGGCCTTTCTTAACCAAGCTGGAGGATATTTTTGCAGAGTCAGATTTTGTGCTGCGTTACGAGAAAGGCAATTTTAAGGCCGGCTACTGCGTGCTGAAGGACATGAAGGTGGCTGTGGTAAACAAATACTTCAGCCTGGAAGGCAAGATTAATTGCCTATACGATATCCTGCGCACCATTTCAGTGGATGAGGCCCTGCTGACCGAAAAGAACCGGCAGCTTTACCAGGAAATCCGAAACCAGGAACAAGCCAATTGAAAGTAACTTTTTTAGGCACGGGCACCTCGCAGGGCGTACCAGTTATCGGGTGCAACTGCGAGGTGTGCCGCTCCGTGGATTACCGCGATAACCGCCTGCGCGTGTCAGTGCACCTGCAGGTAGGCGGCAAAAGCATTATCATCGATTCCGGGCCCGATTTCCGGCAACAGGTGCTTCGCGAACGCATTCGCAAACTGGATGCCCTGGTTTTTACCCACGAGCACAAAGACCACACCGCCGGTTTGGACGACATCAGGGCCTACAATTTTTCCCAGCGCAAAGACATCCCACTGTATGCCGAGGAACGCGTGTTGGAGCAGCTTAAAAAAGAATTTGCCTACATTTTCGCCGACTTCAAGTATCCCGGCATTCCGCAGGTGCAGCTGCACCCCATCGGCGAGGCCCCCTTCGAGGTAGAGGGCGTGCCCTTTATTCCTATCCGCGTCAAGCATTACAAACTTCCGATCCTGGGCTTTCGGGTAGGCGACTTTACATACATTACCGATGCGAATTACATCTCTGAAACTGAAAAAGAAAAGATCAGGGGCTCCAAAGTTGTCGTGTTGAACGCACTCCGTAAAGAAACGCACATCTCGCATTTCTCTTTGCAGGAAGCCATCGCCTTACTAGAAGACCTGCAACCGGAACAGGCCTATCTCACCCATATCAGCCATTTACTAGGCTCGCACCGCGAGGTGGAGCTGGAGCTTCCTGATTTTATCCGGCTAGCTTATGACGGTTTGCAGATAGAAGTATAGTTTCCGTTGCAGGTGGTTTGTTGAACGCTATGCAGATAAATTCCTTTTAAGCTATGCTTGCCCTTATTGCACAACCTTTTGGTGTGAGCGGGTTTTTGTTCTTTTTACAGCCTCCTTACTTATAATTTATACATGCACCAGAACTACTATTTTTTAAGGCAGATCACGCAAGTACTGCAAGCCAGGCTGGTAGGCATGGAAGTTCGGACGGCTTTCAGCCAGAACAAGGATGAGCTTATACTTGGCTTTGCAAACGACAGGCAGGAATTCTATATAAAAGCGCTCCTGAGCCCTCATTTCACTTCGCTCTCCTTCCCGGAAACGTTTAACCGCGCCCGCGCCAACAGTGTGGACTTGATGGGTGCCATGCTCGGGAAAAAAGTGCAGCAAGTGGTACAGCACCTGAATGAGCGAAGCTTTTACCTGAAGCTCAGCGGAAACATGCAGCTGCTCTTTAAACTGTTTGGCAACAGGGCCAACGTCATCCTTTATCAGAAGGGCCATTCGCCGGTGCTGTTCCAGAGCAAATTTGCTACTGACGCCGACCTGCACCCCTTGCAAATGGACCGGCCACTGCCCCAGCACTACGAAGCCTTTGCGGCAGCCGATGGTAACCTGCGAAAAGTTTACCCCACCTTTGGCGACTTGCCGGCCCTATACCTGGAGCAGCGGCAGTACAGCCAGTTGCCCCTGAGCGCAAAATGGGAACTGGTGCAGCAGCTGCTGGACATCTTAGAAGCGCCGCAGCAATATTACATCACGCGCATGGCTGGCAAACTGCGCCTATCCCTTTTACCTGTCGGTGACTTGGAGCACACCTTCCAGGACCCAATAGCTGCCTTGAATGCCTATACCCGCTATTACCTTTCTGAAACCGGTTATGAGCGGCAGCATAGCCAGGCCAAACTACAGCTGGAGCGCAGGCTGCACGCCACCCAAACCGTGCTGGCGCAAACCGAGACCCGCCACAAGACACTGCTGCACGACAAGTCGTATGCACAGACAGCCGATGTGATCATGGCTAACCTGACCAACATACCGCCCCGTACGGCAGCCATCGACCTCTATGATTTTTACACTGACCAAACCCGCACCTACCAACTAAAGCAGACCGAGACACCACAGAAATTTGCGGAGCGCCTGTACCGCAAAGCCAAAAACCAGCACCTGGAGGTGCAGCAACTGGAAGAGAAAGCAGCGCGCAAGCTGGAGGAGGTGATCGTGCTCGAAGATGCCTTACAGGCCTTAGGCGAAGCCACGGATTTTAAGCAGCTCAAAAGCTTTCTGCGCGATTTTGCGCACTTGCTTGGCACCAAGCAGCAGGCACAGCAGGAGATCCCGTTCCGCGTGTTTGAGACCGAGGGCTATAAGATACTGGTAGGCAAAAGCGCTAAGAACAACGACGTGCTCACCCAGCGCCATACCTACAAAGAAGACCTGTGGCTGCATGCCAAAGATGTTTCAGGGTCGCATGTGGTGATCAAGCACCAGGCCGGTAAAACCATGCCGAATACGGTGCTCGAAAAAGCGGCACAGCTGGCAGCCTACTATAGCAAACGTAAAAACGACTCGCTCTGCCCGGTGCTGTACACACCTAAAAAATGGGTAAGGAAGCCGAAAGGCGCTGCGCCCGGATCGGTGGTGGTGGAACGAGAGAAAGTGATGCTGGTAAAACCCGAAAACCCCTTTGAAAAAAACAGGTAATCTAAAATTGTAACTGGCCTGACGTGGCGTTGGCTAGTGGAGGATGCCTACCCGGCCAAGTTGCCGGAGGCGTTTATACTTTAGGTTTCTCCGGAAGAAGAAAATGTGCGCACGGGGAGATTCGAACTCCCACACCCGAAGGCACCACCCCCTCAAGGTGGCGTGTCTACCAATTTCACCACGTGCGCTGGTAAGAGTGTGTGCAAAAGTAAAGAGCTACTTTGATATTTGCAACACGCTACGCCCACTCCCTTGCCTCCTTTAAGCAGCATGCCTACACGCCAACACTAAGTAACTGATTTACTTGCCATTAATTACCCTACTTCCGTTAGTAAGAAATAAAATAAAATTATATTCTGGAAAGCGAGAAACCATCTTATAAGTAAAACTTGTTCAAAAGGCTGGCACACTTCGTGAGCATGGCGTAATTATTGCAGTTTTTACGAAACCAGCGCTATCGATCAATAATTTAGCACTTATCAAGCGTGCACTTAACTTTATACCAGGATGGTTGTTGTAACTATGTAAGAATAAGCGTTATATATTTTTTATGAGTGTAGAGATCAGTGAGCTGTCGAAGGCGTTCGGAAAGAAGCAGGTTTTTCAGAACCTGCATTTGTCAATTAAAAAGGGAGAGTGCTATTGCCTGCTGGGCAAAAACGGGGTCGGGAAAAGCACATTCCTGAATTGCCTGCTGGATCTGATCAAACCCGACTCCGGACGTATCTCACTTTTTGGCCTGGACTACAGCCAGGAGGCCCAGGCCATTAAAAAAAACCTGGGCGCGCTCTGCGAGGATAACCCCCTGATCGAAGAATTTACCGGCCTGGAATACCTGAATTTCACAGCCAAGCTGTACAAATTAGCCCCTACTGAAGCGTACGAACGCATAACCAGCCTTACCAACTATTTCTTTACCGATCAGGAGTCGCTTCATAAGAACATTGCGGGGTATTCTACAGGTATGAAAAAGAAAATAGGCATTGCGGCTGCTATCCTGCATAAACCAGAGCTGCTTATTTTAGATGAGCCCTTCACTGGCCTGGACCCCATAGCAGCCCAGTTGCTGGTGCGCCTTATCCGCAATTACAGCACGCCCAACCGGGTGGTGCTGATTTCTTCGCATGACCTGAACTATGTAGAGAAAGTGGCAACGCACATTGGTGTGCTGCATGATGGCCAGCTTCTGTACAACGGCTCGTTGCGTGAGTTCACCATGAATGGCGATAACCTGATCGACCAGGCTTTGTTTCAGCTGCTCACCCCGCACCAGTCCAGCAGTGAGACCAACATCGACTGGATGCTGACCTAGTGAGATTTTAGCGCGAAACCTTGTAATGGCTTACCACGGCCAACATTCTAGCCAAACACCAACACCTAACCGAAACTGATGGATTTGATCTTATTTTCTTGTAGAGCACGCGTTGCCGGTTTGTTCCGTCAGAAAAAGACGCAGCGCATGCTGTTGCTTGGCCTGGGCATAGTGGGCTCTGCTTTCTATAGCTGGCTTTTCTCCTTTTTGCTAACAAAGGCACAGGAAGGCGGCATTACCCCCGGTGTACAGCAGGTGTTACAGTATGCTAACCTCCTTTTACTGGCCATCATCATACTTCGGGGTTTCTTTCCGGCTTACATTCCTAAGTCTGTGCTCATTCCTCGTATCTATCCCGTAAGCGCGCAACAAAAGTTCTGGGCGGAGTTTGTGGTAGAGCTTGTCTCACCTTTTTACTTTTTCCTGTTTAACTTCCTGGTGTTGCTCTTTCTGATGTCGCCGGAGTACACCCTGCTGCATTTTCTGCAAAGCACTGTGCTGATCTTTACCGCTCATGTAACCCTGCGGGCGCTTCAGATTTTTGTAGAGCGTAAAGTGCGTTGGCTGCACAGGCATTTTATAACCGCTGCTGTGCTGGCCGGTGGCTTTGTGGCCTTGCAAGTGCGTGTGCCCATGTTCACAGCCTCTCACGAATGGCTTTACCTGGTCGTACACCTGGCCAGCCTCGGCTTCCTGACTGGTGCGAATTTCTTTTTAGAGCAATCCGCTGCCGAACCCCGCCGAAAAGAAGCAAGTGCTAGCCAGGAGGCCCGCCGCAGCCTGGGTTGGAGGCTGTTTAAGAACCACAAACTGGCCCGCCAAATGATCATATTTGGCCTGGTGTTTAAAGGGTTCTTTCTGGCAGCTGATGCGCTTTCGTTTGTCAAGCAAGGGGAGCACATCTTTGACAAAAACGTGACGCTCTGGCTTTTTGTAGGACCTGTCATCATCTTTGCCTATGTTTTTAACAATGTGTGGGGCTTCTACAAAAACCTATGGCTTACCATAGAACGCACCAGCGGCAATTATAAAGATTTTTTGAAAGCCAGTTTGCTGCCCCTGCGGGTGCCCCTGCTGCTGGATGCCATACTTACCTTTCTGTACGTGGCCTTTTTCAATCACCCCAATGCCATGTTCATCTTTATCATGTACGCCGGTGCTGTGCTTCTCCTGGTCCCTTTTAGCCTGATTGCCTCTCTCGTAAGCCCGAAGGCGGTGAAAGGCGGCCTGTTCAGCTTCGACGCGAAGGTAAGTTACCTGTACAATTTTCTGGGGATGGGTCTTTTCGGGATGCTTTTCCTGCCATTGCTGCACCCTGTGCTCTACCTGATCTACCCGGTGCTGATCGGCGGGGTGCTGTTTGCCCTAACAACCGTAATGCGGGAGTATCCTCGGTACAAGTATAAACTCTTTGAGACTTTGTATAAAGTAGAGGCTTAGCTTACAGTTGCGGGGCGCTAGTCGTTTTAGGCCTATTCAGGACTAGGCATCAAAAACCTGCTTAGGGTATTTGCACATATCAGGTTTCACTACTGTTTTCCTTATCAGGTACTTTATAAAATGTGCAGAGCATTTATCTGCAGCAATTGTTCGCTTCCTGAATAGGCGGACAAGGGGCAGTTCCATAACTGCAGAACACACAACAGTCCCCTTGTTTCGGTTTTAGCACAGCTTGGCACTTTACACACGCATAGAAGTACTGACAAGCATCGGTAGGCATTTGTTCCGTTTGCTGGTATTCGCAAACAGGACAGGTAATGGTGCTCTCAAGCATTGTTGGGCTCATATTAGTTTTTCTTTATTTCCGTTACTTTATACCCTGTAGCATTTATAGCCTGCGTTATTTGTTTTATTCCAGTCTTAGACTTATCAAACTTCACCACTGTGTTTCCCTTGTCATAGGAGGTTTCGATCTTTAAGATACCGGCCAGTTTGCTTACTTCACTGTTCACGTGCCCTTCACACCCACTACAGGTCATCCCCTTGATTTTGATTTCTACTGTCTTGACATTGGCTGTGTCTGCTGTTGCCTGCTGCCCCTGCGTTTGAGGGTAGAAAACATGCGCGTAGGAAGGGAAAGTCAGCATAGCGGCAGCAAATACTGTTACCACAGCTAAGAATAGTTTAGTTTGCATAAATTTAGTTTTTGGAGTTAAGTCACAAGCACATCCGGTTAGTTTAACCGGCTTAAGTTTTTTATACCAGACAAGGCCCAATACCAGAATAGTTAACCCTACCAGGTAAGGTCGTAGGGGCTCAAGCCATGCAAATGAAGCAGCAATTCCGCTGGTGCCTGCCAGCAATGCAAGCACAGGAGTAATGCAGCACAAGGAAGCAGCCACGGCCGAGAGCAAACCGGCGCCAATCCAGGCCCTTTGAGCAGGTTCGCTCTGTTCTTTTAGTTCAATAGCTCGCTTTTTCATAGAGCCTTATCCCGTTGTCTGTCAGCGATTAACTCAAAATAAGGCAAAAGCTGTTTCTCCCCTTCAGGTGTTAGCGAATAGAAAATTGTTTGTGCAACCTTTTTTGTAGTCACTAGATTGCCCTTCTTCAACTTACGCAAATGCTGCGAGATGGCGGGAACGGTCATCGTCAGTATATCGCTTATGTCGCAAGGACACAGTTCCCCTTCTTCGTGCAGCAGGAAAAGAATTTTAAACCGGACCTCGTTTCCTGCCAGGCTTAAGGTATGTGCAAGCGCACGCAAAGGATACCTTAAATCATCTATTCTCTGTTTACAAGCCTTTATCTGGTGCTCATTCGCATAAACCCTGATACATGCTTTCATCTTCTCTGGCCTCATCGGTTCCGGTTTTTTTAACTGATAATACTGCAAAATTATGTCATTTCACTATTTAAGCAAAATCTTAAAAAAAGAAATGACTTATGATTTTTCGCTGCCTATTAAAGACCGCTTATACCATATAACTTAGGTCAGAAGACATAGTTGGGTAACTAAAGGGGAAACTTTTAAGATCTATGGCTTTTAGGTTTGCTTTCATGGCTAGCGCAAATATATTGATAGTTTCTTCTGCGTATGGCCCAACTAAGTGCGCACCAAGTATACGGCCATCGCTCCTGTTCACCAACACTTTAGAAGCGTAGGCTTTTGCCCGGTGCCTGCGGCCGTTAAACCAATTGCGTGCATCGTGGTAGTTAATTTCAAAATCAAATTCCTGCGCTTTGGCCTGTTGTTCTGTTAACCCGACAGAGGCCATGGCTGGTATGGTGTAGACCACTGTGGGAACCTCGGGGTAATTGATCCTTTTGGTGTTGCCTTTTATGATGTTGGTAGCGAGGTAATGCCCCTCATAAACAGCTACAGGTGTTAAAGGCAATCCAGCTGTATCTGCCACATCTCCTGCTGCGTAAACACGAGGGTTCGAAACGCTTTGCAGGAACTCATTTACTTTTATGCCTCTGTTGCCGCACGCTACGTGGCCAAGTTCTAAATTCAGCTTTTTGGTTTCAGGAACCCGGCCAATCGCGCTTACAACCAGGCCGGTATTTACTGTTTCTTTACATTTCTCCCCTTGTATGTTAACAGCGTACCCATCCGCAACTTTCTCAATGCGCTCTGCAGTACAGTTTAACCTTATGTCAATCCCTGCATAATTTGACACGCTGACTACATGCTCCACAATCTCTTTCTCAAAGTTCTTAAGTGGATGTGAGCCATGTTCTATGATGGTGACACGGCATCCTGCTCTTGCCGCAAGGTGCGCAAACTCAAACGAAATATAGCCCCCGCCCAGGAATGTAATGTGCGCTGGCAATACCGTAAGATTTAAAAACTTATCGCTCGTAATTACATGTTCGTTCCCTATGGACTTAAGTTTCCTGGGGCGTGCTCCAGTAACAATCACTATTTTCTCAGCAGTTATAATATCATTGCCAACTTGTAAAACACCTTGGTCCAGAAAGGATGCAGGTGCATGATACGTCGTGATTCCAGCCTCATTAAAACTTTTTTCCATGTCTGCCGGCACAGGAGAAGTGAAAGTCTCCTTAAAAGCTATTAGCTGCTCCCAATTGATATTCACGTCACCTTCCAGTCCCTTGCCAAGGTGCGTACGCACCTGCTCGCGTAGTGAGGCCGCATTTATAAGTACTTTTTTGGGATCGCATCCTCTCAGGGCACATGTGCCTCCATAAGGCCTAAAATCAGTGATGGCTGTTTTCAATCCTGCCTTAGCACACTTTTTAGCAATGGCGGCTCCAGCCATGCCAGTGCCAATCACAAATACGTCGTATTGAAGCATAACTTGCTTTGTTTAAGTATTTGCTTAAATACAGTACTTGCTTCACTTTTGTTCTCCTTTTCTTTAAAAGCTTTTTCCAAAATGGTAGTCCTGATTTTCCTGTGACAAGTGATAAGTGCGCTCACTGGCTACAGGAGAGTAGTTAGTCCAAATATTTATAGAACAACTTTAAAGGTGCTCCAAACCTGGCCTTTGCTCTGTACGCATACAAGGGACTGCCAGAGCAACACTAAAAAGGAGAAAGGATGTGCGAGAATTAAAAGGATCACAAAAGCAAAGGAGCCTGTCATCGCACGATGACAGGCTCCTTTGCTTTTGTGATCCCGCTGGGATTCGAACCCAGGACCCATACATTAAAAGTGTATTGCTCTACCAGCTGAGCTACAGAATCGGTACTATTTTATCCCTTAATTGGGTTGGCAAAATTAGACGCTTTATTTTAAAGTTCCAAACTAAAATTTCAGCATTTGCCTGCTCGTTATAAAAGCAGAAAGGAAAAGTCTTTCTAAAATAAAATGGCTTTTCCTTTCTATTGTGATCCCGCTGGGATTCGAACCCAGGACCCATACATTAAAAGTGTATTGCTCTACCAGCTGAGCTACAGAATCTTTTTATTAACTTGCATTCTCAAGAACGTTTCCCTGAATTGCGATGCAAAAGTAACAACCATCTGTTTAAATGCAAAATCTTTGGTTTAAAATATCCGCTTTTTTAGTGCTTAATTTGGTCATTTTAGCAAAACCAGCTTACTGTCAGGCAGATAAAACAGCGCTAGCAACAGCGGATTCTTTGTTCCAGCAGCAGCATTATTCCGAGGCGTTTGGGCTTTACGAGTCAATATTGCAAAAGCAACAGCTTTACTCCCCTCAAATGTTGCTCAAGATGGCCTACATTCAGGAAGGGCTCCACAATTATACAGGCGCCATGTATTACCTGCACCTGTTCTATACCAAAGACCCCAGCCGCTCTACGCTTAAAAAGATGGAGGAACTGGCCCAGGCCCATCGCTTGCAGGGGTATGAGTACAACGACCTGCAGTTTTTTAAAACACAGCTCAGCAAGCATTATATGCGCATTCTGGAGCTCATGCTGCTGAGCGCGGTGGTTATCGCCACTGTTATGTTTTTTAGCTGGCGCAAAGGGCACGTTTTCACAAAAACCTTCCGCTTTGGTTTTACGGCCTTTTTACTGTTTATACTTTACTATATTAATTTCCTCGATTTAGGCGATGCCGGAATCGTGCGCCGCAACGCAGTCGCTATTATGTCAGCTCCCTCAGCTGGCGCCAAATGGATTGCCACGGCCTCCGAAGGCCATAAAGTACCCATCACAGGCGAACAGGATATCTGGTACGAGATCCGTTGGAAAGGCAACATAGCCTATGTGCGTAAAAACAACTTACTGGAACTGCCTTAATACGAGCACCCCACCCTGTTACCCTAACAAGCAACTAAACAAGCACTTACCTCCCTAACTATCAACAAATAAAACCCACACTCAAAAATATATTTTAGAACCAGTATATTTTCAGATGTCAATTTTATATATTTAGGAGATTTTTTAGGGATTTACTCACAACTCAAAAAACACCTCCTGGTTATATGAAAACAATCTGTTGTTTTATCCTTCTCTTTTGCTGTGCACTTTCGCTACACGCGCAAACACCTGCGGCCAAATCGGAGAACCTTAGGGTTTTTATTGATTGTCAAACCTTTTGCGACCAAGACTACATCAAGCGCGAGATCACGTTTGTGGACTATGTGAACGACCGCTACCAGGCCAATGTCTATATCCTGATCACTTCTCAAGCTACGGGCAGTGGCGGGCGCGAATACAAGTTGCAGTTTGAAGGAAGGGATAAGTTTGAAGGCATGAAAGAGGTAAGATCTTACGTGCGCCAGGCCACCGCCACCGACGCTGAAGACAGAAAAGAAGGCACTGAGATCATTAAACTGGGCCTCTTACCCTACATCCTTAAAACAGATAAGGCCAACGACCTGTTGGTGACATTCAAAAACACGGAGAGCCAGGAAACGGAGATAGCCACCAATCCGGCAGAGGACCCCTGGAACTTCTGGGTTTTTAACCTGAGCCTGCGAGGCTACTTCAGCGGCGACAAGAACTACTCCAGCAACAGCCTCAGCAGCGAGATCAGCGCAAACCGTGTAACAGATAAACTCAAAACGAATTTCTCTTTGAGCGCCAACCAGGACAATAACCGCTATGGCGAAGGCGACGAGGAATTCAGGTACACCAACGAGCGCTATGGTTTCAGAAACACCACTGTTTTCTCGCTCAGCAAGCATTTATCGGCCGGCGGATTTATCAACGGGACGAAATCGGATTACAGCAACTATGACCTGGACCTGGCTGTGATGCCGGCCATCGAATACAATTTCTTCCCTTACTCGGAGTCAAATAACCGCTACCTGGGTTTAATGTACAAAGCAGGCCCGCGCTACTTTAACTACATCGAGGAAACGATCTATTCCGAAACTTCCGAGCTACGGTTTCAGCAGAGCCTGTCCCTGGACCTGAGCTATAACCAGAAATGGGGGCAGATCAGCGGATCCACCTCCTACAGCCATTACTTCCACGATCTGTCAAAAAAGAGGCTCTCCTTCTCCGGCTTCGCGGACATCCGCCTGTTCAAGGGGTTTTCGTTTAACCTTGGAGGCTATTACGCCATACAGCACGATCAGCTGAACATCATCAAGGGCAATGTAACCGACCAGGACCTGCTCACGCGTCGCCGGCAGCTCAACTCCAACTATGATTTCTTCTTTAACTTTGGCGTCCGCTACAGGTTCGGCTCCCTGTTCAACAACGTCGTAAACCCAAGGTTCAACGGCGGCGGCGGAGGCACTGTTTACTATTTCTAACCGGTAGCGGAAGCTGCGCTTCAGTTAACAAGGCACTCGTATAAAGCTGACGGCACCAGCCTCCCTGCGCCTGAGGCGCGTAAAGTTAGTTCTGCTGTAAAGGCGAGTCTTTTTCTTTTGCCATCACGTTATAAACCAGCTTGTCGGCCAGGCTCGGGAAGAGCTTGTTCACCCACACGGCCAGTTTTCCCTGCGTGGTCATCACCAGGTCGCGTTTGCGCTTGATGGTGGCCTGCAGAATTCTGGAGGCTACTTCTTCGGCGCTCATCATCTTCTCTTCCGTGCGCGGGGTTTCGCCTTGCTGCTGCCCATCGGCAGCTAAGGCAGTGTTACGTATGTTGGAGGCCGTAAACCCGGGGCAGGCCAGCAATACATGCACGCCAGAGTAAAGCAGTTCGGTGCGCAGCGTTTCCAGGAAACCGTGCATGGCAAACTTGGAGGCAGAGTAACCCGTGCGGGCGGGCAGCCCCCTATAACCTGCAATAGAAGAAATGCCCACTACCGAGCCTTTAGTGGCTTTTATATACGGCAGCGCATACTTGGTGCTGTACACGGTACCCCAAAAGTTGATGTCCATCACTTGCCGCAGCACATCCAGGTCCAGGTCCTCAAACAAGGCACGCATCGAAATTCCGGCATTGTTTATCAGAATATCCAACTGCCCAAACCTGGCCAGGGTATCCTGCACCATGCGCTCGCAGTCAGCCTCCTTGCTCACATCCGCCTGAATCGCCAGGTGATCGATGCTTTCCTGTGCCAGTTCCGCGCTGGTTTCGTTGAGCCCCTGCTGCTTGCGGCCCGAGAAAGCCACCCGCGCTCCTGCCCTGCCAAACGCGAAGGCCAGTGCCTTGCCAATACCGGATGTGCCGCCTGTGATTAGAACAACCTTGTTTTTCATGTAATTTCGCTCTGCTTGAAATGCTTCTGCAAAGATATTGATTATTGTTGATTGCAAGGAATTGTCCGCGCCAGGCAGAGTTTTGGATAGAAGCGCATGTTGTGGCTCCGCCGCCTTTTTGTACTTATTGTTTTAAATCCTTCGCAATTATAGCAGGATAATTCAGCTACTTTTAAATTCCTCCAGCCTTTGCTGCGAGACTCTATCTTTTTCAAGTCCCTCCTCCCGCTGGCAGGAGGTTAGGAGGACGGTAATTGCAAGAGCTTTCCAAGTAAAAAGATGCCCTCTCCCCAGCCCTCTCCCACAGGGCGAGGGAGCTTTTTGACACGTAGGTTAATGCAAGCAGAGGCTGCTTGCAATTTTAATCCCTGTTCTCGTTTGTCCTCATTTTTTTCTAATTTTGCACCATCGTGAGAAAGAAGCAAAGAAATAAATTCGAGGTACTCGAAAACATACGCATCGAGGAGATGGTAGCCGAGGGCAAGTGCCTGGCGCGCTACGAGAACATGGTGATATTTGTGCCCGGTGTAGCACCCGGCGACGTGGTTGACCTGCGCATTACCCGCAAGAAAAAAAGTTTTATGGAAGCCCAGGCTATTGCCTTTCATGCGCTTTCGGAGTTGCGTGTGGCGCCTTTCTGTGAGCATTTTGGCGTGTGCGGCGGCTGCAAGTGGCAGCACATCGGCTACGATACGCAACTGCACTACAAACAAAAGCAGGTACAGGACAACCTGGAGCGCATCGGCAAAATCCCGCTTCCGGCATTCGACCCGATACTGGGTTCTGCTAAAACGCGCTATTACCGCAACAAGCTGGAGTATACTTTCTCGAACAACGGCTGGTTGACGAAAGAGCAGATCCAGTCGGGGGAGGAATTCGACCGGAATGCGCTGGGCTTTCACATCCCCGGCCGCTTCGATAAGATCCTCGATATCAAACACTGCTACTTGCAGCCGGACCCTTCTAACGCGATCCGCCTGGCTGTGCGCGCCTATGCCATAAACAATGGCCTGTCCTTTTTCGATCTGGTAAAACAGGAAGGCTTCCTGCGCAACCTCATCATCCGCACGGCCAATACCGGAGAGCTGATGGTGATCGTGCAAGTATTCTACGAGGACCAGGAAGCCTTGCAGCCATTGCTGGAGCACCTGGCCGACAAATTCCCTGAGATAACCTCGCTTCAGTATGTCGTGAACCCGAAAGGAAACGAAACTTTCCATGACCTGGAGGTGATCTGCTACAAAGGATTGCCCTACATTCATGAGGAAATGGAAGGCATCCGTTTCCGCGTTGGTCCGAAGTCTTTTTACCAGACCAATGCCGATCAGGCTTATGCGCTTTACAAATTAACCCGCGAGCTGGCAGGTTTAACCGGAGGCGAACTGGTGTACGACCTGTATACAGGGGCCGGCACCATCGCCAACTTTGTGGCCAGGCAGTGCCGCGAGGTAATCGGCATTGAGTATGTGCCCAGTGCCATCGAAGATGCCATGATCAACTCTCAGATCAATAACATCACCAACACCACGTTTTACGCCGGCGATATGAAAGACATCCTTTCGGATGAGCTGGTAGCGCGCCATGGCAGGCCCGATGTCGTGATCACGGATCCGCCAAGAGCAGGCATGCACGTAGATGTGGTGGAAAAACTGTTGCAGGTGCACCCGAACCGCATCGTATACGTTAGCTGTAACCCCGCCACACAGGCCCGCGACCTGGAGTTGCTTTCGGCAAAGTATGACGTGACCCGCGTACAACCCGTGGATATGTTTCCGCAGACACACCATGTAGAGAATATTGTATTATTAACCGCTAAATAGATATTAGTAGCTCGTATTTTGTATCACGTTACTGGATATTAAGATGAAATATTGTGTGACACAGGAAGCTTAAATAGCTCAGAATCTTACTTCACACAGTTTTACCTCTGATATACATGCGCATATATCGTGATACCTGATACGAACTACCTGATACGCCAAAAACATATATGGAAAACGATCCGGAATTAAACGGTAAATACCTCGGCACTATCTCCAAAGACTTTGTGGTGGTAGCCGAAACGCTAAAGGAAGCATCTTACCAGGTGCGCAAGCGCAAAATATCCGATTACCCGATCTTTGTGTTCAGCCGCACGCAGCTGCCGATTGGCTCCGTGTTTCTGGCCAAAGAGGAAGCTGCCCTGGAGTGGCACATCAATGCCTCGTACCTCGAGGACTTTGTTCAGCGCCAACTGGTGATGCCCGAGAAAGTGGACGAGTTTAAGGGCGCTTACCGTGACCCGGATGAATTCTGCTGCCTGTTTGTAGCGGACGGTGACTTTCAGAACTTCATCTTTATTCCCTTCCCCGAGGATTAGCCCTTACCTGGCACATGCTGCCTGCCACAAAGTATAGCCAGGCTAACGGCAGTTGCTTGTGGCAGTACTTTACGCCCTAAACCCAAAAGCGGGCTTTACCTATAAGTTGGTAAAGCCCGCTTTTGGGTTTAGGGCGCGTGCATAAGGCTAAAATCCGTGCCAGACACAAAGTTAATCCGGCTTAAAAATGACTCCAACCCTGCGCTTTCAGGGGGTAGGAATTGCCGTGCTTCGTGGCAATGTTCACCCCTTCGCTGGCTTCCGTAATTTTCCCGATGATGCTGATGTCGGGGTGGTTCTTCAGTTTTTCATGGTCAGCGAGTGGCACCGTGAAGAGGAGCTCGTAATCTTCGCCGCCGTTCATGATGCACGTCAGCGGATCGATGTTGAACTCCATGGCGGTTTCCAGCATCTGGCCATCGGCAGGCAGGTTGTCCTTGTACACAGTGGCACCCACCTGTGACTGGCTGCAGATATGGAAGAGCTCAGAGGCCAGGCCATCCGAAATATCGATCATGGAGGTGGGTTTTATGCCGCGCTCTTTCAGGTCATAGATCACATCCATGCGGGCCTCGGGCCTTAGCTGGCGGCCCACGATGTATTGCTTTCCTTCCAGTTCCGGCTGCATGTCCGGGTTTGCCAGGAATGCCTGTTTCTCGCGCTCCAGCACCTGCAGGCCCATATAGGCCGCCCCTAAATCGCCGGTTACGCATACCAGGTCATTCACCTGGGCGCCACTGCGAAGCACAGCCTCCCCTTTCACTATCTCGCCTATGGCAGTTACGCTAATGATCAGGCCCGAGTTAGAAGAGGTCGTGTCTCCCCCAACCAGGTCTACTTTATAGTTTTCGCAGGCCATGCGGATGCCCTCGTAAAGTTCTTCCACAGCCTCCACCGTATACCGTGCGCCCAGGGCAATATTTACGGTAATTTGTGTGGGTATGGCATTCATGGCAGCAATATCCGATACATTTACAGCCACGGCCTTATACCCTAAATGCTTCAGAGGGCAGAAAGTCAGGTCGAAATGCACTCCTTCCAGCAGCATGTCGCTGGAGACTACCAACTGCTTTTCCTGGGGCTCGATGATGGCCGCATCGTCGCCGATGCCTTTGATCGTGGAGTCCTGCCGTAGCTCAACCTTTTCTTTTATCAGTCTGATCAGGCCAAACTCGCCTACTTCGCTTAATGAGGTATAGTCTGTCATCTTTTTCTTGTTTTGGAAATACAAAGGTAAGGAATTGACGGGAGGTTTTAACGTGTCTGTAATTCCTCATCAGGGCCTGGTTTCATGAATGATCGGAAGCATGGCAGGTTCATGTTCACAAAACCCTAACTTTGCTACCTGACTTTTAAGCAACTCTAATCTATTGTTAAGCATTACATTTCATATTTCTAAAATCGAAACTTGTAAACTTAGCCCTTGCATCTGGAGCAACTATTTCCGGCAAATCTCTTAACTTGCGTGTGCAATTAAGAAAAACAAATTTCCTGAGTTAGCGCGAAGTCCGTGCCCGGAAATTTACTGCTCCAATTCGCTTGTAAATGCTGATAGGAACGACTAAAAAAAAATTCCCCATTGCCGGAACATATCGAAAAATATCCTGTTAAGTTCACAAAAAGAATCTGTGCCAGCGTAAGGATCGTATGTAATCAACGTTAATTTATGAAAGACTCTTCTACTACATCAGACCTGCCGGCAAAAGAACTTCAAGAGTTTAAGGAGTCACTGGCAGCCTCGGGTGTTCCGGGTGCGCTGCACTACCTCAATAACAGAACACCGCATCGCTACACAGGTGTTTACCGGTTCGATGGCGCTATTTTGCGCAACATAGCGCTGTACGACAGGTATGACCCTAGTCTGGAGAAAGGGGAAGATGCTCCTATGGAAGCGACTTATTGCTCGTTGGTACAAAAACAAAAAGCTCTTGAGATACAGGACGCCACCCAGGATGACCGGGTAAAGGGTGTGGTCATCACACCCGTCATCTCTTACTGCGGCGTCTTGATCAAGGATGCTGATGGAAACCCCTTTGGCACCTTGTGCCATTTCGACATGAAGCGCTGCCAGGAGCGTATGTCAGATTTTCCATTAGTAGAGGCTGCCACCTCCCTGATATATGAGTACCTGCTTCAAAAAGGGATGTTAACGAATACCGGCACCCAACGTTAAGGCCATATTTTTTGCATAGGTTCTGAAAACAGTTAACCGCTGTTCTTTAAAGTCGCTTCTATCAAAAGGCCATTACATTAGCCCAGGAGTGGCACTAGTGAATCCCTCGTTCCCTTCAGCCCCCAACACAAACGCCCCTTGTTCGGCTACGTCGTAGTAAGGTATTGGCAGTTTATCCAATTGCTTTTTAAGCTTTTCTCTGTACCACACACTGCTCGAGGCATCAAAAATAACGCGTTGAAAAGTATATTTCTCAAGCTGTTCCGGCCTGATGCGCACATTGTTCCGAAGCAGGATATAATCTACCTGTAGCTGTGTTTTGGGTTGCAGACCCGGCGGGCCGGAAAGTATAAGCCAGCGTTGTCGGTGCCATACCAGCAGTTGGTTGCCATCCGGTAGCAGCACAGCAGGAATGGCAGGCGAACCAGCTTGCTCTAATGATAAAAACCCTGGCTGTTGCACCCCTTTCGCCCAAAGATGCGGCTGCACGTTAAACGTGTAATTTTCTTCGTTCTGCAGCAAAGCCGAGTCGGCCAGCAGTGTTGCCTGCTGGCCCGCCACCAACGAAATACCAGTGCTGCCACGCAGGTTATACACGGTTAGCAACGCCTGCTTTTTCTGCTCGCTTACTTCCATTATCTCCAGCGCTGAGAGCAGGGCAACCAGGGCTGCAGCCACGCCAAAGTAGCGCAATTTTTTCCGGGCCAGGAACAGGAGCAAAGCCAGCAGCAACAAGTATAACAGCACAGTCTGGAGCAGCGTTACATCGATGCCGTTAATGAGCGCTCCCGGCAGTTGCTGCACCCACACGTTAAACTCATTCATCAGCCAGATAATGCCAAAATGAATTTTGAACAACAGCCAGCCGAGTAAAGGCACCCAGCTAAAGGCCAGCGCCACCATACCCGCATACAGCACCAGCGTGGCCATCGGAACCACCACCACATTTGCCAGCCAGAAGTATACCGGGAACTGGTGAAAGTAAAAAAGACCGAGCGGAAAAGTGGCCAGCTGGGCGGCAATGGCCACCGTGAACAGGGCCCATACTTTGTCCGGGAGCCAGTAATTGAACTCGAGCAAGGCGTATAGCCGCGGCTGCAGGTATACAATGCCCAGAACGGCCAGAAAAGACAATTGGAAACCAACCTCCAGCAGGTTATAAGGATTAACAAATAGCAGCACCAGCGCAGCGATGGAAACCGTGTTGTAGATATTCGTGCGCCGTTTCAGGGCCAGCCCCACCGTAACCAGGCTAAACATGAGCACGGCCCGCAGCACCGAAGGCGACAAGCCCGTAATAAAAGCATAGAGCCAAAGTATGAGCAGCGTAGCCATGGCCCCCACAAAGCGCTGGCTGGGGGTGCGGTTGAACCGCACCAGCAGCAGCATGAGCACCGAAAAGATCAAGCCGACGTGCAAGCCCGATACCGCCAGCACATGCATGGTGCCGGTGTTCGCATAGGTCTTCCGGATGCTGTTGTTTAGCTCGTCCTTCACGCCCAACAGCAGCGCCGAGGCAATGCCATACTCGCGTTTCGCGTCCAGGTTTTGCTGCAGCAGCGCGTCGAGCTTGCGGCGCAGTTGGATGCTGTAGAACTGCACCCCCAGCGGAGGCGCACTACCGATTTTACTATACTGGAAAGCCTGCAGGTAGTGGCGGTGATAGATGTTCTTGTTGGCCAGGTAGTCCCGGTAATCGAACTGATTGGGGTTAGCCGGGGGTGCCACCCGCTGGGGCGCCCCTTTCAGCAGCAGCACATCGCCATACGCAAGTTCATAGGCCATGTCAGAATCGTGGGGTACGGAGAGCTGCACCTTGCCGATGGCCGCCTGCCAGGAGCCGTTCAGCAGTACCTGCTCCACGCTGAGCACCGTGCTTTGGTAACCGGGCTTCTGCACCACATAGTCGGTTACCACGCCTGTATAGTAGGCAGGTGCCCCCTGCAAATGCAGCAAGTGTTCCGGCTGGTTCGATGCGGTGTGGTAGTGGGCAGTAAAAAGTCCGGCTGTAAAGAAGGCCAGCAGCCCGATGATGCCGGCCATGTTGGTGGCGAAAGCCGATTTATACTTGCCTGCCACAAGGGCTGCTGCCAGAAAGGCGGCAACGAAAAAGGCAAAGAGCGCAGCGCTAAAGCCGAAATCCTTGCCTGTGGTGATATACAGCAGAATGCCCGCTATAAAACTCAGCGTGACGCGCACAAACGGATATGGCGCCCACCGCAGCATTAGCCTTTGTACACCATTTTATAATGATCGATGGCACACTCGCTGAATACCTCTCCCTCCGTCTCGAACCCGTGGCGCTTGTAGAAATTAACTGCCGGCAACTGGGCGTTCAGGTATACTTTTTTGCCGCTGTGCGCCTGTTCAACATCCTCTAAAACGGCCCGCAGCACCTGGGCACCCACGCTTTTATTGCGATAGGGCTGCAACACAGCAAAACGTTCGAGCTTAACTCCCTCCTGGGTTACCCGCCAGCGCGCCGCGCCGCAGGCAACACCGTCGCAGGTGGCCAGGTAATGGCTTGCCTCCTGCTCATACTGGTCGTATTCGGCCTCGCGCGGCACTTTCTGCTCGTGCACAAACACCTGCTCCCTTATACTAAAGGCCGCTTTCCGGTCCTGTTCGTTGTCAATTCGTTTCAGCTCAATCATGCTGTAAAGTATACATCTTTATAAAGCATACGGAGGCGCAATAAATTACTGCGCCTCCGTAAGGTCTTGGATATTTTAATTATCTTTAATCTGCCTTTACAGGCCTTCTGTTGCCGTTAAATCGTACCGGGCCTCCGTCTTCAGATGCTTTTCCGTCCTCGCGGGCAGCACGGCGCTCTTCCTCCAGTTTGGTGTAGGCGTTCACGATATCGCGCACCAGCCTATGGCGCACCACGTCATCTGCCGACATTTCCACAAAGCCGATTCCCTTCACGCCTCTCAGAATGTTGAGCACCTCCATCAGGCCGGAGCGCTGGTTGCGCGGCAAATCCACCTGCGACCAGTCGCCGTTCACCATCACTTTGGCGTTGGGCCCCATACGGGTCAGGAACATCTTCATCTGCGCCGGGGTGGTGTTCTGGGCCTCATCCAACAGCACGAAAGCATTGTTCAGCGTTCGGCCGCGCATGTACGCCAGCGGGGCAATCTCAATGATCTTGTTATCCTGGTAATACTTCAGCTTTTCAACGGGTATCATGTCCTCCAGGGCGTCATAGATCGGGCGCAGGTATGGGTCAACCTTCTCCTTCATGTCGCCGGGCAGGAAACCCAGGCTTTCGCCGGCCTCTACCACGGGCCTGGAGATGATGATCTTTTTCACCTCCTTGTTCTTGAGCGCACGCACCGCCATAGCCACCGAAACGTAGGTTTTACCGGTACCGGCAGGCCCGAGGGCAAACACCAGGTCGTTCTTCTCCACGGCATCCACCAGTTTCTGCTGGTTCGGGGTTTTGGCCTTGATAATGCCGCCCTTACTGCCATACACAATGATATCCGAAGAGGTAACAATCACCTCCTCATCCGTAAAAGCGTCGGCTGAAAGGTATCTATTCACGCTGTTATACGTAATCTTCCCGAACTTGTGGTAATGGTCTATAAGTGATGAAAGGATCTCGTGAATCTTGGTGATCTCGGGCGTCTGGCCCTGGATCTTTATCTCGTTGCCCCTGGAAATGATCTTGCTGCTTGGAAAAGCGGCCGCCAATTGCTTTATGTTTTGGTTCTCTGTTCCCAGGAAATCAATCAGAGAAATATTTTCTAAGGTTATTACTTTCTCTACCAAATGCTTATCTCCGTATATAGTAAGTTGGTTATATAATTTTTATTTCCTTAAATTAGATCTATTATGATGACAAATCTACTTAAATTATAGTTCGCAGTATGGCTGTAATTACGTTTCTATCTGACTTTGGATATACCGACCACTATGTGGCTGCGGTAAAGGCAAAAATCCTTGTAAATAACCCCGAGGCATCCATCGTGGATATTTCGCATGGCATTGACCCCTATAACATTGCACAGGCCGTGTATGTTTTGGGCGCGGTGTACCATGAGTTCCCCGAGGGATCGGTGCACCTGGTGGCCGTAAACACCCACGGAAATAAGCATGGCAAATACCATGCGGCAAAGTATAAAGGGCATTATTTTTTATTGCCCGACAATGGCCTGCTGTCGCTCCTGACAGAAGGGCAGCCCGAGCTGGTGATCGAACTGCAGAACAGCACGCCGCACCTGCCTTTTCCGGCCAAGCAACTGCTGGCCCCGGTTGCCGCTTACCTGGCCAAAGGAGGTGATATTGAGGTATTGGGCGAGCGCACCTACCAGTTCCGCCACCTGCTCAACCGCCAGCTGCGCCTCAACGACCACGCCGTTACAGGCCACGTGATACACGTAGACCGCTTTGGCAACCTGATCACTAACATCACCCGCGACAGCATCGACACCATTGCCCATGGCCGCACCTTTACCGTGCACTTTGGGCGCGAGACCGTTGGCCGCATTTACCCGAACTTCAGCCAGGTAGACGATGGCGACTGCTGCTGCACCTACAATAGCCAGGAGCAGCTTTGCATTGGCATTAACAAGGGGCATGCCGCCGAACTGCTCGGCCTTGGCTACGACTCGCAGGTGGATGTCCGGTTTTACCCGGGGGCCTGAAGTATTTTTCTGACTGCACAGCTGCGTTTAAAATGAGTGGAAATCATACTTCAGGAACCATGAAAGCCAGGCAAGCAAAACTGACGCTTGTTGTTCATCTGCTAACCGTTTTTGTTCTGCTGCTAAAAGGCATCGATAAAGCAATGCAACAGCACCTTGTCTCGGGTGTTATACTGATACTGCTTTCCTTAACCATACTTGCACTTGTAGTTTTCGAAAGGAAATTAGGCCTTACGCACAGCACAGTTAAACTAGCCTGTTACTTTATAGAGGCCGTTGCGCTTACTATTGTGGCTGTGGTACTGCACCAGGAAGGCAGGCACTATGTGCAGTATCTTTTTGGAGGAAGTGCTATAGCTTACTTAATTGCGGCATTCGTTTATTATTACAGGCACAAACAGGCCAGCCACTAGAGCCGCTTGCTTACTCATTCACAACACTTATACTTACCTCATTTATGCTCATTCGCATTGTCAGGATGACCTTTCAGCCGGAGAAAACCACTGATTTTCTGGACATCTTCAAAAACTCAAAAGATAAGATCAGGGCCTTTGAGGGGTGCAACCATGTGGAGCTGCTACAGGACCTGAACCACCCGCATATTTACAGCACCTACAGCCTCTGGGATTCTGAAGAACACCTCAACAACTACCGCGATTCGCCACTGTTCGGGGAAGTATGGAAAGCCACCAAAGCCCTGTTTGCCGACAAGCCGCAAGCGTGGTCGCATGTGCAGGTACCGGTATAACCCCATTTAAGCCTGCCCTGGCTTAAATGGGTATGCTTCTGTTAAAGACTGGAACCTGTTGCATGCTTCGCTTACTGGTAGCCGGCGCTTAGTTGCTCCCTTTGTAAAACAATACTCCCCCATTTGCTGTACCTTTGCTAAGCATACCTGCCATATTTGGCGGGAACGCTAAAAGTTTAAAGACAGTTGACAGATGAACTACTTCGAGTTTTATACGATACCAGAGGGTTTCCTGCTGGACGAAAAGGCCCTGAAAGCAAAGTACTACCAACTTAGCCGCGCGTACCACCCGGATTTTCATGCCAACGAACCGCAGGAGAAGCAGGATGAGATACTGCAACTCTCCACCCAGAACACCAACGCTTACCGCACCCTCTCCGACCCGGACCTGCGCATGCAGTACATTTTAAAGGAACATGGCGTGCTGGAAGAGGGGAAAAATGAGCTGCCCTCTGATTTCCTGATGGAGATGATGGACCTGAACGAGGAGCTGATGGAGCTGGAGTTTGATTTTGACGCTGCTAAACTGCACGAGATCGGGGAGAAAAGCAGCGGCACCATGGCGCAACTGGAAAACGACATTCTGCCGGTTCTGCAGCGATACCCTGCGCTTCATGGCGTTACCAAGGAGGAGGCGCTGCAGCAGGTAAAAACATACTATCTGAAGAAAAAATATTTGTTGCGTATTCAGGAAACATTATCTAAGTTTGCAACCCGTTCCTGATAGTAGTTCAGGAATTAAAGTTCGACTCCGGCCCAGGGTACGATACCTGCACCCGGAATGCGACACTTGCCTTGGTGGCGGAATTGGTAGACGCGCTGGTCTCAAACACCTGTGAGGTTACACTCGTGCCGGTTCGACTCCGGCCCAAGGTACTCGGAGTAACACACTCCAACTTAGAAGCCTTAAAAAGTGGGTTTCCGGTAAACGGAAGCCTATCTTTTTAAGGCTTTTTTGTTGATCCATTCCCCACCAATAAATTTCCCCCTTCTTTAGTATAATATTATTTATATTGCACCATGTTATTTTTAAAATAACACAATGCCTATATTTTCACTTTCAATATCCTATTCAACATACAATTCCGAAGAGATAGCAAGTGCACTTTCTAAGCCCTAAAATAAACCTACTTCTCCAACTATGAACCAAACGCCCGAACAAATTGCCCGCGACCACATCGACGAGCTGCTTGCAGCTGCTGGCTGGGTAATTCAGGATAAGAAAGCTTTTAACCTGAGTGCCGGACTGGGCGTGGCCATTCGGGAGTGGCAGACCGATGTCGGACCTGCGGATTATGTATTGTTCGTGGATAAAAAGCCGGTGGGTATTATTGAGGCCAAGCGCGAGGAAGAAGGCCTGAAGCTGACGGTGCACGAGGACCAATCTACTGACTATGCTACGGCCAAACTGAAGCATATCAATAACGGGCCTTTGCCTTTTGTGTATGAAAGCACCGGCGAGGTTACGCGCTTCACCGATTACCGCGACCCCAAGCCCCGCTCCCGCCCTGTTTTTACGTTCCATAGGCCAGAGACATTTCAGAAGTGGGGGAAGGAGGAAAAAACCTTACGCGCCCGCTTTCTGGATTTGCCGGAGCTGCCTGTAAACGGCATGCGCGACTGCCAGGTACAGGCCATTACCAACCTGGATGTTTCTTTTAAAGAGAACCGCCCAAAAGCGCTGATACAAATGGCCACGGGTTCGGGCAAGACGTTTACGGCCATTACCTTTATTTACCGCCTGCTAAAATTTGCCAAGGCCAAACGTGTACTGTTTCTGGTAGACACCAAAAACCTGGGCGAACAGGCTGAGCAGGAATTTAAACGCTACGAACCTCAGGACGATAACAGGCTGTTCCCTGAACTGTATGGCGTAACCCGCCTGAGCAGCTCCTTTGTGCCCACCGACAGCGAAGTATACATCAGCACCATTCAGCGGCTATACGCTATTTTAAAGGGCACGCCCCTCGACGAGAAAGACGAAGAAGAAAACCCCAACGAAAAACTCGTAGGGACAGGTCGCGACCTGTCCGTTTTTAAAGAACCGTTGCCGGTGGTGTATAACGAGAAGATACCCATGGAGTTCTTCGACTTTGTGGTGATAGACGAATGCCACCGCAGCATTTACAACCTCTGGAAACAGGTGCTCGATTATTTCGATGCCTTCCAGATCGGGCTGACGGCCACGCCCGACAACCGCACCTTCGGTTATTTTAACCAGAACCTGGTATGCGACTATGGCTACCAAAAGGCTGTGGAAGATGGCGTACTGGTGCCTTACAACGTGTTCGAGATCGTGACCAAAGTAACCCAACAAGGCGCTACCATTGGCCTTGGCGAGTATGTGGGCACCCGCGAAAAGCTAACCCGAAAGCAGTTCTGGAACACCCTGGACGAAGAGGTAACTTATACCAACAAGCAGCTCGACGACAAGGTGGTAAACGTGAACCAGATCAGGCTGATCATCAGAGCGGTGCGAAACAATTTACCAACCATGTTCCCGGACCGCTATGTAGGGACAGGTCGCGACCTGTCCGAATTTGAAGTACCTAAAATGCTGATCTTTGCCAAGTCTGATAGCCACGCCGACGATATTATAAACATCGTGCGTGAGGAGTTTGCCGAGGAAAACAAGTTCTGCAAAAAGATAACCTATAAAAGCGACGAAGACCCGAAAAGCGTGCTGCAACAGTTCCGGAACAGTTACTACCCACGGGTGGCGGTTACCGTGGATATGATTGCCACCGGCACCGACATACGCCCCCTGGAAGTGCTGCTGTTTATGCGCGACGTGAAAAGCCGCAGCTATTACGAGCAAATGAAGGGCCGCGGTACCAGAACCTGTAGCCTCGAAGAACTCAAAACCACCGGCACGCCAACCGCCAAGTTCACAAAAGACCATTTTGTGATCATAGATGCCATTGGCGTAGAGAAAAGCCAGAAAACAGACAGCAGACCGCTGGAGAAAAAACCGGGACTCTCGCTGAAGAACGTGCTGGAAGGCATAGCCATGGGCAACACCGACGAGGACATGCTGACGACGCTGGCCAACCGCCTGATACGGCTGGATAAGCAGATAAACGAGAAGGAGAAAATGGCCTTTGCCGAGAAAACCAATGGCCATACTATAAACCATGTGGTAAAGCAGCTACTGCACGCCCACGACCCGGACACCCTCGAAAACCTGACGCAAAAGGTAAAAGCCGAAAACCCCGGTGCTGCCCCCGCTGCCATAGAAGCGCAGGTAAAAGCGCAGCACCAGGAAATAATAGACCAGGCCGTGGCCGTGTTTAACGACCCCGAGGTGCGTGAATTTGTGATTGACATCCGCAAAAAGTACGACCAGATAATTGACCACATCAGCCCCGACGAACTGGTAAACCTGGGTTGGGTAAAAGACAACAAGGCCGATGCCGAGGTGCTGGTGCAGGATTTCAGGGAGTGGATAGAGGCGCACAAAACCGAGATTACCGCCTTGCAGCTTTTTTACGGGCAGCCATACCAGCGCCGGGAGCTTACCTATAGTATGATGAAGGATTTGGTGGAAATCCTAAAAGCCACGAAGCCAACTATGGCTCCGCTTAACATCTGGCGCGCTTACGAGCGACTGGAAAAAGTGAACGGACAGCCCAAAAACGAACTGATGGCCATGATTGCCCTGGTGCGCCGTGTAAGTGGCCTCGACGATACCCTGACGGCTTACGACAAAACCGTGGACCGCAACTTCCAGGACTGGGTATTTAAGAAGCAAGCCGGTAACCTGAAGTTCAGCGAAGAGCAAATGCAATGGCTCCGGATGATAAAGGAGTATATTGCCACCAGTTTCCGGATAAACAGGGAAGATTTTGACCTGAGCCCCTTTAACGGATTTGGCGGACTGGGCAAAATGTGGCAGCTTTTCCAGGAAAAGACCGATGAAATTATGAATGAGTTAAACGAGGAGTTGGCAGCGTAAGATGATTGATAAAAGTATACTTCCAGTTCATTGGGAAGTGAAGAAGTTGGGAGAGCTATTTAAAATAGTTAGTGGAAACACTCCAAAAGGGCTTGATCAAGTTCCAAACCTTGGCAATTACCAATACTACAAAGTAAGTGATATGAACTTGCCAGGTAATGAAGTTGGTATGAGGTTTTCAAACTTAAAGCTAACTGAGGAAGAGATTAAAAATTTAAAAGTAAAATTGTATCCTAAAGGAACTGTAATATTTCCTAAAAGAGGAGGCGCTATCTTAACTAATAAGAAAAGAATTCTAACTCAGGATTCTGCTTTTGATTTAAACTTAATGGGTATAATACCCAATGATAAAGTTGTAGACCAATTTGTTTTCTACTGGTTTATAAAACTTGATCTAAGTAAAATATATGATGGCTCAAATGTGCCTCAAATTAATAACAAGAATGTTGCTCCATTAAATTTCCCACTTCCTCCCCTATCCAAGCAGCAGGAAATCGTTGCCAAAATAGAGGAACTGTTCAGCGAGTTAGACAAAGGCAAAGAGCAATTAGAAACAGCCCGCCAGCAACTAAAAGTATACCGCCAAGCCGTTTTAAAATGGGCTTTTGAAGTCGACAAAGAAAAGTATCAAGCAACTACTTTATCAGCTGTATCAGATAAAGTACAAATCGGTCCATTTGGTACTCAGCTTCATAAAGAGGATTACATTGAAGGAGGTATCCCCCTAATAAATCCCATGCATATTGTAGCCGGTACTATACAAGCAAATAGTTCCTATAGCATTTCTGTTGAAAAACGAGATAGCTTGCCAAACTACATACTTCAAAAAGGAGATGTAATTATGGGTAGAAGAGGCGAAATGGGTAGATGTGGATTAGTAACTGCTAAGGAAGATGGTTGGTTTTGTGGTACAGGTAGTTTGTACGTTCGACCTAGCGCAGATTTAGTTGATCCAGAATTCTTATACTTCTATTTAAGTAACGATACAGTTAAGAAGTATTTAGAAGAAAATGCAGGCGGAACAACTATGGCTAATCTAAATTTAAAGATTGTTAATAATATCCCTATTCATCTTCCAAGCCTTAAAGAACAACACCATATTGTTCAGGAAATAGAAAGCCGCCTGAGTGTTTGCGATAAAGTAGAAGAAACCATTACCCAAAGCCTGCTACAAGCCGAAACGCTTCGGCAAAGTATACTCAAGCAAGCATTTGAGGGTAAGCTGGTAAAATCGGAGGAATTACTGATTGCTTAACTTAAATCCTTATCAATTAAAACTAGAATCTAATAAACTTCTCAGCTAAATGTTACAGCCTGTTTTCCTTCCACGAAAGTTCTCCATTGATTCAGTTTTCAACAAAGTTCATATCCAACAAATTGAAGTTCCGGATGAGAAGGTGGTAGTTGAAAATATACAACAAGATTCTGCTGTTAGAGGTGTAGTAATTAGTCGTTCTAATGGAAGAAAAGTCTTAATTACTAATAAAAAAAGAAGTGTTCCCAGTGTTATTGATGAGGTATTAATAACATCTGAAGGTTACATACCAAATTCATTAGAGGAAACAAGGCAGTATAGATCTAGATGGCAAAATCATCAAACCATTACATCTTCAAGTGCTCAAGTTATGTCAGTTCTTGAGTCGTGGAAAAATAATTTTTTAATAAAAGAAGAGAAAGTAGATAGTAATGGTTCACTTTCAGAGAAAGGTTTAAGACCTCCACAAGTTGGAGCTTTATATGCCACACTCGCTCATTGGAAAGTAAGTAATGATCCAGCAACAATTGTGATGCCTACTGGTACAGGCAAGACAGAAACAATGCTATCTCTTTTAGTACATCAGCAATTTAAAAAACTTGTAGTTGTTGTTCCGAATGTTGCGCTAAGAAGTCAAATTGCAGAAAAATTTTTAACTCTAGGTTTACTTAGAGAAATTGGACTTATCGGTTTAACAGCAAAATTTCCAATTGTTACTACCCTAACAAGACAATTACAGAATGTCGAAGATGTTAACAATTTAATTGCACCTGCAAATGTGATTGTAACAAATATTCAAGTTTTAGAAGGTTGTAGTGAAGCAGTTCTGCAACAAATTTCCGAGCTTACAACACATATTTTCTTTGACGAAGCACACCATTTACCAGCGCGAACTTGGACTGAAATCGCGAAAGTTTTTGGGGATAAATCTATTCTTCAATTTACTGCTACCCCGTTTCGAAACGACGGGAAACAATTGGACGGAAAAATTATTTTTAACTATCCGTTAAAAAAAGCTCAAGCTGAAGAGTACTTTAGACCAATCAAATTTGATCCAGTCATTGAAGATGACTTAGAATTAGCTGATCAAGCTATCGCAAATAAAGCAGTAGCAATACTTAGAACAGATATTAATGCCGGTCTAGACCATTTAATGATGGTGCGTGTGCAACGAATAAAAGATGCAGATGACCTATTAGGTATTTATGCGGAGGTTGGGAGCGAATTTAATCCAATAGTCATTCACTCTAATCAAAGTAGTTCATTATCAAATAGTAACTTAATAAAGTTAAAAAAACGTGAATCGCGTATTGTAATTTGTGCAAATATGTTTGGTGAAGGCTTCGACATGCCTGAACTTAAAATAGCAGCATTACACAATATACACAAATCTCTTGCAGTTACACTGCAGTTCGTTGGTAGATTTACTAGGTTCCGCAGAGACTTGGGTGATGCAACAATCATAGCAAACATAGCCGATATAAATGTGCGTCAAGACCTCCAAGATTTATATGCTGAAGGTGCTGATTGGAATCATTTACTACAAGAAGTAAGTGCGGGTGCTACTGGTGCAAGACTTAGGTTATCTGAGTTCATGAGTGGTTTTGATCAAACTCCAAGATTAATATCACTACAAAATATTACCCCCAAAATGAGCACAGTGGTATACCATACTGATTGTTCAAATTGGTCACCTAATAAATTAGCTAGCATATTTGGTGAAGTAGCATTAATAGAAGCGCCATTGATTAATCAAATTGAAAAAGTGGCAATTTGTGTTGTTCGTTCTCGCAACGCCGTTGAATGGGGGAAAGTACGAGACTTAGTCAATACGGAGTGGAACTTATATATCTTACATTGGGATCAAAGGAGAAACTTATTATTTATAAACAGCAGTGTTAGTAGCACTTTTCATGAGAAGCTTGCAAAAGCTGTTGCAGGTTTGACCGCTGATCGAGTTAAAGGTGAAAAAGTTTATAGAGTACTTCATGACATTAATCATTTAACATTAACTAATTTAGGTTTAAATCATGTAGTGGGACGAGCTGTTAGCTTCTCAATGTTAGCTGGAAGTAACATACTACAAGTATTAACGGATAGCCAGCAAGAGAATAAAGTAAAGTCAAATATTTTTGGCTTAGGATTTAGGAATGGTAATTATGTAACTATTGGCACTTCATCAAAAGGGCGGTTTTGGTCTTTTAAAATTGCCATAGATGTGCCTGAATGGATTGATTGGTGTCATAGTATAGGTGATAAAATCCTTGACAACAGCATTACATTAGATCAAATTCTAAGAAAAGTCGTTAGGTACCAAGAAAATTATACAAGACCAAACGCTGTTCCTATAATGGTTGATTGGTCTGATTCCATTATTTCTAAACCTGAGAGGCTAATACATTTTTCTTTAAACAACAGTAACCAAACGCCTATCTACTTAATAGGAATACAGCTTCTCACTTTTGATGAAACTTCTCCAATTAGAATTAGATTATTCAGTGAAACAGAAGAGATTATAATTGAAATCACATTTAATGGCAATTCATGCATTTATAATTATACAAGGGGTATTGCTAAAGTATTTATTGGAACTCAAGAATGTGATTTACTAGAATGGCTACAAGACGAGCCTTTAACTATTAGATTTCATGATCGCTCTTTCATCAAAGATAATTTATACGGTAAGCTTTCTGATAATATCCAACCTTTTGATCCTTCTAGAATCATTAGTTGGGATTGGAGTACAATAGATATTACTAGTGAATCACAAGGCTTGAATAGAAATCCCAACACAGTTCAGTTTTACACAATCAATACCCTCCTTCAAAACGATTATGATGTAATCTTTGATGATGATAATAGTTATGAAGCCGCTGACATTGTAACATTTAAATTGAGAGATGATATTTTATATATTGAACTTTATCATTGCAAATTTTCTGGAGCTAATTCAGCAGGAGGTAGAGTAAAAGATTTATATGAAGTATGTGGCCAAGCTCAGAAAAGTGTGCAGTGGAATTTACGGGTTCCTAAATTATTTGAGCACTTAAAACTCAGAGAAAAGGATCGTGTAAGTAAATATGGCCGTTCGACTACTAGATTCCAAAAAGGCAATCTGTCATTACTTGGCCAACTGGAACGAAAATCGAGATTGTCATCTGTCGAGTTAAAAATATTCGCTGTACAACCAGGCGTATCCCAAAATACAATTACAAGTGATCAACTAAAACTTCTAGCAGCCACTGAACTTTTTCTTCAAGAAACAAGCATGGTGCCATTTGAAATAATTGGGAGCTAATATAATAATCATAAACAATAACTTATCAAACGTGTCTACTCAAAACTCCGCAATAGTTAGTAAAGTATGGTCTTTCTGCACCACCCTCCGCGACGATGGCGTGGGCTACGGAGACTATTTAGAACAACTTACCTACCTGCTATTTTTAAAGATGGCAGACGAATACACCAAGCCACCTTACAACCGCACGTTAGCCATACCTGCGCAATATAACTGGGAAAGCCTGGCCGACCTGAAAGGTGCCGAACTGGAAGCGCATTACACCGTATTACTCCGGGAGCTAGGCAAAGAGAAAGGCATATTGGGCCAGATCTTTACCAAGAGCCAAAACAAGATTCAGGACCCTGCCAAACTCTCCAAAATCATTGCCATGATCGGGGCCGAGAACTGGCTGATGATGGGTGTAAAAGACAAAGGCGATATTTACGAAGGCCTGCTGGAGAAAAACGCCGAAGACACCAAGAGTGGTGCCGGTCAGTACTTCACGCCACGCCCACTTATAAAAGCCATGGTGGAGTGCGTAAACCCGCAACCGATGAAAACCATTGCCGACCCTGCCTGCGGTACAGGAGGTTTCTTTTTGGCAGCCTACGATTACCTGGTAGAAAATAACAAACTGGACCGAGAGCAAGGTCAGTTCCTGAAGTATAACACCTTCTTCGGTAACGAGATCGTGGCCAGCACCCGTCGCCTGGCACTCATGAACCTGTTCCTGCACAACATCGGCGATATAGATTCAGACAACTTCATCTCCCCTGCCGATGCGCTAATTGCAGACACCGGCGTGCGCTACGATTATGTGCTGGCTAACCCACCGTTTGGCAAGAAAAGCAGCCAGACCTTTACCAATGCCGAAGGCGAACAAGAGAAAGAAGACCTTTCCTATAACCGCCAGGATTTCTGGGCCACTACCAGTAACAAGCAGCTCAACTTTGTGCAGCACATCAAAACCATGCTCAAAACTACCGGTCAGGCTGCCCTGGTGTTACCAGATAACGTGCTGTTTGAAGGCGGAGCCGGCGAAACGGTGCGTAAAAAGCTGCTCGAAACTGCCGACGTGCATACCATTTTGCGTTTGCCTACCGGTATTTTCTATGCACAAGGCGTAAAAGCCAACGTTGTTTTCCTGGACAACAAGCCAAGCAGCAAAGACCCCTGGACCAAAGAGATTTGGGTATATGATTACCGCACCAACATTCACCATACCCTAAAAAAGAACCCGCTGAAGCTGGAAGATCTACGCGATTTCATCATGCTCTACAACCCGGAAAACCGCCACAAGCGCACTGAAACCTATAACGCTGAAAATAACCCTGAAGGCCGCTGGCGGAAGTTTACTTATGAAGAAATAATTGCCCGCGACAAAACCAGTTTAGATATCACCTGGCTAAAAGACAAATCGCTGGCAGACCTCGATAACTTACCAGATCCGGATGTGTTAGCCGAGGATATAATCGAGAACCTGGAGGCTGGTTTAGAGAGCTTTAGAACGATATTAGTAGCTTTGGCGAAGTGATGCTACTCCCCCAAACTCTCCAAGCGCTGCGTTATCGCATCAATCAGTTCGTCGCTCCACCGTGTTGCGATCATTTTATACTCTGCCGTTTCCCATTTCTGCATGTAGTCCTTCTCTAGCCAGCTGGTATTTTTATCGGGGCCGAGGGTATAGCTGTTTGGCTCTAGCTTAAAGAGCAGGTCTTTGGTCATGTCAAACGCCTCTACTCCTGCTTGCTGAAAACCCTCCAGCTGCAGTTTCAGGCCGACTTGCTGTATGTTGCCGTTCTCCAGGCTAATGGGCTCGCTTTGGTCGCCATAGGGGTCTTTGGTCCAGGTGTCGATAAGCCGCTCCAGCTTGAAATCCATGAAAAGGCTGACCACCGGTTGTATGTTTTGATGGATTTGCTCCGCCAGGGCAGGAAGTATGGTATCGTATAGTTGCAGGATGGATTGCTTGTTGCGGTTGTTTTGAGTTTGCATCGGAATGGTATAAAGTTATGCTGTTCTAAACAGGGTGTAGGAGCAGCGCTGCCTAAACTGCGCGCCTTCAAATTTCGGAATACTATCACGTTATAACCAGAAATATCGGTTCATTGTTGCTGTCTTGTCTGGCTAACCCGGTCCATCTTGTTAGCAACGGACTCCCCTAAGCCCAACTTACCGGACAGGCGCGCGTTAGTACAGAAAATCAACCCAACAAACCCAGAGGCTACCCATACATGCAACAGATCAGGAGGTTTTCTAAAAAGAGCTGGAAAATACTCACAGATGCCAAGACCAATTTCCTACAGGGTGAGCCAATTATCTATAGTGCGGCCATCGCCTTTTTCACCATTTTCTCCATGCCGGCCATTCTGATCGTCATCACGCTGGTGGCCACGCTTTTTTTTCCGCAACAGGCTGTGCGCGTGGAGATTATTGGCCATGTAGAAGAACTAATCAGCGCCAAGGTAGGAGAACAGGTGAACACCGTACTCGAAAACATCACCGCAATGCCCTTAAACTTCTGGAATGTCTTGATTGGCTTTGTGATCGTGCTGCAAAGTGCCTCCATCATGTTTTTCACCATTCAAAAGGCTTTAAACTCCGTTTGGTGCGTGAGGGTAAGAAAGGGCGTAAGCTTCTGGCGTGTATTCAAGCATAAGTTAGGGGCCATCTCCATTGTGCTCGGCCTGGGAGTGCTACTGGTCGTCAGTCTGATGCTGAACCTGATTATTTCGATCTACCATGAGCCGCTCCGGAATGTGCTGGAAGAATACCTCACGCCGGCTGTCCGGATAGTAAACACCATTTTCTTCCTGATCGTGGTATTTTCCTTTTTCACCTCGATCCATAAGGTTTTGCCCGATGCTAAAATTGAATGGAAGGATGCGCTTACAGGCGGCGGTATTACAACGATCCTGTTTTTATTTGGCAAGCAACTGATAAATTTAGTGTTGGGCAATATCAGAATTGCGGGTTTTTATGCCGCGGCGGGCTCCCTGGTCATTTTACTCTTGTGGGTGTTCTACTCCTCCATTATCTTAATGTTGGGGGCCGAGTTTACCAAGGCCTACGCCAACAACCATGGCCGGAAAATAGCGCCGTCTGCTATTGCGGAAAAATACAGAAAAGAAAGTGAGCTAACTTAATTCAGGCCATGGACAGAGCATCCCAGATCAGGCAGTTAGACAACCAACAAACAGGCTGGAATGTACTGGTGATCGGGGGTGGCGCCACTGGGCTGGGCATAGCGGCAGATGCTGCCAGCAGGGGCTACAAAACACTTCTGCTGGAACAGTCCGATTTCGCCAAGGGTACCTCCAGCCGCAGCACCAAACTGATACATGGAGGTGTGCGGTACCTGGCACAGGGCAAGATCCGGTTGGTGCTGGAGGCCCTGAAAGAACGCGGCCTGCTACTACAGAACGCAGCGCACGTGGTAAAAAAACAAGCTTTTATCATTCCGGTGTATAGCTGGTGGCAGAAAATATACTACCTGGCCGGCCTAAAATGCTACGACCTGCTTGCTGGTAAATGGAGTCTGGGTCCTTCGCGCCTCCTTACCCGATCTGAAACGCTTCGCGAACTACCTACGCTGCAAACTACCGGCCTGAAAGGCGGCGTGCTGTACTACGACAGTCAGTTCGATGATGCCCGGCTGGCCCTTAACCTCGCCCAAACCGCTGTCGCAAATGGGGCCTGCGTACTGAATTACATGCAGGTAACCGGCTTATTGAAAGATAGTTCCGGGAAAGTAAGCGGGGTAACCGCACTAGACCTGGAGAACGGCCGAACCCATCACATCAAGGCTACAGCCGTGATAAACGCCACAGGTGTATTTGTGGATGCCATACTTCAGATGGAGCAGCCTGGAGCCAGCCGCATAGTTCGGCCAAGCCAGGGCGTACACCTGGTGCTGGATCGCGCTTTCTTACCCGGAACACATGCCTTACTCATTCCCAGGACAGCGGATGGCCGGGTGCTGTTTGCCATGCCTTGGCAGAAACACTTGCTTTTGGGCACCACCGATACTCTGCGGGAGCACACCACGCTGGAGCCCCGGGCACTGCAACAGGAAATTACGTTTATACTGGATACGGCAGGCCAATACCTGTCGCGCAAACCCGCCCAGAATGATGTATTATCCGTATTCGCTGGCCTCAGGCCGCTGGCAGCCTCTGACGGCAACAACCAGGCCACGAAAGACATCTCACGCAACTACAAGGTCATGGTCTCGCGGGCAGGGCTTATCTCGGTTACAGGTGGCAAGTGGACTATCTTCCGGAAAATGGCAGAAGACACGGTTAACATCGCTGCTAAAGCGCACCATTTGGCCCACAAACCCTGTCGCACGGCCCATCAGCCCATTCACGGCAATAGTCCGGCTGCAGCGCCCCAGGGTCACCTGGCCCTCTATGGCACCGATGCAGCGGGCATCCGGCAACTTATGCAACAGCGCCCCGAACTGGCCCAAAAGCTGCACCCAGGTTTCGAGTGTACCAAGGCCGAGGTAGTATGGGCTGTGCGCCAGGAAATGGCCCGCACTGTAGAGGATGTGCTGGCCAGGCGCCTGCGGCTACTGTTTCTGGATGCGCGTGCCGCGGTGCAGGCTGCTCCCGAAGTGGCCCGCATTCTGGCCTGCGAGTTAAAGCGCGATAAAGTATGGCAACAGGAACAGGTGGAACAATTCGGCCAGCTGGCGGCCCCCTACCTGCCAGCCCCTCCCCAAAAAGACGCTTTTTAGGTAACCCGGCCAGCAGCCTGTACAACTGTAATTACCTATAAAACAGCTGATAACAGCATGTTTAAGAACATGTGGCTTTTACTTTGCCCACCAGGCTGCACAATTCGCTACAAAATTTGCAGCGTAGCTGGTAAAATTCTGTATATTGCTCCTCGACCTTTAATTTTAAGAAAATGGGAAAGTCACAAGACTCTAAGAAAGAAGTAAAAAAGAAGCCGGCCAAAACCGTTAAAGAAAAAAGAGCTGAAAAGCAGGAGAAAAAGAATAAAAGCTAAAAATAGCCACCATTTACAACCCATAGCACTCCAGGTGCAAGCACGCGCTTGCACCTTTCTTTTTTAGTAAACTTCAGCACCAAACCGAATCCCGGATCCGCAAGTTATTGCTGCCAGCACAGGCAGGCAGGGATGTTTGGCCGGTTTTTTGTATCTTGTCACTTAATTCGTCAGCAATCATAGTCCTGAACAGGACTACCTTCATTTACTTTTAAACGACCTATGGGAAATCAAATGATAACGGCAGGCAAGAAAACCGGCTTGCTTGCTCTACTGGCATTGGCTAGTTGCACCACTGTGCAAACACAAGAGAATTCGCAGCAGACACAGGCTGCTGTTACGCAGAAGACCACTGAAAGCAACCCCCTGCTCGCCAAGTGGACGGGGCCTTATGGCGGCATTCCCGCCTTCGATAAGATGCAGCTGGCCGACCTGAAGCCTGCCATTGAAAGAGGCATGGCCTTACAATTAGCCGAGATAGAGGCCATTGCCAACAACCCGGCCCCGGCCACCTTCGAGAATACCATTGCGGCCATGGAAAAGGCCGGAGAGGAACTCAACCGCGCATTTACCTATTACAGCATCTGGGGCAGCAACCTGTCTACCCCCGAATTCAGAACCATTCAAGCCGATCTGGCACCGAAAATTTCTGAGTTCAACTCTAAGATCTCGCAGAACGAGCAGCTGTTCCGCCGCATTAAAACAGTGTATGAGAACGCGCAGAAAAACCCGCTCCCCGCCGATCAGCAGCGTGTGGTGCAGTTAGTGTACGAAGGCTTTGCCATGGAAGGCGCTGACCTGGATGCCGCAGCCAAGGCACGCTATGCAGCCATCAACAAAGAGCTTTCGTCGCTTTACACGGAGTTCTCAAACAACATTCTGGCAGACGAGGAAAAATATGTTACCTACCTGACCAAGGAGCAGTTGAGCGGCTTGCCGGAGTCGTTTGTGAAGGCCGCCGCCAAAGCTGCCGCAGACCACGGCCAGGAAGGCAAGTATGCCGTGACCAACACCCGCTCGTCCATGGATCAGTTTCTGACCTACTCGGATGAGCGCGCCCTGCGTGAGAAAGTATGGAACACCTACTACTCCCGCGGCGATAACGGCGATGCCACCGACAACAACGCCAACATTGCCCGGATACTGAAGCTGCGCAACGAGCGCGTGAAACTGATGGGCTACGATAACTATGCCGACTGGCGCTTACAGAACCGCATGGCCAAAACCCCTGAAAACGCCATGGACCTGATGAACGCCGTTTGGCCGGCTGCCATTGCCCGGGTAAAAGAGGAAGTGGCCGACATGCAGGCCCTGGCAAATGCCAACGGCAAAAAGATCACCATCAAGCCCTGGGATTACCGCTACTATGCCGAGAAAGTGCGCAAGCAAAAGTATGACCTCGACTCCGATGAGGTGAAGCAGTACCTGGAGCTGAACAACCTGACCCAGGCACTTTTCTTTACCGCCGGCGAACTGTTCAACTTTAAGTTTACACCGGTGCCGGAAGGGGCTGTACCCGTTTACCAGGAAGATGTGAAAGTATGGGAAGTAACGGATAAGACCTCAGGCGAGCACATCGGCCTGTGGTACCTGGACCCCTTCGCACGCCAGGGAAAGCGCTCCGGAGCGTGGGCCTCGCCTTACCGCAGCCACACCACTTTTAACGGCAAGCAGACGGTGCTGGCATCCAACAACTCCAATTTCATCAAGCCCGCCCCCGGCGAGCCGGTGCTGGTTTCCTGGGATGACGCTACCACGTTCTTCCATGAGTTTGGCCATGCGCTGCACTTCCTTTCGTCGAATGTGAAATACCCCACCCTGAACGGGGGCGTAAGAGACTACACCGAGTTTCATTCCCAGCTTCTGGAGCGTTGGTTATCCACAGACAAAGTGATCAACCAGTTTCTGAAGCACCATAAAACAGGCAAGGTGATGCCGCCTGAGCTGGTAGCCAAAATTAAGAACGCCGCTACCTTTAACCAGGGTTTTGCCACCACCGAATACCTGGCCTCTGCCCTCATGGACATGAAGTTCCACCTGGCAGACCCGGAGGGCATTGACCCGGACAAGTTTGAACGCGTTACCCTCGAGAAGCTGAACATGCCCAACGAGCTTGTAATGCGCCACCGCTCGCCCCAGTTTGGGCACGTTTTCTCGGGCGAGGGTTACGCCACGGCCTATTACGGCTACATGTGGGCCGATGTGTTAACAGCCGACGCAGCAGAGGCTTTTGAAGAAGCGCCGGGTGGGTTCTATGATAAAGAAGTAGCCGCCCGCCTGGTAAAGTATTTGTTCGCTCCCCGCAACTCCATGGACCCCGCAGAGGCATACCGAAAATTCCGTGGGCGCGATGCCAGAATTGATGCGTTGATGCGTGACCGTGGTTTCCCGGTGCCTGAGCCGCAGTCAAAAAAGTAATTCTTTTGAATGCCAAAAAGCCCCACCTTTTAGAAGGCTGGGGCTTTTTGACTTATATGCCTTTTAAAAGAAGTTTAAGCAGATTAATAAGGTACTTTGTCTATTTTATAACTGCTCTGTTGCCTTCCCTTAAAGGCTTTATATTATCCTGTTAATTATTATTTTAAAACCAAAAGTCTGCTAATTAAGTTAAATAATAAAATATTGTAATTTTGTCTTACTTAACCCGTTTCAAATTTGGCTACTTTATACTCCGAAACATTACTTGATACTCCCCCCACTACCCCTCCCATACTTTCCGCTAATTCAATTCTGGATAACCGCACACCTGCCAAGCTCAAGATAAAACTGGATGCGGCCGTTCTGCTAAAGGGATTGGCTATTGCCACCTATACGCTTGTGCTGTTAAGCCTGGCAGGCTCTTTCATCCGTTTTATAGCGGGCTACGATTCGGCCTATGGGTTTGTACCCAATTTTAACCTGGATACTGAAGGCAACATTCCTACTTACTTTGCAGCGCTCACGATTCTGCTGGCCGGGGGCTTATTCTGGTACATTGCACTGCACAAGCGGCAGGTCGGCAACAAGTTTGCCCGGCATTGGGCCATACTTTCCTTTATTTTCATTTACCTGTCTGTTGATGAAGCGGCGGAGCTGCACGGCCTGCTTATCAAACCGCTGCGTAACCTGTTCGACCTGAAGGGCATCTTTTACTTTTCGTGGGTGATACCCGGCATGATCCTGCTGGCGGCATTCGGCCTGTATTTTCTGAAGTTTTTCTTTTCCCTGACCAATAAGTAAAAGGCACAGTTCGCACTGGCTGCCGTTGTTTATGTCAGCGGCGTGCTAGGGATTGAGCTGATTGGCGGTTACTATGTGGATGCCTACGGCGCTGAAACCTTAACCTATTCCTTAATTACCACACTAGAGGAAACACTGGAAATGACGGGTATCCTGCTCCTGCTCTACGCGCAGTTTAATTACATCAGGGAAAACACGACTGCCACTAAAATATCGCTAAAAAAACAGTAAGTAAGATGTTCCAGGATTCCACATCTGTAGCTATGGATCGGTATAACTGCCTTGCCGACGACACGCCATGCCAGATACCCTAAAGGTCATATGCTTCGGTTACGTACTTTTCGGCTTTTTAATGGATGATTATTAGAGCAAGATCCTCCCTGGTAAATACCTGCTTCCCGTATGCTAATATCTTTTCGCTCAGCTCAGCGGCACAGGCAGCCAACGTAACCAAAACGGTGTTGTTAACCCCAAGCAGTTTTTGGGTATTAAGGTTCAGAAAATAAAAATCGCCTACTAATTTTAAAGCCTAACAATCTAAAAATATGCTCTGCAGCCTTTACCTTTTCTAAGGGTTATGCCTATTCGGGTCGCATCCATTTGGTTAGCGATCCAGGTGCGTTTAAACACTCAACTAAGCTTGAAAAATGACAGGAAAAATAATTCCCGGTAAATGTTACCTTTTAGCTGATATAAATATATATTAAAATCTATATATCAAGCGATTAAGATAAAATTCCCCTTCTTTATACCGCTTACCACAACATTATCCGCGTTACCTTTCGCAACTTATTTTCCTTTTATGGCAGCAGGATTAATGCTTGATTTGTAAAAGTCTTAAACACCCCATCCATTTATCAAGCAAGGCCAATGAAGACATTTATCATAGATGATGACCCGATAAGCTCCTGCCTGACAGAAATGATCCTGAAACTGGAAGGGTTTACGGATAACACCCTTACCTTCTCTTCTGCCGAGGAGAGCCTGGATTTCCTGACAAGTGATCTGGACGGGAATGTACCGAACGTCATTTTCCTGGACCTGAACATGCCCACCATGGACGGATGGCAATTTTTGCAGGCCCTGCAACCGCACGAAACTGTCATCGCACGGGGCTGTTCCATTTATATTCTCTCCTCCTCTATCGACCCCTCCGAAAAGCAAATGGCAAAGGAATATGCCGTTGTAAAGGGGTTTATCAGCAAACCGCTTACCGAAGAGCACCTTTTTAACATTCGCCAGGACCTTCAGACCGTAGCCTGAAGGAACAGGAGCTTACATTTTTTGGCGGGGAAATGGCAGCATACACCTACAGCCTGTTAAACCAGTGCGCCATAACCTGCGTGATGCGCTCCAGTTCCTGGGCTGTTATAACATAGGGAGGCATGGTATATAAAAAGTTACCGAAGGGGCGCAGCCACACGCCCTCTTTCACGGCAAAGTCAACAAAGCCGTTCAGGTATTTACTGTCGGTTACCTCTATTACCCCCATGGCCCCCAGCACCCGGGTTTCACGGATTGCCTCATGCTTCAGGGGCAGTAACTGCGCTTGAAGGGTGGTTGCTATCTGCCCGATTTTACGCAGGTAATCCTCCTGCTCGATGAGTTCTATACTTTTTAACGCAACCGCGCAGGCCAGGGGGTTGCCCATGAAAGTAGGGCCGTGCATGAACGCTTTGTCGTAGCCGGCGCCCAGGAACGCGTTGAAGATGGCCGTCGTGGTCAGGGTGGCGGCATGCCCCAGGTAGCCTGCCGTCAGGGCCTTTCCCAGGACCATAATATCCGGAGTAACCCCGGCATGGTCTGCGGCAAACAACTTACCGGTTCTACCAAAGCCGGTGGCCACTTCATCAAAAATAAACAGCACGCCATACTTGTCGCACAGGGCCCGGGCCGCTTGCAGGTAGGCCGGCGCGTACATCCTAAAGCCTCCGGCGCACTGCATCAGGGGCTCCACGATAAAAGCCGCCAGCTGTTCGTGGTTCAGCTGCAGCAACTGCTCCAGGCGCAGCACATCCTGCTCTATTGCTGCTGTTGAGGCCCCAAAGCCCCCTGCCGGCGTATCCAGGAAAAGGCCTTTGTGCAGCACATGCCCGAAGGGAACCTGGAAGTCTGAGTCGTCCCCGACTTCCATAGCCTTGAACGTATCGCCGTGGTAGGCATTTTTGAGGGAGAGGAATTTTGTTTTTTGCTTGTTGCCCTGGTTTACCCAATACTGTATAGCCATTTTAAGCGCTACCTCCACTCCCACAGAGCCGCTGTCAGAGAAGAAGACATGGTTCAGGCCTTCGGGCGTGATCTGTACCAGTTTAGCCGCCAGCTGGTGCGCCGGCTGATGGTCGAGGCCGCCCAGCATGATGTGCGAGAAATGAGCCGCTTGCCTGGCCAAGGCCTCGTTTATGGCCGGATGGTTATACCCGTGTATCGTGGCCCACCACGAGGAAACCCCGTCAACCAGTTTACTGCCATCCTGCAGGTACAGGTGTACGCCCTCGGCTTTCTGTACCGGATAACGGGTTTTATTTTGGGCCATTTGGGAATAAGGGAACCAGAGTTTCATAGGCGCGGGGCTTCAGTTGCAGGCTAAATCTTGCACAAATGTACGCAATGCCTTTCAAAAAGCACAGGCAGCATACCCTGATTCGCCCAGCGAAAAGCGCCTTCAGGTATTGTAAAAAACCTTTACCTAACTTCACCCCAAGCATAACAAAGGCTTACAGTATAACATTTTTTTGATTCGGGCAGTAAATTAACTAACTTATAAACGACTATGGATAGCTTTGCATGCTATGCAGAGCTTACGCCATGGGTCCTAAATGAATCTTTTAACCCAATCCTAAATAACCATGAAGAAAGGGACTATTGCAGCAGCCGCGCTGGTGGCAAGTTTGATGTTCGGCCAGGCAGCCTTTGCCCAGGGCACGGCCACACCGCCAGCGCAAGAGCAACAAGGCACACAGAAATTTTCGGATGCTGAACTCGAAAAGTTTATCGAGGTAAACAGCGCCGTGCTTGAAATACAGAAGGAAGGCCGCCAGGCCATGGTATCCGCCATTGAAGAGGCCAACCTGACCGTTGACAGATTTAATGAACTGGCCAAGGCCCACCGCCAGGACAAACTGGAGGAGGTAGCCGAGAACAAGCAGGAGATCGATGCATTTGGCGCAGCGGCCAACAGCCTGGTAAAGGTGCAGCCCGAGACCAAGAAGAAGGTGGAGGCCGCCATCACCGACGCCGACCTGACAGTTGAGAAGTACAAGGCCATTTCTACGGCATTTCAGAAAGACCCTGCCATTGAAACCAGGATCAAGGTGTTGCTGTCCAAAAAATAAGCGGCTCGGCCTCAAAACCAACTGATGCAAAAACCCGGTAGCCGCCGGGTTTTTGCATTACGGCCGCCTCCTGTAAACTCCGTTTCCGGAACATTACCATTTCTAACGCGGCGTGCTTACCTTTAGGCCGTCCTTTAGCCGATCAGATGTCGCTTGTAAAAGTTTGCAAAGAATTTAACGCCCTCACGCCGCAGGAAATGTATGCCCTGCTCCGGCTACGGAGCGAGGTGTTTGTAGTGGAGCAGAACTGTGTGTTCCTGGACCTGGACGACAGAGACCAGGCGTGCCTGCATTTACTCCTCTACCAGGATGAACATTTGGCCGCCTATGCCCGCCTTGTTCCGCCAGGGGTATCTTACGCGCAAATGTCGGTGGGCCGAATAATCACCAGTCCGGCTACCAGGGGCACAGGACTCGGAAAGACCCTGGTGGAAATGGCCATCGAGGAATGCTACAGGTCTTTCGGGTCAGGCCCCATCCAGATCGGGGCACAGCTCTACGCCAAAAAATTTTACGAGTCCTTTGGCTTTGAGCAAACCGGCGACATATACGACGAAGACGGCATCGACCATATTCACATGATCAAACCCTAAGCATACCCCTTTTACACCTTGCCTGATGAGCGAACCGATGCAACCGAATTCCAGTATCCTGTTAGACCTGGTGCAGCTGAAAATGCCTTTTGGCAAGTATAAGGGTACCGTACTTTGCAACCTGCCTGTGTTTTACCTGGAGTGGTTTCACCGCGAGGGGTTTCCGCCGGGAAAGCTGGGGATGCAACTGGCCACCATCTACGAGATCAAGCTAAACGGCCTGGAGCACCTGTTGCAGCCACTCAAGAAAAAGTCCGCACCCGGATTTAAACGGTACTAGCACTGGGTGGTTCCGATTCTGGAAGCCGTTGGGCGAATTTCACTCCGGCACCCTAAATGGGCAGGCGTATACACCTCTCTGGTCCTTTTTACGCATTTGGTTCCTGCTAAAAGCACACCCCTGGCAGCTTTCGTGCGTATGCTATACTTTTAACCAAGGAAGCAAAACATGAGCGTAACTGTAAAACACGAGAAAGAGTACCAGCAATTTACTGTGGAATTAGAAGGCGACAACGGGGAACTTGCCTATGCCATGCCCTCGGACAAGGTGATTAACTTTACCCATACCTTTGTGCCAAAAAGCGAAAGAGGAAACGGCATGGCGCAAGAAATGATAGCGCATGGGCTAGACTATGCCCGCCGCAAGAACCTGAAAGTAAAAGCCTCCTGCCCTGTAGTGGCCCAATACATTCAAACGCATGCCGAGTACCAGGACCTGATGGAATAATTTGAGGTTGAAAATGTTTTTCCCCTATATTTAGGGAGGAAAATGTAAAACCCTTCATGAAACCACTGCTCTTTCTCCCCTGCTGCCTGATCCTGTTGTTTCTGGGCGGTTGTCATGTCGATACCGACGACTTTATCAGCAAGTATTGCCCGGGTTCCTGCACGGTAATTACGGGCAGGCTGACTACCGACGATGGAACCACGCCCCTGGCCGGCGTGCGGCTGGAGGTGAATTGGAAAGCCGACGGCACCTATGGCATTACCGGATCGGTGCGCCACAAAGCCGTGGCCACCACAGATGCGGATGGCAACTACGAGCTGCGCTTCTTGCTGCGCGACGATGAACTGGAGGACCAATATAATTTGGCCTATATTGCGGTGGAGCCAGCCCTGAACCTGGATAAATACCTGCTTTGCAGCCAAAGCAATTACATGGCCCGCTATTACGGCCTGACCCGTGACACCACCCTGCAGCTGAACTACACCCTGCCCCTCAAGGCTTTTGTGAAGGTGCAACTGAAAAACCAGCAAGCGCTTACTGCAAACGATCAGTTTTCCACTTACTTCCTGTTTTCAGGCGGGCAGGATAATGCACAGAGCTGCGGTATCGGGTATAGTTGGACCCCCTGGTCACCTTCCGAAACAATCGTGGACGTGGCAGCCAACCGGCAAATCATCATCCGAACGGATAAGGTGAAAAATGGCGTGGCCACCTCCTCCGACCAAGCGCTTACGCTTAAATCCGGGCAAACCACCACTTACACCGCCACCTTCTAAGCCTCCGGAAAGATGAAAAAAAGTATATTTGGCTTGCTGCTTCTTTTGCTTGGAACGACGGCTTTCGCGCAGGACTCCACATCGTACGCCCCTGTGTCCAGGTTTAGCTTTGCCTATGGTGGCGTAAGCCCGACGGGGGAGTTCAACAGCAGTGATTTTGCAAAGGACTACCCGCCCTTTGCCACCGGGGGAAACATGTTTCAGGTGACTTACCTGCGCAGCCTGCGGCAGGATTTGCTGGCGGGGGCATCGGTAACCTGGCGCCGGAACCGATTTGACATGGATAAGTTCGTGCTGCCAAACGATGAGCTGGTGCTCAGCAAGGAAAGCAAGCCCTGGCAATCGTTTTTCATGCTGGCGGATGTGCAGTACCAGTTGCCTGCCCGGGATGGCTTTCTGTATGTGAAAGGATCGTTGGGTGCGGCCATGAACCGGTCGGCTTACCTGCACATCGAAACGCCTTATGGCCCCATCCTCCGCGCTGTTGATACCCGCACAGCCTTGGCCTACGGCATCAGCAGCGGCTTTCAGGTAAAACTGGAACAGTTTGGGCTCCGGCATCTTGGTTTTGGCGCTGAGGCAGGGCTTCTGGCTACCAGCCCGACTTTCAGCGTGCGGAACACAAAAGGGGGCACTGACACATACAAGCAACCCATGCATACCCTGCATGCAGGTTTATTTCTGGCCTATACGCTTTAGCTCTTTAGTCCGCTTTTTCTACTTTGTGCCCCCCGAACTCGTTGCGCAACGCAGCCACCACTTTGCCCGAAAAGGTATCGGTTTCAGCGGAGCGGTAGCGCATAAGCAGCGAGAGGGCAATGACGGGTGTGGCCACCTCCATGTCCAGCGCCGTCTCCACGGTCCACTTCCCCTCGCCCGACGAGTGCATGATGCCTTTGATACCGGCAAGCTCCGGGTCTTTGCCAAAGGCATTCTCCACAAGTTCCATCAGCCAGCTGCGCACCACAGAGCCATGGTTCCAAACACGGGCCACCTCTTTGTAGTCCATCTCGAAGTCGCTCTTGTGCAATACCTCAAAGCCCTCCGCGATGGCCTGCATCATGCCATACTCCACCCCGTTGTGCACCATTTTCACAAAATGGCCGCTGCCCGGTTTCCCCACATGCAGGTAACCCTTCTCCACCGACACATCCCGGAAGATCTCCTCACAATAGGCAAATGCATCGGCATCGCCCCCGATCATGGTGCAGGCGCCGTGGCGCGCCCCGGTCAGGCCGCCGCTGGTGCCGCAGTCAAGCAGGTAAATACCGGAAGCCTTTAGCGTTTCGGCCCTTTTAACAGAATCCTTAAAGTTGGAGTTACCGCCGTCTATGATGATATCGCCCTGGTTCAGATACGGCACCAGCTGCTCGAGCACGGTATCCACAGGATTCCCGGCAGGCACCATCACCCACACCACCTTCCTGCCCGACAGTTTATCGGCCACGTCGGGAATCGCATAAGCCGGGGTAACGCCCTCTCTGGCTATGGCATCAATCGTTTCTTTGGCGATGTCGTGCGCCACCACTTCGTGGTTGTGGTCCCTGAGGTTGAGTGCCAGGTTATAGCCCATTTTCCCAAGTCCGATCAGTCCTATTTGCATGTCTTAAAAGTTTAGTTTGTTTACCCGTGGCACTCGCGCCCTCAGCGTGTGCTGTATTGTTGCGTACTGTGTTCTCATGCTTCTGGTTTTCCTGCGCCGCCGTGCTGCTGCAGTTGCCTAAAGACGTCTTTCAGTTTGGGGTACAAGGCATCGAACAAACTATACTGCCGCATGTACACGGCATGCGCGGCCTGGTTGGGTGTGAACGTCTTTTGCACCGTGATCAGCTTCCCGGCATCCTCCAGTTCTGTGATCAGGCCCAGCGCGTGCATGCCCAGTATGGCGGCTCCCAACGCCGAGGCCTCGGCTGTGTCGTTTAGGTGCACTTCTACGCCAAACACATCGGCCAGCATTTGCACCCACAGGTCGGAATGTGTGAAGCCGCCATTTGCATAGATCGTTTTAACCGGGCCCATGGTTTGCTCCAGTGCCTGCCCGACACTGTATACGCCAAAGATGACGCCCTCCATCAGGGCCCTTAAAAAATGCCCGCGGGTATGCCTGTAATGGATTCCGAAGAAGCAGGCTTTGGCAGCGGCATCCCAGATCGGGGAGCGTTCGCCTAGCAGGTAGGGCATAAACAACAGCCCCTCGGCCCCCGGCGGAATGGCGGCTGCCTCGGTGTTGAGCAGGCTGAAAATATCCTCCTCGTTCTGCCGGGCCACCTCTGCCTCCATCCCGTAAAAATTATCCCGGAACCACTGCAGCACAATTCCCCCGTTGTTTACCGCACCGCCCAGCACATACTTACCGGGGCTTAATATGTAGCTGAATATCCGCTCTCCCAGGTCGGTCACAGGCTTGTCTGCCGTTACCCGTATGGCGCCACTGGTGCCAATGGTCACCACCGCATCACCCGGATTGACAGCATTCGCCCCCAGGTTGGCCAGGCAGCCGTCGCTGGCTCCCAGCACAAAGGGTATGCTAGCAGCAACGCCCAGCGTGCGGGCGAAGGATGGCTCCATACCTTTAAAAGTATAAGCCGGGGGTACAGGCTCAGGGAGTTGATGCACCGTAATACCAGCAGTCTGCAGGGCGGCAGTATGCCAGCTTTGCGTAAAAATATTGAAAAGCCCCGTAGCCGACGCAATAGAGAAATCGATCTTGTACTCGCCGAACAAGCGGTAAAAAACATACTCTTTAATGCCGATGAACTTTGCTGCGTTGTTAAAGACCACGGGTTCCTCTTTGCGCAGCCAGCAAATTTTGGGCAACAGCGACATCGGGTGCAGCGGGGTGCCGGTGTGCAGGTAAATGTCATGGCCTGTTTCACTGTGCTTCAGGGCTTCAGCCTGTTGGGTACTGCGCGCATCGGCCCAAATTATACAGGGGGTGAGTGGCCTGCCATCCACGTCCATGGCGATCAGGCTGTGCATGGCGCTGCTGAAACACACGCCCTCCAGCTGGTAGGCACCCGTATGCAACAGCTCGATCACGCTTTTAAGGGAGGTGAGCACTGCCTGAAAAACAAGCGCCGGGTCCTGCTCGGCAAAGCCAGGGCGGCTACTGACCAGGGGGTACTCCACGGCAAACTGAAACAGGGCCTTGCCGTCCATGCCGAACGCCACGGCTTTGGTGCTGGTGGTGCCAATGTCTATTCCAATGAATGCCTGTTCTGCCATAAAACCGTCCGTTACGCAATACCTACGAGAGACAGGCAAGTGAGAGTTATAAAAGCCTGCCCGGCGCAGGCGCACATCCCGATTGGGCACGCGCTGCTTTTGGGGCTGCAACCGGAATACTTTCCGGACTTATCCCTATATTTAGGTCTGAATTTTTAACCGAACCGATGAAACCACTCCACCTCTTACTGGCGCTTAGCCTGCTGGCCATTATGCACGCTGCCCCCGCACAGGACCTGAAAGTGGCTAAAAAAGTAGCCAGGGCCCTGCAAAAAGTGGAGGCTGAAGCCCTGAAAACACATATACAATATTTAGCCGACGACCGTTTACTGGGCCGCAAACCCGGTACCGAGGGTTATCAGTTTGCCGTGGCTTACGTGGTGGACCAGTACAGGCAAATGGGCGTAAAGCCCGCCGGGGAGCATGGCTCCTACCTGCAAACCGTGCGCATCCGCAAGGCAGTTACCAAACCCGATGCCACCCTGCTGACCACAGACAGTACAGGAAGCTACCCCTTAACCCCCGGGAAGGACTTTGTCATCTACCCAAACCCAAAAGCAGAGCAGACCAGTGTGGAGGCGCCGCTTGTATTTGCCGGCTACGGCATCAGCGCCCCGGAACTGGGCTATGACGACTACGCCGGACTGGACGCCAAAGGCAAGATCGTGGTGATTTTGCGCGGTGCCCCCACCGGGTTTCCCAGCACAGTGGCCGCTTACAGCACCGACTTTCAAACGCTGCTCACTACGGCAGCCGACCATGGGGCCGTTGGGGTGATCGTGGGCAGTACGAACCCGAAAGCTACTGTACCCAACCTGCAGGGAGGCGTTAACTTTGTGATGCAGGAGAACGGCGACGTGGCCGTGGCCCGAACCTATAAAGAGGATGTGAAGCTATTGGCCATGGTGAACCACACCACCCTCGCCAACTGGCTCAAGCCAGCAGGCCTAAACCCCGAAGAAACTGCCGCCTCCCTGAAGAACGGCATTCCGGCCTCTGCTCCGCTTCCTGCCCGGGTGCAGGCATCGTACCAGTCGTTGTACCAGGATATCGAAAGCCAGAACGTGGTGGGCAAGATAGAAGGCTCTGATGCGAGGCTCAAGAAGGAGTATGTGGTGCACAGCGCCCACCTCGATCATGTGGGCATCGGCACACCCGTTGAAGGGGACTCCATTTACAATGGGGCCCACGACAACGCTTCCGGCGTGGCTAGCCTCCTGGAAATAGCCAGGGTATACAGCAGGCTTAAAAAGCACCCGAAGCGCTCGGTGCTGCTGGTGATGGTTACCGCCGAAGAGATGGGCCTGCTGGGTTCCGCTTACTTTGCCAGGTACCCCACTGTGCCGGCCGGGCAGCTAGTGGCCGACATCAACACCGACATGCCCACCATCATCGCCCCGCTCCTGTCAGTCGTTCCGTTGGGGGCCGCCCACTCCAGCCTGGCGGAACCCGTGGCAAGTGCCGCCTCCTACCTGGGCCTGACCGTGGAAGAGGACCCGGAACCTGAGCAAAACCGCTTTGTGCGCAGCGACCAGTACAGCTTCGTGACCCAGGGGATACCGGCCCTGCATATAAAGTATGGCAACAGAACCGCCGATGGCAAAAACAACCTGGATGAGCAGGTTAAAGTATGGCGGGCCATGTATTACCACAAACCGCAGGACGACAGCAATGGCGTGTTCGATTTTGAGGCCGGTAAAAAGTATGTGCAGCTTAATTTCCTGATCGGTTACCAGGTAGCGCAAAACCAGCAGCGCCCCGCCTGGAACAGCGGCGACTTCTTCGGGTCAAGGTTCCGGAGGTAAGGCTGGTTGGGCAAAAATCAGGTTTTGGGTTGTGGATAAAGTACGCGCCCTGTTGACGGCGTGATTGGTGGGCAACTGTAAATAACTGATAGTTAAGACTTTCAAAAGTACCACTGAAAACTCCTGTGTTCGCATGTGTAAAATTTGTCCACATCCACACTTTCTGCCTGTTTATTACCTATTTTTGTAAACAAAGCAACTCGTTTTATTTTACAAAGAGGCAGGAATAGTGATCAAGAGCAACGCACACAGGGGCGAAATTATCAGGGAAGCGATTAAAGCAAGCGGCGTTGCCATTGGGGCAGTGGCTGAGAAGATGGGCGTGAGCAGAAAGACCCTTTACAATAAGTTTAAAGAGAGCAGCATACCTTACAGTTTCATTCTGAGGCTGGGCGAGGTCATTCACCACGACTTTTCCATTGAGTTTCCTCACTTGGGTAAATCTGTAAAAAAGGAACCCGCCTTGCCACAGGCGCCGATCCATACGAACCTGCTCTTACCTTTCGATGGGGAGCCTGCAGGCACACTCAAGCCTACCAGCATGCGGGAGTGTGAGGCGGAGCTGGTTGCGCTGCAGCGCAAGTACATCGCCTTGCTGGAGAAGTTTAATGAGCTTTTATTGAAAACTTCACTCAACTAACTCCGCCTACAGTATTTAATACCTGGCGGGATCGTTGTCGAGCGTGTCCGGGTTGCCGGTCATGAAGGTGGCTACCGCTTTGTCTCCCTGGTAAAGGGTGAGGATGTTCTTTGAAAGCCGGTATCCGTCCACGCGGCCCAGCACATCCATCAGCTTGTTTTCCGTCTCCATGCTGGCGCAAGCCATTCGCGTTGCGCGCAGTTCGGAGAGGCCGAGCATGTTTTCCCCAACTTTATACTTGCCCGAAAACTTGTTGCACCCGGTAAATCCGATCACGTCGTTGTCCTTTTCCTGAAAGCGAATGTAAGCGGTGCGACTATCCTGCGCCTTCGGAATCTCCTGCCCTTCCACTGAAAGCAACATCCAGTACGCATCCAGAATCGTGTCGTCCTGAGAGATGATGTCGGATGTTTTCAAGGTACAGGAGCCCAGAAAAGGAGCCATGCACAGTATGAGAATCAGGTATCGGATAGATTTCATGTTGGTATATCTTTAAAGTAAACTCCCGGCATGCCTGGCGTTAAAGGCGCTTAGCGTGACAGGGGCAGATTGAGTGTATGGTAAACGTTATTTATAAAAAAAGGTCCGCAGCAATATACTGCGGACCTTTCAGGAGTGTTTTTACTTAGATGCCGAAATTATCATAGCCATAGCTGCTGATGCGTGAGTTGGAGGAATAATCCGGGCCGGAGCGGCCATGGCGCCTCTCGCGGCGGCTGTCCCTGTCCTCATCGCTGTTGCGGTGGTCACTTACATAAGCGCGGTTCGAGGCATACAGGCCCGTGGCGTAATTATCCTCCCGGTTGCGGTCCACATCTTTTATCTCACCGCTGTACCTGAAGTCGCTGTCGTCGAAGTTTCCGCTAAAGTATTTGCCGGAGTCATCCTGGCTTCTGCCGTAATCATTGTCCTGGCGGCTTTGCCTGAACTCGCCCCGGTCGTAGTAGCTATCCTCTGAGACAGGGTTATAGCTTTGGTTCCGGTCTGTGGTTCTCTCGTGCTCGTCGCGGCTGAAGTCGCTGTAGCGCCTGCCTTTTCCGTCGGTGTGGTAGCTGTTCTCCTGTCGCTCATAGCGATCTGAGTTCCCGAAACCGTAGCCGGAGTAATTCCCGCGGCTTCGGCCTGCGTCGCTTTCGCTGCGCCAGCCGGTGCCGCGCGTACTTTCGTAACCCTGGTTCCCGCTGTCGCCCTGGTAGGCGTTCCGGTCACCGAAACGGTACTGGTCGCTGTTGCTGGTGCGGTAATCGCTGTTTCTGCCCTCCTGCATGGGCCCGTTTTCTGCTCGGTTAAAGCCTGATGGGTTAGAATTGCTGCTTTCTACATTTCGGTAGGTAGCGTTTTGCTGCGGCATGCCGTAATAATTTCCCTGGCTGTTGTAACGGTCGCGGTAGTTCTCAAACTGCTCTCTCCGGCCATCGCCTCGGCTTCGGTCTTCTTGCTGCTCATACCTGTCGTAGTCGCGGTTATGTAGTTTATTTCGAAATTCTCGGTCGTAGTCATTCCTGTTTCTTTCCATAGTATAACTTGTTTTAACGTTTAACATTTGCTGTTCCTATAAACGCACCTGCACGGCCAACGTTTGTTTCGTGCGATTTTTTTAACGGCCCTGCCCTTTCCCTCTTGCCCGAAAGTCCCATGATCCAAGTCCCCTATTTAAAACTGCTGTACAAATTTTTGTACAGTTCCCCGGCAGCAGCACCCGTTGGTCGAGTTGTTTGCAGGGTTCATCTATTTCAGTAGACATTGCCAAACTATTTTTATACTTTCATCAGGTAGAAGTACTTACCTCGATGCTGATAATACTGCCGCCTGCGCACGGCACAAAAGGATATAAGTTTAGTTTGTTGTTTGTTTTATTTTCCTGATTGATTCCCCTGCCCTCGTGGCAGGGTTTTCTTTTTAAACCGTCCTTGGTTCCCCCTGCCCGGAATTCCCGTACACGTGAAAGCTGCATCCACAAACTTCTTTTTATGAGAATGCCTCCTGCACTTGTTCCGCTGTTCCTGTTTCTAAGCCTCTGCCAGGCTGCTGTTTGCCAGCCTGCCAACCCAACCGGCAGGGGGCACCTGCGCATTGCCTTTGGCTCCTGCAATAACCAACGCGCCCCGCAACCCCTCTGGCCCAGCATCGTGGCCACCCACCCCGACCTGTGGCTATGGCTCGGCGACAACATTTACGCCAACACGACCAGCATGACCGAAATGGCTTTGGATTACCAGGTACAGCAACAGCAGGAAGGGTACCAGCTGCTGCGGGCCACCACACCCATCACCGGCATCTGGGACGACCATGATTACGCCTACGACAATGCCGGCGGCGACTTTGAAAAGAAGGCCCAGAGCCAACAGCTTTTCCTGGACTTCATGGGGGTGCCCCCGCAAGCCCCTGTCAGGGAGCAGGAAGGCATTTACAGGAGTTTCGTGCTTGGCAGCGGCAACAGAAAAGTGAAGATACTGCTGCTGGACGTGCGGTATTTCCAGGATAAACTGCACAGTGTGTTTGGCCTGTATTTGCCCAACCCCATGGGTGATCTACTGGGAGAGGCGCAATGGAAGTGGCTGGAGAAGGAACTCACCCACAGCGACGCCCAGGTACACCTGATAGCCAGCAGTTTGCAAGTGTTGCCTACCGGCAACGTATACACCAACTGGTCCGCTTTCCCGGCTGCCCGCAAGCGGCTCCTGCAGCTGCTCGAGAAAACGCGGCCTGCCGCCCCGCTGATCTTATCCGGCGACAGGCATTTAGGTGAGCTTTCGGTGTACCGGTTCAAAGGATACGGCAGTCCGCTCTACGAGATCACCTCCAGTGGCATGACTCATTTCCGGAAGCCCCGAAAAGGGGGCAACCCTTATCGGGAAGGAGAGCAAATCGGGGCGCTGAACTTCGGCCTGCTCGACATAGACTGGCACCCCGACCAAACCGACATCACCCTGGAGATCAGGGGAACAGCCAACAGTACCCTTCTTCAGAAAAAGCTGGTCTTTCCGGTAACCCGGCACTAATCACCTGCTGCCGGGAAGTATAAAAACGAGAAGGGCCACCAAAAACTGGCGGCCCTTCTTATAAAGTATGGTTATCCTGTTGGCTAGTTGCCAGCAGGGGCCGTCAGGGTGGTGGTTGTCTTTTGCTCCCGCTTATACTTGTTCTCGAATTTCTCATACAAGTACTTCTGCTTGTTGTTCAGGTCTATCTTCCGGCCCTGAATATAGGCAAGCGTTACGTTGTTGGTGCGCATGTCCAGCAGGTCACCAGACGATACCACCAGCGTCGCATCTTTTCCTACCTCCACAGAACCTGCCTGCTGCTCGATGCCCAGAATTTTAGCCGTGTTCAGGGTAACCGCAGACAGTGCCTGCTCCTTGTCCAGGCCATAGGCAGCGGCGGTGCCCGCGATAAACGGCAGGTTACGGATACCGTGGATGCTTAGGTCGTAGTCCAGTGCGAACAGAACGCCGGCTTTCTGCAACAGGTAAGGTGTTTTGTAGGGCATGTCCACATCCTCTTCGGCGCGCGAAGGCAGGGCATGCACCCCGGAATAGATCACCGGCACGTTGTTGGCCTTCAGAAAATCCGCCACAGCAACCGCATCACGGCCACCCACGATCACCATGTTTTTCACACCGGATGCCTTGGCGAAGTTAATGGCTTCGATTATTTCCTTGCCGTAATCGGCGTGGATGTAAAGCTTCTTAGTCCCATCGAATAATCCGGCGGTGGCGGCCAGCTTCAGGTTCTCCGTATCCTGCTTTCCGGCTTTGTACACCGCGGCATCACGGAACAAGCTGTTCAGCTCGGTCAGGGCCTCCTCGCGCTGGGCTTTCATCCGGGCCAGGCGCGCATCATTGGCGTTATTGCCCGTAGAGATCAGCATAGCCGGCCAGTTCAGATGGATCCCCTCGTCTACTTTTACCACGGCATCTTCCCAGTTCCAGGCATCCAGCTGCACCACCGACGATGTTCCCGAGACAGTGCCTCCCACGGGCGTCACCTGGCTCAGCAGCACCCCGTTGGTGCGAATGGTCGGGATAATGTCGGAATCGGTGTTGTAGGCGATCACAGAGCGTACATGCGGGTTGATGTCACCTACCTCGCGTTGGTCCAGGGTGGCGCGCACGCTTTCTATCTCGTTCAGGCCCAGGGTGGAATTCGGTTGGATCAGGCCCGGGTAAATGTGCTGCCCTGTCACGTCCACTACCTCGTAGCCATTCATGTTGGCCCCGCTTTGCGGACCCGCGTACGTGATTTTACCTTTGTCAAAACCTACGGCTGCGTTCTGTACTACCGTGCCGTTGCCAACGTGCAGGGTGGCGCCTTTCAGCAGCAGCGGCTTGCTCTGCTTGGCCGCCGGGGCAGGCACCTGTGCCATCACCGGTACGGCAAAGAACAGGGCGGCCAAGGCTGAAATATATCTTTTATGCATCTTCATATTTTAATGGTTGATTGCTGACGGCTACATCTGTTGCTTCAGACTGAGAAGCACGACAAGCAGCTTTAAGCGATTTTCTCTCTGCTCTGCTAGAAAACTAATAGGCGATGTACTGCTCTTCCAGGTTTTGCTCCACGTCTTCGCAATGCACCACGCGTACTTTCCTGGATACGGGTGCCTGTGTTTTGGCTCCGCCGGTTTTTGCGTTCAGCATGGCTTGGACCAGGCGCAGGCGCTCCTGCTCCATTTCCACGCGTAACTGCTCGTCGCGGTCCAGGTCGTAGTAAGCAATGCCATCCACAAAGGTTTTTAGCGGCTTGGCGTAGATAGAGAGTGGGTTATCGTTCCAGAGCACCACATCCGCATCTTTGCCGGCTTTTATACTTCCCATCCTGTCATCAAGGTGCAGCAGCTTGGCCGGGTTCAGGGTTACCATTTTCAGGGCATCCTCTTCGCTCATGCCAGTGTACTTCACGCTCTTGGCAGCTTCCTGGTTCAGGCGGCGCGCCATCTCGGCATCATCCGAGTTAATGGCCGTAACCACACCCAGCTGGTTCATGATTCCTGCGTTCTGCGGTATAGCGTCCTTCACCTCCATTTTATAAGCCCACCAGTCAGCGAAGGTTGAGCCGCCAATGCCGCGTTCCTGCATTTTGTCGGCCACTTTATAGCCTTCCAGAATGTGCGTGAACGTGTTTATCTTAAAGCCCATCTCATCGGCCACTTTCATCAGCATGTTTATCTCCGACTGCACATACGAATGGCAGGTGATAAAGCGCTTGTCGTTCAGAATCTCCACCAGGGCATCCAGTTCCAGGTCGCGGCGCGGTGCGGCGGCTTTGGCCTGTGCTCTCTTTGAGAGGCCGTTATAGTCCCTCCAGGCCTGCTCATATTCCTTGGCACGGGTAAACGCATCCACGTATACCTGCTCCACGCCCATCCGGGACTGCGGGAAACGCACGCTGTGCTCGCGGCTGCGGTTAGAGTGCTTCACATTCTCGCCCAGGGCAAACTTAATGTACCCGTCGGCGTTCTCCACCATCATCTCCTGTGGGCTTTTGCCCCAGCGCAGCTTCACAATGGCCGACTGGCCGCCAATGGGGTTGGCCGAGCCGTGCAGCAACTGCGAGGTGGTCACGCCACCTGCCAGCTGGCGGTAAATGTTGATGTCGTCGGAGTTGACCACGTCGGCCATGCGCACCTCTGCCGTAACAGACTGCGTGCCTTCGTTCACATCGTCCAGGGCTATGTGCGAGTGTTCGTCAATGATTCCCGGCGTAACGTGCTTGCCTGTTCCGTCAATCACGCGCGCGCCGTTTTCGGTTAAGTTCTTGCCCACCCGGGCGATCTTGCCGTTCTTCAGCAGTACATCCGTGTTTTCCAGTTTCCCGTCTTGCTCGTTTGTCCACACAGTGGCGTTCTTGATCAGTACCACCTCCTGCTGGGGCAGCGTTGCCTGTCCGAATGCACGGAACGGATAGATCATGTTACCGAGCTGGGGCACTTTGGCAACTTTGGTGCTGTCGCTCTTGGCTTTCTGGCTCATGGCCTCCGAGAAGGTGGCTGTCCATTTTACGGTGGAGGCATCGGGTAACTGGCCCTGGCCTTGCAGGTTCTTGTCCTGTAACCAACCGCTCAGGCGTATGTTCTCTTTGCTCTTCTTGTCTTTGGCAAAAGAGAGCGTTACCAGGTTTCCGTTAAAGGAGATCTTCCCTTTCACAGTATCCTGTGCGATCACTTTCAGCTCCTGCTTGTCCGGAGTACCGGCAATCAGGAGCTTACGCTCGGGCTGCTGCCCCATTTTTAAAGTATAAACGCCCCGGAAGTCAGATGGCATTTCAGAAATCTTGTATTGGCTGCCCTGCACCCAGTTCTCCAGGATGATGTTATCCTCGGCGAAAAGCTTTCCGGTGGTAATTATAAAGTTAGCCAGCATGCCTTTGTTCAGGCTGCCCACTTTACTCTCGGCGTGCAGTAATTTGGCTGGTGTGGCCGTCAGTGCTTTTAAAGCCTCCTCCTCGGGCAGGCCGTACTGAATGGCCTTGCGCAGGTTGGGCATAAAGTCTTTTTTATCTTTCAGGTCCGATGCCGTGAAGGCGATGGGTATACCGGCTTTCTGCAGCATGGCGGCGTTAGCCGGGGCCATCTCCCAGTGTTTCATATCCTCCAAAGACACGCGTCGCGCATCAAAAGGGTCTTCTACATTGTAGGCATCCGGAAAATTCAGTGAAAGGATGATCGGGGCGTTGGTCGCTTTTATTTCGCGGATCATCTGGTACTCGTCACCGGCACCTTTCACGATATACTGCTTTCCGAACTCATCGCCTACCTTGTCTGCCCGAAGCACCCCCAGCTTTCCATCCACTTCCATGATCTGCGGGTACTTATTGGCTGCGGTAAAGGCCGACAGCGAAATGTTCTGCTCCCTGGCCGGGTTCTGCGCATTCCACTGCGCGTCCAGGTAAGTCTGGCGCAGCAAGGCGATGGCACCCATCAGGGAATTAGGGTAGTCCTGTGGGGAGGAGCCCCGGTCAAACGACAGGGCACCGGCAGCTTTATCCAGCACCACCACTTCGTTCTCCCGCTTTTCAGCGAGCGTAACCAGGGCAGCGGTACCGCGGGCTATGCCATCGCGGTGCACGGCCAGCACCGTGCCGAACCCGAGCTTGCGCAGCTCTTCGGCCTGTTTCTTATCTACTTTAAATATTTCCACAGCATTCGTCTCCGGGCGTATCGCCTGGTTCCAGCTGTATGCGCCCTGCTTGTCGGTATCCGGGTGCGGCGGCGAGCCGTAGCCCACCCGCTGGCTCTTTACCTCGGGCAGTCCGTAGCTGGTGTACATATCTACCAGGCCGGGGTAAATGTGCTTGCCCCTGGCATCGAGTACCACAGCGCCCGCAGGCACTTTTACACCTGTGCCCACGGCCTCTACCTTTCCGTTCCGGATCAGGAGGGTGGCATTGCTGAGCGTTGTCTTATAATCGGTGTGAATCGTGGCATTGGTGAGGGCTACCAGGCCGGAGCGCTCATCATATACCCCGTTGCGCGGAAAGGTCTCCTGCGCCATTACATGTCCTGCGCCAAAGGCAAGGCAAGCAGCAATGGTTAAGATTTTTTTCATCCGTTGAGTTAAGGTGGTTAAAAAATAAGATTGATCAGAAAGTCGGTCCAAATATAAAAAACTATATAGCAAAACAGAGCTCTGCTGCTGGCTTAATTTATTGGCTGACAGACATTAGTGGTAATGTACCATTATAAAGAGTGTTTATACATCAATTTAAGTTCCTTTTTGGATTTTAGAATTTTGCAACAGGGCTGAAAAATTCTAGTTGAGAAATTAAATTTATAGTATATTTCATCCCTATTACCGCTTTAACTCATAGCTAATCAACCGCATACACACCCACCTATTATGGGCTCTGAAAGATGAAAAAGATCGTACTGCTGCTTCTGCTGTTTGGGGCACTCTTTGGTGCTGCGCAGCAGCTAAAGGCCCAGGAAACCGGGCAAGACGCCACCAAGGAGGTAAAAAGAGGCATTATCCCCATACCGGTACTGTACTACACCCCCGACACGCGACTGGGGTTTGGCGCCGCGGCCATCGGGTACTTGCAGCTCCGCAGCCACCACGACTCCACCTACACCCGCCTGTCCACGATGCGCCTGCTGGCCGACTATACTTTGAACAAGCAGATGGACCAGCAACTGGAGTGGGCCGTGTTCACCCGCGAGGAGAAATACCTGTTGCGCGGAGAGTTGCGCCATAGGGTGTACACCGATCGGTTTTATGGGATAGGCAACAGCACCCCGGAGCAGAACGTGGAGAAGTACGCCTACGCTTTGGTAAACGCGAAACTGGGGGCCCTGAAAAAAGCCGGCGCCCATACTTTTGGCGGGTTTGATTTCCAGATCACCAACTATTATAACCTTGCCTTGAACACCGGTGAGGAAACCGGCACCAGCCTGCTGCTATCGGGGCAGGTACCCGGCTACAAAGGCGGACTGAACAGCGGCGCCGGGCTTGTTTTTCTGTACGACAGCCGCGATAACGTGTCTTTTGCCAGCAGCGGCATGTTGCTGGAAACATCGGCCTACAGGTTCGGCCGCCCCTTCGGTGGCGACTTCGACTACAGCAACTTTAACTTCAACTTCAGCAAGTACATCAGTGCAAAGCCCAACCATGTGCTGGGTTCCAACACCTTTATCAGTATCAACACAGGCACTACCCCGCTTTTCCGGCTTTCACCGGCCGGCGGCGACAAGATACTGCGCGGCTATGCCCGCAACCGCTTCCTGGACAAAAACTTTGCCGGCACACAGGCCGAGTACCGCTTTCCGCTGTACAGGCGCTTTGGTATGACTACCTTCGCAGGCGTGGGCGATGTGTTTGACAAACCCGCGGATGTGGACTTCTCTACCTTAAAGTATTCGGTGGGCGGCGGACTGCGCTATGCCCTGAACCAGGAGCAGAAGCTGAATATTCGGGCCGACATTGGCTACGGGCGGGAGGGCACTAATTTCTACATCGTGATCGGGGAGGCATTTTAGGGCAAACACAGGAGCAGTTTGTGCGGCAATCCCGGAAAAGGCCTTTACCTTTGGGGAACATTTACCGCGCATAATGAAATACCCCGGAAATTATCAGCCTCCCGCTTTGCTGCAGCAGCTGATCTTCATACTACTTGTCCTCCTGATTCTTTTCACCCCGCTCCTCACCTCCCCGCTGGCCTTGCTGGCTGGCTTATTGGTAGGGCTCTTTGTCGGCAACCCTTTTCCCGCCTTTTCTGCCAAAGCCTCCAAGTATGTGCTGCAAGGCGCTGTGGTGGGGCTTGGCTTTGGCATTAATCTTTTCCAGGTGGCCGAAACCGGGCTTGACGGGTTACTCTACACGTTTGTATCCCTGTTGCTCACCATGGGGCTGGGTTTTGCCATCGGCAGGCAATTAAACATTGCACCCAAACTGACCCATCTTATCTCGGCAGGCACTGCCATTTGCGGCGGAAGCGCCATTGCCGCTATGGCACCTGCCATCAAGGCCTCGGCGCGGGAGATATCGGTTGCTCTGGGTATTGTTTTTATACTGAATGCGCTGGCCCTTTTTATTTTCCCGGTTGTAGGCAAGGCCCTGCACCTGTCGCAGCACCAGTTTGGCCTATGGGCTGCCATTGCCATCCACGACACCAGCTCCGTGGTGGGCGCTGCCAGCAGGTATGGTGATGAGGCCCTGCAACTGGCCACCACCTTAAAACTCACCCGCGCCCTCTGGATCGTGCCCATGGTGCTCCTTTCCGCCTTCCTTTTTAAAGCAGGGGATGCAAAAGTCAGGTTTCCGGCATTCATTCTGCTTTTTATACTGGCCTCTGTCCTGATCACCTTTGTACCTGCCGCCGCCACTGTAGCCCCGACTATACTTTTTGCGGCCAAAAAAGCACTGCTACTCTCCCTCTTCTTCATCGGCGCTAACCTGAACATGGAAACTATCCGCAGCATCAGTGCCAAACCTTTTTACCAGGGCCTACTACTCTGGATACTGGTTGCAGGCAGCTCCCTGACCCTGATCTATTTCTGGGGATAAGTTTTTTGACCGCTGTTTTTTGGTACGTTGATATCATTTATAGTATAGGCAAAAGCAGCTAATCAGCCTGAGCCTAACGGGACCAATACACCAGTAGCACCTTGAGATCCGGTAAATACACGTCCTAAAATGTAGTAACCTTATCCTCCAGTCAGTTAACTTCAAATGCCTTTATCGCTCGCGTTTTTTATAAAAGAGTTATCGGCGTGCAAAAGGAACCCGACACCAAAAAGGATTGTATTAAATAAGGTACATGAAGGGTTGTTCATGTATAAGTCTCATATAATATTTCAGATAGCATGAGTACCTTAAAAATGCGGGTTGATCGGAAGAAGTTGGATAGGGCGGCTTATGTATTAAAGTGCGTGGCGCACCCGGTGCGCATCGGCATCATCGACTTACTGGAACAGCGTGATCGGCTGACGGTAAGCGAATTACAGGCTGTGCTCCAGATTGAGCAGTCGCTGCTCTCGCACCACCTCACCAACATGCGCGACAAAGGCGTGGTAGAAACCAAGCGGGAGGGCAAGAAAATGTACTATTTCCTGACGGATACGACCATCACCAACATTATCGATTGCATTAATGGCTGCAGGGCATTTTAACTTGTTACCAGAAACATGTATCTTTAGTCCTTTCTCTATAAAAGTATGAAAATGATTTTCCCCGCTCTACTAATCGCCCTGGCCCTGGGTTGTGCAGGTCCGCAACAAGGCCCAGTGGCTGTGCAGCAGCTTAGCCCTACGGAGTTTAAGCAGCAGCCACTTAAAAAGAATGCCGTGCTCCTGGATGTGCGCACGCCCGAGGAGTATGCCACCGGGCATCTGGAGGGCGCCGCCAACAGCGATTTCAGGGGTGGTGAGTTTGCAAAGCAGCTCCCAAACCTGGATAAGCATAAAGTATATTACCTGTATTGCGCCTCCGGCAACCGGAGCGGGAAAGCGGCAGCACTTATGCAAGAGGCTGGGTTTAAGCACATCTACAACATTGGCGCCTTCCCTGCCCTAAAAGAGGCCGGGCTACCTGTCGAATAAATTCACCTTCCCTGTTTTTGTGTCGGCCATTGGTCCACAAGTAAAACCGGACTATAAATAAAAGGGGCTCCGAAAAAACACGGCTGTTTTTCGGAGCCCTTTTGTTCCTTTAGCCTTCCAGGATTTAAAACACCTGGCACCTGTCGCAATTCTACACCTTAGCACTTGCAATATGCCTATATTGTGATGTATCTTGAAGCGGAATTGGAGAAGAAGAAGAAGCATGCGCGTACTACACACCTCTGACTGGCATTTGGGCCAGCGCCTCCTAAACCTCGAACGAACAGAAGAGCACCAGCATTTCCTGGACTGGTTGTTACAGACCATCGAGCAGGAAAAGGTGGAGGTATTGCTTATGTCCGGTGATGTGTTCGACAACGGGGCGCCTTCTAACACGGCCCTTAAACTGTACTATGATTTTCTGCGCCGCGCCTGCGCTTCCTGCTGCCGCCACATTATTATTACCGGAGGCAACCACGACGCCATTTCCACGCTCAATGCGCCCAAAGAGCTGCTGGAGTACTTCAATATCCGGGTTGTAGGCGGCGCCTCGCCCAACCCGCTGGACGAGCTGCTGGAACTGCACTGCGAAGAAGGCAAGCTGCAGCTGGTGGTTTGTGCCGTCCCTTTTTTGCGCGACAAAGATGTGCGCCTTTCCGTGGCCGGCGAATCGTTTGAGGAACGGGAGCAGCGTATTAAACAAGGGATTGCCGCCCATTACCAGGCCTTTGTGCCGCACCTGCAGCAGTACAAAACGCAGGGTGTGCCCGTGGTGGCCATGGGGCATTTATTCGCTGCCGGCGGCGCTGCCTCCGAGAGTGAGAAGGAAATACATGTGGGCAACCTGGGCCAGATCGGGGCCGATCAGTTTCCGGCTGACTTCGATTACGTGGCACTCGGGCACCTGCACCGCCCGCAGCAGGTTAACCAACGCCACCATATCCGTTACTCAGGCTCGCCTATTCCGCTTAGCTTTAGTGAGGTTTCAGACACCAAGTTGGTATTTATACTTGATTTTGCCGACGGAAAAATGACTGGTTTGCAAGAGCTGGAAATCCCCTGCCGCCGTAAACTGGTACGCTTCCGCGGATCGCTGGAGCAGGTAAAACAACAGCTTGCCGTCTTCGACAACAGCGCTTATACCCTGCCCGCCTGGGCCGAGATGCAACTGGAGCTTGACGCCCCCCAACCTGATTTGCACCAGCAGCTGGAAGAGGTGTTAAAGGCAAAAGCGGGGGAGCTGCAACTGCTCATTCACCGGCCACCGATCATCCTCAAAACCAGCCAGACACTGGAGCAGCAGGTGCAGGAGGAGGTAGAGCTGCACGCGCTCCGGGAGCAGGATGTTTTTCTGAAACGCTGCGAAAGCACCTTTCCGGATAGCGATCATACAGAACTGCTCTCTACTTTTTCAGAGCTGATGGAGCTGATGGGACAGGCCGGAGAAAGCTAATCAAATCGGAGCACCTGGCAGTTCTACCGTTTGATGACTGATTGATTTAAGGGTTGTAGTCAGGAACCATCTCCAGTTAAGTGTAAGTCCGCAATCGCTAAAAAAACCATCTAGCAACCCGAAAACAAATCCATAAACAAACAGAGTATGGCAAGAATACTACAACTTAAACACTGGCACGTCTTTTTGATCCTGGCACTTACGCAAACCTTCAGGTATATTGAACTCGAAGCTTACCCGAATACTACGGGCTTACTGCAAATTACCGGCATATGGTTGATGCTTTTGTGGCCGATTGGCGTAGGGTATGAGCTTAATAATAAACTACCCAAAAAATTACAGCAGGACACCAGCTTTTTTGTAGTAAATAGCTTCTTTGTGTTTGCGGTACTGTTGGTCTTCACTTTGTTAGGCAATGTGCTGCCGGATGCTCCGGGTGGAATAGAAGTTTTGTTTATCGGCTATGTTGTATTTGCCTATAGCCAGGTATTCGCCTTTCCGTCAAGGGCGCTAAAAAGTGCTGAGCTAGGCCGTAAAGCTATGCTGGGAGATTATTTGGGTGAAGGCTTTATGTTCCTTTCATGGCCAATTGGTATTTGGCTGCTTCAGCCCCGCATAAACCGTGCGTCTGAAAAGCTTGATCTGCTAGCCTCGGTTCACGCCACACAACTTTCAACAGCCGCCTGAGACGCCCGCTATTCGCGTCGCATAAGCCACAACAAGAGCAGTAAAACCCTCAGTACCTTTACCCATGAAGATCCTCTCCGTCCGTTTCCAAAACCTGAATTCCCTGAAAGGGGAGCATGAGATCCGCTTTGACCAAAGCCCACTGGCGGAGGCGGGCCTTTTTGCCATTACAGGCGCGACCGGTGCAGGCAAAACCACGATCCTGGACGCAATTACGGTGGCCTTGTACGGTCTGGTGCACCGCCACAACAACCACAAGCCCCTGGAGCTGATGACCCGGCACACAGCGGAAAGCTATGCGGAAGTGGAGTTTCTGGCAAACGATAAACGCTACCGCTCAAAGTGGCACCTGCGCCGCAGCCGTGGCAAGGCGGATGGCAACATGCAGCCGGTGCACATGGAGCTTTATGATCATGCAGCAGACGCCCTTTTAGACCTGAAACCAAGCGAGGTGCCGGCTAAGGTGGCTGAGCTGTGCGGCCTGGACTACGGCCAGTTCCTGCGCTCCGTCATGCTCTCGCAAGGCGACTTTGCCCGCTTCCTGAAAGCCGACCACAACGAGCGCAGCAGCCTGCTCGAGAAAATAACCGACACCGGCATCTACTCCGACATATCGAGGTTTGCCTTTGAGAAGGCGAAAACAGAGCGCCTGAAAAAAGAGGAACTGGAGCAAAAACTAGCGAATACCCAACTACTGCCTGAAGAACAGCGCCAGGCGTATCTTGCCGGTATAAAAGAACTGATTGATCAGGAAGCCATGCTGGAGAGCGACGGCAGGCACCTGCGGAAAAAAATACAGTGGCTGCAAACAGTGACGCAGCTCCAAACAAAGCAGCAGCAGCACCATACAGCACTACAGGACGAGGAGCAAAAGCTTGAATCTCTGAAGCCCGACCTCATCAAGTTGCAGCAGCACGAAAAGGCAAACCAGTTTGTCGGCGAGCTGGCCGAGATCCGTAGCGCACGCGGTAAAGTATCCGAAGTGCAGGAGCAGCTCCAGACCTTGCAAAAACGGGCGCCTGCATTGGAAACAGAAATAGAGTTAGCCGGAAAAATTTCCCTTGAGGCCTCAAAGGCGAAGCAGCAGGCAGACGAGGCGCTTCATAGGCTAACACCTCAGTTAACCCAGGTCATTAAGCTCGATCATCAACTGGAGAGCATCCAGGAGGCTTATACCCAACACAAAACAGCTAGTGTCTCCTTGGAGGAGCAGCTCAAACTTGAGCAATCACAGCTTGACAGCAAACAGGAAGAACTGGAGAAACTGACCCAGACGGCAATGGGCATAAAAAAGTGGCTGGAGCAAGCGGCCCGGTACCAGGACCTGAAAGAACATTTGCCTGAGTTTAGAATGACCCTCCGCGATCTGCAAGAAACGGAGCAGCGCATCAGCCGCCATCGACAGGAACAACAGGAACACCTGCGGCAACAGCAGCAGGACGACAAACTGGCAGCTGCACTGCAACAGCAGCAGGCACAGCAGGTAGCCAAGCAGGCACAGTTGCTGAAGCAAACAGAAGACAGGCAGGCGCAGCGCAAAACCCTGCTTGGAGGTAAATCGATGGAGGAGCTGGAGCTGCAGATGCAAGCTCAGCCAGCACTCGTGGCCAGGTATGTGCGGTTACAGGAACTGGCACAACAATTCCAGGCGCAACAGCGCAAACAACAGTTTTTAAAACAGCAGCAAGAGCAATTCAGCCAGCAGGCGCAGGAAGTGATGTTAGCCCTTCAAGCAGCTGAGGCAAAGTATAAACAAGCCCAGGATCACCTGGAAACCCTCCAGAAACTGGTACGGCTGCAGGAGCAGATCCATTTTTACGAAGACGCAAGGCATCAGCTGCAGGAGGGCGAGGAATGCCCGCTTTGCGGATCATGTGCGCACCCTTTCGCAAAGGACGGCTATCACTTTGACTTGCCTGAGGAGCTACAGAAACGAGATAAACAACTGATGCTTGTAAAAGAACTGGAGCAGACCATCAATGAGCTGCTGGTATCACAACGGGCGCTGGTACAACAGCAGCAACATGGCGCCACCACACTAGCCGAGGCAGAGGCAGAGCTGAGCCGTAGTCAGGTAGCTTTTGAGCAACTCTCGGCAGGACTTCCCGATGTTGTCGCTATTACAGACACGGAGCAGTTAAATGCCTTGCGTATACTTCAGGAGGATACAGCACGCACACTGCAGCAGAAATTAGCACTGGCACGCGCGCTTAACAAGGAGCTGGAAAGTATAAACCAGGCACTTCAGCGGTTACGGGAAGAACAACTACAGGCGCAGGCAGGGTTTACCCAACTGCAGCAGTCCGAAAAAATCAGCACGGCACAGCTGCACAAACTACAGCTTCTGCTAGCCGATGAGCAGGAACAGCTGCAGGCACACACCGAAATCGCGGTATCCTTTTTCGCCAGCTACGCCCTAACCTATAAACCAGAAACGCGACAAGAACTGTTGCGGGTGCTGGAGCAGCATGCGCTGGCGTTTACACAGCAGCAGCAAGCGCTGGAAGACATGCGCGAGCAATATTCGGCCTTACGGGAGCAGGTAAAGCACCTAAAGGTGCGGGTACAGGAAAAGGAAATTGACCTGCAGCAGCGCCAACTGGCTTTAAAGCAGGAGCATGAACAGATAAACAGTTTAAAGGCGGAAAGGCAGGCATTGTTTGGCAATAAGAAACCGGAACAGGAACGTGCGCTAGCCCAACAGGAGGTAAAAACCCGCACGACGCTGGCAGAGGAGGCCCGTACCCAGCTTCAAAAGAAGCAACAGGAACTGCAGGAAACCCTTGCCCGCGAAAGGGAATGCAAGCAAACGCACCAGCACCACCGCTCGTTACTGGAACAGCTTTGCGAAGGCCTGCTGCGTGTTTTACGCCAAAAGGGGATCGAAACCATAGAAACCCTGAGCCTGATGCTGCTGGAGCGCGACGAGGCGGAGCGTTTGGCGAACCTGAAAGCACAGACCGAGAAACACCTGACCGAGCTGCGCAAATCGCTAAGTGATGTTTCCCAAGATCTAAGCCTGGCCAAAGCCCAACACCTGACCAGCGAAAGCATGGAAACACTGCAGCAGCAGCAGGAGGAAAAAGCCAGGCAGCAGCGGGAGGTTATCGCGCAGCGGGCCCGCCAGCAGCAGCTACTGGAGCAGGATGCCCGGCAACGGGAGAAAAACCAGACGCTTGCCCAGGCACTCGCTACGCAGCAGATGGTTTTCCTCCGCTGGTCACAGCTTGCTGACCTGATCGGTTCGGCAGACGGCAACAAGTTCAGCAAGTTTGCGCAGGGGCTTACGCTGGCCAGGCTGGTGGAGCTGGCCAACCGGCACCTGCAAAAGCTGAACGACCGCTACCGTATCCTAAAGAGTGCCACCGAGGACCTGGACCTGCTGATTGTGGACACTTACCAAGCTGAGGCGGTGCGCCCGATGAACACCCTCTCCGGCGGCGAGAGCTTTCTGGTTAGTCTGGCACTGGCGCTGGGCCTCTCCGACCTGGCAGGACGCCGCACGCAGATCAACTCCCTGTTCATAGATGAGGGCTTTGGCACGTTGGATGCCGAAACGCTGGATGCCGCCATCACTACCCTCGAAAACCTGCAGTCAAGCGGGAAAATGATCGGCATCATATCGCATGTGGAGGCGCTGAAAGAACGGATCGGCACGCAAGTGAAAGTGCACCGAATGGCTGGCGGAATAAGCCTGATAGAAGTGGTATAATCAGATGAAAAAACCTATCGGAATCAAATAAATCGCTCTATCAAAATTGTATAATTAAGCTAATTGACTAAACCATACCAACAATTTTCATTTAAAAACAGGGTCTATGAACCAGAATAGGCACTCAGAAAAATTATATATAGCAAGCTTATGTTATCTATTCTAATTGCACTATATTTGAGCGTAATGTAGTGCAAATGAGACACCTTATTCTACTAAGCTTTTTACTGATCTCTTTAAAAGCTTACACACAAACTGATAAATTCGAGCGCCTAAAATCTCAGCTTGAGACCACTTCTGACGCCATTAAGCGTGTAGACCTGCTTTGTGAGCTCAGCAAGCTGCAAAGCAACACATCCCTGAGCGCCTCGCTCGACTATGCTAACAAGGCGGTTCAGCTAGCTAATAAAATGTATTACCCTCTCGGTCTCGCCAACGCTTATAACTGTGTAGGCGTAGTTTACGATCGTTCCGGAGACTATAAAAATGCCACCGACTTTTATTATAGATCGCTGCACATCCGAGAAGAGATCAAAGACTCCAGTGGCCTTTCGGCCAGCTACAACAACATCGGTTCTATGTACAACATTCAGGGAAATTTTGACAAAGCCCTGGAGTTCTATCAGAAGTCCCTGGACTATGCGCTGGCCCAGCACGACACGATCTCGATTGCCAAGACATACAATAACCTGGGAAGTATTTTCCAAAAGCAGAACGAGCTTCAGAAGGCGCTTAATTACATTCTGAAAGGATTAAATCTAAAGAAAAAAACGGGTGATTCTGAGAGTGTGGTATTAAGCCTGAACAATGCCGGTTACCTGCTTTCTGAACTTGGCAAATGGGATCAGGCCGTGTCGTACCATAAAAGAGCGCTTGAAATGCTGCCCCCCCAGGACAGCTCATTTGATAAAGCCTATTCCCTTTATGGGTTGGCACAGGCTTACCTGACCGGCGACTTCCCTCAGCTGGCGCTGCCATTTGCCCTTGATAACATGGCGGTTGTCAAAAAGATAAACTCTAAAGACGAAATAAAAATTGCCGCTGAGTTACTTAACAACATTTACCTGCAATTAGGCGATTACCGCAAGGCGCATGCTTACCTAACCATATTTAGTCAGTACAAAGACAGTGTGAGCACAACCGAGACAGACACTAAAATCGCGAAGCTGCAGTTGAAGTACGAAAAGGAAAACGCCGAGCAGGAAAACAAATTACTAAAGGCTGAAAGAACCCTGCAGGAACAAGAGCTGCAACGAACCAACGCCATTCAATACTTTACCATCGCGCTCCTGCTCTTAACCGCCATTCTGTCCGGTGTTTTCTTTGTCGGAAGGTTACGCCTGCACCGGATCAACGGCCTTCTGCTCCAGAAAAACACCGATGTGCTGGAGCACAGTGCAGCGCTTACCCTGAAGCAGACCAAGCTGAAAGAACAAGCTGCCTTGCTGCAGGAACAGAAAACGGAGCTCGAAAAACTCAATAGCGTAAAAGACAGGCTCTTCTCCATAATCGCACACGACCTGCGTGGCCCGCTGGTATCGCTGAAAGGTTTGCTACAGGTGTTCTCGCGCGGGGCGGTACCTCCCGAAAAAATGCAGCACTTTATGGCGAGCCTCGAAACATCGCAGCAAAACTCGCTTTGGTTACTCGATAACCTGCTCTTATGGGCGAAGGCTCAAATGAATGGCCTTAAGGTGGAACCGGAACAGGTTAAAATCGCCCAGCTAGTACAGCAGAACTTTAAACTGCTTCAGCCGCAGGCAGATCATAAGGGAATTGGGTTAAACAGTACGCTCGACCCGGAGTTGGTGGTGTTCGCTGACAGGGACATGACGGACCTGGTGGTTAGAAACCTGGTGTCGAATGCCATAAAATTCTGTAAAAAGGGCGACGAGGTAAACGTTACGGCAGATATTGTGGCGGCTAAGGTGGTGGTTAGAATAGTCGATACGGGTATCGGTATCTTGCCGGAAAAATTAAGCGCCCTTTTTTCCGATAACACGAGCAGTACCCCCGGAACTGCAAACGAGAAAGGAAGCGGCCTGGGGCTGCAACTTTGTAAATATTTTATTGAGCACAACAACGGCCAGATATGGGCAGAGAGCGAACTGGGCACAGGTAGTTCGTTTAGCTTCAGGCTGCCGGCAGGTGAGCAGCCCATGCTTAACGCCACGAAAACCGAGCAAGCGCCTGCGCTTGAATTAGCCTAATAAAGCACCCTTTCATCTCCTGGCGTTTAGCTGCATTGAACCGCTGTAAAAGGCTTTTTGCATGGATCGATAGCTTTTAACTTTCAAGCATGCCCTGCAGAAAATTCTGGTTGTAGCGCTGGTTAATTTATGCCCTCGCCTTGCCCTCGGAGCAAGCGTTGCTGCTGCAGGCTGGCCGGAACTTTCAAACCTAATGGCCTCTTTATCCAGGGAATTCGACCCCTAACCCCTACAATTCCGCTATTTATCTATTTGGTGTGTTAAAAAAAGCAGGAATACATTATATTCGCTTGCTAAAACCTAACCTAACGCTGCATATGTACCAAACCTCGTACAACCCCAAAAGAAGCTGGAAGAAGTCTCTTTTTGTGCTTTGTTCACTTGGTTTAATGCTGCACCCTGCCATGGCGCAGGATGCACCAAAAACTGAAAAGGACACGGCTAAAAAAGACAAAAAGGATCTTCCGCTGGAAGGCGCCCGCAAAATCAAGATCAACACCACCGAAGGGTCCTGGTTGGCTCTGGATGTGAGCCCGGATGGAAGCCAGCTCGTGTTCGACATGCTCGGTGACCTGTACCTGCTCCCGCTAAGTGGCGGAAAGGCTACGCAGCTTACGTCAGGCATGCAGTTCGATACACAGGCTAAGTTCAGCCCGGACGGCAAGTCCATCGTGTTTCTCTCTGACCAGGACGGGGCAGACAACATCTGGACCATGAACCTGGCCACCAAAAAGACCAAACAGATCAGCAAGAGCAAGAACGAGAATTTTCAGTCGGCTGAATGGACGCCGGACGGGGAATACCTGGTGGCAGCGCAGGGCAGGCGCAATTTAAAACTCCACCTGTACCACAAGGACGGAGGCGCAGGCGCAGAGCTGATCAGTAAGCCTGACAACCTAAAAACCGTTGAGCCGGCATTTGGCAAAAGCAGCCGTTATATCTGGTTTTCGCAGCGCACCGGTGCCTGGAACTACAATGCACAGCTGCCGCAGTACCAATTGGCTACTTTTGACAGGGAGACCGGCGATATAGATGTCAAAACATCACGCTACGGCTCCGCCTTTACCCCTACCCTTTCGCCTGATGGCAACTGGCTGGTATATGGCACGCGCCACAACGACAACACGGGCCTGGTAGCCCAGAACCTGAAAACAGGCGAAGAGAAATGGCTGGCCTACCCGGTGCAGCGCGACGAGCAGGAATCGATCGCACCGCTGGGTGTACTACCTGCCATGTCGTTCACGCCTGACAGCAAAAACCTGGTTGCTTCCTATGGAGGCAAGATCTACAGCATTCCGGTAGCGGGCGGCGATGCCAAAGAGATCGCTTTCCAGGTAGACACCGAACTTGCGATAGGTCCTAAACTGGATTTTAAATTCCCGATCTCGGATGATAAAATGATGACCGTTACCCAGATCCGGGATGTGGCCGTTTCGCCTAAAGGCAATCAGATCGCTTTTACGGCACTGGATCGCCTGTATGTGATGGATTACCCAAGCGGCACGCCCAAGCGCCTGACCGAAGCGGAATATACCGAGGCACAACCTGCCTGGTCGCCTGATGGCAAGCAGCTGGCTTTTGTAACCTGGGATGAAAAAACCGGCGGCGCCATTTATAAGGTAAACGCCAGTGGCAAAGGCAAGCCTGCCAAAGTAACGGTAGAGAAAGCTGTTTTCCAGGACCCGGCGTGGTCACCGGACGGCAGCAGGATCGTGTTCGTAAAAGGCTCTGCCCAGGGCTACCGGGAGGCAGAGGGCCCTGGCGCCTTCGACTCCCGGCAAAGTATAAACTGGGTGTCTGCCAAAGGCGGCGAGACGCATTACGTGACAAAGGCTGATGTGGGCGCTAACCCGCATTTCGTGAAAGGAGATGACCGCATTTACCTTTACAGCAACTCCGACGGCTTGATCTCCATCCGTTGGGACGGCACCGACAAGAAGTCTTTCCTGAAGGTAAAGGGCATCACCACCTACGGTTCTGTGGAAGATATGATCGAGGAGGAGATGAGCCACAACCTGCACCTGGAGGAGCGTGAGCCACAGCAAAAGCCATCCACGGCATCAACGGTAATAAAAGCACCGGTAGGAGACAGAGCACTTGCCCTTATCAACAACGAGATTTACGTGGTTACGATTCCGGTAACGGGAGGCGAAACACCCACCATCTCGGTGGCGGATGCCGACAAGGCCGCTTTCCCGAGTTGGAAACTAACCGAGATCGGCGGGCAGTTCCCAAGCTGGTCTGCCGATGGCAAGAAAGTATACTGGTCTATCGGAAACGGATTCTTTGCCTATAACCTGGACGAGGCAAAGGCCCGGCAGGAAGAGATAGAGCGCAAGCAGGAAGCTGAAAAAGAGACAGCCAAAACCGAGGGCGACAAAACCGAGCCTAAAAAGGATGAGCAGGATAAAGACGAGAAGAAAGACGAAGGTTACAAACCCGTCGAAACCAGGATAGCCATCCAGGTGCCGCGCGACATCCCGCAGGGCACTACCCTGCTGCAGGATGCCCGCATCATCACCATGAAGGGGGATGAAGTGATCGAGCACGGGGATATACTGATCGTGAACAACCGTATCCAGGCCGTTGGCCCATCAGGTACGCTTAATGCCCCCAAGGGTACGAACGTGATCGATGTGAAGGGTAAGACGATAACACCGGGCTTTGTGGATACCCATGCACACATGTGGCCTCGATGGGGCGTGCATACCAACCAGGTATGGATCTATGCCGCTAACCTTGCCTACGGCGTAACCACAACCCGCGACCCGCAAACAGGCACCACCGATGTGCTCACCTACAGCGACATGGTGGATGCCGGCAAGATGATTGGTCCGCGCGTGTACTCTACCGGCCCGGGTGTTGGTTACTGGGCTTACAACCTCAAAAGCCTGGAACACACCAAACAAGTGCTGAGGCAGTACTCCGAGTACTACCATACCAAAACAATAAAAATGTACCTGGTCGGCAATCGCCAGCACCGCCAGTGGATCATTATGGCAGCCAAAGAGCAGGGACTGTTGCCGACAACCGAGGGCGGCCTTGACTTTAAGCTGAACATGACGCAGGCCATTGACGGCTACCCGGGGCATGAGCACTCCTTCCCGATCTACCCGCTGTACAAGGATGTGGTTGACTTCGTTTCTAAATCGCAGATGGCGTACACGCCTACGCTGTTGGTTTCGTATGGCGGCCCTTGGGCTGAGAACTACTACTATGCTACAGAAGATGTGGTTGGTGACAAAAAACTAAACTACTTTACCCCGAAAGCTGAGTTGGATGCCAAAGCAAGACGCAGACCAGGCTGGTTTACCAAGGATGAGCACATTTTTGAGCGCCACGCAGAGTTTGTGAACAACCTTGTAAAGGCTGGCGGCCTGGCAGGTGTGGGTTCGCATGGCCAGTTACAGGGGCTCGGATACCATTGGGAAGTATGGTCGATCCAATCAGGTGGCATGAGCAACCTGGATGCCCTGAAGGTGGCCACCATCCTGGGCGCCAAGGGCCTGGGCCTTGACGGAGACATAGGCTCGATAGAAGGAGGCAAATTGGCTGACCTTGTAATCCTGGACCAGAACCCGCTGGAGAACATTCGAAACACCAATACCATTAAGTACGTGATGCGCAACGGGCGTTTATATGATGCCGCCACGCTGGACGAGTTGGCGCCCACCAAGCGCAAAGCCCCGGCATTCGACTGGCACAGCGCCTCGCCTGCAGGCGTACCCGGAATACAGCAATAGTTTATTTCTATTTCAAGATCAAAACCCTCCGGCTGCAGAAGTCGGAGGGTTTTGTTTTTTGATAGCGGGTAAAAGCCAACATAACCCTACTGAAAACGCGTATCTATAATGAAACTAAAAAAGATCGTATGAAAAAGCGCTCATGCCACCTCATCCTTGGCTTCATGCTCTGTGCGGGAGCGGTAGCCTGTAACAACAGTACGCAGGATCAAACCGAGGGAGGCAAGACCCCCGTGTCAGCTGATAACCCCAGGGCACCTACGGTTGCTCCGGAAGAACCCACTACTACGGATTTTGGGGATGGGTTGGAAGATACTTTACAGGAAAAAGAACAAGTAAACGACAAGCGGTAGTCCGTTGCCATACCGGCTTAAATCTTGCCAGCCAAAAAAGCAAATCGACTTGCCGGGCTTAAACTTTGCCGGCTACAGTTGTATCTTTGCCTTAAACACATGCCTACTATGCGAAAGTTAGCCCTTCACCTGGCCCAAGTGCTTGTCCTGCTCACCACCTTTTCCTGCCGCCACGACCGGCAAGACGCGCAAGAGCAGTTCCGGGAACGACAGGAGGCCGTGCTGGAACGCGCCGGAGAACATCGCCAGGAACCAGATAGCCTTGCACCGGGCACCGACGCGGCAGCAGCGTCCGACATGATCGTGACAGAAACGCCGCCCACAAAACAGCCCGCCGCCACAACCGGCGATAAGGTAGTAGGTGTGAAAGACGGTGACACGATCGTGTTACTTGTGAATGGCGAGGAGCTAACCGTCCGTTTATACGGCGTGGACACGCCTGAAAAAAAACAGGATTATGGGCAGAAAGCAAAGCAATTCACTTCCGATCTGGTGTTTGGAAAGCAGGTGCGCCTGCTCGTGCACAACAAGGATCGCTATGGCCGCACAGTAGGTACCATCATCCTTCCGGATGGCCGCAGCCTGAACGAGGAACTTGTAAAAAACGGGTATGCCTGGCATTACAAGGCCTATTCAAACGACAAGAACCTGGCAAACGCAGAAGCTGATGCCCGTCGGTTTAAAAGGGGCTTGTGGCAAGACCCAAACCCGGTTGCGCCCTGGGATTACCGCAAGGGCAAGGGTACAGGAAGCCAGGCTGCATCTGCGGTGGCCGCCCCGGCAGCACTACCGGCAGGCGCTGCCAAACGTATGGTTTACTTATGCAATAGTACTGGCTCAGCCGTTTACCATGCCGACAGGTCCTGCTCGGTTCTTAAGCGCTGCAAAGCGGAGGTGCTTACTGTTACAGAGGCTGCCGCTATCCGTGAATATGGCCGCAGGAAAGATAAAACATGTAGCGCGAAATAATTATTTTTTATACTTTTGGTGCTCCTACAAGACTTTGCATGAATATTCTCCTAAAACAACCCTTGTCCGCTTTTTGCAAAACCCTGTTTCCGGTGCTGTTACTCTTGGGCACATTTTCCTGCCAAAACCAATCGAAAGAGCCGGAAACTGTTCAAACGAAAATTGCAGATAGCCCAAACATCCAACAGGTTAGTGAAAAAAGACCAGCTCCGGAGTTCTTTATTATCCCGGAAGATCTGGCTAAAAAACGTGTTTGGATAGTGGAGAATGCCACGTCGGATATTTTTCACCTGCAACACGACTGCCCTCTTTTAGTAGAAGCCAAAGGAAAGGGTTCGTTCAGGAACCTGACCCTGACCCGGGCCATAGAAGAGTATGGCCGCTACAACTGCCCGGTTTGCAGTAAGGAGCTGGATCATATTTTCGACGAGGATATGGTTCGAATGCCTGTCAAGCACTAGGCCTGCTATTTATGATGCTCATGCAGGACGAGGAGCGGCACCTTGGCCTGATACGTCATCTTTTCTGTCAGGCTTTGTGAGAAAAGGTCCTGTAAAAAGCCCTTCTCTTTCCGAAGTAGGGCCAAAATACTGCCGCTTTCTTTCTGGAAATACGCGATCAGCCCCTGGTCGCGGTGCTTGTTAGCTACCTCCTGAAAAGACAGAGGCACACCCGGAAACTCCTGTTGCAGCTCCAGCCAGAACTGTTTGCCCTTTGCTAGGGTTTCGTCACTGGTTTCTTTCACCACGTGCACAACGTCGATACTGGCTCCAAACAAGCTTCCGAAATTCACGATCGTGCTTAAAGCGTCTTTGTCGTGGTCCGTGTACTCTGTGGCGTACACAATTTTGGTGATCTCGGGCCAGGGGGCATCTTCCGGAATTGACAAGACAGGGCACCTCACGCCCTCAATTACCGCCTCCGTGTTACTGCCTATCAAAATCTCCTCCATGGTATTGTTGCAACCCGTAGTGCCCATCACGATCAGGTCATAGCCTTCGTGCCTGGTCAGGTGCTCGGTCACGTCTGTTAAAAGGGCCTCTTTCAGCACATAATCACAGGAAAATTCCCCGCTTCGGTTGGCGCTATACTTTTCCTCGAGGTGCATACAGAGCGCCTTTAGCTTTTCTCCGGCATCACGCATCTGCTCGCCCAGTAGTTCGCTGGCCACCAGCGCCGTTTCGGAGGTGTCTACAATTGGCAGATGTACTACATGAAGCAGGGTAAGTTGTGCGCCGGCACGCTGTGCTATGTGCGTAGCATACTCTAAAGCCTTGGTGGCTGTTTTTGAAAAATCGGTGGGGCACAGTATCTTTTTCATGTCTGGTACGGCTTATAGCGAGCAAGGTGATTCCGCATCACATTTTTACAATGCATAGTATACGTGATAATCAAAAATAAATGGCATGCTGCGGACTTAAAAAGAAACAGAAGCAACAATTGGGCGCGGCGGGTAATTACCCTTGCAGCTGTTTATTGAATTCCTTTACCTCTTTCCAGCTCCAGTCATACTTTGGCTGCACACCCGCATAGGCCCGCTCGTAAAACGCGACCACTACCTGCTTCAGCTTCTGTGGCGTGATAGAGGAAGGATATATCTTCCGCTCGGCAGGGTTAGCGTATCTTTCAGCGCGTGTCAGGGTATCACCCTCCAGGCGGAGCAGGGGACCGGTATTGGTGTAAGAATTAAAGGTCCAGCGATATCCGGAACTTTCTAACGCATTGAGCGCCTCGGCAAGCGGGGCCATGCTAACGCGTGGAAGCGTAGGCCGGGAGGCGATATCTACCCAGGTGGTATACTTGTATTCCAGCTCATAGCGGTTTTGATCGTAACAGGCCAGCACCATGTCGAAGCCCTGGGTACGGCTGAACAAAGCATAATAATGGAGCGGGTGCGGCGTGTCGATCATAACGAGGCCGATGTTTGGGTAAGGTTCTAGCCTTGTATCGGGTTTATAAATGTCGCGGTAACCCAGCAGTACTGTGGCTGCCTCCTCTTCCCAGGCACCAGTCTCCCAATCGGGGTCCTGTAACACACGGCCGAATTCCCTGAGAAAGTACCTGAACTTAGGTGTGCACTGCGCCACTTCCTTTTCCTCCATTTCATCTGCCTCGAAAGGCTTGTAGAACAATTCCTGCTCTTTGGCATTTATCCAGCACACCAGTTTAAGGGCCTCCCCGGCCAAGGGATGATTCAGGTCCAGCTCCCTGAAATCGCCGATTATTGCCATTTGCCGCAACAGTTCTTCATTTTCGAGTGCCAGCTCAGGATGCAGCAAGGCCCACACCCCGATAAAGCCATCCACATCAAAATGGTTGGCCGTAACGTAAGGCAGATCAAGAGCGGGCATGTTTAAACGCAGGGCATGCAGCACAATGGCGGCACTGGTATCGTCGCGCACAGCGGCTGGGGTTGGGGTCCCTTTCCAATGCGACAGCATAAACCCATTGGCATGGGTACTGTCCACCACAATCGCCTTTTGCTGTTTCAGCTCCGAAAAAGGTATGTAGGATCGTTCTTGCATGCCGTAAAGTTACGGAGAAATCGGGCCGGTTAAAAATCATCGCCTGCGCTTCCCCCTCCTGTTCGAAATCCGTTCCACCTGCTTGTCCTTTACCCAATGCAGGTACTTTTGTAAGGCTTCAGCCTGCTTTAAGGCAGGAACCGAGTTATACTTTGTAGCCAGCTCGCGGTTTCCAATTTTCAAGTGAATAGTGCTGTGGCAGGGCTGGCACAGGGCGGCTGTGGCACCGTAACGCCCGCCCTCCTCGCGTGGGGTGAGGTGATGCCTGGTCAGGTGCAGCACTTCACGGCCACACAAGGCACACTCCTGGTCAGTCTGTTTTTTAGCTTTGCCCAACAATCCCTGTTTTTGTCCTTTTCCTGTAACAAATAAAGGGGCCCTGTGGTTTAGGATGTTCCAGTAAATTAGCGCTTGAATCTCCTGCGGATATGCGTACTTTTGTCGGCGTTTTTGAGGCAAACTAAATGAGTACACCCGAGGATCGAACCATAGACTTAATAGCAGAACAAGCCGACCAGATCGTGCCCAAGCAGGTGATCCGGGAGGGCTTGTTAATTTTTTTACTGGCAGCCATTCAGTTTACGCACATGATGGATTTCGTTATCATGATGCCTCTGGGGCCGCAGCTGATGCGGGTTTTCAGCATCTCGCCGAAAGAATTCGGGCTGTTGGTTTCGGCCTACACTTTCAGTGCTGCCGCGGCAGGCTTTTTTGGTGCGCTGTTTATAGACCGTTTCGATCGGAAGCAGGCTTTGCTGGCTTTATACTTAGGTTTTTCCATCGGCACGCTGGCTTGCGCCCTCTCCCCCACTTTTGAGTTGCTACTTACCGCGCGCCTGGTGGCAGGAGCCTTTGGCGGTGTGTTAGGGGCGCTGGTCTTAGCCATCATCGGCGATGCCATACCGGAACACAGGCGGGGTGCGGCCACGGGCAAAGTTATGGCAGCCTTCTCGGTTGCTTCCATTGCCGGTATTCCGGTGGGCTTATACCTTGCCTCCGAGTCCAGCTGGCATGCCCCCTTCTTTTTACTGGCTGGGTTGAGTTTTATAATACTGATTGTCGGCTATTTCTTTTTGCCTGCCATGCGCGGCCACTTAAGCAATGCGGTGAAGGAAAACCCTTTCCTGACCCTTCAGAAAATCATAAAGTTGCCTAACCTGCAGTGGGCCATGGCCCTAACCGTGACACTGACCATGGCCGGTTTTTTTGTGGTTCCCTTTATCAGCCCCTACATGGTGGCCAACGTAGGGTTTAAAGAGGCTGAGCTGAGTTACATCTATTTGTTTGGAGGCATGGCGACGGTGTTCACCTCGCAGTGGGCCGGCAAACTGGCAGACAAGTATGGAAAGCAGCGCGTATTCGCTATTGCCGCTTTCTTTTCTATTGCCCCGATTCTGGCTATCACTAACCTGCCGCCTGTGCAGCACTATGCGGCGCTAATCGTTACAACGCTTTTCTTTATCTTTTTCGGGGCCAGGTTTGTGCCGGCCATGTCGCTGATCACCTCCAGCGTAGAGCCTAGGCTGCGTGGCAGTTTTATGAGTATCAACTCTTCGGTGCAGCAGCTAAGCGCGGGCCTGGCCTCGTTTGCAGCGGGCTATATCGTAACCGAGACCAGCTCGGGCAGACTGCTTCATTTTAACTGGGTTGGTTTTGTTGCCTGTACCATCACCCTGCTGGCCATTTGGGTGGTGCAGCATCTAAAACAGGTGGGGTAAAGCCGGCCGGCGTGCAGCTTAAAGTATATTAAAGGTACTCCCTTATGGGTAAGCATAAACCCTTTTTTGGCGCTTAGAGGTGCGGGTTGCCTTTTAAGGAATGTGAGAAAAAGCTAATGCCCTGCTTTAGGGCTTGCACCGCTTCGCGCAGTTCGTCTGGTTCGGCGCTCTTCAGCAGGTAACCGTGTACACCTTCCTGCACAAGCTTTTCAACCAATGCTTCCTCGCCGTACATGGACACGATCAGTATCTTTACCTCGGGGTACTTACTTAAAAGGTAACGGGCCGTGGCTATGCCATCTATCTCTGGCATTTCGAGGTCAAGTAGCACTACATCCGGGAGGTTCTTCTCAATTTTCTCGATCAGCTCAGCCCCATTGCCGGCGTCTGCCAATACGGTTATTTCCGGGTAGGCCTTCAGTATCTCCAGTACACCCTTTCTAAAAAGGGTGTGATCATCTGCAATAGCAATCGTAAGTGGCTGAAATTCCATGACCTTTAAAAGTATAACATGCTAATTTATGAAATCGGGACAGAAATAAATGCTTTTATCCCGTTATTCGGTGATGACTCCAGGTGAAAACTGCCATTTAACAAGGCAACCCGGGCTTGCAAACTTATCAAACCCAGACCCTGGCTGCTGCTTAACGGCTTTTGCACCATCGAAAAAGAATCAAACCCTTTTCCATTATCCTGATAGGTTATATGCAGGGTATCCGCTTCAAAGTCTAAGTTCACAGCTATTTCGGAGGCATCCGCATGCTTCAGGGTATTGCTTAACAACTCTTGCACGACACGGTATAATGAAAGCTCCACCTTTGCGTTGGTGCGCCTGTTATGGTCGTTACATACAAATTCAAACCGTATACCTGCATCAGGAGGAATAGCGCGCTTCATAGTTTCAAGGGCCATGGGTAAACCCATTTTGCTCAGCACCACCGGCATCAGGTCGTGTGAGATACGCCGCACCGTCCCGATCACCTCATCCAGCATTTTTTTAACGCCCAGGCGCTTATCTTCTGAAGCGGTATTCAACTGGTGTACATTTAGCTTCACCAAAGCCAGCATGGCGCCAACATCGTCATGCAGGTCACGGGCCACCCGTTTGCGCTCCTCCTCCTGTGCCTGCAAAGTTGCCTCTAATAACTGCCTTTGCTTTGCTTCCTGTAGTTGTCGCAGGTTTTCCTGGTGCTGCAGCATGCGCCGCTGGTACAGAAACACAAACGAAACGATTCCGATGGCCAAAGCAAGCAGCACTGGGGTAACGATCAATAAAGGTTGGAGGGTTTTCATCGGTTCGGTGCCCTCTTGAGCACAAATGCCAGGACTATCTGAAAAAATATGTTCAAAATTAGGATGATCGTGATGCAGAACCGCGCGGCATCGTAAGACTCGGCCAGTGCCGCATTAAACATGGCATATGCCATGGAGGTGCCGGCCTTAAAAATGATCATTCCGGCGCTAAGTATAAAAACCGGGTCCTGATCGAGGTAGGTGTATGTGTTATCATTCGCCTTTTTATAAAAGTACAGCACCGCTAAGCTTATCAGGAGCGCGTTCTCTACCATGCGTGGAAGCGAGTTCATTTGTGTAATGCCCTCGCCGGTATGAGCATCCCAGGCACTGAATAAAGCAAACAGCACGACTGTTACCAAAATCCCTTTTCTGATCAGCGCTTTCCTGAAACTGAAATAAAAGAGGGCGGCCAGCAACACAAATTCCAAAGGAATGTAGAGGTGACCAATCCAGATATTGTTCTGCGTTTTGAGGATCTCTACTGTAAGCTGGCTGATGATCTCGACAGAAACGATGAGCAGGACCAGCGAAAAAACCAACCTGAAAACCAGGCTCCTCTTTTTAGAGATCAGCAACAGCCCGGTTATTAGCGGAATACCAGAGCTGAGGGAAGAAGTGTTGATGAGCCAGGGATAAACCTGTCGGAGAAAAAATTCCACTATCCCTTAAACTTTCCCTTACCCGAACAGTCTGGCGGGCATATTTTAGACCCATCCACAACCATTCCTTCTTCCATGTCATTTCCTGCTGCATCGGCGCCAACCAGCACAAGTTGCTTTTGCCCCTCCTCATCAAGCGCATAATAGATTCTTATGCCCACACAACCCTCCTGTTCCAGGATCTGCTGCAGGATATCACTTCCAAAAAAATGTGCTTGGATGACGGTGCCCTCCGTACTTTCAGATGCGTGGGTGCGATAGGCCTCCGTCCAGGCGGCTGCTCGGTTCAGCTTGATAACTTCACCTTCAGTTCCATCAAACTCTGCCATCTTCTTTATCAGGTTATAAAGTTCCTACTGCTAAATATATAGAAACTTATATTTATATAAAAAAGAATTTTATAAGTCGTGCTCCTTCACCTCGGCATAATTCCTTTAAAATTACATTCCGGCTCACCAAAAGTCTACACGACAAAATTTAAAAAATGCCGTACAAGACTAATGTTCATTCTACATATACTCCTATGGCTAAAAAATCATTTCAGGAAATCATCAATAGTCCGGGCATGCCTGTACTTGTCGATTTTTATGCAGACTGGTGCGGCCCTTGCAAAACCATGAACCCAATCATTCAGCAAGTAGCCAGCCAGTATAACGGCAAGCTGAAGGTGGTGAAGATAAATATCGACAGCAACCAGGCCGCTGCATCGCAGTTTCGGGTGCAGGGCGTGCCCACGTTCATTCTCTTTCAGAAAGGGCAGCAAGTATGGCGCCAGTCCGGGGCCATGCCGGTACAGCAGCTGACTAAGGTTATCCAGCAATACCTGTAAGCAAAAGGTGGCAGTCCTTTAAAACGTGCCCTCCCTTACACCTCCTATCCCCTCGCCGTTTTTAACCTCAGGGTGAAAGTGGTTTCGCCGGGCTGTGTGTGCACCCGAATGCTCCCGCCATGCTGCCGCATGATTTGTTTTGAAAGGCTGAGGCCTATGCCTGAACCTTGTTTTTTGGTGGTATAGAAAGGGATGTAGATTTTGTCCAACACATCTTCCGGAATACCTGGGCCGTTGTCCGTTATATCTATCTGCAGCTTGTCTGTTTCCTGCTCCGGCAGATAGGCTACTACCTCCACACAGGGCGCTTCTGAATGCTGGCAGGCCTCCATTCCATTCTTTATCAGGTTGATCAATACTTGCTCCATCTGTTCTTCATCGGCCAGGATCAAAATATCATTGTCTGGCAAATACATTTTAAACCCAACTTTCTGTGCTTCTAACTGCGGCTTTAGTAAAGTACGCACGTTGTGCATCAAATCACCAACCTTTACGGGCAGCAACTCAGAGGCCGGCAGACGCATTAGCCGGCGGTAATCTTTCACAAACCCGAGCATGCCGGCGCTTCGGCGCTCAATGGTTTGCAGCCCCGCCTGCATGTCCTCCAGCGTTTCGGATTCAACCTCCTTCCCTTGCCGGAGCCTTTCTATCACCTCTTTGTCCAGCAAGCCGGCCACCGTAGAGGTCAAGGAGATAACCGGCGTGATGGAATTCATGATCTCATGCGTAAGAACCCGGATCACCTTTTGCCAGGTTTGCAGCTCCTGCTCCTCCATCTCTGCCTGTATGTTCTGCAGCGTTACGATCTTGATGCGCTGCCCCTGGGAAAGTAATTCGGTGGCATGCAAATTCACCTGGAGCTGCTCCTGCCCCAGCACCACGGTAACCAGCGTTTTTTCGTTGTGGCGGAGCGTGCGCAGGGCTTTTACCAGTTCCTGACTCAGGCGCTCCAGTGCCTGTATGTTCCGGAAATGGGGCACCCGAAGCAGATCTTTCGTGTTCTGGTTTACCAGTCGCACCTCGCCGTTCTCATAAAATGTGAGAATGCCTACCCCGACTTGTTCCACAATGGCCTGCAGGTAATGGTAATGTGCTTCCTGTTCAGCTTTTACCCTTGTAAATGCGTCTGACACATCGTTAAAGCTCTGGTAGAGCGCATGGTAGGAAGAACTCTTGCTTGGGGTGGCAAAGCGCTGCGTAAAATCAGAGTGGCGTATTGCCTGCAAAAAGCTGCTGATGTCGCGGTTGGTGCGCTCTACAAAATATAACAGGTCATAGAGCTGGAAACAGGCCAGTAATAGCAGGCAAAAGGCCGTTACGTACCAGTCTGTCCGGTACAGGATAAACAACTGCAACACAATGACTACAATGAGCAGCATAAGGCGCAGCAGCAGGTTCAGCCTGAAACTCTTAAAGACCATGCTTCTCTATTCTTCGGTAGAGGGCCGTGCGGGTGATGCCCAGTTCCTTGGCGGCATGGGTAATGTTGCCGGCATGCTTCACCAGTGCCTTTTGCACCATCATTTTCTCCAGTGCCTCCAGCGTATAATCATGCGCGTTAAGGTTGTGGAGCGCGGCGGTGTTTGGGGAGCCAGGCTCGCCTGGGGCCAGGTAGAAATCATCCGGATGCAGCTCATCCCCGTCGCAAAGTATAACAGCTCGTTCAATGGCGTGGTCCAGTTCCCTGATGTTGCCGGGCCAGTGGTACTCGCTTAAACGGCGTATGGTGCCCGCGCTTATCCCCAACTCAGGGCGGTTATACTTCAAGCAGTAAATTCCCAAAAAATGGTCAACCAACAGCTTGATATCCTCGCGGCGTTCGCGCAGCGGCGGAAGGTGGATCTCTACGGTATTGATGCGGTAAAGCAGGTCTTGCCGAAAGCTCCCTTCTTTCACCATCTCGTAAAGGGGCATGTTGGTGGCGCTTATGAGGCGTACATCAATAGGGCGCGGCTTGTTTGTACCTAACCGGATTACCTGCCTGCTTTGCAGCACATTTAACAACTTGGCCTGCAACGCCAGCGAAAGGTTGCCGATCTCGTCCAGAAAAAGCGTACCCCCACTGGCGGCCTCCAGGCGTCCGGCCCGGTCTTCTTTGGCATCGGTGAAGGCTCCTTTTGCATGGCCGAACAGCTCACTCTCAAAAAGCGTCTCGCTCACGGCACCGAGGTCTACCTTTTCAAAAGCCCCGTGGGCTCTTTTGGACCTGCGGTGTAAGGCCCGCGCGGCCACTTCCTTGCCCGTTCCGTTCTCGCCAAGTATGAGCACATTGGCATCTGTGGCCGACACTTTCCCAATGGTCTGGTAAACGCGTTGCATGACCGGCGAAACGCCGATGAAATCATCGAAGTGGAAGGCCGTGTGGTTGCGTTCGGCCAGTTCAGCAGTTCGTTCTTTCTCGCCGTGCTCCCGCTGGCAGGCGGTTTTTAAAATGGCAACCAGTTTCTCGTTTTGCCAGGGCTTTAGCACAAAGTCTGTCGCGCCTTCTTTCAGTGCCCGCACGGCTAACTCAATATCGCCATAGGCCGTCATGAGGATCACCATCGTTTTGGGGGAAAGCCTGGAGATCTGCTTTAGCCAGTGAAACCCTTCTTTGCTGGAGGTGGCGCCTGTACTGTAATTCATATCCAGCAGCACCAGGTCGAAATCGGTTTCCTGCAGCAAGGCCGGAATGCGGTAAGGGTCTGAGGCGGTTACAACTCTAACAAAATGCTGCTTCAGCAACAGCCTTCCTGCCAACAGTATATCCTCCTCATCATCCACTATCAATATGTTGCAAGGTGTTTTGCTCATCGCTTTTCAGGTGCTCGTTTTACTGCAATTCCTTAGTAAAAGTACGTTTTTTAAGATCAAATGCTACAACCCCTGCTAAGTATAAGCCTACGCCCTCCATCTTTAATTAAATATTTGGCTGAACCTTTCCAGCACTGTTCGTTTGCAGACACCTGTGTGTCCGCAAACGAACAACAAATCCATAAATCATTCATTACAAAACAGTTAATTGTTTGATTATCATTGTGTTATAAACAGTGGCACACTTATTGAAAATCCTATATTCAACTATGAATAAGCTATACCCATCCACTTAAAAGAATCCATGGATCGCGTTATTGAAAAGAAAAAATTCACACCTCAAAAGATCGTCCTGATCGTGGGGGGAGCTATTTTACTGATTTTAGTTCTCTATAACCTCCTGTTTGCCGGGCACGCCTCCAAATTAAATGTAGACAGCGAACGCGTTACGATTGGGCAGGTAGAACAAGGGGTATTTCAGGAATTTATTGCCGTAGATGGCTCTGTGGAGCCTCTTAACACTTTTTTTCTGGATATTACGGAAGGCGGCCGGGTAGATAAGATCTATACCGACGATGGCCGCATGGTACAGAAGGGTGACACCATCCTGAAACTTTCCAACACCACGCTTCAGATCGACTTCATGACCCGCGAGACCCAACTTTACGACCTGATGAACGAGCGCCAGAATTCAGAGATCACCATGAAGCAGGACCTGATCCGGAAGGAGAATGAGCTGGCCGAGATCGACTATAACCTGGCGCTTGCCCGGCGCAAGTATGAGCGTAACAAAATGCTGATCGCCGAGAAAGTTATATCGCAGGAGGAGTTTGAGGCCTCGCAGGATGAGTATACTTACCTTAAAAAACGCAAAACCCTGGCAGACCGCTCTGTAAAGCAAGATGCCCAACTGATGAACGATAGGCTAAAGCAACTGGATGAGTCTATTCGGCGCATGGGGGCAAACATCGACATGGCCCGCAACACGCTGAACAACCTGTACGTGGTAGCGCCTTTCACGGGGCAGCTATCTACGCTGAAAGCAGAGGTTGGGGAGTCTAAATCGCCGGGTGAGAACATCGGCCAGATAGACGACACCAACGGGTACAAGGTCAGTTCGAGAATTGATGAGCATTACATCTCAAAGGTTTACCCCGGCCAGAACGGCTCTTTCGAGTTTAATGGCAAAACGCATGCGGTTACCATAGCCAAAGTGATTCCGGAGGTGCAGAACAATACGTTTCAGGTAAATATGGAATTTAAGGATGGTGCCCCGGAAGGTATTCGCCGCGGACAAACCCTCCAGATAAAGCTAAACCTGAACAACGGGGGCGATGCTGTCCTGGTTCCGCGGGGAGGCTTCTACCAAAGCACGGGCGGCAACTGGATATTTGTGGTCGATCCGTCGGGGCAGTTCGCTGAAAAACGCAGCATTAAACTGGGCCGCCAGAACCCGAACAGTTACGAGGTGCTGGATGGCCTGCAGCCCGGCGAGCGCGTGGTGCTGTCCTCGTATGACAATTACGGCGACATAGACAGGCTGGAGCTTAAATAACCGTTCTTCATTAGCACACGCGCAACTGAAGTATAGATTAATCAGATATTAAAACGACATAGAACATGGAAGAACTTATAATTGAAACAAGGAACCTACAGAAAAAATACGTTACAGACACCGTAGAGACCACCGCCCTGGCAGGCGTTGACCTGAACATAAAAAGAGGCGAGTTCGTGGCCATTATGGGTCCCTCGGGCTGCGGCAAGTCAACCTTGCTAAATATTCTGGGCATGCTAGACTCCCCAAGCGATGGCACTTTTAAGTTCCTGGGGCAGGATATCAGCCGTGCCACCGAGCGCCAGCGCGCCACCTTGCGGAAAGAGAACCTGGGCTTTGTGTTCCAGAGCTTTAACCTGATCGATGAACTGACGGTGGAGGAGAACATCGCCCTGCCGCTTGCCTACCTGGGCGTTTCCAAAGCTGACACCAGCCGGCGCACACAGGAGGCGATGGAGCGCATGGGCATTGCCCACCGGCGGAGCCATTTCCCCCAGCAGCTTTCGGGGGGCCAGCAGCAACGGGTAGCCATAGCCCGCGCCACTGTTTCGAACCCGGCGCTCATCCTGGCCGATGAGCCGACGGGTAACCTCGACTCAGTACATGGCCGCGAAGTTATGTCGCTGCTTTCGGAGCTGAACGATGCCGGTACCACGGTGGTCATGGTCACGCACTCCCCTTCCGATGCCGAGTACGCCCACCGCATTGTTAACTTATTTGACGGGCAGATCGTGACGGAAAATATTAACGCGAAACGTCATGCTACAGAACTACTTTAAGATAGCGCTCCGCAATTTATTCAGGCACAAGATCTACTCGGCCATTAACATTGCCGGCCTGGCTATCGGGGTAGCCTCCTGCATCCTTATCTTTTTGTATGTGAAGGATGAGCTAAGTTACGAGGAGCATTTTGATAAGGCTGACCGCATTGTTCGCCTGGTGGGTGAGATAAAGTCGGAGCAGGGAGAGGAAAAATTCTCGCTCTCACCTGCGTCGCTGGCACCCGCCCTGGTAAATGATTTTCCGGACGTGGAGCACATTACGCAACTGGCACGGGCAGGCAAACAAACGGTATGGTACAAAGACAAGCGTTTTAACGAAGACAACCTGCTGTTTGCCGACAGTGCCTTTTTTAAGGTGTTTAACTACGAAATGCTGGCAGGTAACCCGGCCTCTGTGCTGAGTGCACCCCATACGGTGGTGTTGAGCGAGCAGATGGCGGCCAAATACTTTGACTCCCCCACCCAGGCCATGGGGGAAGTGCTGACGTTCAGCAACGAGCCTTACCAGGTGACAGGCGTGTTTCGCGACCAAGGCCACTCCCATATAATAGCCAATGCCTTTATTTCGAGAAGCACGCTGGACGCCCGCCTGAACGATGAGTTGCGCACTAACCAATGGTTCGCCCTGAACCGCTATACTTACGTGCTGCTGCGCGGCCCGGAGGAATTCAAGCCTTTTCAGGATAAAATGGATGCGTTTGCGGAACGGCACGTGAACCCGTGGATAAAAGAGAATGAGCTGACGGGCACCATGCGCTTTGTGGTGCAGCCCCTTAAAACCATACACTTCGACACCAGGTATGCAGCCGACCTGAGTCCGGCAGGTAATATCTCCTATGTGTATATCTTTGCCGCTGTCGCCCTGTTTCTGTTGCTCATCGCGTGCATCAATTACATGAACCTGGCCACGGCCCGTTCTGTGAAGCGCGCCAAAGAAGTAGGCTTGCGCAAAGTGGTAGGTGCCTACCGCAGCCAGCTTGTCCGCCAGTTCCTGGGCGAGTCGCTGTTTATTACCCTCATTGCGGTGTTGCTGGCCCTGGCGCTGGTACAGATACTCATGCCCAGCTTTAACGCCCTCACCGACAAGCGCTTTACCTCTGCTTTCTTTTTACAATGGGAGTTTTTGGCCATCATCGCGGCCATTGTGCTCTTCGTGGGCGTGGTGGCGGGTAGCTACCCGGCTTTCTTTCTGTCTAACTTTAAGCCCGTCGAGGTACTGAAATCAGACAAAATGCCCCGCAGCGGCAGCGCCAACCTCAGGCGCGTGCTGGTGGTGTTGCAGTTTACCATATCGCTTGTCATGATCATAGGCACCATCGTGGTGTTCAGGCAGATGCACTTTCTGAAGAACCGTGACCTTGGGTTCAACAAAAACCAGATCATGGCCATAGACATCCCCCGAGGAGACTCCACGCTGGTGCAAGGTTTGTCCGGCATCCGGCAGGAGTTGCTGCGCAACCCCAACATCGAAATGGTCTCGAACACCAACGATATTCCGGCTGAGCGAATGTCGAAACTCCTGACCCGGGTGGAGGCTGACGGCCAGTTAGTGGAGAGGACCATGAACGTGATGTTCGTTGACTACGATTTTATACCTACCATGGGCATTCGGATGAACCAGGGCCGTAATTACGCCCGCGAGTTTAAAACAGACGAGAAAGGGGGTATTGTGGTGAATGAGGCTGCTGTGAAGTTAATGGGCTGGACGGATCCTATTGGCAAGCGCTTCCAGGTGTTTGACATTGATGCAAAAGTGATCGGGGTAACCCGGAATTTTCACGTTACCTCGTTGCACACGGAGGTAGAGCCGCTCGCTATGGTACTAACCCCTGCCTCCGACGGTTACCTGCTGGCCCGCATAAAGCCCCACGACATTGCCGGCACCGTAAGCTTTATCGAGAACAAATGGCAGGCCTATGACCCCAGGCACCCCATGGACTACTTTTTTATGGATGAACACTTTGATGCCCAGTACCGGGCGGAGGAGAAAATGCTGACCGTTTTTGGGTATTTTGCCGGCCTCACCATTTTTATTGCCTGCCTGGGTCTGTTCGGCCTGGCCTCGTTCACAGCCGAGCAACGCACCAAAGAGATCGGTATCCGCAAAGTTTTAGGGTCATCCACGGGCAGTATCGTGCTGTTACTCTCCAAGGATTTCGCGTTGCTGGTGCTGGTGGCCATACTGCTGGCCAGCGGTATCGCCTGGTATGGCATGAGCACCTGGCTACAGGGGTTTGCTTACCGCATTACCCTGAGCTGGTGGATCTTTGGCCTTGCCGGCATCATCGCCATGCTGATCGCCCTGACCACCGTAAGTTTCCAGGCACTGAAATCCGCCCTTCTGGACCCTGTAAAGGCGCTCAGAAGTCAGTAGTTTGTAAAATTTTGTTTGTGTTAGGTGAATTGCCTCAGTGGAGAATTGTGGGGAGCTGCAACCCCTGGGGCAACCCTGCACCTGGCTCCGGCAATTTACCAGCGGCATACAGCAACTTTTAAGGAGCTTAATCTATAAAAAAGGGGTTTTTGTCGAATAGGCAGGTTAAATTTGACACAGAAGGTTAAATTTAGAGTACACATTGAAAAGAAGCCGGCCAAGCGACGCTTCCGAAAACCTTCGCAACGATTTACACTATGCCAAAGCAACTGTTACTTCTTCTGGGCCTGCTCATTTGCCTGCATGCCACCGTTAATGCCAACGGGCAGGGCATGGCCGCGCAAAAGTATACTTTCACCTTAAACCTGGCTCAGGTAAAGGAGGATAAGTTGCAGGTAACGCTCCTGCCGCCGCACATAACGCAGGAGGAGATCGTGTATAACATGCCCAAAATAGTGCCAGGCACCTACTCCATATCCGACTTCGGCAAATATGTAAGCGATTTTAAGGCTTTTGACAAACAAGGCAGGCTGCTGCAGGTTACCCGCCTGGATACGAACCGCTGGAAGATCAGCAAGGCCACACAGCTTGACCACATCACCTACTGGGTAGATGACACTTTTGATGCTGCTAAGCGAGAGGATGTAGTGTTTGAGCCTGGCGGAACCAACATTGAGGAAAACCAAAATTTCCTGCTGAACACCTTTGGCTTTATCGGCTATTTCGACGGCATGAAACAAGTGCCTTATGAGCTGAACATCACCAAGCCGGAGGGTTTTTACGGCTCCACCCCCCTCAAAGCGGTTTCTGCCACGGCTACCTCAGATAAGTACCTGGTTCAAAATTACGTCGACCTCGCCGACTCCCCCCTGATGTACAACCGCCCCGACACCACGGTGCTGCAACTTGGAAACACAGAGGTATTGGTTTCGGTTTACTCCCCTTCCGGCAATGTAAAATCCGGGCCGATCGCGGCGAACGTAAAAGGCATTCTGGAGGCGCAGCGCAGCTACCTGGGCGGCACCCTGCCCGTAGAGAAGTATGCGTTCCTGATCTATGTACCCGAGAAGGTGGGCAAATCCGGCTCCTTCGGGGCACTGGAACACTCCTACTCGTCGGTATACTATTTACCCGAGATGCCCGAACAGCAATTCAGCTCCACCGTTCGCGATGTGGCAGCCCATGAATTCTTCCACATCGTAACCCCACTTAGCATACACGCTGAGGAGATCGGGAATTTCGACTACATTACCCCCAAAATGTCGAAGCACCTGTGGCTCTACGAAGGCGTAACGGAATACTTTGCCTCGCATGTGCAGGTCTACGAGGGTTTGCTGGATCTGGAAGCTTACTTAAACAAGCTGCGTGAGTACATTGCCACGTCGCGCTCTTTTTACAACGACACGCTTCCTTTTACAGAAATGAGTACCCAGGTGCTGGATCAGTATGAGAAAGAGTATGGCAATGTTTACCAGAAAGGCGCGCTGATCGGGATGGTACTCGATATAAAATTGCGCCAGCACAGCGAGGGCGCCTATGGCTTACGCGACCTAATGCAGGACCTCTCTAAAACATATGGCAAAGAAAACGCCTTTAAGGACGAGGAGTTGTTTGATAAGATAGCCACCCTGACCTATCCGGAGATCAGAACGTTTTTCACCCGGTATGTGGAGGGCCCAGAACCATTGCCCCTGGAAGAAACGCTGCAACAGGTCGGCATCAGCTACCTGCCCGAAGCAACCGAAACCATAAACTCCTACGGAGGATTCACGCCCGGATTTGACCAGGAGAACGGCAAGATAACAGTGGCGGAAACGGCGGCTTTGGATGCTTTTGGCAAACAAATGGGGTTCGAGGAAGGCGATCAGCTGCTGAAACTAAACAACATCCCAATTACGCCAATGAATATACGCGCCCTGATTGCCGACACGCTGCAGCAGATGCAGCCCGGTGAAAAGATCACCATCACGGTTGGGCGGAAAAATGGCAGGGGGAAGGTGAAGCTAAAAAAACTACAGGGGCAGGTGACCCCCATCCTGCACCAGACCGTGCATTTGTTGGTGCCCGACCCAGCGGCCACACCGGAGCAATTACAGCTTCGCGCTGCCTGGCTCAACAGCAAATACTGATACACGGCCACTAGTATAGCTAAAGCTATAATTTAACAGTTTGAAAGGCCTGCTCAGGAAGCAGGGAGGGCTAGCCTTTTGCCATGGTTTTTCTGCTCTGGTGCAGGCAACACACTAACCTAGCGGCTAATTAGTTATACTCCGCGAAGAACTGACCTATACAAAAGATGTTAAGAAGCCGAGACTGCTGGATTTATACTTGTATTTAACTTCTGTTCAATAAAAACAAGGCGCAACTGAACTTCTGCGGCGTAAATGCGAGTTCTACATCAGGCAACGCTTATGTAGGGAAGCCTGCCTGAACAAATAGAGCCCCGACGTGTTAAGGTCTGAATCATTGACTAATATGTTTTATTATACACCAGGGTTTCCATACCTTCACTTTTCAAAAGAAATTAACCTGTATTAATGCGTCTCCCAACCTACCTACTCCCTTTTTTGTTGCTATTCCTTTTGTTGGCAAATTCCGCTGCGGCACAAACTTACAGGGTTAGCGGGTATGTTAAAGGCGGCGAAAGCCAGGAGGCTTTGGTGGGTGCTACAGTAGCCATCCCTTCCCTTAAAATCGGCACCGTTACGGATGAGCGTGGATATTACGTGTTAACGGTTCCGGTGGGCGTTTATACTTTGCAAGCAAGTTATGTGGGCTACGAGCTGTTCCAGAGCAACATCCAAGTGGCTGACGTCCCACTGGTGATCCCGATTGCGCTGCAGCCCGCCGCCAATGAGCTGCAGGTGGTGGAGGTGGAGGCCGCCACGCTGCGCCAGAAACTCAACGACACGCGCATGAGCGTAGAAAAGCTAACTGCCCGGGAGGCAAAGCTGCTGCCAGCCCTTTTTGGCGAGGTAGACCTGATCAAAACACTGCAGCTGAAGCCGGGGGTACAGTCGGGTGGCGAAGGTGCCTCCGGCCTTTATGTGCGCGGAGGCGGCCCCGACCAGAACCTGGTACTGCTCGATGATGCGGTCATTTATAACCCGTCGCACCTCTTTGGCTTCTTCTCTGTGTTTAACTCCGATGCCGTTAAAAGTGTGGAGCTTTACAAAGGCGGTTTTCCGGCTCAGTTCGGCGGCAGGCTGTCTTCGGTAGTGGATGTAAAGATGCAGGAGGGCAACAACAAGGGGATTCACGCAACCGGGGGGCTGGGGCTTATTTCCTCCCGTCTGACCCTTGATGGGCCGCTTGTAAAAGATAAACTGAAATTTACAGTTTCGGGCCGCCGCACCTATGTAGATATTTTTACGCGGCAGCTAAACCGCCTGAACGAAGGAAAAGAAGATTATAATAAAATTCCCGACTACTACTTTTATGACCTGAACGGCAAGCTGAACTATAAACTCGGGGACAAGGATGAGCTTAGCCTGAGCGGCTATTACGGCCGCGACTTCTTTGTGTTTAAAGACACCGACTTCCGCTTCGGCTTTGACTGGGGAAACACGATGGGAGCCTTGAGCTGGAGGCACAAGTTCAGCCCCAAGCTTTACGCCAACACCACCCTGAGCAGCAGCAGCTACCAGTACAGCATCAAAAACGAGATCGACATCTTCACCTTCAGGCTTACCTCCGATGTAAAAGACCTGACGCTGAAATCTGACTTTGACCTTTTTCTGGAGGGCGGGCACACGCTTAAGTTTGGGGCGATGGCGACACGGCATCACTTTACGGTAGGCCGCCTCAACTTCGACTCCGATGACAACAGCCTTACATTCGGGTCGGGCAACACGTATGCGGCCACAGAGTTCGGGACCTACGTTTCCGATGACTTCCTGGTGAATCCGCAGCTATCGCTTAATTATGGCCTGCGGCTTTCTGGTTTTCGGAATACGGGTAAAACTTACCTGGCCCTGGAACCCCGCCTGGCTGCCAAGTATAACCTGAGCGAGAACACCGCGCTAAAAGCCAGCTATGCCAGTATGATGCAGTACGTGCACTTGGTTTCTAATTCGGGGGCATCGCTGCCTACTGATATCTGGTACCCCTCCAGCAAGCTGGTGAAGCCGCAGCGCTCACAGCAGGTGGCTACCGGGGTCAGCCAGTTAGTGGGCAAAGGCAAGTACCTTTTAACCAACGAGGTGTACTACAAGTGGATGCACCGCCAGATCGATTTCAGGGATGGCGCCAACCTGTTTGTGAACGACAGCCTCGAGGATGAATTCCTGTTTGGCAAAGGAAACAGCTACGGCAACGAGCTTTACCTGGAGAAGATCAAAGGCAGGACCACCGGCTGGATCGGCTATACCCTGTCGTGGACGTACCGCCAGTTTGACGAGATAAACGAGGGCCGCCGCTTCCCTACCCGCTACGACCGCCGCCACGACATCAGCGTGGTGTTGCTGCACCAGCTTAGCAAGCGCCTCCATGTTACCGGGGCCTTTACTTACGGCACGGGTAACTCCTTCTCGTTGCCGGTTGCCCGGTTTGCCTACCAGGGTGTAGAAGGCGAAGAGCCATCGGTAGTGCCCATTTTTACAGATCGGAATAGCTTTCGGCTGGCCCCGTACCACCGCCTGGACCTGGGCCTGGTGTTTAAACTGCGCCCCAAGCACGGAGCCGCTGACCTGACCTTTAGCGTGTACAATGCCTATAACCGCCGAAACCCATACTTTGTATACTTCGATCAGTTAAAAGACAAGGAAAGTGGGCAGACGCTAAGTTTCCAGGCCAAGCAGGTTTCCCTTTTCCCCACCATCCCATCTGTTACCTACAATTTTAAATTCTGATGCGCTTTAAAGATAGATTATCGCTTCTCTGCCTGGTAGCCGTTCTGTTTACTGCCTGCGACCTTGAAAAGGACATTGAGGTTGCCTTACCTGAGCATGCGCCCCAACTGGTGGTGGAGTGTTACCTGCAGCCAGGTAAGCCTTTCAGGATGACGGTTACGGAAAGCGCCGGATATTTTAGCACACCCCAGCCTACCCTTGTGCCAGACGCTGAGGTGTACATCACGCACAACGGCCGTCGCATTAAGCTGAGCTACAAGCCCATGCTCTCTAAAACCACGAACCTGTTTCAGACACACGCCTCTAAAGAGGTGATGGCGGGTAAACCAGGTGATATCTTCGGCTTGGAGGTAACCGACAGCAAAGGGCGAAAGGTAACCGGCTTTACCACCATACTTCCCGTTGTACCGATAGAGGAAGTGGAGTGGAAATTCAATGAAAAAGGAAAGGCTTATCTTTTAACCTCCTTTCAGGATAATGCTGACACCCAGGACTACTACCGTTACATGACGCACAAAGACAGCTTACACACCGACCCCGAGCGAGCTTTTGTGGCCACCGATAAGCTTACCAATGGCAAGCGCACTTCATTTGGCTCAGCTTACGATTATAACCGCGATGATACCCTGCTGGTTTCCCTCTTCCACATCGAAAAGCAGTATTATGACTTTATTACCTCTGTAGAGGATGCTAAAAACGCGAACGGCAACCCTTTCTCGCAACCTTCCAGAATCAAGTCATCTGTACAAGGTGGTTTTGGCATATTTACAAATTTAGCCTTGGATAGGAAAACGGTTGTGATTCAGTAATTGTAAGTTTTAATGAAATATCTGATTAATTTATATAACTAAATATAGGGTTATCTAGTAAGCAACGCATGAATCCATTCTTCAACCCGCAGGGTTGTAGCCGTTACTTATGAAAAATCAAATGTTATTTATTGAGGCGCACTCCAGGCCCTCTCCTCCCCCTATCCTGAAAACAGTGTGGCACTTGCTGGTATTCCTGAGAAAGCCGGTGCATTTAAAGGAGCCCTCGGTGCCAACAGAAAGAAAGCTGCTGGTGCTTGCACACCTGATGGTGGCTGAAGCTTTTGTAAAAGGCTTGCTATTGGCAGCCATCGGGTATGTATATGTGTCGCTCGATGTCTTTTTGCCCCTTGGCAAATTGCACGCTATTTTAGGCAATCAATCCTTTTATATTTTGCTCTTGCTAGTAGTTATTTACGGTCCGCTAAAGGATGAACTTATATTCCGGTTACCATTGGTGTACTCCAGGCGCGCTTTACTTATTGCACTGGCTGTTTTCATGGCAGGCTTTGCACCTTTGTTTATGCAGGAGGCGCATCTAAAGCCTCTTTTTTATGCCGGAGCCGCCTTATTTCTGTGTGTCGCCGCAGTTGCTCTTCTGCTGTCTCCGCGGTTGCACGCCTGCATTCGCCAACCCTGGAAAAGCGACTTTAGCAGTCTGTTCTATGTTACCACCTTATTTTTCGCTTTGCAGTTCCTGGTCAATTATCCGTACATTAACCTCCCGTTACTTGTTTTGCCTGTGCTTGTGCTGTTGCAGTGGGTAGAAGGTCTGTTTCTGGGTTACACCAGGCTGCATTTGGGCTTTAAATGGAGCACTGCCCAGCACATACTCAATAAGCTGATCTTGCTTTTGGCCTTCTACGGCTTTTACAGCATAATGTAATTTCAAGCCCTTGCATCGTTTCAATTCTACACATGAAAATAAAAACGTTTCTTTCCCTGCTCTGTTTCTTGCTTTTATCCTTTGCCGGGCACTGCCAGCTTTTTGCCTCTTACCATCAGAGCAGCGTTTCGCTGGCGGGGGTGGGCTTTGAGGTTGGGCGCTTCGCACCTGAGGTGCGGGTGGCCACCAATATTTTTGTAGATGATATCACAGCCGAGGTGGTACTGCCTTTTAAAGTTGTTCGGAAAGAAGATTATTACGTGGACTTCGGAGCCGGCTACCGCTACAATAGTTTTAGCGGACTGGTGGTACCACTGGGATTCGCGGCTTTTCCCTTCGAGCAAAAAAAAATGGGCTTTCAGGCAGAGGTAGCCGTGATCTCCGACTTCACCAGTTCCGCGTTGTTTCGCGGAAGTTGGGGAATCGTGTACAGGTTCTGGGAGCCTAACCCAGGCAGGTAATCCAGTTCGCTTCGTAAAAGCCACCAGACGGTAAAAGGCATTTATAAGCTCCCTTTTACCGCATGGCTTTTTATAATGAGGGTTAAGAGTATAGGCTACTGTATCCGCACCAGCTCTTTTATCAGCTTTGTCATGCGGGGCTCTGCAATGGCGGCGGCTTCCAGAATATCAGCCAGCACCACTTTATTAATCCTGTCCGGGGTACACATGTCTGTGATAACAGAGACAGCAAACACCGGCATGCCCATGTGCCGTGCGGCTATTACCTCGGGCACGGTAGACATTCCCACGGCATCTGCCCCGATCACGGTTAAATACCTGTACTCCGCCGGGGTTTCCAGCATAGGGCCGGGCACACTCACATACACTCCCTCCCGCAGTTCGAAAGCGGCATCTTCGGCAATCACCATGGCCTGGCGCACCAGTTCCTCGCTGTACACCGCGCTCATATCCGGAAAGCGCGGCCCCAGCTCATCCAGGTTCTTCCCGATCAGGGGGTTGTTCGGCTGCAGGTTGATGTGGTCCGTGATCACCATCAGGTCGCTGGTGTTAAATGCCGGGTTCAGCCCGCCCGCTGCGTTCGACACGAACAACTTCTGCACGCCCAGCAGCTTCATCACGCGTACCGGAAAAACCACCTGCTCCATGCTGTAGCCCTCGTAGTAATGAAAGCGGCCCTGCATCACCACCACTGCACGGCCTGCCAGCCTGCCAAATATCAGCTTGCCCGAATGGCTCTCTACGGTAGAAACCGGGAAATTGGGTATCTCGTCGTAGGAGATGCTGTATTCCACCTCCAACTCGTTTACCAGGGCGCCCAAACCGGTGCCAAGTATGATTCCGAACGCAGGCACGTAATTATCTGTGCGCTGCTGTATGTACCCTGTGGTTTCCTGTAATGTCTGCATCATGGTTTGTTCTTTCCTTTTAAGTAACTGCATAAAGGATGCCCGCGATCTGCTTTTGGTGCCTTGCTACCAACCCACCCTGCACCATACGCGCCTACCCTCTCTGGTTGCTACAGGCAAATTTGCAAAAAATAGTGGTGCCATAAAACAAAAACCGTCGCGGCAATGCGCTGCCGCGACGGTTTATACAGGGCTCTGAAATTCAGTTACCCATAATGATATAACCCATTTGCGATTCACCCACCCCTCGCCCCTCCGAGGAGGGGAATTTTACTCGTGCATGTGATTCCCCTCCTCGGAGGGGCTAGGGGTGGGTTTACACCTTCAAAGCCTACAATAAATCGCAACTTGAATCTAGTTAACTCAACCTTAGGCTACTGCACCTGCAGGTCGTAAGGCATGCGTGCCTGCACACCTTTCAGCGACTCTACTTTCTTGTACATCTGGTAGTAGGGGTACATCTCACCCAACTCGGCTTTCATCGACTGCATTTTAACCTGCGAGCCGATGCCGCCGAAGATATCCTCCAGAAATGATTTACGGGCCGGCAATTCTTTAATCCGGAAGTCATCTTCGATGCCGGCTTTCGCTGCCGCGATTGCAATGGCTTTTTCCAATCCGCCGTACGCATCTACCAGGCCGCGCTGCTTGGCCTCCAACCCGGACCAGACACGCCCGGAGGCATACTCCTTCAGCTTGTCCTGGGTCATGTTGCGGCCTTTTGCGGCCTTGCTGGTGAAGGTCTCGTAAATCTGGTTGATCTGGTTCTGCACGATCTCTTTTTCCTGCGCCGTCATAGGGCGGGTAACCGTTGGCACATCCGAGAACTTCCCTGTGCTCACATGATCCACGGTGATGCCCATCTTTTCGTTGAGGAAACCCTGTATGTTCGGGATCACGCCAAACACCCCGATACTTCCTGTAATCGTGTTGGGGTGCGCCACAATGGTATCGCAACCCATGGCAATGTAGTAGCCACCCGAAGCGGCCACATCCGACATAGAAGCAATAATTGGCTTAACTTTTTTGGTTAACTGCACCTCGCGCCAGATCACGTCCGAAGCCAGGGCACTGCCACCCGGGGAGCTGATGCGAAGCACAACTGCCTTCACGTTTTCATCCATGCGTGCATCGCGAATGGCATTGGCGTATTTTCTGCTTCCAATGTTGTCTTCGTCACCATCGCCGTCCACAATATCGCCTTCAGCATAGATCACAGCAATCCTGTTTTTAGATGAGCTGATCTCTTTATCCTTTACTTTCTTATACTTGGAGAGCTGCACCAGTTCGATCTTCTCGTCTTCCTCCACGCCAACCTTCGCTTTCATAAAGCCGATGGCCTCATCAAAGTAACCGATATCTGTGATCAGTTTATACTTTTTGGCATCTTCAGGGTCACGCACCAACAGGTTATCCTGCACGTCCTTGAGCTCAGCCACGCTCATGCCCCTGCTTTTGGCAATGTGCTGCAGCTGGTAATTGTTAATGGAATTTAAAAACGAGTTTAGCTGCTCGCGGTTGGCGTCGCTGGCTTTCTCGAGAAAGAAAGGCTCTACGGCGCTCTTGTAGGTTCCAACTTTAAATATTTGGGCCTCGATGTTAAGCTTGTCCAGCAGGCGCTTGAAGAAGAACATCTCTGAGCTCATGCCATTGAACTCAATGGTGCCCATCGGGTTAAGGTAAATTTTATCGGCCACAGAAGCCAGGTAATAGGCTTTTTCAGTAGACACATCGGCATACGAAACCACAAATTTCCCGGACTTCTTAAAGTCAATCAACTCGTTTCTGATCTCTTCCAGTTTGCCCATGCCGGCATCTACAAAAGTCATGTTCAGGAAAATGCCTTCGATGTTGTCGTCCGTTTTTGCCCTACGGATGGCAGCCTTGATCTGGTCCAGGCCATCGGAGGTGGATAGGGAGCCAAAAGAGAAGCCTAACTCAGCAAGCGGATTCTTGGGGTCTCTTTCCAGGATCGGCTTATCGAGTTTGAGCTCCAGCACGGAGCCTTCCGCTATTTTCACCTCGTCTTTGGATGATGCACTGGCAGCTATGCCAAACAGGATAAGCATACTGATGAAGAAGAATAAGAGCAGGCCTACGATGGTAGCCAGCACATATTTTAGGAAACTTAACATACAGATTTTTGTGTAAGAACGTTTTATTTGAAGCAACACCAGGTGGCTTCTTCTTAGATTAAACAAATTTAGTGCATATAGTTCAAATGCCGTTTACCTTCTCGACAGAACAGCCCTTTTTATAGACAAACCTTTAAGGTTAAAGCATTAGAAATGGTCCATAAGCTGAAAAAGGGAAGACTGGTTAGTAACTTACGCTGTACAATATCACTTTCCTCCCCCCCTGGCAGCTGCTTACGGTGCAATTTCTTAAATTCAACTTATTTTAATACCTGTATTTCTTTCCCCATTGCGCCTGCAATTGCTTCAGCAGGTCACTCTCACGTGCGTTTTTACCGGGCTGGTACAGGGCTTTGTTGGTTAGCTCCGGTGGCATGAACTCCTGTGTCACGAAATTACCCTCATAATCGTGGGCATACTTGTAATTATTGCCATATCCGACTTCTTTCATCAGCTTGGTGGGGGCGTTGCGGATGTGCAGCGGAACGGGCAGGTTACCGGTTTGCTGCACCAGCTGCCGCGCCTGCTTGATGGCTTTGTACGTGGCGTTGCTTTTGGGGGACGTGGCCAGGTAAACGGTGCATTGCGAAAGTATGATCTCCGCCTCCGGATACCCGATCATCTGCACGGCCTGAAAGCAGGAGGTGGCCATTAAAAGTGCGTTGGCATTTGCCAGCCCAATATCCTCGGAAGATGCGATCAACAGGCGCCGCGCGATAAACTTCGGGTCCTCGCCTCCCTCTATCATGCGGGCCAGCCAATACACGGCCGCATTCGGGTCTGAACCCCTGATCGATTTGATGAACGCTGAAACCAGGTCATAGTGCATCTCCCCGGACTTATCGTACATCACGATGTTTTGCTGCGCTACCTGCTGAACCAGCTCGTTGGTAACTACTACTTCCTCTCCGTTCTCGCCTTCGGCCACTATCTCCAACAGGTTGAGCAGCTTGCGCGCATCGCCTCCCGAAATTGTCAGGAGTGCTTCATACTCCTGCACACGCACCTTGCGGTGCTGCAGCCATTCATCCTGCACCAGGGCCTTGTCCACCAGCTCAATCAGCTCCTCTTTCGTCAGGTGCTTCAGGATGTATACCTGGCAGCGCGACAGCAAAGCCGAGATAACCTCGAAGGAGGGATTCTCGGTGGTGGCGCCCACCAACGTTACCACGCCCTTTTCCACGGCGCCTAAAAGAGCATCCTGCTGCGATTTGTTAAAGCGGTGAATCTCATCAATAAAAAGTACCGTTCCCTGCCGCTTCTTGGCCTGGTCGATTACCTCGCGGATGTCTTTCACGCCTGAGTTAATGGCGCTCAGCGCCACAAAGGGCACTTTCATCTGGTTCGCGATGATGTTGGCAAGGGTGGTTTTACCTACCCCCGGCGGCCCCCATAAGATCATGCTGGGAATAACGCCGCCCTCAATGTAACGGCGCAGAATACCCCCGGTGCCAACCAGGTGTTTCTGTCCGTAGTACTGATCGAGGTTATGCGGCCGCATACGCTCAGCCAGCGGAATGTTCGGGTGAATCATGGGCGAATAAACTTAGGCGGTGATATGTCAGGCAAAGTTACAAATTTGATGGAAACGGTTGGCATCGATGCGCCTGGGGCTTTAACGGCAAGCTGCCCGGAGTCTGCGCGTGGTTTGTTACCCCTTTTCCTCGGTCGGTTCCACATCGTTTTCCCAGGCCAGTTCTTGCTGCACCATTTCGCTTTTGTTTCGGAGCGCCGGCACTTTCATCGGGTTAAGCTCCGGCCTCTCATCCCCGAAAAGCACACCCCACTGTTTAAAGGGTAAACTCCTGTCGAAAATGATCTTGAGTACGGCGATGATGGGCAGCGACAGGAACATGCCCGCAATACCGGCAATCTCCCCGCCTATCAGCACCCCCACAATGGTAGCCAGCGCATTGATCTTTACTTTAGAGCCGACAATGCGGGGCATCAGGATGTTATTGTCCAGGAACTGCACCACGGCAATGGTACCTAAAACCGCGAATATGGGCCACAGTTCTGCGGAGGAGGCCAGTGTGAGCAAAACGCCGATCAGGTTGCCAATAAGCGCCCCCACATAAGGGATCAGGTTCAGAAACGCGAAGATGACCCCGATCAGTAGCGCGTGCTTGATGCCGATTATCAGCAGGATGCCTCCTAACAGCACCGTCATGTAACTTACCTGGATCAAGAGACCAAACAGGTAGCTCTTGATAATGACCTGCATTTCGTGCAGCACTTCCCCTACCCTGCTATCCATGCTATCCGGAAACCACAGAAACACAAAGCGGAGCAGCAGGTTCCGGTAAAAGAGCATCAAAAAGACATAGATCGGCAGCAGGCCCACAAAAATAAAGATGGAGGTAATGGAGAGCGCCGCGCCGCTGAGCAGGTTGCCGGCGTAGTTGAGCAAACCGCTGCTCCGGGTGCGCAAAAATTCCATTTGCTCGGCAGTGGAATAAGGCGAGTGCTGGCCTACCCAGGCGCTGAGGGCGCTGAGGTGATTCATCACATTCTGCTTGATGGTGGGGAAGTCGGAGATCAGGTTGCTGATCTGGATGGAGAAAAACCAGACCACCAGCGCCACCACCACAATAACAGCCAGCAGGCTGATGGAAATAGCCAGCATCTCGGGTACTTTATACTTCCTGAAAAACCGGAAAAGAGGCAAGAGCATGATGCTGATGAAAAAGGCCATGAGCAAGGGAGCCAGGATGCCGTTCCCCACAACCACCAGCCACCCCAGAAAGAACAAGCCCATTACTTCTATGGCTCTCCGTACTGTGATGGGCATTTTATAAAGAAAATTCATACTTCTGTGCTGCTGATTATTTGTTTTTCATCCTTATACGGGCTTAAAAGAATAAGCACTTAACTTTGCAGCATGAGTAAGCAAATGCAGGTGCATGGCGCCTTGTTCCTGGTGGCCCTGATCTACGGCAGTAATTACAGCATTGCCAAGGCAGTTATGCCGGTATATGTGGGCCCTTTTGGGTTAATTTTGATACGGGTGGTTTCGGCGGCCATTTTCTTTGGCATTTTGTCGCGGATGGTCACCAAAGAGAAGATCGTGGGGCGGGCCGATAACCTGCGCGTCATACTTTGCGGGGTAACCGGCATCGCGGTGAACCAGCTGTGTTTTTTTGCCGGCCTGAACCTGACAGCCCCTATCAATGCGGCGCTGCTGATGGTGATCGTGCCGGTGGTGGTGCTGGTTTTTTCGGCCATCCTGCTCAAAGAGCGCATCAGCAAGCGCAAGGTATCTGGCATCGCGCTGGCTTGCCTGGGGGCATTTCTGCTGATCTATACTTCCGGAAGCGGGCATACTACCGGCAATCTGTGGGGCGACCTGCTCATTATCCTCAATGCCACTTCCTTTGCCATGTACCTGGTGTTGGTAAAGCCGCTTATGCAGCGCTACAAGGCCATTACCATCGTGAGCCGCATTTTTACAGTGGGTGCCGTGCTGGTGATACCCTTTGGCTTCAGGCAGGTGATGACACCCGATTACAGCGCCTTTCCGCTTTCCATCTGGCTGGCCATTCTGTTCATGGTGTTTGCCGTCACCATTATTGCCTACCTGCTTAACACCTGGGCTTTGCGATATGCCAACCCCTCGCTGGTTGGAGCTTACATTTACTTACAGCCCGTAATGGCCATCCTGATTGCTGTGGGAGTGGGTAAAGATGTGTTTACGCTGCAGAAAGCGCTTTTCGCGCTGCTGATCTTCGCAGGCGTGTACCTGGTAAGCCGCACCAGGCAAAATGCCCCGCAGGAACAAAGCGTGCCACAAGAGCAGGAGCAGAAGCAGGCTTAGGCCGTCAAATGCTCTTTTTGCTGAATGTCCTGCACGATCTTAACGGCATGCTCCCGTGAGTTTTCGATAAACCAAACCCGGGTGTCCATGCCGCCGCAGACTACGCCAGCCAGGTACATGCGCGGCATGTTGGTTTCCATGGTGGCTGGATTGTAGGTAGGGTGCCTTTGCTCATCGGCAGAGAGCCGGATACCCACGTTCTCCAAAAAGCTGAAGTTTGGTTTGTAACCCGTCATGGCCAGCACGAAATCATTGGCGAGCGTCAGTTCTCCCTCAGGTGTCAGGATGTCCACTTCTTTGTCGCGCACGGCCGTAACGCTGGAGCTGAAGTAAGCTTTAATGGCTCCCTCCGCTATGCGATTCTCGAGGTCTGGCTTTACCCAGTACTTTATACTTTGCAAGGCTGGCTGGCGCACCACCATGGTTACGTCTGCTCCTCTGCGCCAGCATTCCAGGGCCACGTCGGCAGCTGAATTGTTGGCCCCTATCACCACCAGTTTCTGCTTGTAGTAATAATGCGGGTCGTAGTAATAGTGCCTTACTTTGGGCAGCTCCTCCCCCGGAATACCAAGCAGGTTTGGGATGTCGTAAAAGCCGGTGGCAATGATCACATACCTGGCCCGGAATTGCTTTTTGCTCGTGTTTACGGCGTACACGCCTTCTAAAGACTCAATGTTCCTGACTTCCTCAAACAGGTGCACATTCAGCTCGCTTACATCCGACACGCGGCGGTAATACTCCAGCGCCTCCATGCGGTTTGGCTTGGGCTGAATGGAAGGGAAAGGGTAGCCACCGATCTCCAGCCTGTCGGAGGTAGAGAAAAAGGTCATGTGCAGGGGATAGTTGAAAAGGGAGTTCACGACGCAGCCTTTCTCCACAATTACATGGCTTAACCCCGCTTTTTTGGCCTCTATGCCGCAAGCCAGCCCAATAGGGCCTCCTCCCACAATCAATACATCTACAGTATCTTCCAAAGCTTCCTCTTTTAAACATGTATTACCAGCCGGCACGCGCTACGATTACCTAGGTTACGGTTTCCTTTGCAGGTGCCTTTACCAGCTGGTTTTTACGGGAGTACCTCCTGAAACCCAACAACAGCCCCAAGCTGATTACGGTAGCGCCTGCCATGACCAGGGTCATGGGCACGGCTGTGCCGTTGTGAAACGTACTGATCAGAGCCGAGGCAACTGCCCCGATGGCCATCTGGGCGCTTCCCATCAGGGCAGAGGCGCTCCCCGCATTCCGGGCAAAGGGCGCCAGGGCCAGGGCCACCGCGTTAGGCGTTACGAAGCCCAGGCAGAAGAGGTAACAAAAAATCAACATTAAGGAGCCCGTCACCCCGATAAATCCAAAATAGTTGCCGACCAGAAGCATGGCCCCGGCCACAAACTGCACCACACCCGCAGTCAGCGTAATCTGGGCCGATGTTCTCCGTTTCATGGCCAGGTTGTTTGCCTGGCTTCCGGCTATAAAACCAAAGGCGTTCAGACCGAAAGCCCAGCCATACTGTGTTTCGGATAAGCCGAAGATCTCCATAAACACAAAAGGCGACCCTGTAATATATGCAAACAGCCCTGCCTGGGCTGTGCTGGCGGCAAACGCATAGGTCAGGAAAACAGGGTTCTTCAACACACTTATAAAATCGGCCAGCACCCTTTTGGGCTTCAGGGAGATCGACTTGTCGGCTCCCCGGCTTTCAGGAAGCAGGAAACCGACGATCAGTAAAACGGCCAGGCCGATGCCCGACAGCACCACAAAAATATACCGCCACCCGAATGTAGCCGTTACAAAGCCCCCAATGGTGGGTGCAATGATAGGAGCCACGCCCATCACCAGCATTAACATGGAGAACACCCTGGGGATGTCGCTTACCGGAAAAACATCGCGCACTACGGCCCTGCTGGCCACCATGCCCACACAGCCACCCAGGGCCAGTAAAAGCCTTAGCCCAATCAGCCATTCCACTGTAGGCGCCATCGCGCAGCCAATGGAAGCGACCACAAATATGCTCAGACCGATAAGGAGGGGCTTTTTACGACCAAACCTGTCCACCAGGGGCCCATAGATCAACTGGCCAACCGAGATGCCGATAAAATAACTGGTAAGAGAAAGGGCGACATGCGAGATATCGGTACGGAGGTCTTTGGCAATGGCCGGGAAACCGGGCAGGTACATATCGATGGCAAAAGGACCCAGTGCCGCCAGCACGCCAAGTATAAGTATGATGATGTTCTGTTGCTTTTTGCTCATTCTAATTTTTAAGTTTGTCCACGCGTAACGTACGGAGCCAGAGGCACGACGCTTGTTTATGGCTAAAGTATAAGCAGGGAATGCCGGAATAGGAAAACCTTGCTTACGGCTGGAAGGGTGATAAAGGGCACAAAGATAACAATGTACCAACATCAATTAACGGTTATTTGTTTCTTTGTGCGTTATAAAGCGAGCTTCATCACGTGCATGCCACGGTATTCCGCTTTCATGGTCTCAAAGTCGAGGGTAAACGTTCCGCATTTCTCAAAGCCGTGCCGCTCATAAAAATCAACTGACTTGCTGCTATCCATGGCCTTTAGCCAGATCACCTGCTTGTTTCTGCTACGCGCGTACTGTTTGGTGAAATCGATAAGCGCCTTGCCCACTCCTTTACCTGCCGCGTTCTTCAGCAAATAGATCCGTTCCAGCTCCATGGCTTCGTGGGCGGTGTATTCCTCCCAGGCTTTATCTGTGTTAAACTTCAGGAAACCGATGAGCTGCTTATCGAGGTACACCAGAAAAAAGGCGGCGTTGGGGTCCGCCAGTTCTTTTTGTAGTGCCGCATCACTGAAGCATCGCTCCATGTACCACATGCCGCCATCATGCCAAAGGTACAGGTAATGGTCGCCGTAAGAGTTTATGGCAATGTCCTGTAAGGTGTAAAGGTCCTTGGTGGTGCAGGGGGTAACTTCTATGTTGGGCATGTGCTGCGGGCTGAGGTTGCAATCCGGCAAATTTACAAAATGTAAAAACTGATCGCTAACAGAATTACCTGCCACAAAGTCCTCACAGTGTTTAAAAAACCTGTGAGCGTCTGGGCCAGTGGCTTTTGCCTTGTAGCAAACAAGACGCTCACAGGTCTGAAAGACGCTGTGAGGTCTTTGAATCCTGATACAGCCATAAAAAAATCCTGCCGGTTATGCACCGGCAGGATTTTATACTTTATACTTGTTGAAGCTTATGCGTTCGCTTTTGGTTTGTTGCTACTCCAGCGCCTGTTGACGCCACCGGCACTAGTCTGGCTGCTGTTGCCACCTCCGTTGCGGGGCCCCCCAGCTGGCCTGCTGCCACCCGAAGCGCCGTTTCTTCGGCCACCGCCGCCACGCTTTTGTTGCTTCACGGTGCTGGCTGCCTCTGCAAAGTCCTTGGCTGTCATGGGGTACGGGTGGTTATCAATAACCGGTACCGACTTAGAGATCAGTTTTTGGATGCTTACCAGGTACGCTGTTTCCTCGGCATCGCAGAAAGAGAGCGCCACGCCGCTTGCCCCGGCACGTCCTGTACGGCCAATGCGGTGTACGTAGGTTTCCGGCTCGTTGGGCAGTTCGTAGTTGATCACATGGCTCAGGTCGTCCACATCAATGCCGCGTGCTGCGATATCGGTAGCGACCAACACACGTGTCTGGCTTTTCTTGAAATTATCCAGGGCGCGCACGCGGGCATTCTGCGACTTGTTGCCGTGAATAGCCTCTGCCTGTACGCCTGCTTTGGTCATGTCCTTGGCCACACGGTCGGCGCCATGCTTGGTGCGGGTAAATACAAGCGCTCTGTCTATCTCACCGCCTTTCAGCAAGTGGAGGAGCAGGTTCTTCTTGTCTGATTTTTTCACGTAATACACGGCCTGCTTAATGGTGTTAGCCGTTGACGAAACCGGGGTAACCTCCACTTTGGCAGGGTTTACCAGAATGGTATCCGCCAGTTTCATGATCTCGGTGGCCATGGTAGCCGAGAAAAACAGCGACTGCCTTTTTTCAGGTATCACTTTGAGCACCTTTTTCACATCATGCACAAACCCCATGTCCAGCATACGATCTGCCTCGTCGAGCACAAACATCTGCAGGTGCTGCAAATGCACGTACTTTTGTGCCATCAGGTCGAGCAGGCGTCCTGGCGTTGCCACCAGAATGTCTATTCCCGCTCTAAGCGCATCGGTCTGCGCGCGCTGGGGCACGCCGCCAAAAATAACGGTATGCTTCAATCCTGTGTTCTTGCCGTAGGCCTTCAGGCTGTCTCCTATCTGGATGGCGAGCTCTCGGGTGGGGGTAAGCACAAGCGCTTTGATCTTTCTTTGTCCGCCCTGTGGCTGCTGCTCGTGCAAGAGTTGCAGAATGGGAATAGAGAAAGCGGCCGTTTTTCCGGTGCCTGTTTGCGCGCATCCCAGGATGTCGCGCTGCTGCAGTATGTACGGGATGGCTTGTGCCTGAATTGGAGTGGGGGTAGTGTATCCTTCAGTTTTAAGAGCTTTTAGGATTGGCTCTATCAGATTTAAATTCTCGAATGTCATTAATGGATCTTACAGTATGAAGTGCTGGCCCTGCATCTAATTTGTCGCGGACTCAGCTTAAGCTTTGATGAACAAGCGCCTTCAACTCAAAGTGCAGCACAGTGCGTGCTTCTTGCTCATCTTACCCCTCCTTAACCTATTAACCTGAACAAAGGTTCTTTTTAAAGATTAGTTGGCGTAATAAGGTGCAAAGGTAGGATTAAGTATGGTCATTTCCTACAACTGGCAAACCCAGGTGGTGTTTTAAAAGGAAAGCAGCGCGACAGGGCCGCTGAGTGTAGTGGGATGCCTGGTACTTGTTACGTCCGGGCGCAGGCTACAGCAGCTCTACAAGCAGTTCTTCCTCTACGGGTTTTACCACAAACTGCACCACGTTGTCGAACTGCCGGGCACGCTCCCGGTCCAGCTCACTTGTAGAGGAGGTGAGGATATATACCTTGTGGTTCAGGTTCTCCTCCTGCATCTTCTCCAGGAATCCCCATCCGTCCAACACGGGCATGTTGATATCCAAAAAGATCAGATCGGGGTCGATATCTCTGAGCGCCTCGAAGGCTTTGAGGGGTTCCGTGAAATCATGCACCACATAATCTGGCTTCACATTGGCGATAGACGTAACCATGATGAAGTTAAGTATCTCCATATCATCTACTAACAGAACTTTTTTCATCTATTTATTCCTTCGCTTTTAATTTGATCAGATCTGCCGTCGACATCTCTATTACTTGCTGCAAGGCCGTGTCCAGGTCTTGGGATGACTGCTTTACCCGGGGCATGATACTGGCTTTGATCTCCTCCAGTGTCCAGGGCTTGATATCCAGCAGGTTAACCAAGCCCAGAATGCGGCTGAGGGGTTCGCGTACGCTGTGGGCGTTTAATACAGAAACCTGCAGCAACTTCTCGTTTTTGGCGCTTATCTCTTTGGTTCTCTCCAGGATAATATCCTGCTGTTGCGCCATGATAGTAGAGATAACGGCGTTTTTTTCATTGATTGTCTCCACTGCCTGTTGCAGGCGACGGTTATTCTCATCCAGCTCTTTCAGCAGGCAGAGCTCAAATAATTTGGCCTCCAGGTTCTCTGCTACCAGTTTCAGAAAGGTAATATCCTTCGCGGCAAAAGGTTTGTTTTTTCCGGCCAGCACCGATGCCACAATCTGCCGCTGGTCATCGTTGCATATCACCCAGCCCCACAAGGCAACGCCCTCTTCGGCAGGAAGACTATAGTTGGCTGGCAGGTCCAGCTCGTTGACATCTGTCCAGCACCTGGGCACCCCGGATTCCAGTAAGGTCTTCTCGAAAGGCAGATACCCCGGACTTTTTTCCTCAGTAATCGTGGCGCCGTGTGCGGTTATCTCCAAATGCAGGTAAAGGTCGCCTCTGTGATAGCTTGCCCTGAATACATGGTAGTTAAATAGGTACTTCAGGTTAATCCGAAAGCACTTGACCACGGCATCCAGCGAGCGGCTTTGGATCAGGCTGTTCGAGAACTTGGAAAAAGCCTCATAGGTTACCCTTAAAATCTGGTGCTCAACTGCCATTGCCCTACCCGCAGCTAGAACTCCGTCTCCGCCAGCTCGTTGTCCAGTTTTATCCCCGAAATGGTAGCAATGGTGTTCAGCATGTTTACCAGATCGGCCTGCGCCATAAGTTCCTGTATCTCAGCCTCAGAAAAACCCTCCTGCTCCAGCTCCGCAAAATCCTCATCTGTTAGCTGCTGTGTATGGAGCGCAGCCTTTGTTACCAGGCGGATAGCCGTTTTATAGCTAGTCGGCAACAAAGGCGAGTCGAGCTCTGTGGCCTTGTAATCGGCATTCGGACTGATCATGCTGCTCATGCTGTCGGCAAAAATACCATGGGCCTTGGCGCAGTAATCGCAACCGCGCAGGCTGGACACGTTGTAAATGATGAGCTGCTTCAGCACATTGGGCACCTCTCCTTCTATCAGGGTGGACTTTAGCTTAGTCCAGTTGCCGCGTAACAGGGTGGCATTGCTGCCCTGGCATTTAAACCAGTTTAACACAAAAGGCAACTGCAACGAGCGCATGGCATCATCATAGATCGCTTTCACGTCATCGGCTGCCTCTTTGTATTCCACCAGGCGATAACGGCTAGGCTGCGTCGCGGGAGGAGAATTCTGTATCGTGTTGTTCATGGTATGGAATATCAACCAAAGTTAAGCAAAAATGATGATCGCCCTGTGTTACAAAGAGTGTTATATTTCGGTTCCCTAGGCTATGGCCTCGTTCATATCGGGCAGTCTGCCAAAGCGGCGCAGTGTGGCTATATGAGAATTAACAGCCTGCCAGAATGTTTTGTTTTCCATATAGGGAATGCCGTATTCTTCGGCGGTTGCTTTTACGATATGCGAGATGGCCGGGTAATGCACGTGGCACACGCGCGGAAACAGGTGATGCTCGATCTGGTAGTTGAGTCCGCCCACATACCAGTTAATAAACTTGTTATTGCGCGAGAAGTTAACGGTGGTATGCATCTGGTGCACCGCCCAGTCGTTTTCGATGGTGCCATTTTCATCGGGCCTGGGGTGGCTGGTTCCTTCTACAGTATGTGCCAACTGGAACACAACCGTTAGGATGATGCCAGCCACAAAGTGCATCAGCAGGAAGCCCAGCAGTACCTGCCCGAACGGAATGTTAAACACTAGCACAGGCATCGCCAGGATCACCAGGAAGTAAAGTACCTTCATCACGATCACCTTCAGCAGCATTCTTTTGTTCTCGGCGTCGGAGTTGGCATTTACGCCATTTCTGATAAAAAGGAAATACTGCACAAAATCTTTGGCGATGACCCAGTATAGCGTGAGCAGCCCATAAAAAGCGAAGGCATACACCCACTGCAGCTTATGGAAGAACTTGACCCTGGTGTGGGGCGAGAAGCGCAGCACCAGCCGGTCTTGTATGTCCTCGTCCAGCTCTACCACATTGGTATAAGTATGGTGCAGGATGTTGTGTTGCAGTTTCCAGTTAAAAGCTGAGCCGCCCACAAGGTTCAGGGTGTGGCCCATCAGGAAGTTCAGCCGTTTGCTTTTGGCATAAGCGCCGTGGTTGGCATCGTGCATCACGCTCATGCCGATGCCGGCTACCCCCAGCCCCATCACAAACCAGAGCAGCAGGCTGAGCGGGTAAGCCGGCTGAAATGCCAGCAAAAATATAAATGGTACCACATAACAACCGATCAGCACCACACTTTTCAGCACCATTTCTGAATTAGCCGTTTTAGAGAGGTTGTTCTCTGTAAAATAAGCGTCGACACGCTTGCGTGTGGTTGCGAAAAAGAGATTTTTGTCTTTTGAAACGAACTTCACTTTACTTTGTAACTTCATATAGGGTGCGCGCTGTGCAATTTTATTGCCCGTTAAATTAAAAAGAAAAGCAGCTTTAAAACATACGTTTTATCCCGAAAAGATGGATTTCGCAGGTAAATTCTTCAATTTAAGTATAAATACGGTATGCCGTACTAATTTATACTCTAATCTTTTGCCCACGATCCTTGCTGCTTTTAAGCACAAAAGCCGAAAGGGTGCGTGCGCTCCTTTCGGCTTTTGCATGTATTCGGAAAACCCGGTGTACCCGAAGCGTTTCTGCTTACAAATGAATTACTTCGCCGTAAGCAGCAGCTGCGGCTTCCATAATGGCCTCGCTCATGGTAGGGTGCGGGTGCACCGACTTGATGATCTCATGGCCGGTCGTTTCCAGTTTACGGGCTACCACCACTTCTGCGATCATCTCGGTTACGTTGGCCCCGATCATGTGCGCCCCCAGGAACTCGCCATACTTGGCATCGAAGATTACTTTTATAAAGCCATCCTTGGCACCGGCGGCACTTGCCTTACCCGAAGCTGAGAACGGGAACTTGCCTACCTTAATGTCCAGACCTTGCTCGCGCGCGGCTTTCTCGGTTAAGCCAACAGAGGCGATTTCGGGAGAGCAATATGTACAGCCCGGTATGTTACCGTAGTTCAGTGGCTCCGGATTGTGCCCGGCTATTTTCTCTACGCAAATAATTCCCTCGGCAGAGGCTACGTGCGCCAGGGCAGGGCCCGGTACGATATCACCGATCGCGTAAATCCCCTCCACATTCGTTTTGTAGAAGTCGTCCACCACCAAGCGGCCTTTTTCTACCTTAATGCCCAGTTCCTCCAGGCCGATGTTCTCCAGGTTCGTCTGAATGCCAACTGCCGAAAGCACTACCTCCGCTTCCAGTGTCTCTTCGCCTTTGGCTGTTTTTACTTTTACTTTAAGTATACTTCCGCTTGTGTCCACCGACTCCACAGAGGAATTGGTCATGATATGGATACCAGCTTTCTTAAATGATTTCTCCAGCTGCTTCGATACTTCCTCGTCCTCTACCGGCACCACATTCGGCAGGTACTCCACCACAGTTACTTTGGTACCCATGGCGTTGTAGAAATAAGCGAACTCCACGCCAATGGCGCCAGAGCCAACCACTACCATAGACGCCGGCATTTTCTCCAGTGCCATGGCCTGGCGGTAACCGATGATTTTCTTGCCGTCGATGGGCAGGTTAGGCAGCTCGCGCGAACGTGCGCCTGTTGCCACAATAATGTTGGTCGCCTCTACGGTTTCTTTCTTACCATCTTTGTCCGTTACCTCAATTTTTCCTTTGCCCAGCAATTTACCGGTTCCCATAATCGCATCGATCTTGTTCTTGCGGAACAAAAACTGAATGCCTTTGCTCATACCGTCGGCCACGCCACGGCTACGCTTTATCACCGCATCAAAATCCACGGACGACTCGCCAATGTTGATGCCGTAATCTGCTGCGTGGTTGATGTACTCGAATACGTTCGCGCTCTTTAACAGTGCTTTGGTCGGGATACATCCCCAGTTCAGGCAGATGCCCCCCAGCGACTCGCGCTCGATCACACCTACCTTCATACCCAGCTGCGAAGCCCGGATGGCTGCCACATAACCGCCTGGGCCACTACCAAGCACTACTAAATCATATTTTGATGCCATAGTCTCTTTTCTTAAAGTTGATGGACAAAATTAACGGATAATCCCAACATCACAAAACCCCAAATCATCTGGCCTGCCACTAGCACAATCTGAAGACGCAAGCAGTGCGATTGGACGAAAAAAGGGTAAAAACACAGAAAAGTCTTTCAAAATGCGGCTTCTGTGCTGTACTTTACGCTTTATAGTTAACAGCCTATATAGTACATGAAAAAAAGTTTACCCCTGCTCCTGCTCTTTTTAGTGTCTTACACAGCTATGGCGCAACAATCTGTTAAAGATTACTTTCTGGCCGGGAACAAGAGTTTTAAAGCCGGCCAGTACGCCGAGGCCATCAAAGCCTATACAGAAGTACTGAAGCACGACCCTAACCATGTGGTGACGCTCACCAACCGGGGCGTGGCCTTTGACAGGCAGCAGGACTACCGCACTGCCATCGAAGACTTCACCAAAGCCATTGCCCTGGAGCCCAGGTACGCCAAAGCTTACCTGAGCCGGGGTTTGGCCAAGTATAACCTGAAAGATTACCGCAGCGCCTTGCTCGATTATGACAAAGGCATCGAGCTCTCCCCAAAGGATGGCAAAGCCTACTTTAGCCGCGGCCTGGTGCGCTTCGGACTAAAAGACTACAGCGGTGCCATTGCAGATTATACACAAGCCATTGCCCTGAACCCTCAGTATGCGGAGGCTTACTACAACCGTGGCGCTCCCAAGTATAACCTCGGCGACAAAACAGGTGCCTGCGCAGACTGGACCAAAGCAAAATCCCTGGGTTTGAAAGACGCAGCGCCTTACCTCCAGAAATATTGCAAGTAGCCACCGGGTCCGTAAAGCTCCCTCGCCATGGGGTGAGGGCAAACCACCACCAAGCACAAGCCCTATAAAACAGGAAAGGCGCCTGCGCGGCGCCTTTCCTGTTTTATAGAATAATATCCGGTTTATGCATCCGTCGGTTTGGTGGTTTTCCCGGTAGCCAGCAGCGCCGGTTTAGCTCCATCCATGTCGATGGCCTGCATGCGTTTGATGGTGGCTTCTTTTAAGGCGGTGAATTCACTTTTGTTCTTTTTGTACACCGGGTCAGCAGTTGGCAGCTTTACGCGCAGGGCATCTACCTGTTTCCCGTTTTTCCAGAACCGGTAGCACAGGTGGGGGCCCGTGGCCAGGCCGGTACTGCCCACATACCCAATGGTCTGTCCTTTTTTCACGCGCGCGCCTTTTCGGATGTTCCGTGCAAACTTAGACATATGCAGGTATTGGGTGGTGTAGGTCTTGTTGTGCTTGATCTTCACAAAGTATCCGTTTCCGCTTGTATACCGCGCATCCAGCACCACACCATCGCCAACGGTGCGAATGGGCGTGCCGCGCGGGGCGGCAAAGTCGGTGCCCAGGTGGGCCTTGTAGCGCTTCTGCACCGGGTGGAAACGGCGTTTGGTAAACCGGGAGCTGACACGCGAATACTCCAGGGGCTCTTTCAGGAAGGCGGTTCTTAGGCTTTCCCCTTTCTCGTCGTAATAGTCTGTGCCGTTGCCCTGGTCAAAGGCGATGGCATAGGTCTCTTTGCCCTCGTGCTCAAAAACAGCCGACTTCAGTTCCCCGTAGCTTATCGTTTCCCCGTTCACCACTTCTTCATCATAAATAAGCTTAAAATGGTCTCCGGGCTGAATGCGGTTCAGGTTCAGGCGCCAGGCGTAAATATCGGCGAATTTGTTCACCAGCTGCGGCGAGCCTCCTGCAGCCACAATCGACTCAAACAGGGAGCTTTCTATCGTTCCGGCCAGGGTGCGCTCCAGCACCTCCACCTCGCGTTTCACCAGGGTAACGGCCAGGCTATCGCGTAAATCATAGATCACATACTCTATCGGGTTGGGCTCATATATAAAATAGCGCGCTGTTTTGGTTGCGTTTTGGGCGTGTAGTATGGTATAGTGGCGGTTGGCGGCAATACGGCGCACGTTGTATACTTTTTTGGCCAGCTTGGCCAGCTGGTGCACCTGGGTGGGCGTAATGTTATACGCGGCCAGCATCTCAGACAGGTTCTCTCCGCGCGCCACCTTGCCTTCTACTATTGTTAAGGTATCCGTGGGGATGCCGTATACGATCGGGGCTGGGGCTTTTACTTCCGGCTCAGGGGGTTCCGGTTTGGGTTTTACTTCGTTTCGGAGGTCTGAGAATCTGTCGGTGTTGAGTGTGAGCGTCTGGGCTGCAGTAATAAAAATGAGCAGCGACAAGGCGATCAGGATGGTAAGTCCTTTACTGCGTTTGAACATTACTTAAAATACCTTTGGTTGAAAAATCGTCACGAAAATATGCTTTAACCAGTAGAAATAAAAACCATTTTACATACAATAATCAGATTATAAATATGTTGCAATGCATTAATCAAAACATAATATAGCATTTCAACGTTAGCCCGCCGTTTAAGCCGCTTCATTATTCCTTTACTATACTTCAGGCAATAACCTTAGCTTCAGTAATTTTAACGCCCCGAAGCCATCAGTTATAAAGGGTTTTCGCAATAAACATATCTTTTTATAACTTTGGCTTTATGAAAGCATTAGAAGGAAAAGTAGCTCTGGTAACCGGAGCATCCAAAGGAATAGGCCGCGCCATCGCAGAGAAGTTTGTGGAGGCGGGTGCCCAGGTAGCGTTTACCTACCTCTCAAGTGTGGAAAAAGGCCAGCAGCTGGAGCAGGACCTGGCTGCTAACGGCGGCCAGGCGAAAGGCTACCGCTCAGATGCCGCCAACACCGCCCAGGCCGAGCAGCTGGTGGAGGATGTGGTAAAGGATTTCGGCAAGATCGATATTGTGGTGAACAATGCCGGCATTACCCGCGACGGCCTGCTGATGCGCATGAACGAGGAACAGTGGGATGCCGTGATCAACACCAACCTGAAATCTGTTTTTAACGTGACCAAGGCGGCAACCAAGCACATGATGCGCGCCAGGTATGGTTCCGTGATCAACATCACCTCGGTGGTGGGCATAAAAGGCAACGCGGGCCAGGCAAACTATGCGGCTTCTAAAGCAGGTATCATCGGCTTCACCAAATCTGTGGCCCTGGAACTGGGCTCGCGCAACATCCGTTGCAATGCTATCGCACCGGGCTTTATCGAAACCGAAATGACCGGCGAACTCGATCAGAAAGTGGTGGACGAGTGGCGCAAGGCAATTCCGTTGAAGCGCGGCGGCTCTCCTGAGGATGTGGCGAAGGCGGCCGTGTTCCTGGCCTCTGACGAATCATCCTACATCACCGGGCAAACGCTGCAGGTAGATGGCGGCATGCTGACATAAGCTACCTAGCACTAGGCTTACGGCTTACAGCTAAATTTATTCTCCAAAAGCTCCAAATAAAGACCAATGCCAGGGCGTTTACGTTAGTAGCATTGGTCTTTATGTTTTACCTTTAGTTTCTCCTGTGCGGCCCTGCGTTTGAAAATGGGTCAGATTTTAAAGGGATCAGCTTGTTTGAAACCATTAACCCACTAACGCTTTTACTGCTTTTGTCTTCCTTCCGCCTTGTAACCACCTACTCGCCCTGGCTTATACTTGCCTGCCTTGCCGTTGGCCTGCTGTATGCCTGGCTGCTGTACAGCAAGCGAAGTCCGTGGCCTAAAAGTATAAACTATGCCCTGGCCGGGCTACGGTTTGTGGTGGTCAGCTTGATCTGCTTTTTGCTGCTGGGCCCCTTGGTGCGCTATGTGGCCAACACCACCCTGCAGCCCACCATAGTTTTTGCGCTCGACAACTCCCAATCCGTTTCTTTGTTCTCTGATTCGGCACAGTTGCGACAGACAACCGCAGGATTGCAACGCATGCTGCAGCACCTGCAGGACGAAGGCTTTAAAACGGAGGTGAGAACCCTGCAAGCCGGTGAAAAGAACCAGGACATCACCTCGGTGCGCTATACTTCTGAAACCACCAACCTGAACCAGCTGCTGGCCGACGTGCAGGATGCGTATGCCGAACAGAACCTGGCGGGCATCGTGCTGGTATCTGATGGCATCATCAACCAGGGCATCTCCCCCGCTTACGCTGCCTATGGCTCCCCTGTATATGCCGTTGCCCTCGGCGACACCATCCCCAAAAAAGACGTGTTGGTGGCTTCTCTGCGCTACAACAAGGTAAACTACAGCGGAAACCGGTTCCCCCTGGATGTGGAACTGCAGCAGGAAGGCTTCGGTGGAAAGCAGGCTACTGTCACGCTCAAAGAGAACGGGAAAGCCATCGCCAGTAAAACGGTAAACCTGCAGGCAAACCGCCCCATCCAGCAGGTTCCTTTCCAGGTGCTGGCCTCCGGACTTGGAAAGCGGCACTACGAAGTGGAGGTGCAGCCCCTTACCGGCGAGTTCACCCTGCTCAACAATACCAAGCATGCCTACATAGATGTGGTAAAAGGCAAGATAAAAATCTTGGTTGCCGCCGCCGCCCCGCACCCCGACATCAAATCGTTGCGGGCGGCCATCGAGTCGAATGAGAACTACGAAACCGAGCTTTACATACCCGGCCTTACCCAACTGAAACAACAGGATTACGACGTGGCGGTGCTGCACCAGCTGCCTGGTCGAGTGGCCGGCAGTGAGGCCGTGATGAACCTGGTGCGCCAGAAAAAATTACCCGCCCTGTTTATACTTGGTCCGCAAAGCGACTTTAATGACTATAACCGCCTGCAAGTGGGCCTGAACATTGCCAGCAGTGGCCAGACAGATGATGTAACGCCAGTCGTTAATACCAGTTTCAGTACATTTACTTTACCCGAGGCAGCCTCTGAGCGGCTAGAGGCATACCCACCGGCCCGCGTGCCGTTTGGGGAGGTGCGGGTGAGTCCGAATACAGAGGTGGTGCTGTTCCAGCAGGTGGGCCGCGTTAAAACCAACAAGCCGATGCTGGCCGTGCAGACCTCCGGCGACCGCCGCAACGCCACCTTGCTCGCTTCCGGCAGCTGGCAGTGGCGGCTGGCAGAGCACGCAAACAATCCCCAGCCCGAAGTGTATGACAAGCTGATCACCAACCTGATACAACTGCTGAGTGCACCCCGCAATAAAAAACGCCTGAACGTATACCCGGTGCAAACGGAATACACCAGTGCCGATGAGGTCCGCTTCAACGCAGAGGCCTACAACCAGGCGCTGGAACCTATTTATGGGCAGAACATCACCCTGAACATCAAAAACGAGAACGGAGAGGCCAGAAGCGTGAACTTTGTTAATGGGGAGAACCAGGCGGGGGTAAATGTGGGCACCCTGCCGGGCGGCCACTACACCTATGCCGCTTCGGCGCGTATAAACGGGCAGCTGCAACAGGACAAAGGCGAGTTTATAGTGGAGGAGCTGCAGTTGGAGGCCCTGAACGCCGTGGCAGACCATAACCTGCTTTTCCAGTTGGCCAACAACTCGGGCTCCAAAATGTACTACCCGGCGCAGCTTCAGCAGCTGGAAAACGACCTTTTAAAAGCCAATTACAAGGCCAGGATCTATAGTTCGGAAGAACTGAAAGAGGTAGTGGACATGAAATGGCTGTTCTTTCTGCTCCTGGGCTTCGTTTGCATAGAGTGGTTTACCCGCAAGTACAATGGCAGTTATTAATTTTGAAGTATGCACACCGTTCCGCTTCCGATCATGCTAGAAACCGAAAGGCTTTATTTACGGGAACTTACCCCAGATATTTACGGCCATCTCCTCACCACCTCCACTGATGCTGAGATAGCCGCCTACTTTGGTTTTAAGACCGAGGAGGAGCTTAAGCTCGAAAAGGAAAACCACCGGAAAGGCTACAGCACGTATTCTATCTCCTTCAAGCGGTTTCATTTACTGGACAAGCAATCGGGTATGGTTCTTGGCGATTGCGATTACCATACCTGGATACCGAAACATCGCCGGGCTGAGATCGGCTACAAGCTTTACCAGGAAGAGCACAAGCGGAAAGGTTTGATGAAAGAAGCCCTGGGTGCCGTGCTAGCGCATGGGTTCCGCCACATGAACCTCTTCCGGATAGAAGCCCTGATCGCGGACTACAACATACCCTCCAAAAAATTACTCCTGCACTACGGCTTCCAGATAGAGGGCGTGAGCAGAGGCCATTACATTGTAGATGGCGTAAACGAAGACTCCGTGCTGCTGGCTTTGTTACAACCGGAGTTTGAGCAGCGCCAAGGCACCTCACCAACCCAACCTCCTGCGGCTAATGGCTAATCCTGCTGTTTTTATGCGTATTTTTGCCGCTGTTATACTTCTTAAGAACCGCTTCCATTGAAATACTATATCCTGAATAAACCTTTTGAGGTACTTACCCAATTCACTGACGAGGCCGGACGCAAAACGCTGAAGGACTACGTACCCGTTCCGGGCATATACCCGGTGGGGCGCCTGGACTACGACAGCGAGGGCCTGGTGCTTTTAACAGATGACAAGCAGCTACAGCACCGCCTTTCTGATCCGCGCTTTAAAGTGGAGAAAACTTACTGGGCGCAGCTCGAGGGCGTGCCAACGGACGAAGCCCTGACCAAATTGCGCCTTGGGGTACAGGTAAAAGGCGGGAAAACCACCCCTGCCAAAGTGCGGGTGCTGGAGCTGGACCCGCAAGTATGGGAACGATCAACGCCCATCCGGTTCCGGAAAAACATTCCCACCTCCTGGGTAGAGCTAAAGATCTCGCAGGGAATGAACCGGCAGGTGCGCCGTATGACTGCCGCCGTAGGATACCCCACCCTGCGCCTGATCCGGCCAGCGATTGGGCCGTTAACGTTGGCCGGCCTGCAACCCGGCGAATACCGCGAGCTGACGCAGGAGGAAGTGAGCACCCTGAAAGGGATGGCCAAAAAAGCGGAAGCCGCCAAAGCCACCCCTAAAAGCAAGCCGCGAAGCCCCGGGAAAAAAGGCTTAACCGGCGGCTTCAGGAAACAGATAAACTAAGCGCCATGAAGTCTGCCCCTACTCCTTTTGAGATTCCGGTAGCGCCAGACCTACGCCTCCGGGAAATAACCCTGAGCGATGCAAAGCCAATTTTCAAGTTGATTGACCGGAACAGGGCTTTTTTGAGGGAATGGCTGCCTTTTATCGATAAAACCCTTGCAGTGGACAACACAGCGTACTTCATAAAGGCTGTGACAACCGAAGGGCATGTAGCAGATAAGGTATTCGTGATCCTGTACCAGGAGCAGCATGCGGGCATTATTGGTTTTAAGGGAATTGATTTCCTGAATAAAAAACTGGAGGTCGGGTATTGGCTTGCCGAAGCTTACCAAGGCAAAGGGCTGGTGGTGAGGGGCACGAGAGCGCTGCTCCGTTTCGCCTTTGTGGAGCTGGGCATGAACCGGGTGCAGTTAAAAGTGGCGACGGGCAATACCAAGAGCCAAAAGATCCCCCTGAAGCTCGGTTTTAAAAAAGAGGGCCTCGAACGCGATGGGGAACTGGGCAGCTCCGGCCTGTTCCATGATTTGGAAGTATACAGTCTGCTGCAAACGGAATGGACGCAAGCGGTGGCCATGGCCTCGCAGGGCATGGTAAACCGGCAGGATACCCATCACCGGGACGATAAATCGGAGATTAAGTAAGTAAAAGGCACCCTTCACAACAAAAGCAAGGGCGCAGGCTCTTGTTTCCTGCATCCTCTGATCGGTTTCAGAACCGCCTTCGTATAATTAGAGAAGAAGGAGACGATGAGCTGGAAGAAACTGACGATATTATTACTGCTTATTACCAACGCTTTAAGTGCCCAAAAACTACAGTTTACCTGGGGAAGTGCTATCAATCGCGACCCCGGTAAATTACAGAACATGCAAGTGGTAGGGGTGGATAAGGACGGCTTTTTTGCAACCACTGTGTCTGAAAACCAGATCACCCTGGAACATTACAATGCCAGCTACAATCGCATCTGGACTACGGCCATTCATGCCCGAACGCCCGACGGGCAAAGCGCCAATTTCCATAGTATAAAAATGATCCGGGGTGCGCTCTATTTGATCTCAAGCGGAATGGAGAACAGGAAGGTTGTGGTCTACGCTCAGAAGATTCATCACAACGGCAACTATGATCCAACAATAGTGGTGCTGGCCAGGGGCGAGTTCGGGAAACAGATATTGATTTCCACAGCCGAAAATGAGGCAGCGATGATCGTGGTCTTGTCCGGTGACAACAAACAAACCATCACATCTGCTCTGCTTACCAATAAGTTCGAGCCCCGCTGGAGTCAGACACTTACCTCCAGCGGCGACATGCAGGAGGTACTGGTGCTACCGGATGGCACCACCTACCTCCTGACAAAGGCCTTGCCGGCAGCACCTGCTACTTCGTCCTATTTCCTGTATCGCCTCGAGGCCAGAAACGGTGAGCTGGCAGAAGTTATGCTGGGCGACGAGGACTACCGGCCTCTGGAAGCGAAGCTGACCTGCACTGATAAAGGTGAAGCGATCGTAACAGGCTACATGGTTCCCAGTTCTTATGTAGTCAGCCAGCACCCTGAACCTGTCGGCACCTTTTACTACCGCTTTCACCAAAAGCACCTCAACAACCCAGTTGTCAACTACACGCTGTTTCAGCAGGACTTCATTCAGAACTACAAGCGCTACAAACCAGATTTTGACAATATTCAGCGTTTGCGCCACCTGGTACTGGATAGAGCGGTGCCCATGGGCGATGCCGGCGTAACCCTAATCGGGGAGGTAAAATACAACGAGACACAGAATAACCTGAAGCTACAGTATAATAACGATGTCATCATTGTGCGACTGCGCGACGATGGCTCGCAGGCCTACATCAACAGCGCCAATAAATTGCAAGTTACTCAAAACAAAGATGCGCAGTTGCAGTCTTATTTTGCCACCTCGCTGGCAGACACCCTGCAGCTTATTTACCTGCATTTCGATTACGCCAGCATTGACACTGACGACAGTGATGTTGTTCACAACCCGGAAGTAGTAAAGCATGTGCCTTTACTGATCAGCATCATGCCTGCAGGAGACAAGCACATCACCCCGCTTCAAAACATTTCTGCCAAACCACAGGATAATTTCTACATACGCCCAACCTCTGCCTTCAAAGTTTCGGAGGGTAATTTCATCATACTCGGCATCGGACCCGGCTACTACAAGTATGGCCGGATGCGTTTTAAATAGCACCTCTCACTTCCTCCAAGATAGACCTCCCGCTTTTCAGTTTGGGTCGGCTGTTGCTCCGTGGTTAATTAGACACTCAGAGGTCTGAAAGACACTGGGAGGTTAGTAAATGCCGGAGCAATCCTTACTTACTTTCTAATTACTCTTTTACGGCAGCCAGCACCCGCTTGAACAGCTCGTTCTGCTGGCCATCGTGCCAGCGCCAAACGATCACCAGGTCATGCTCCGGGTCTACCCAAATCGTATTCTGACCGGCACCCAAGGCGGCGTAGCTGGTGGTAGGGGCATCGGGCCAGGCTTTGCCTTCGGTGTTCAGCCACCACAGATATCCGTAATCCGGACCAACAGGTCCGCGTTGTGCCGTTGCTGCTTTTACCCATGCTTCTGAAATCAGCTGCTTATCGCCCCAGTGGCCATTGCGCAGGAACAGGTAGCCGAATCGAGCCTCGTCGCGGGCGCTTATCCAAAGGCCGCCACCCCAGCGCGTGCCGCCGCTTACAGAGGGCATTTGTTTTCCGTTAATGTCAGCAACGGAGTTGCGATAAGGCACCCAGCGCCAGGTGTCCGAGGCATTGATCGGGTCCATGATCTCATCTTCCAGCACTTCGGGCAGCGGCTTTTCCCAAACACGCAGCAAAGACAGCGCAAAGCGGTTAATGCGGGTGTCGTTGTACTCGTAGAATGTGCCCGGCTGCTGTAGCTCCCGTGGCTTGCGCTCGCCACGGCCAAAGGCCTCCTTCCCGATAAAATCATCCGGCTTGCCCCACATCTGGCCTTGCCACTCTGAGGTTTGCCGTGCATGGTCTTCCCAGGTTATCTTGCTGTTATGCGCGGAGGCATAGCCCCCGTCATTCACATACTTTGCCACTGGGTCGTGTATATCCTTGATCATCCCTTTTTCGATGGTGAGGCCAAGTATGGTGGAGAGAAAGCTTTTGGCCACGCTGTAGGTCGGGTCAACGGCTTTGGTATCGCCCCACTCCGCCACTATGTAGCCGTTTTTGATGATGATGCCGTTGGTGTTTGCACGGGTGGCCGGTAATGGCCCGAGTGGCTCGCCAAAGATCTCTTTCTGGGTAGAGAAGTCTTTTTCTATCTGCGTTGTTTCCTGTGCTCTGGCCCATTCTACGGCCTGCTGCAACAGCGCCGGGTCCATGCCTGCCTCCTCCGGTGATTTATGTTTCCAACTATCCCCTGCTTCCGGATAGTAGTATTTACTTTCGGATGCCTGTGTTTGTGCCGCGCTGGTGGCTTGCTGTGGTTGCTGCTGGCAGGCAACCAGGCCTATGGCAAGCGTTAATGCTAAAACCGAGTTCTTTATCATTTTCTTAAAATTGGATGATCATCCAATCTACGAAAAAAATAGCAGCTCAAACTGTTTGCTTTTGCGTGCTTCTGTTTCGGTGGCAGTAAACCCCTCCTCCTAACCTCCTCCCAGCGGGAGGAGTAACTAAAAAAGGCTGACCTCCCCCAGTGGGCGGAGGAATTCAAAAAGGCGATGCACTTCTAAGAGAGCATCGCCTTTAAACCTATACGAGCCTGGGTGCTTATTTCATCGGCACTTCCATCAGCAGCAATTCTGCAGCCGAGTCGGCTTTGATCTGAATGCTATCTGTTCCTGATATGCCCATGCCATCGCGTCGGCTCAGCTTTTCGCCGTCTATCTCTACTTCGCCCTCCAGCACAAAGGCATACACCCCGTTTTGCGGCGTATGCAGCTTATAGGCTTCTGCAAAACCCGGCTTTAGACTGCCTAGCGTAAACCAGGCATCCTGGTTGATCCAAATGGCCCCGTTATCTTTATCCGGCGACACCACTGTCTGCAGTTTGTTCTGCCTTTCCTTCGGGTCGAATGCCTTTTGCTCGTAGCGCGGTTTGATGTCGCGCTCTTTTGGGAACACCCAGATCTGCAGAAACTTCACCGGCGCCGTTTTAGAGTGGTTATACTCCGAGTGCGTTAAGCCTGTGCCTGCCGACATGATCTGCACCTCGTTCGTGCGAATCATCTTTTCGTTGCCTGTGCTGTCTTTATGTGCCAGTTCACCCGAAAACGGGATGGAAACGATCTCCATGTTGTCGTGCGGATGCGCCCCGAATCCCATGCCTGGTGCTACGGTATCATCGTTCAGGACCCGCAGCAAGCCAAAACCCATTCGTTCGGGGTTATGGTAGCTGGCAAAACTGAAGGAGTGGTAGGAGTTCAGCCAGCCATGGTTCGCATGGCCGCGTGTGTCTGCTTTATGAATTATATGCTTGCTCATTTATCTTGGGTTAATCAGTTCTCTTTCAGCTGTATTACACTATCTTACATCCGACTGCATTTCAAATGATCGATCAAAAGTCAAAAAATAGAATTCAAACATAATGTACATACATTTATTGTACAAACATAAAACACGAATTGTTTCGTTCCAGCCTTTTAATGTTTTATACCCAAAAAAACCATTTTTTACCCTGCAAACTGTTTTTTAAAGGGTAAATACCTAAATTAATATATATATTTGAACGTGCAGATGCTGATTGGAGCGCCGCTTACTTATACTTCCCTGCGATGAAAACTATGGAACCGGCTTTTTTCAGAGCCTCGTCAAATGAAAATCTTTTCGGAATTTCGGATTATGTTTCTAAAGCGATACAGGGCGCACTTACCGGCCTCCCTTCTTATCCTGATCCCCATGCTGCCCCCCTGCGTTTGGCTTTGGCCCAGCAACTGGCTTTGCACCCAGACGAAATTATGGTGGGCAGCGGCTCTGCCGAACTGATTTCGCTCCTGATCCGGGCCTTGTGCAAGCCTTACCCGGAAGCCTCTGTCCTATCCTGCGACCCAACCTACCCTTTATATCAGTATGAAGCCGAAGCCCTGGGAGTTACTTATAAAAAGGCACCCTTAAACAGTACTTATACTTTTGATGTAAAAGCGCTGATGGCCCAGGTGGATACCACTACCCACTTGCTTTTTTTGTCGAACCCGAATAACCCCACCGGCGCCTATCTAACCTCGGCTCAGGTAGAGGAGCTGTTGCAAGCGGTGCCGCCCCATGTGGTGCTGGTGTTGGACGAGGCCTATATGGAGTTTGTGGATGCGCCGGATTTTGGCTCGGGCTTACCGTTTTTGAGTACGCTCGAAAACCTGGTGTTGCTGCGTACTTTTTCCAAAGCCTATGGCTTGGCATCGCTGCGGGTGGGGTATATGCTGGCCCACCAAAACCTGCTTGCCAAAGTGATGCAGGTGAAGCAGCCCTACAATGTAAATCACTTAGCTCAGGTTGCTGCTTTGGCCGCCCTGGGCGATAAGGAGCACCTGGCCTTAACCCTGGCACAGACAGCTGCAGGCAAAGTACACTTACAGCAGCTTTTAAATGAAGTGGGTGTACAGTGGTGGCCCTCACAGGGCAACTTCTTGTATGCCGATGCTGGTGTCCCAATCCATCCGGTGGTAGAGCAACTGGAGCTGCAGGGCGTGTTGGTGCGCAGTGCCAACAGCAAGTATACTTTTCGGATAACCGTTGGCCCTAAGGCTCACCAGGACTACCTGCAGGACCAGCTACATAGTATACTTTCCCCGGAAAACATCTGGCCAGAAGCGGCCTTGGCAGCTATATTAAAGGCAGGCTATGCCCTGGTTGGCTCAGACAAGGCGGCAGCACAAGAGGCTGTGGCCGCGCTGTCGGGTGTGGCAAGCAGTTCGGGAAGTGCTCCCGAGCGCATTGCACTGGCCTTTGCGCGGGCTTTTTCGATGCTGCTCGGTCCGGAAGGCAATGCGCATGCCGGCAACCTTTACAGCAGCGCTTATGGTGCCTCTGATATGATCTCGGCCTTTAATGTACTGATGAGATCCACGCCACTGGTTACCTTTGGCCATCACTTAGCCAACGTTGCGATCCTGGATGCGGTGGCACATGCCACTGAAATCCATATCATCGACTTAGGGATTGGCAGCGGGCTGCAGTGGCTGCACCTAATGGACCAACTGGCCAGCCGCCCCGGCGAGAAAATAAAGCTCAGTATCACGGGCATCGATATTCCTGCCGTAGGAGATGAACCGGCTATCCGCCTGCGCATGACCGGCGAGGAACTGCAACGGCACGCCGATCAGTTAGGGCTTGCTTTTACCTATACCGGCATCGCGCAAAAGTTAGAGGAGACCAGTTTGCAGGAGTTGCCCCTTTCCTCCTCCGAAACGCTGATCGTAAACTCCGCATTCACGCTGCACCACCTGCCCGATCAGTTGATCTCAGAAACAGACTACCGAGACAGGATCCTGCAGCAGATCAAAGCGCTTTCTCCAGCCCTGCTTACCCTTACCGAGCCAGACTCCGAGCACAATCGTCTTCACTTGCTGCCGCGCCTGCGGGAATCGCTGCGCCACTACTTTACTGTTTTTGATGTGCTCGACACACTGCTGCCCGCTGCCTTACCTGAGCGTCAGGTAATAGAACAGGAGTTCTTTGGCAGAGAGATCATCAACGTGATCTCGTGTGAGGGAATGAACCGTGTGGAGCGCCACGAACGAAACGAGGCCTGGCAACAGCGCTTGCTCCGGAACGGTTTTACCCCGGCCCCTACCCAGTTCGCCCCTGAATCTCTAGCGCATACGCTGGAATTGCACGAAAACTTTACCTTGCAGGAAAACGGTGCCGGTTATACGCTGTGCTGGAAAAACACCCCAGTGGTTGCCAGTACGCTCTGGGTTTAATACCGTTGGCTTTGTATCCGCAGAAGTATAGATGTATCCTAAAATTTAACGATAGGAAAGGCAGCTTCAGGAGTATAGGCCGGCAATAAAACCCTTGTGCGAAAAAAATTAGATTGTTGATGATATCCAAGGTTTCTGATTCACCCATCTCACCGAATAGTAGGCCTGCATCCATGTGAGAGATTTTTACCTCCCCTAACCCCTCCTAAAAACAGGAGGGGTATTTTTAATGCAGGCTTGGCTCCACTTGATGTCAGGGCAGGGTGTCTTCAGGATTATTTTTTCCTAAACCGGTTAGCGCCGTGGGTTCAGGTTTGGAGAAGCGTTTCTTTGGTTCCTCCGCCCGCTGGGAGCAGGTTAGGAGGAGGGTTTACCGCTACAAGAAAAGCAGCACACAAGTAATAACCGCAGCTTACATTTACACACCCAACTTGCGCAGGGCAAGCAGACAAAGCGCTACGGACCCCGATACATGGATTTCCTGGTTCAGGATCATACTTTCTATTTTATGCAGCGGCACTTTCAGCACTTCGATGCATTCGGTATCGTCTAAGTCCTGGTCGGCTATTTTATAGGCATTCCGGGCCAGGTAAAAATAGATCTTGTTGGTGTCTTTGGTGGGGTTGTCGGTCATCTCCAGCAAAAACTCCATTGCATCAGAGGTGTAGCCGGTTTCTTCCAGCAGCTCGCGCCTGGCTGCTTCTTCCGGATCACGCTCATGGGCATCAATCACTCCGCCAGGCAACTCCGTAAATATTCCGCGGGCCGCGTGCTTGTATTGGCGCACAAAAATAACCTCGTTGTCTTCTGTTACCGGAAAGGTTAACACCACATCAGGGCGCACACTTACATAGTAATCATCCAGCACCATGCCATTCGGTAATTCTACTTCATCCCTGCGGAGCTTGTACCACTTCTCATCGAACACCATTTCAGATTTCAGCACTTTCCAGTATTGGTGCGTAGTATTTTTAATAGACATAGCGCAAGTTAAAATTAATCAGCGTAAAAAATGCCCCGTTCGCTATACTTGCAAACAGGGCATTTTAAGGTTTAAATTGTTTTAGGTATCCCTAACTCAGATAGAGGGAGTTATACAGTAACGGTTTGTTTCATCAGTTTTCGGTACACATGGTCATAATCCTGTCCCATGGGGTCGGAAGTGTAACCATGAGAGCGTTTCACGGCGCGGCAGGCCATAATGTTCCTCCCAAACTCATCCTCGATCAGGTTATTGATGCTATCGCGGAGCTCATCCGCATTGTTTGGATCGATATACCTGGCAGCGTTGCCCCAAATCTCTACCTGGCTTTCCATCTTACCAACCACCAGCGCACAACCCGACATAGCCGCTTCCAGTACTGTTAGGCCAAAGGGCTCATACTTTGCCGGCAAGGCATATATTGAGGCCCTCGACAACCAGTCTGAGACTTCCTGTTCTGTCAGTTTACCCAGAAAATGCACGTTTTCCAGATCTATGGTTTCGCCTGTATCCGGGTGTTTGTCATCGCCGGCAATGTAAACGGGCCAGTTGAGGTCTGACGCAATGTGGGCCAGCATCGAAATATTCTTGGCTTCGTCCCAAACCCGGCCCATGCTGAACACAAAAGGCTCCTTTTTGCCAAACTGGAAGCCGTATTGACCTCTGCCGTTGTAAATGACAGTGCTGTTTTCGAAGGGTCCGTACAGGGCCTCGGCCTGGTGCATCATAGCCTGTGTCGGGGCTATTACCATGTCTGCTGCCTGCAGGCCTTTGGTAACCAAATCTCTATAGCGGTCCCACGCTTTGGGGGCATCCTCCTCTTTCACCGCTTTCCACCACGACATCACACAGGAATGCACCACCACAATTGTAGGAACGCCAAAATCAATGGCTCCGTGCACCATGCTGTTCAGATGCACAATGTCCGGCTGCACTTCATCTTTCAGTTGCAACAGCCACTCACCTGCCGCTGCCACATCCTCCCAGGCGTTTTCCATCCACTCCAGCTTGTACTTGCTTTCATAAACAGTCAGATTATCTATTTCATCTGCCTGCCGTTGTTGTTCGGCTGTTAAAGGGGCACCCATGGTAGCTAAAGCCACTTCGGTTTTAAATGGGGCTAACGCCCGAATCAATTCCATCGAGTAATTCCAAACCCCGCCAACAGTGTCGGCTGTCATTAAGATTTTTGAAGGATGATGTGCTTCCATATGTTATCTCCCGTAAAATATTTCTGTTATTTTTAGTTTTTTCAGATCCTATCTATTTGCTTTTGAGCAGGTTTGTTGGTGTGGTTATATCTGACCCGGACGTTTTTGGGTTTAACAAGCATTTATGACACGCTTGATAAGCAACCGGCGTTTTAGAATTTGCTTTGCTCGGCAATAAATTATTTGGCAGGGTGCAGGGCTATTCTTTTCCGGTGAACTCTATTACGGGTTCATAGAACTTTCCGTTGGTCAGTTTCTATACTTTTTCCATAATTTTAAAGCCAGTTGCCTTTTTGAGTTCGCAGGACTGATTACTTTCTTGCTCCAGATATTTTACAGGGTGCAAAGACAGCCTTTAAACAACGGGTACTAATTAGCTGCTTTAGCCAACGGTTTAACATCTTGAATAACTAAAATATGAATTTCAACCACGAAATTTTGCTTGAAGATAACCGTGTGCTCCTGCGCAGATACCGGCCATGTGACCTGATCGACGTGGCCATAATCGCCAAGGAGGAAGACATTTGGCGCTTTATGCCAAGCCGCATCAGCAACCCTGAAGAGCTGAGCAGCTGGCAGCGCACCGTGGAAGATGGATTTCAATCCGCATTGCGGTACACTTTTGTAATCATCGATAATGCAAGTGGCCAGCTGGCAGGCAGCACCAGCTACGGCAACATATCGCTGGCCGATAAACGCCTGGAGATTGGCTGGACCTGGTTAAGCCGGGCGTTTCGGGGAAGCGGTCTGAACCGCCACTGCAAGTACCTGCTGTTGCGCTACGCCTTTGATGAACTGGGGATGGAGCGCGTGGAGCTGAAGACGGACGTGTTAAACCTGCGCTCCCGGAAAGCGATGCTCAAGATAGGGGCAACAGAAGAAGGCATCCTCCGCAGCCACACCCAAATGCACGATGGCCGCCGCCGCGACACCATTTACTACAGCATACTTCGCCCGGAATGGGAACAGGTAAAGCGTTCATACTTCGCAGATTTCATTTAACTCGCTCTTAAATATTTAATGCATCAAACCTTGGCGTGCGCTGCGTATAAGCAACAAACTTAAACCGCACCAACGTGAAAGATAGCAAACCTGATACACCGCTACCAAAACAGATCTTCCTGATCCGGCATGCGCGGCCAGAGGTAAAAGACACGGGCTGGTTTAATGATGCTGCTGCCCGCCAGTACATACAGGAGTATGATGCAGCCGCCATTGAGGAGTTTGTGCTGGAGCATGAAGCCATCCCCTACCAGTCTATAGAGAAGGTATTTTGCAGCACCCTCCCTCGGTCACGGTTAACTGCCAAGGCCATTTTCGGGGAATCCGTAAAACTGCAGGCAGATGCAGCCTTCCGGGAGTTTGAACGCAGGATTTTCTCCTTGCCCCTGCTTCGGCTCCCGATCAAGCTCTGGCTACTGAGTGCCCGTGTGCTGTGGTTTTTGGGCTTGAACAGCTCAGGTATAGAAACCTTTAAAGAGGCCCGCCAAAGAGCACGCGCATGTGCCAGGCTATTGGCCGAAGATGCCTTAAAATGTTCCACCACAGTATTGGTAGCCCATGGTCTGCTCAACAACTTTATACTGCGTGAGCTGAAAAAGATGGGCTGGAAAACCAAGCATCACGAAGGGCATAAGTTTTTAGCTGTAACGGTTCTGCAAAAGTGAAATCTAGCATAATAGCTACGCTATTTTGAATACTCTATATATTTAAACTTGCAAAACCTTTAAGTACATAAAGTAGTAAAGACAATGTTAAAACAACTTAATTATTTAGTAAGCTTTTTATTATTTTTATTAAACTGTTTTGTGATCATAATCCTCAAAACAAATTCAACTTACTACGGTTTCCAATACTAATGCAGAGCTTGTTTTAAGTAAGCGCAAAACAAATTACCCAAATCTTATAGCTATAAGGCGAAATATTTCTATATTTCTTTATTTCATTTCATTATTCTTATTTAAGTATTTTTGCATTTAAGTACCTGATTCATTTTAACTACTAAACTACTATTTTATGAAGAAGACTTTACTAATGAGTTTTGTTATGCTATTTGCGTTTATAAGTAGCGCGTGGGCACAAACTCAAACTGTTACAGGCGTAGTAACTTCGGCTGAGACAGGTCAACCCTTACCTGGTGTCACGGTTATAGAAAAAGGAACTTCTAATGGGGTCTCTACAGGTTTAAAAGGAGAGTATTTGCTTAACGTAAAACCAAATGCGAGCCTTGTCTTTCGTTTTATCGGCATGACAACGCAGGAGTTGCCTGTAAGTGGACGATCCACTATAAACGTGGGCCTTGTTGCCGACCAGGAGCTTTTAAAAGAGGTGGTAGTAGTAGGTTACGGAACCCAGGAACGGAGGGAAGTAACAGGGGCAACCTCTAAAGTAACTTCCGAAGAACTTAAGAACATTCCGGTGGTAGGGGTTGACCAGGCCCTACAGGGTCGTGCGGCTGGTGTTCAGATATCCCAGAACTCAGGAACGCCTGGTGGTGGTATAAGCGTGCGCGTGCGTGGGGCTACCTCTATCTCTGCCAGCAACCAACCACTATATGTAGTGGACGGCGTTCCGCTTACTACCGGCGACTTCTCCCAATTAGGCTTTGGAGGTCAAAGCGTCAATGCCGTATCTGACCTTAACCCAAACGATATCGAGTCAATCGACATTCTGAAAGATGCCTCAGCAGCAGCAATATATGGTTCTAGAGCGGCAAACGGAGTTGTTATCATCACGACAAAACGAGGATCGGCTAAAAAGACACAAATTAACTTTAACGCCTACTCTGGATTTCAGAAGATGTGGAAAGAACCAAATTTCCTAAATGCGGAGCAGTATAAGGAAATTATGGTGGAGGCTTACGTGAACGATGGTTTACTTGAGCCTGGAGCTACCTTTGACGACTTCGTGGACTTTTATTATGGTGGCCTGGACTTTGAGCCTACTAATACTAACTGGATAGATAAAGTTACCCGAACAGCACCAATTCAAAATTATGAGCTTTCTTTAAACGGTGGTGATGCGAAAACCCGTTATTATTTGTCTGGTAATTATTTTGATCAGGAAGGAATAGTGATAGGCAGTGAATACAAGCGCTATTCAACCCGCCTGAACCTGGACCACCAGGTTTCTGACAGGATGAGCATCGGTACCAGCATCCAGTTAAGCCGTTCCGAAAATGGCCGTATCATTAGCGATAACACCTTAATCGGGCCGTTCGCAAATGCCCTGGCCGCATCGCCGGTATGGCCGGTTTACTACGAGGATGGAACTTACACCAGGCCCAACTATTTCTACACCAACCCTGTAGCGGAAGGCACAGAAAATGACAACGAAACGGTGAACCTGCGGGCTATTGGCAACATTTTCGCTAAATATACCATTATTCCAGGTTTAGATGTGCAGGTAAGGGGTGGCTATGATGCACTGAACGTAAACGAGCGCCGGTTTACACCTACCAACTTCCCGGGCTCTACCGCTACTGCTGTTGGTGGCTCTGCTACCAACGCAACCTCCACTATCACAAAACGCCTTTTGGAGGCAACTGCCTCATACAATAAAGTGTTTAACGACGTGCATGAGCTATCCGCCATACTTGGTACCAGTACCGAGAGAAACGTGTTTAACCAGGCTTTTGTAACAGGTGAAGGCTTTCCGGGAGAGCGCTTCCGCTACGTAGCAAGTGCTGCCATTGTCAACGCAGGTTCCAACTCGGTATCGGAGTCTGTACTGCTATCCTATTTCGGACGGGTTAACTACAATTTCAATGATAAATACCTGCTTGGCGTTAACTTTAGGGCTGATGGCTCTACCCGCTTCGGAGAGAACAACAGGTTCGGATACTTCCCTTCTGTATCAGCAGGTTGGAGAATAATAGGCGAGGATTTCATGTCGGGTGTAGATGCGATCAGCGAGTTAAAACTGCGCGCCTCTTATGGCATTACCGGTAACCAGGAAATAGGCAATTTTGCTTTTCAGGGTCTTTATACCGGCTCTAACTACCTCGATTTACCTGGCATAGCTCTGACACAACTGCCCAACCCCGACCTGAAGTGGGAAGAGACAAAGCAATTTAATATAGGAACTGATATCGGATTACTCAATAACAGGATTAACCTTGCGCTAGATTACTACATCAAAAACACTGATGACCTGCTGTTTTCCAGACCAGTTCCAACCCAAAACGGCTTCTCCAGTTTCCAGGCTAACGTAGGTTCTACAGAGAATAAAGGATTTGAAGTAGCACTCAGAACTGTCAATATTGATTCGCAAGGAGATGGGTTTCGTTGGACATCCGACTTTAATATCTCTTTTAACCGAAACAAAGTGACAGCGCTCTATCAGGATCAGGATATTTTCTATGGTTTCGGAGGCAACTCTCTGGTACTGCGCGAAGGCCAGCCGATCGGAACCTTCTATGGCTTTATTTCCGACGGCGTATATAGCACTATTGATGATGTGCCCGCTTCGCGACAAGCGCAGGGTGCTCAGGCCGGAGACATTAACTTCCGTGACATTAACAACGACGGGGTTATTACAGATGATGACCTGACCATTATCGGTAATGCACAACCTAATTATGTAGGTGGATTAACTAATGAGTTCCGTTACAAAGGATTTGACCTGAATGTGTTCCTTCAGTTTTCACAAGGCAATGATATTGTCGCCCCGAGCCATCAATATCAAAAGCACCTTGGCAACGACTTCCTGGACGACAACATGCTGACAGATGTACTCAATCGCTGGCAAAAACCCGGTGACATTACGGATACACCTAGGGCTACTGTGTTTGACGATAACAATAACAACCGCAGTAATTCATCCAGGTTTGTTTACGATGGATCGTACCTACGCTTTAAAAACGTAATACTAGGTTACAATGTACCTACCACTGTTATAGAGAAATTCAAGTTAAGGTCATTGCGTGTTTATGCTCAGGCTCAGAACCTGATCACTTTCACCGATTATCCGGGCTTTGACCCTGAGGTTAATTTCGCAGGCACGTCTAACACTACATTGGGAGTTGATTTCTATACCTTCCCGCAAGCCCGTACCATTACGTTTGGTGTTAATGTTGGATTTTAATAGCTAAAAGACAAGAACATGAAAAAATATACATTCATTCTACTAACAGCATTAAGTTTGTCAGCCCTTTCAGGATGCGACAATGTGCTGGATGTTTCGCCAACCACAGCCATTGAGGCAGACGGCGCCATCACTGATTTCACCACTCTTAATAGAGCTGCGCTTGGTACTTACAGTGCCCTGCAGTCTACGAACTACTATGGCCTGCGCTACCTGCTATACCAGGGCGTTTATACCGATAACCTGGAGCACCGGGGAACGTTCACCACAGATAGGGAAGTTTCTGCGCGAAGTATAAACGCATCTAATCTACAGATTGCCAATACATGGGCAACCATTTACACAGTTATAAACCGAGCCAATATTGTGCTGCGCGAGGCCGACAGGCTGACCAATATATCGGATGAGCAACGCCAACAGATTAAAGGCGAAATGTTCTTTCTGCGTGGTTTGGCTTATTTCGACCTGGTTAAAGTTTTTGGAGGCGTACCACTTCCTCTAACGCCAACAACTGTTACCAGTGAAATCCAGTCGATGCCCAGAGCAACTGAGGCGCAAGTATACGACGCTGTTATAAGTGATTTACAGGCGGCAGAGGCTGCTCTTGATGGGGGAAACAGCCGTAAAACACGTGCTACCAGCCTAGCCGCTACTGCCCTACTGGCTCGTGTTTACTTACAGCGTGGCAATAATGCCCTGGCCGAGGCCAAGGCTAATCAGGTGATTACGAGTGATCAATTTGCTCTGGCAGATGAATTTAAAGCCATTTTCACAAACGAGACTGGTCCTGAGATCATTTTTGAGGTAGATTTCACTTTGAACGATCAGAGTGGTTTGGGTGCATCATCTAACCCCTTAACAGGCGGACAAAAATTTAACCTGAGAGCCGGAGCCTATAATGCCCTTCAGGCTTCAGCACAGAAAGGCGACCAGCGCTTTGCAGCCACCACGGTGTTACAAAATAACCGCAGGAGGCTTATTAAGTATGAAGACGTGGTAAACAACGCTGATAACGTACCTGTACTCCGGCTAGCTGAAATGTACCTTATACGTGCCGAAGCCCGTGCAAGACAAGGGGTTGCAATTGCCCCAGCCGACCCACAGGTTATCAGCGATATTAACAGGATCAGAACCAGAGCCGGTTTACCTCCTATTACACTTTTAACGAACGCACAGGCACTGCAGGAAATACTGGAGCAGCGCAGGTTAGAATTTATTGGGGAAGGTCTTCGTTTTATTGACCTAAAACGTTACAACCTAACTTGCGACCTGTTAGGCTTCTGCGAAGCTACCGGACAAAATTTCCGCAACCTGTGGCCTATTCCGCTGCAGCAGATTGAAGTTAACCCAAGTTTGATACAAAACCCTGGCTATTAGGTTTTAACCTGTACTAATTACAAAAGCCTAAGAAACAGTATTACTTAGTTTGAACAAAACCCCAAACCACGCACATGGTTTGGGGTTTTGTTTATGACTTAAACCACCTTTTAAAACACCCAGCTCTCATTCAGCATGGCAATGGCGTGGTGCGCCGTCATATCATACTGGCAGGGCACCACAGAAATGTAGTTGTTCACAAGGGCCCACTCATCGGTGTCCTCGCCTTTGTCAAAGTTTACAAAGCTGCCGGTCATCCAGTAGTACTTGCGGTTGCGTGGGTCCAGGCGCTCATCAAACTCCTCTTGCCACTTGGCATGCGCTTGGCGACAAACTTTAATGCCTTTGATTCGTTCGGCGCTTTTTTTCGGGAAATTCACATTCAATGATGTGTTCTCCGGTATGCGGTTCTCCAGGGCCTGCCGTATAATGAGCTCCACAAATTCGCGGGTGTGCGAGAAATCCGCCTCATGCCCGTAATCACACAAAGAGAAACCGATAGAGGGAAGCCCCTCTATCGCCGCCTCAATGGCTGCCGACATCGTGCCTGAATAAAGCACGCTGATACTGGAATTGGAACCGTGGTTGATGCCACTCACCACCAGGTCGGGGGTGCGGTCTTTCAGTACATGGTGTTTGGCCAGCTTCACGCAGTCGGCCGGAGTGCCCGAGCACTCGTAGGCCTCTATTCCCAGATCATCAAAAGCAATGGACTTATCCAAGCGCAACGTGTTGCCTATGGTAATGGCATGTCCCATACCCGACTGTGGCCCGTCCGGAGCCACCACCACAACTTCCCCTATCTTTTTGGCCACCTCTACCAGGGTTCTAATGCCGGGCGCGGTAATGCCGTCGTCGTTTGAGACTAAGATCAATGGTTTAGCCATTTTATTATTTTTAGTTAATGTATAATAAAAGAAACGAATGTCTGTTTCCTGCTAATATACGACAACCAGAAGTTCCTCTTCAAGGTTTAACATTAAAATAAAGTACAAATGCCGCGGCTCGAATGATCAGAAATATAATTTATGCAATACTGCTGGGTGTGGGCATGGCTGCCTGCCTCTCGCAGCACGATACAGAAACAGAAACGGCAGCCATAGGCGAAACTTCAGACACCACCTTTTCAGGAACAACCAATACCGATGCGCCTGCTTCCAACTTGCCCGACCCCTCCTCCTTCGTTATTGCTAAAGGGCGAGTGGGCAACGTAATGATTGGCATGCCGATCCATCAAATGCGGGAGATGGTGCCTGCCGGGTTCACCATTGCCGACACTACCCTGCAACAGGAAGGAACCCAGGCCACTGCTTACGTGCTGCACCCGAACAAGCAGGAAAAGGGCATTTTGGTAGAACAAGCCTGCGACTCCGTTTGCCTGGTATGGCGCATTAACGTAAAAAGCACTGATTACAAAACACCGAAGGGTGTGGGCGTTGGCTCCAAATATGGGGAGGTGCAAAGCCTTTACCCCATTTCTACGGTACTGCTCGCCGACGGAGGCCTGGTAGCCGTTTCCAAAGAAGGCGGAATCACGTTTGTGATGGACCAGTCGCAGCTCCCGCGCCAGCGTTTGGCCACCTTCACCCCAAGCACCCTGCCAGCCAATACGCTAGTGAAGAGCATTCTAATATATTAGACAGTTGCAATATTAGCAGTGAATTTGTATTATTGCTGCTATGGCTATTTTCCGTTCCCGCTACAAATTCAGAAATATAGGATTGCTGCTGCTGCGCATCGGCATCGGCATCATGTTCATCCTGCACGGCTGGCCCAAACTGGCTGGTGGTCCTGAAACCTGGCAGGCTATTGGGCAAAGCATGGGCCTCTTCAACGTAAACTTTGCGCCTGCCTTCTGGGGATTTATGGCCGGTTTTGCCGAAGCGGTTGGCGGTGCCTGCCTGGTACTGGGCTTTCTGTTCAGGCCTGCCTGTGTGTTGCTGCTGCTTACCATGGTGGTGGCTACTCTAAAGCATGTGCTTGGCGGGGATGGCTTTGGCGGATACTCCCACGCCCTGGAGGCTGCCATCTTGTTCCTGTCGCTGATGCTGATCGGCCCGGGCAAGCATAGCCTGGATAAAATCATCTTTCCTGACAAAAGAGAACGGGGCATTTACAGGTAAGTTAAAAGTATAGCCTGCGCTCAGGGTTTCTTCTTTATTCTGATTAACTCTTAAATTATCTGCTACCAGCTGTAATGCTCACCCAGGTGGGTTTTTTTATTTTTGACCGGAAATGGCTAACATTACACTTATAACAAGAACTAGCCACCTTCTGTATGTTTACTACCCTGTTACTGGCGGCGCTGCTCTGCTCCGGTGCTCCCGATCAACAAAAGCCTGACCTAAAAACTCCGTTCGAAAAAGGCAACGGCAACACCACCGCCACCTACGACCAGATCATAGACTGGTATAACACCCTCGACAAAGCGTACGACGAAGTACAGATGCTGCCGTATGGCTTCACAGATTCCGGCAGGCCCTTGCACCTGGTGGTGGTATCGACGGATAAGGATTTTAACCCGGCTTCTATCCGAAAGAAAAACAAGCGCGTCCTCTTTATCCAGAACGGCATTCACCCCGGTGAGCCAGAGGGCATAGACGCCACCATGATGCTGGTGCGCGATTACCTGCAGGACAAAAAGAAACGCAGCCAGCTGGACAACACCGTGCTGATCATTGTGCCGGTCTATAACATCGGGGGCGCCCTGAACCGCAACAGCCACACCCGCACCAACCAGAACGGGCCCGAGAGTTACGGCTTCAGAGGGAACGCCCGCAACCTGGACCTGAACCGCGACTTTATTAAAACGGACTCGCGCAACGCAAAGGCCTTCCATACCATTTTCCGCGACTGGGACCCGGACGTTTTCATGGACAACCATACTTCCAACGGGGCCGATTACCAGCACGTGATGACGCTAATACCCACCCAACACAACAAGCTAAACCCTACCCTGGCAGGCTATCTGCAGCAGAAAATGTTGCCAACACTCTACGAGGGCATGAAGCAGGATAAATTCCCGATGGTGCCCTACATGAACACCGTGGATGAAACGCCGGAGAAGGGGATCATTGGTTTTATGGAATCGCCGCGCTATGCAACAGGCTATACCGCGCTCTACAACACCATTGGCTTTGTGCCGGAAACACACATGCTAAAGCCCTTCGACCAGCGCGTGAAAGCTACCTATAAGTTAATGGAGCACATGATCGGGACGGTGCACCGCGATGCAGCCGAGATCGGGAAACTGCGTGCGCAGGCGAAGCAGGAAACCCTGCAGCAGCAGAACTTTCACCTGGACTGGAAACTGGACACGACCAAAGTGACACAGATCCCGTTTCTGGGTTATGCCGCCAAGTATAAACCCAGCGAGGTAAGCGGCCTGGAGCGCCTCTACTATGACCGCAAGGCGCCTTACAGCACCAAAATCAACTACTACAACGAGTTTACCCCTGTAACAACGGTTAAAAAACCGGTGGCCTACATTATTCCCTTTGCCTGGGGCGAGGTAATAGAGCGCCTGAAAACAGACAAGGTAGAAATGCAACAGCTGCAAAAGGACACGACGCTACAAGTAGAAACCTATTATATAACCGAATATAAAACGGCACCGCGGCCTTACGAAGGCCATTACCTGCATACCGATGTGCAGGTGGAGACGCGCACGATGCCCCGCCAGTTTCTGAAAGGAGACTATGTAGTATACCTGGACCAACCTGCCAACCGCTTTTTAGTGGAAACCCTGGAGCCGCAGGCCGTGGACTCTTACTTCGCCTGGAACTTCTTCGACTCCATACTTATGCAGAAGGAATATTTCTCGAGCTACGTGTTCGAGGACCTGGCAGCGGACTACCTCAAGAAAGACCCCGCGCTGCGCAAGCGGCTGGAGGAGCGCAGGAAGCAGGACCCGGAATTTGCGAAAAGCGCCCGGGCACAGCTCGATTTCGTGTACCGCAACTCACCGCACTACGAGTTTACCCATAACATGTACCCGGTGGGCCGGCTGATGCAAAAAACAAAGCTGCCACTTTAAAGTATGAAAGGCCACCTGCACGGGTGGCCTTTCATACTTTAAAGTGGCAGCTTACTAACTCAAGTTGCGATTTAGAGTGTACTTTGAAAGTCTACACCCACCCCTAACCCCTCGGAGGAGGGGAGTTTTACGCGTGCATGTAATTCCCCTCCTCCGAGGGGTTAGGGGCGGGTCAATCGCAACGTGGGTTAATTAGTTTTTACTTGTTCAGGTAAGCAGAGTACATCCATACCAGCTTCTCCTGCTCTCGTATGTAATCACTCATCAGGGCGTTAGTACCCTCGTCGTTTGCCTCTGCCGACAGCTCCAGCAACTCCCGTTCTGCGGCAATCAGCACGCTGAAACCCTTTAGAACTTCCTCAACGGCTTTTCTTCCCTCAGAAACATCCGACACCTCCTTAATCGTGGCATGCTCCAGGTAAGTGGTGTAGGTATGAAATGGTTTTTGTCCTAGGGTAAGTATGCGTTCGGCTATCTCATCTATCTTCAAGAAAGCATCGTTATATAATTCCTCAAACTTTACATGCAGCTCAAAGAATTTCTCACCGGCTATGTTCCAGTGAAAGCCTCTGGCGTTGATGTAGAATAACTGATAGTTGGAAAGCAGCAAGTTTAATTTATCGGCGAGCTCAGCCGCCTTTTCAATATCAATGCCTATCAAGTTTTTTGTCATTATGCTATTTTTTTAAGTGAAACAAAATGTTTGCAGATAAGTGTGGTGCAGCCAGTCTGCTTAAACTTCGCCAACTACTCCGTCTATTTGTACCTCTGGCCCTCGCTTAGGGTTATGTAAATTGCATGTGGTTAATAGGCGCATTTGTATAAGTTGTTTCCAACGCTGCGTCTGCCGCTTTAAACCCGTACTTGAAGTATTTGTTTATAATCATTAAACAAGCCGTGTTTAAGCAGCCCCTGCTATTGCCTATCAACCTAAAAGTAAGAAACAAAGTATTTTTTAGGTTTTACTACAAAGAATAATAGTATTACTATTGTTTTATGATATAATTACTATCTTTGTATGCATACATGAGCGCCGCTCCATTTTGTTTATTGAAAGGTATTTAAGAGAAAAATTATGAGAACACATACAAAAGAAAGCCAAGCAGACCTTACGCCCCATAGAGCGAAGGAAATTTTAGTAGAAGGAAATAAGCGGTTTGTAAATAACCTGAAAGCTAACCGAAACCTGCTGCAGCAGGTAAACGAAACATCCGAAGGGCAGCATCCCTTCGCCATCATACTGAGCTGCATCGACTCCAGAACCTCTGCGGAGCTTATCTTTGACCAGGGCCTGGGCGATATTTTCAGCGCCCGCATTGCCGGTAACATCATCAACGAGGATATACTCGGAAGTATGGAGTTTGCCTGTAAGGTAGCCGGTTCAAAGCTGGTAGTGGTGCTGGGGCACTCCAACTGCGGCGCCGTGAAAGGGGCCTGCGACCATGTGGAACTGGGTAACCTGACCGGACTTGTTAAAAAGATCAACCCTGCCGTAGAAGCCGTAAATTACTCCGGCGACAGAAGCTCGGCCAACCGTGAATTTGTGGAACGGGTGGCTCAGAAGAACGTTCACAGGGTGGTAGACGAGATTCAGGAGAAAAGCGCTATACTGAATGAAATGGTTAAGAAAGGAGAAATTAGTATAGTAGGAGGCATGTACGACGTTAAAACAGGTGCGGTGGAGTTTTACGAGCATCCCAATTAAATGAACCCAACCTTAGATGAGGAATTTGCTGGCAAACATTAAGATCACCGTTGACGAGAAAGTATACTTAAAAGACCCCGAAAGCTCCCAAAAAGGGCAGCAGATCATTGAGCACAGTATTTTTTTAATCGATGAACTGGGGCTGGAGTCTTTTACCTTTAAGAAGCTCGCTGAAAAAATTGGCACCACAGAGGCTACCATATACCGGTATTTCGAGAGCAAGCACATGCTACTCGTTTACCTGATCTCGTGGTACTGGAACTGGCTGGAGTACCGCCTGGTTTTCGCTATCAGTAACATCGGCTCCGCTGAGGATCGCTTGCGAATAGCCATTAATATTTTATCGGGCAAGGTGGAGAACGACATGAATTTTGCCCATATCAGCGAAGTGGTGCTACAGCGCATTGTGGTGGCCGAGTCTGCCAAGGCCTACCTGACCAAGGAAGTGGATGCTGATAACAAGGAAGGTTTCTTTTTTAGTTACAAACGCCTGTGCAAACGCATTTCCAGCATTATTCAGGAGATAAACCCGGATTATAAATACCCCGATTCACTGGTATCCACAGTAGCGGAAAGCGCCCATTACCAGGTTTTCTTCTCCAGGCACCTGCCGTCGCTTACAAACATCACCAATGGGCAGCAGAACCACCTGGAAGAATTCCTTTCTGATCTGGTGTTTAAGGCCATCAGTAAATAAAAGTTAGGAGCCTGTCATAAATGGCTCCTAACTTTTAGACTGTAATTTCTCCCGTTAGGTAAGTCACGGCTCTTCCAGTGATCCTTACCCTATCCCCGGCCAGTTCACATTTCAGGTCGCCTCCGCGCTTGGAGAGTTGCTTAGCTGTCAGCACATTTTTACCCAGCTTTTCTGCCCAAACCGGGGTTAGGGTGGTATGCGCCGAACCCGTTACAGGATCTTCAGCAATACCTACCTGCGGCGCAAAGAACCTGGAAACAAAATCTACCGCATTGCCTTTTGCTGATACGATCACGCCGCGGGCCTCTATAGAATCGATCAGGTTGATGTCCGGGTTGAATTCCTCTATCTCCTGCTGCGTGGCGTAGAGCAGCAGGTAGTCCGTTTTCCCTTTGTAAGTTTCAAGTGGAGTTTTTCCGAAGGCGGTTACCAGGTCCTGGGGTGTTTCAACTTTATTCACCTCATCCCTCGGGAAATCCAGTGTCAGCTCGTCAGCTGCTTTCGCCACAGTAAGCAGGCCGCTCCTGGGAGAGTGGAAGTTGATCTTTGCGGTGGGATGCGCATAGTGATTGAAAAGCACATGGGCAGCAGCAAGCGTGGCATGCCCGCACAGGTCCACTTCCACAGCAGGCGTAAACCAGCGCAGTGCATAGTCTGCACCTGATCGCACTACAAAAGCAGTCTCAGCCAGGTTATTCTCAGCAGCAATCTGCTGCATCAGGCCGTCTGCCAGCCACTCGTCCAGCACGCAAACGGCGGCAGGGTTTCCACCAAATACTTGTGCTGCAAATGCGTCTACCTGGTATAGTTTTATCTTCTTCATACATTCTTATATCATTTTTAAGGCTTATGCTGTTGCACCGAATCCGAGTGTTTGGATCAAAGCAGTTCCTGTAAATGTGCCAGGCAGGTTATTTTAGTTTCGGCTTCTGCTACCTCGCCAAAGCCGTAGGCCGCAAGTATGAAAGGGACCTGTGCTTTGCGGCTAGCCTCAAAATCGCTGGGTGTGTCGCCGATGTACACGGGTTGCAGCAGGCTGTTCCTTTCAACTACCTCCCTTATATTATCCGCTTTGGGCAAATGCCGGGTTCCATAGCACATGTGGTCCGTGAAGTAGCGTTGTAGCTGGTGGTACTCCAGAAAAGCCTCGATGTAGCCGCTCTGGCAATTACTCACGATGGCCAAGGTATACTTCTGCTGCAAATACGCCAGCGTGGGCGCTAAGTCAGGATACAGGGTGCCACCCCGCGCACGTAGCATCTCCAACTCATACTGAGCACAAAGCCCCTGGAGCTGCTCCCGCTCTTTCCCTTTCAACTCCGGGAACAGCTTATCGTAAATGGCATCGTAAGGCATGCCAGCCAATGCCCGCACCTCTTCTGCCGTTACCCGTCGTTCCACAAAATCCAGCGCATCGATAGCGGCTTGCCAGGCAGCGGCAATGGTGGCGGTTGAGTCCCATAGGGTGCCGTCCAAATCAAATACAATACTGTCAAATCTGTCTTTCATCCTTCAATTTTTCACAAGCACATAACAACCTATTTTATCCGGATGGTCCTGCACCAGGTCATTTGTTCGCTGGTGACGCAGCATCCAGGCCACCAGCAGATCGCCGCTGGCGGCCAACGAGAAAAAAAGACCGAAGAGGAAGAGCAGCACATTTCCCCAAACCAAGCCGGCTATTGCAGGCAACAAGCCCATCACAAAGCCGGGCATCAGTCCACCTAACAGGTAAGCCCAAAGCGGCAGCACCTCCTTGCAATGGCAGTATGGCGTTAGCAGTTTCCAGTACACCCCGTACGAAATGGAGCCCAACCCCTTTTTACAAAAGAACGCCCAGGTAAAGCCATGCAGCATTTCATGTGCCACAGCCCCCAGGATAAACACCACCAGCAGCACGGCAGGCAGCACCAACAGCCACGCTTTGTAGGTAGCCAGTACACCCTTCAGGTAAAACAGGGTGAACTGCTCCGGCCAAAGTAAAATATAGAGCGGCACGTATACCAACAGGATCGGGAGCATGAACGAAAAAGCATACACGTTTGCCTGCGCGGCACTGAGCGTGCGTTCTATCCGATGGTATTGCCCAGGCAGCAGGTGTAAATCTTTTTCATCCATTCGCTCCTGCAAATTACCCATTAAGCCCCAACAAAAAAAGTAACGCCCTATCCCCTTCCTGGGCCATTACTTTAAACCACCCCACTTTCATTCCCATTGCTTACATGCCGGCTTCTAGGATTTAAAGCACAAAACCTTATATTTGCTATACTTGAGAAAGATGTGCTCTTACAAAAAACCGCTGTGACGGAAATCCTGACGATCAAAAACTTATCGAAGCATTACGGCGCCATCCAGGCCGTTGACCGTTTGTCTGTAACGGTAACGCAAGGCAGCATTTATGGCTTGCTCGGCCCGAATGGCAGCGGAAAAACCACGACCCTGGGCATGGTGCTGGATGTGGTCACGCCCTCGTCGGGCAGCTTTGCCTGGTTCGGTCATGCCATCAGTCAGGCTACGAAGCGCCGCATCGGCGCTTTATTGGAAACACCTAATTTTTTCCCCTACCTTTCTGCCCGAAAAAACCTGGAGATCGTGGCCGGCATAAAAGGGGCCGATAGCAAGAGCATCGGCCACGTTTTACACCAGGTGGGACTAGACCATCGCAGGCACACCACGTTTAAAGGCTTCTCGCTGGGCATGAAACAAAGGCTGGCCATAGCAGGTGCCTTGCTCAACAACCCCGAGGTGCTTGTGTTGGATGAGCCCACCAACGGCCTGGATCCGGAAGGGATAGCTGAGGTGCGGGAACTCATCCTTAAAATTGCCGCTGAAGGCAAAACAATTATACTTGCCAGCCATTTGCTGGATGAAGTGGAGAAAGTATGCACCCATGTTGCCGTGCTGCAGCGTGGCCAGCTGCGCGCCGAGGGCAGAGTGGATACGATCCTGTCTGCCAAAGACCAACTACTGATAAGCGTACCCAACGTACCCGAAGCCTTGCGTGTGCTGCAGCAATTACCTTTCATAGCTTCTGTGCAGCCAGAGCGCAATGCCATTCTGCTTACCTTACAGGAGGGATACGGCAGCACGGATGTGAACAAGGCCATGTTTGAGGCCGGGATCATACTTTCGCAGTTGGTAGTGCGCCGCAAAACGCTGGAGGCCCAATTCCTGGAGATCATCAAAAACGAGGCAACATGAAACTACTCCGCATAGAACTGCACAAGATACTGCCCTACCGCACCGTGTGGGTCATCCTTGCCATTTTTGTGGTGCTCCTGCTGCTTGTGCTGTATACCAGCAGCAATGTTACCATAAATGGCAGCGCGGTGGGCGAGGATATATACAAACTGCCCGGTTTCTGGCAAACCCTTACTTACCTGGCCAGCTTCTTCAATCTGCTGTTCGGCATCCTGGTTATTGTGCTGGTTACCGATGAGTTTACCTTCAGAACATTTCGGCAGCAGGTTATTGACGGCCTTTCGCGCGCAGAACTGGTGCTGGCCAAGTTCTACGTTATCCTGGCCCTTGCTGCCTTGGGCACGCTGCTGTTGCTGGTGGTTGGCTTATACTTTGGCTTGCTACATAGCACGAATTTGTCCGGAAGCGCTGTTTTTGGGAAGATAGATTATCTATCCTACTACTTTGTGCAGGCGGTGGGGTACATGTCGCTGGCCATGTTCTTCGCTTTCCTGATCCGGAAAAGCGGCTTGGCCATTGTTGCCTTTATCATTTATGCGCAGATCATTGAGCCCCTGATCCACTTCAGGATGCCGGATGAGGTGGACAAGTACATGCCGGTAAAGGTATTAAAAAGCCTGACCCCCATGCCGGGCCAGCACCTGCTGGATCAGATCACCACGCCAACCGAGCTCCTACCTCCGCTATGGGCCGCGCTGCTGGCCATAGGGTACATTGTATTGTTGTGGCTGTTATCCTATCTCACCCTTAAAGTGCGCGACTTGTAGCCGCCGCTAAACCATTAAAGTAGTTCACAATCGCCACCAGTTCGTGTGGGCGGTCATACTCCAGTTTGTTCTGCTTCACATACGATCTCACTTCCTTCGATCTTTTGCCGAACAATGTGTGGAGGTCTTTTCTGACGTTGCGCAAGGAAATAACATCCCCATTCGGTAAAAGCACATAATAGAGCTCCTTTACCTGCTCTCTCCATTCGTTGTCCGCGCTGTAAAAAGCCTGGTCGTATAAGTAAGTATCAGCAAGTCCTTGGCTGTTATCCAGATCGCGCATAACATATGTTTCCCGCATCACCAACGTGAACATACCTCTGTTCAGCACCTCAAAAAAGGTTGGTTTCTTAAAGTCAGTGTACTCGCGGCCCATATCCCAACGCAGGGTACGGAAGGTATGCGCGCGGCCGCTGGGCATTTCCTGCACCACAAAATATGTCACGTTTACAGGTGTCAATGAGATGATAGAACCATCCTGCAACTGTATGTTAATTATTTCCTGTGTCCGGAAATAGGTAATGGCACCATAAATTGTATCCCCGGATGTGAGCACCACTTTGCCTTTGGGCCATTCCTGCACATCCACTGCTGTTCTGTTCTGCGCCAGTACCGGTAAAGCAAAAAGCACCTGGTACACGAACAGAAGCATTAAAATTTCTCTTGTGATAAACTTCTTCTTCATAAGTGTACTTATAAATCTGTTCTGTAATAGGCCGCTGTCACTATTCTTCCGAATCATCCCAACGAATCGATATCCTGTATCATTAGTATTGTATTTTGCAATAAAAAGTTACTCTTTTGGCTAACACAAAACGTACGGACACTAAAAAAGCCCATTATAGCGCGTAAGGAGCACTACAATGGGCTTTTTTAATTTAATTAATTTTACAAAAATTACTATTTATCCATGGTGGCACTCTTTAGTATCGTATGCCCCAACTTATCTCGTTTGGTAGTCAGGTATTTCTGGTTATGCTCGTTTGGCTTTATCTCAATAGGCACCTGCTCCACTACTTCCAGGCCGTAGCCTATCAGCCCGGTTCTCTTCTTGGGATTGTTGGAGATCAGCCGCATCTTGGTCACACCCAGGTCACGCAGTATTTGCGCGCCAACGCCATAGTCACGCTCATCCATCCCAAAGCCCAGTTCCAGGTTGGCTTCTACGGTATCCAGCCCTTGTTCCTGCAGTTTGTAGGCTTTCAATTTGTTCACCAGGCCAATACCGCGGCCTTCCTGGTTCATGTACACGATAACGCCTTTGCCTTCCTGCTCGATGATGCGCATGGCCTCATGCAGTTGCGGCCCGCAATCGCAGCGACAGGATCCGAATATATCGCCTGTCACGCAGGAAGAGTGTACCCGCACCAACACGGGCTCGCCTTCTTCCCAGGTGCCTTTCACCAGGGCAAGGTGCTTGGCATCGTTGCTTCGCTGCGTAAAAGCATACAGGTCAAAGGTTCCGAAGTCAGTGGGCAGCTGCACCGCAATCTCCCGCTCAATCAGGCTTTCCTTCTTCAGGCGGTACGCGATCAGGTCCTTTATAGAAATAAGCTTCAGGTCGAAACGCTCCGCCACTTTTACAAGGTCAGGCAGCCGTGCCATACTTCCGTCTTCGTTCATGATCTCCACCAACACGCCCGCAGGCGCCAGACCAGCCAAACGGGCCAGGTCCACAACCGCTTCTGTATGACCGGCACGACGGAGCACGCCTTCTTTTTTGGCCTTTAACGGGAAAATGTGCCCTGGCTTGCCTAGTGAATGCGGATCAGTTTCCGGATCAACGAGTGCCTTGATCGTTTTAGCCCTGTCTGAAGCCGAGATGCCTGTGGTGCAGCCATGGCCGATCAGGTCTACGGAAACCGTAAAAGGCGTAGCATGCAAAGCTGTGTTGCGGCCTACCATCAGTTCAAGCCCGAGCTCATCGCAACGTTCTTCGGTTAGTGGGGCACAAATAAGTCCGCGGCCGTGTGTGGCCATAAAGTTCACGATCTCGGGTGTGATCATTTCAGCAGCGCAGACAAAGTCACCTTCATTCTCGCGGTCATCGTCGTCCACCACGATCACCACCTTGCCCTGCCGAATGTCTTCCACCGCAGATGCTATTGTATCTAATGGCCTGAGAGTACCACTCTTATTGATTTCCATACTATTTGGTTTGTGTCTGCCAGGCATATGTGCCCAGCAGGCTGTTATCTTTTAGTAAAGCGGTACAAAAGTAAAAAGTTTAAACCGCAATCCCGTTTTTATTTGGATAACACATTTGGAAGGAGATTAGTTGATTTATTTATACATGCGGTTCCTGTTTCACTTGCCAGACTGTCTCTCGACTTAAGGAGCGGTTTTAATATAATTATTGAAGACCCTGCTATACTTTCTAGTTGCTGCTGATCCGCAGTTTTACGTTTGTCCTTTTTCATTTCCAGCTTTGGTGCCCTCCTGGCCGGGAGGCCTCGTCTTGCCGCATCGCGCTGCTTTCCTTTCCTGCCCTCGTGCCTCGTGCTGCCTAGCTCACGCTCGTCACCGGAAACTCTCGAGGCGCTCAACGCCAAGACTGGAATCAGTTCGATAGCTGCAGCCTTTGCTTATGGAACAGGTATAATTCCCCTCTTGGGAGGGGTTAGGGGTGGGTTTATGCTAATGCCTAAGGCAAAATATTGCTACCTTAGCCACAGCAGTAGCAGAACTGCCTCACACCGCAAAGGCATTACCCAATTGAATCCAGGCGGAAAACTTACCTGTTCACTACTATCCCCAACATATCACCTAACTGGCTGTGCAGGGACTTTAAAAGGAGGATGTTGTTTAGCTGCAGGTCCTGCTCTTTTGGGTCGGTTACGAGGCGCAGCTTCTCCATTTCAGCTTTTAGCAAAAGCTCTACATTCCGCCATTTAAGCCGCAGCACGGCCCGCTCTGCGCCATAAGGGAGCAAATCTACTTCGGTGGGCACAAAAATGTGGTGGGTTTCCCAGTTATGGCTCAGCTCATGCGGGTCTGAGAGCAGGTTGGTCGCTTCGGTACGGATCTCCTGATCGGGATAATTGATAAAGTCCTCGGCAGAGGGCACGACACCGGTGCATAGTTTTTCTTTGATCAACTCCATGAGTTGGGCGTAGAGCGGTGTCCGGAACGCCACATCTTCCAGCTGCTCCAACATGTACTGGCAGGTTGTCAGGCCATCCTCCAGCATTCTATCAGGATAGTTCAGCAGCATTCGCACAATCTCACGCTCATAGCGCCTGAGCAAGTCTACGTCTGATACAGGCTTTTCCGGTTCGGCTGGTGCCGGTGCCATACTGCCCTCATCCGCCGGGTTCCCGGACTTATATTGCTGCTGGCGCTCCTGCAGGTGTATTTTGTTGTACTCCGAGATAAGCACCTGCTCATCAATATCGAAGATCAGGCTGCAGCTTCGGAAGAAAACCGTGCGCTTGATGGAGTCTGGAATTTTGGAGATGGAAGCAACTATCTCTTTTATTGCCTCTGCCTTTTTTACCGGATTTCCTTTTGTTTCGGTTGCGTACAGGCTGGTTTTGAAAGAGATAAAGTCCTGGGCATGGTCTTTTAAATAGGCCTTAAACGCCGTATCACCTACTTTCTGGATATAAGAGTCCGGGTCCTCCCCTTCCGGAAAAGTAACCACATCCACGTTCAGGCCATTCTCCAGGATCAGGTCGATGCCGCGCAACGACGCTTTAATGCCTGCTGCGTCGCCATCGTAAAGCACTGTGATATTTTGGGTATACCTTGCGATCAGCTTGATCTGGCCTTCGGTGAGTGAGGTGCCTGAGGAGGCCACCACGTTTTCAATACCTCCCTGGTGCAGCGAAAGCACATCCAGGTAACCCTCTACCAGGTAGCACATGTCCTGCATGCGCAAAGCCTGCTTGGCCTGGAACAGGCCGTAGAGCACATTGCTTTTGTGGTAAATATCCGACTCCGGCGAGTTGAGGTACTTGGGGCTCTTTTTGTCGTTTGGTTTAAGGGTCCGGGCCCCGAAACCTACCACCCTGCCCGATATGTTGTGGATCGGGAACATGACGCGGCCCCGGAAACGGTCATAGGACTTGCCATCCTCCCGAACGACAGTCAGGCCCGTAGCTTCCAGGTATTTCTGTTTATAACCGGCCTTAGCAGCGGCTTCGGTTAAATCCTGCCATTCATCCAGGGTATAGCCCAGTTCAAACTTGCGGATGGTATTGCCCGAAAGGCCCCGTTGTTTTAAGTAGGATTGCCCGATGCTGCCGAGCTCCTGTGCCTGTAAATTCTGTTGAAAGTGCTTGTTGGCAAAGTCAGAGACAATGTAAAGGCTGTCTCGCTCACTTTGCTCGCGGGCATATTCGGGGTTGGGGTTATCCTCGGGTACCTCAATGCCATACTTCTTGGCCAGGTACTTGAGCGCCTCCGGGAAAGAAGTGCCCTCCACATCCATGATAAACTGCACCGAGTTGCCCGCCTTGCCACAACCAAAGCACTTGTATATCCCCTTTGCCGGGGAAACCGAGAAAGAAGGTGACTTTTCGTGGTGGAAGGGGCAACAGGCCCACATGTTCTGCCCTTTTTTCTTCAACGACACAAAATCACCCACCACCTCTGTAATATCGGCCTGGGCGATGATCTGGTCAACGGTTTCTTTTGGGATCAGGGACATGCGTAAAAGTATAAGCGGATGACAAAGATAAGACTTACAGGCAATTTTGAACGCGCGGAAGTGGGATTGCGGGAATAATTTAGTTGCGAGGGCTTACGTCGTTACGCATTCAAAAGCCGCTCATACAACGCACAGTTCTCCTCATCAAAGCAAACAAACACAATACTTTTTATACCGGAATCATGCTGTTGCAAATAATCCTGCACGGCCTGTACCGCCACCTTTGCTGCTTTCTCCTTCGGATACCCATACACGCCAGTACTGATATTCGGGAAAGCGATACTTTGCAAATGGTTCTCATCTGCCAAACGCAGGCTGTTTTTATAGCAGTTGGCTAGCAGCTCCGGTTCGCCTTTTCCTCCACCATTCCACACGGGCCCCACCGTATGGATCACGTACTTTGCTGGCAGTTTGCCGCCCGTGGTAATCACAGCCTCGCCGGTCGGGCAACCACCCTGCCGGGCTCGAATCTGCCTGCACGCTTCCAGAATTGCTGGTCCGCCGGCCCTGTGAATAGCGCCGTCAACGCCACCCCCTCCTAACAGGCTACTGTTGGCTGCATTGACTAGGGCATCTACGGTTTGCTTTGTGATGTCTCCTTTTCTTACGGTTAGTTTTGCTTTCTCCATAGGTTATTTTTTGTCTGTTTTCTTCTTAAAGATCAAATGTATACCCTGTACTTTTAAAATATGCGCTTCCAGCCTGCTAGGTCACTTTAATAACGTAAGTTAGTTGTTCCGGTATGCCAAAGGCTCTAAACCCACCCCTAGCCCCTCCGAGGAGGGGAATTACTGCATGGGTAATTGTAACTTCGGAGGCACCGGCCTACTTAAAATAGGTTATTGCGGGTAATTTCCTGTTTACTTTCCGTAGCATAAATCTAGTGAAAACTAATCCATCCCCCAAGCTGTTCTTGACGAAAGCCATTGCATGCGATTGGCGAAATTTGTTCGTATCTTTGCAGAGCGATTTGAAAAGCAGCTTATATTATGGCTATCACAAAAGAAGATGTACTGAAAGCCCTCAGTTATGTAGAGGAACCTGATCTGGGCAAAGACCTGGTGACCCTGAACATGATCGAGGATGTAGCGGTGAATGGCAAGGACGTGAGTTTCACGGTGATACTTACCACGCCTGCCTGCCCTCTCAAAGACCTGATCCGCAATGCCTGCGTAACCGCCATTCATACGATGGTAGACAAGGAAGCGAACGTTACCGTGAACATGACCTCGCGGGTTACCTCGGGCCGTGGCGACACTTCGGAGGTTTTAAGAGGCGTGAAGAACATCATCGCGATTGCATCGGGTAAAGGTGGCGTGGGCAAATCTACGGTTACAACCAACCTGGCAATTGGCCTGGCGCAGGCTGGTGCCAGAGTAGGCCTGATCGACGCGGATATTTCAGGCCCTTCTATCCCGACCATGTTCGGCGTGGAAGAGGAGCGCCCGCGCATGATACAGGGCGATAATGGCAAAAACTACATTGTGCCCGTAGAAAAGTATGGCATCAAGATGATGTCGATCGGTTTTCTGACCCCTGCCGATGGAGCCGTGGTATGGCGCGGACCGATGGCCAGTTCTGCCCTGCGTCAGTTTATATCTGATGTGGAGTGGGGTGAACTGGATTACCTGCTGCTTGATCTGCCCCCGGGAACATCCGATATCCATTTAACCATGGTGCAGGCCCTGCCCGTAACCGGTGCCGTTATCGTAACAACCCCACAAAAGGTGGCCATGGCCGATGCAGTAAGAGGCTTACAGATGTTCCGTCAGCCACAGATAAACGTGCCTGTTTTGGGTGTGGTGGAAAATATGGCTTACTTTACTCCCGCTGAGCTTCCTGAGAATAAATACTTTATCTTTGGAGAGGGAGGCGGAAAAGCGCTGGCAGCTAAATACGAGGTGCCGCTTTTAGGCCAGGTTCCTATTGTGCAGAGCATCCGTGAGAGCGGCGATGCGGGAACTCCCGTCATCATGCAGAACGATTCCCCGGCCTCCGGTGTTTTTAAGGAGTTGGCCCAGGCTGTGGCGCAGCAGGTATCTGTGCGCAATGCCACGATCGGCAAAACAAAACCCGTAGAAATTAAAAGCTAAGTTGAGATGGCAGTTGTAAACGTAGATCAGAATTTCATGCTCCGCATCGAGAGCGCCCTCGACCAGATACGCCCCTATCTGGAGGCTGATGGCGGGAATGTGAAGGTGCTGGAGGTTACCGACGACATGGTGCTTAAATTGGAGCTGCTGGGTGCCTGCGGCACTTGCCCCATGTCTACCATGACCCTGAAGGCCGGTGTGGAGCAATCGGTGCTGCGCGAGGTGCCTGAAATAAAATCTGTGGAAGCGGTGAATGTTACCCCAATCGAATAGCGCATTAATACTTTAAAATAAGCGGGTGTGGTTATGGAAATAGCTGCACCCGTTTTTGTTTGTATCTGCCGGGAATATTCTCTCAAACAGCCACTCCGCTTTTTCCGTTAGTTACAAAAAGGCTTGTTTTTCCACTGTCCTTTCCCTTCCACAGCAAAACAACTATATTTGTTTCTATAAACTTCCGGCAAGCACTATGATCAAAGCAAACGACCCCTCCCTTCACTCTTGGATAGAGATTGCGCCTAACAGCGATTTCCCGATCCAAAACCTCCCTTTTGGTATTTTCAAAACGGATGACAGAGATCCCCGCGTTGGGGTTGCCATCGGTGAATACATCCTGGATTTGTGCGTGGTGGGGCAGTATAACTTCTTCGAACTTATCAACCTGGACCCCAATGTGTTCCACCGTCCTCACCTCAACGATTTCATCGCCTATGGCAAACCGATCTGGCGTGCCGTACGCAACCGGGTTTCCGACCTGCTGCGAAACGACAACGAAGAGATCAGTGGAGACAGCAAATTGATACGGGAGTGCCTTGTTCGGCAGGATGAAGCCCAGATGCTGATGCCGGTGCAGGTACCGAACTACACGGATTTTTATAGCAGCATAGAGCACGCCACAAATGTGGGCACCATGTTCCGCGACCCCAAAAATGCACTGCTCCCGAACTGGAAACATATTCCGATAGGCTACCATGGCCGCGCCTCTTCCATTGTGGTATCGGGCACAGACCTGCACCGCCCGAAAGGCCAGACGAAGGCGCCCGATGCAGAAGCCCCCACTTTCGGGCCCACTAAATTGCTGGACTTTGAACTGGAAGTTGCGTTTATCACCGGCAAGGAAACAGCCCTGGGCCACAGCATCACCCCAGACGAGGCTGCTGACTATATCTTTGGTCTGGTACTGTTCAACGATTGGTCGGCCAGAGACATGCAGACCTGGGAGTACGTGCCCCTCGGTCCGTTTTTGGCCAAAAGCTTTGGCTCTTCCGTTTCACCGTGGGTGGTTACGCTCGATGCCCTTGAACCCTTTAAGGTGAAGGGTCCTGTGCAGGACCCCAAGCCACTGCCCTACCTGGATTTCCATGGCCACCACAACTACGATATTAACCTGGAGGTTCTGCTGCAGCCAGAAAACGCCGCCGAAACCAGCATTTGCCGCTCCAATTACAAGCACATGTACTGGAACATGACCCAGCAGTTGGCGCACCAGAGCAGCAATGGCTGTAATTTGCAGGTAGGCGACATGTATGCCTCCGGCACCATCAGCGGCTCTGCCAAGGACTCCTACGGCTCTATGCTCGAACTCACCTGGAGAGGCGCTAACCCTATCACACTGTCAGATGGCACAGAACGCAAGTTCGTTCATGATCATGATACGGTGATCATGCGCGGTTACGGTGAGCGTAATGGAATCCGTATAGGTTTTGGGGAAGTTAGAGGCAAAATATTGCCGGCTTTATAATTATATAGCGTAAGGATAACATCCTGGTTTAATTAACGCGGATTGCCATTAACCCACCCCTAACCCCTCCGAGGAGGGGAATTTTTCTCGTGCATGTAATTCCCCTCTTCGGAGGGGCAGGGGTGGGTTTACACCTTCAAAGTATTTATATATCGCAACTTGCGTTATGTATTTAATCTGAAGTTGAATTTATAATTTAATTGGACCAAAGGCCCAAGCCTTTGTAAGTTACAAGCGTAGACGCTAGCGCCAAACAATGCGTAAGCAGTACCAACCTTATATCAGAAAAGCCATGCCTTTCAAAACCATAGATCCCCAAGACATTAAAACCGCAGAAGTGCATGCGCTGCTCTTAGGAGCCATTGCCCCAAGGCCAATCGCCTTCGCCAGCACCACCGATCTGGCCGGAAACGTGAACCTGAGTCCTTTCAGCTTTTTTAATGTGTTCAGTGCCAAACCACCCATTCTGGTATTTTCGCCTGCTCGCCGCGTGCGTGACAATACCAGCAAGCATACCTTAGAGAATGTGCAGGCAACCAAGGAGGTAGTCATCAACATTGCGAACTATGACATTGTGGAACAAATGTCGCTGGCCAGCACCGAGTATGATCAGGGAATAAACGAGTTTGTAAAGTCGGGGCTCACACCGGAAGCATCGGTGCTGGTGAGGCCACCGCGCGTGTTAGAAGCTCCTGTAGCCTTTGAGTGTAAGGTGAACGAAGTGATCAGTTTGGGGCCGGAAGGCGGGGCAGGCAACCTGGTGATCTGTGAAGTGCTGATGATGCACGTGAGCGAAAGTATACTGGACGAACAGGGCAAGATCAGCCCATATAAACTTGATGCGGTTGCCCGGATGGGTGGCGACTATTACCTGCGCGCCAACGGCGACTGTATTTTCGAACTCCCGAAACCGGTCCGGAACAAAGGCATTGGGGTAGATCAGTTACCTGCCTTCATCCGCAACAGCCAAATCCTGACAGGGAATAACCTGGCCAGGCTAGGTAACACCGAGCTTATCCCCTCGGCGGCCGAAGCAGCATCATTTAAAGCTGATCCGCTGGTAGCCTATACTTTAAACAAGTATAAAGATGCACCTGCTAAACTACGCCAGGAACTGGAACTGCTAGGAAAAAAGCTTCTGGAAGATAACCAGGTACTGGAAGCCTGGAAGGTGTTGTTGCTTAGAGAGAAAGTGTAACCGGTAATTGCCTGATCCAATTTGTTGTGTTAGACACTCACAGGTTTTTTAAACACTGTAAGGTCTGGAACGCCTTTTCTTTTGTTTAGTAGTGGCCGAGAGTAAGTAGGGATTTATGTCCCTCTCCTTGAAAGTAGAGGGCCGGGGTGAGGTTAACCTATCAGTTCGCTACATCCAGTTCCTCGTACTTCGAGTTTTTACTTCTGAATTCAGGCACCATCACCTTCATTTTACGAACAACGGCAAAGTCAGTGCTTTCCTTATTCAGGGTTAGCAGCTCTTTGATGTCGTTCACGACCTTATCGTAAGTATACTTCCGAACCTTGGATATCTTTATTTTATGATGATGGGTTGGGATGGTCTTTTCTTCTATGCTTAGCAGTTCTTCAAAAAGCTTCTCTCCTGGCCTTAAGCCGGTGAATATAATCTTAATGTCAACATCCGGAATCATGCCGGCTAGTCGCACCATCTTTTTAGCAAGATCTACGATTTTAACCGGTTCGCCCATGTCAAAGATAAAGATCTCTCCACCGTTGCCCATCGTACCAGCCTCCAGTACCAGCTGCACTGCTTCTGGTATGGTCATAAAGTAACGGGTAATATCCGGGTGGGTAACCGTTATCGGACCTCCCTTTTCTATTTGCGACCTAAAGCGCGGGATAACTGACCCGTTAGAGCCCAAAACATTTCCGAAGCGGGTAGTAATAAATTTTGTCTGCGGAAGCTCGCCCTTTGCGTCAAAATTATCGAGTTCTCCGGATCGGATGCTGTTCAAAGATTGGATATAGATCTCCGCTATCCGCTTAGAGGCTCCCATAATGTTGGTCGGGTTTACAGCCTTATCCGTTGACACCATTACAAACTTCTCCACATCATACGTAAGGGACAGGTCTGCCAGGTTTTTTGTGCCCAATATATTCGTCATGATCGCCTCCGATGGATTATTCTCAATCATGGGCACATGCTTGTAGGCTGCGGCATGGTACACTACCTGCGGGTTATAATCATTGAACAGGGAGTACATCCTGTTAAAATTAGATATATCGCCCATGCATATCTGCAGGTTGGCATCCGGATATGTTTCCTCTATCTCTAACTGCAGATCATGTAAAGGCGTCTCTGCCTGGTCACAAATAATAACCATTTCCGGGCCATAGCTTAGCACCTGTCGCACTATTTCAGATCCAATCGATCCGGCTCCGCCTGTCACCAGCACGCGTTTGCCAGCCAGGTCAGCCGATAGATTCTCATTTTCGATGACAATAGGCGGACGCTGCAGCAGGTCCTCAATTTTAAGGTCCTGCATCTGGTTCATTTGCAGGTATCCGGACATCCACTTAGAGGTAGGAGGTACGGTCAGGACTTTAATGCCTAGTTCCACGCATTTCTCTATGGTCTTCTTTCTGGAAACAGTTTTGAGGTCTTCGCTCATCACCACCAGCTTGTCCACCTTTAACTTTTGCTCCAGTTTCTCCAGTTCATCCACATGAAACACTTTCTTCTGGTGAATGTGCTTGTGAACTTTATTCGGGTTATCGTCAATAAAACCAGCGACTATAAACTTCCCCATGCCACTGGTTTCCAATGCATCTTTCACCAGGATCGCATTGCTGTCAGAGCCATAAATCAGGAATGTTTCCTTTTTTCCGGTTGTGCTGCGCTTGATAAAATAGAATAGGCCCTTCGCCCCCAGTCGGAGAATAATTAGTAAGCCTGACGAAATAAAGAAGTTGATTAAAAGGACCAGGTATACATTAACCGAATTGATATTGAATGCCGGAACAACCCCGAGCCCCATAATAGCCCCATAAATAAGGCTACAGATCAGTACAGCTGTAAAAATACGGTAAATATCCTGGGTGCTTGAATACCGGATGAGGCCCGTATGAAGGCGCATGTAATAAAAAGACACAAGCGACACCAGGCAGTATATGCCCAGGTAAACAAAGAAATGCCCACGAAGTATGGTGGCGAATTCAAATTGCTTTATCAGAAAGAAAGCAAACGCAAAAGACCAACTGGTAATTACCTGATCGATCAGCAGTATGATCCATTTAGGCAAAGATTTATTCAGTAAAAATACTTTCATATAGTAAGTCTGGGTTAAGGCAAGTGAGAAACGGCAGCAACCAAATAGTATTTAATTACGCGTGCTCAATCTCTTCATGCCAAACCGTAAAACCAAGTTTCTAATGTAATGTAAAGTAGGCTATACGGCAGAACTGCAAAAATACTAATATTGTTATTGCCTTTTTATTAAATCTGCAAATATTATAAATATAATTCTGTTACATATAGCTTTACAACTAATACTTACCGCGATTTTCTTTAAAACAGCTTTTTAAACCGTTTTAACGGCTGGTAAGTATATATCTCTATAATCACTCCTTTCAACTATGTAGTTATTATGAAAAATAAAATCTGTTAGCAGCACTTTTAGCCCCTCTTTTAGTTAGTCATGTGAATGTTTATTTAAAAAGCTACTGCATCAGGTTGAACACCATGCACGAGTCGATTATCATGCCTCCAGCTATGAGTTTTTAAGGACTGAATATATTATTTAGTTGATATCATTTGTGTAACAAACTCTTTGCCTTTTCTTTAAGTATAGGGATGATTTCTGACAGTATAATGACACGTATTTTTTTTCGTTATAAATACGTAAATAATAAATAACCCCTTTATTGGATGGAGTTTTTTGCACTAAATTACTTATAGAAAAGAACTTCTGCTTTATATCAAAACAGATTGATTAATGTAAAGAGAGTTTACTTCTTAACCTAATGAAGAACCACTGATCAGGTATAGCTGGTCCAACATTTGATAAAGCAAATGAATAGGTAGTATTCATAGCGACAATAAATATTTAAAAACTGAACACAATAAAATGAGATTACTATATAAAAAGGTAATATGTATGATCTGCCTTTGCCTGGGGCTCACCTTGGTAGCAGCGGCGCAAGACCTCCCTCCCCGATTCGAAATTGGCGCGCAGGTTAGTTCGTTCGTATACCACGGCGACCTGACCACTTATAAATTTGGCTCTCGCAAAACCGCTAAACTGGGCTTTGGAGCCTTTGGCAGCTTCAGGTTTAACGACTTTCTTTCCCTCCGCGCTAATTTTGCTAAAGGCAAGTTAGAAGGCGATGACAAGAAGTACCCTAACCCTATTTTTTCACGCGGATTTAATTTTAACTCACCTGTTACTGAAATATCAGGCCTTTTAGTATGGGATATTCTTGGAAGGGGCAGCAAAGACCGTAGCCCTAATTTATTCCCCTATATAATGGGAGGAGTAGGATACTCTTTTTTAGATATCCAAAGAGACTTTTCTCAAAATGAATACGGCCCTACTCACCCTTATACCTTGGGACTTGAAGAAGACATTCCCCAAACGCTTCCAACACGCATTCCGGTTGTTTTGGTCGGATTAGGGCTACGGCACCATCTCTCCGAAAGAATTTCTGCCCATGCCGAACTTATGCATCGCATTACCTCAACTGATTATTTGGATGGCTTTAGCAAATCAGGGGATCCGAGCAAAAATGACTCCTACTATGTTGCTTCACTTGGGCTAAGCTATAGTTTTGCCAGGAAAGAGGGCAACGGAGGCCCAAGTTTCAGAAGAGGAAAAGGCAGAAGAGGAAAAATAGAATGCCCTGTTTATGAGTAAAAGCTCCCTCGCCCCAATGGGGAGAGGGCTGGGGTGAGGGGTAAGTATTCCAAAATAACATGCCGCAAGTTTAGCGTAGCGCAACTTATTGCTTATCATGAGGCCCGTTTGTAAAGGCGTGTTCCATAACCATATTTCCGCCTTTACAAACTGGCCCTATTTCTAATCACCAGTTACCGCTCCGCTCAAACTGGCGGCAAATGCCTGGAAATTTCCTTCCTTTAATAGCCTCCGCAAAAACCCTCCTCCCGACCTCCTCCCAAAAGGAGGATGAGAAAAACACACCTAATCTACCGCCAATACAGCCTCAATCCCTTTCACTACTCTTTCAAGATCCTGCTCCGTAAGATTAGAGCCGGAAGGCAGGCAAAGTCCTTTCTCGAAGAGCTGCTCACTAGTGCCATCCCCATAAAAAGGGCTGCCTGCAAACACGGGCTGTAAGTGCATGGGTTTCCATAAAGGGCGCGACTCGATATTTTGCTTCTCTAGAGCCAGCCTGATGTCTTCACGACTGATGCCGTTATTCTCATCTTCGTGCACCAATATTGTACTCAACCAACGGTTACTATAGAAATCAGCATTCGGCTCTTCGCAGAATTGAATCTCCTTAAAATCTGCGAAAGCCTGCTTATAAAATGCATAGTTAGCTCTGCGCTGCTCTACTCGGCTCGGTAACACTTCCATTTGTCCACGGCCGATGCCCGCACAAATATTGCTCATGCGGTAGTTATAGCCAATTTGTGAGTGCTGGTAATGTGGCGCTGCATCGCGTGCCTGTGTTGCCAGGAAACGGGCTTGCTTGATCCAGTCCTCTTTAGCCGACACCAAAGCTCCGCCCCCAGACGTGGTAATGATCTTGTTTCCGTTAAACGACAGTATGCTCATAGCCCCGAAGGTACCCAAAGGCTGTCCTTTGTAAGAGGAACCCAAAGCTTCCGCGGCATCTTCTACCACAGGTATGGCATACTTATCTGCTATTGCCATGATCTCATCCATCTCAGCTGGCATGCCATACAGATGTACTACGATAATCGCTTTTGGCTTTTTGCCTTTACTGATCCTGTCTTTGATAGCCTTCTCTAAAAACGCAGGCGACATATTCCAGGTACGGGGTTCACTGTCTACAAATATCGGTGTAGCTCCCTGGTAGGCAATGGGGTTAGCAGTTGCCGAAAAAGTCATGGTCTGGCAAATCACCTCATCCCCAGCCTGAACGCCCAGCATAATCAATGCCAGGTGCAAGGCTGCTGTACCTGAACTTAGTGCCGCAACATGCACGTTGCCTCCCAAATAGCCTGCTATATCACGCTCAAAACCATCTACATGCGGACCAAGCGGCGCAATCCAGTTGGTGTCGAAAGCCTCTTTTACATACTTGAACTCGTTCTCGCCCATGTGTGGGGAAGAAAGCCATATTTTATCTTGCATCATCTAAACTGAATCTGATGGATTAGTATACTTTATAATTTTGCCAGGCACCCCAACCACAACGGCATAATCCGGTACATCTGCAATAACAACAGCCCCTGCACCTATCGTGGCAAATTTCCCAATACGAATGCCCTGTATCACGCTACTGCCAATACCAACATGAGCTCCCTCATCCACCTTTACATTACCGGCAAGCGCAACATTTGGTGAGATATGCACATAATTCGCTAGTATGCAATCGTGGTCAATGGAGCAGTTTGTGTTCAGAATAACATGCTTGCCTATCGTGCTGTCTGAATTCACGGTTACCCCAGCCATTACCACTGTTCCTTCACCCATTTTACAGCGCTTGCTGATTTGGGCGGAAGGATGAACGGCCAAGCCCATTTTATGATCGAGTGCGTTCACCAAGGTGCGTCGGGTTCGGTTATTACCGACAGCTATGATCATCTGCTGTTCATCCAGCTCCGGAAGCTTTGAGGTATGAAAAAGTGGATAATCCAGAAAAGTACTCGTTATTGGCTTATCATCCACAAAAATAATATTCTCCACAGCACTCCGCTCCAGAATCTCAGCAATTACTTTTCCATGTCCACTTGCGCCGTAAATGATCATGTCTATTTGATTTCTATACTGTAGTTTTATTTTACTTTTGTCCCCCTTGGAAGGGGGTAGGGGGATGATTACACTTGCGAGTTAAGTGAGCCAGCAATAAAAGCTTCAACTACTCGCTGCACATTGGGTAAACCCTTCATAACTTCTTCATCGGAAAACCTAAGTGAAGTAAACCCCAGATCTGCTAACACTTTATCTCTTTCTTCGTCTTCTTGTGATTTAAATTTATGAGAATAACCGTCAACTTCTATTATCAGCTTCAGTTCCCGACACATGAAATCAGCAATATAATTATCAATTGGTCGTTGCCGAAGAAATGTGTATCCTGTTTTACCTTTGCTTAGCAACTCACACCAAAGCCTGACTTCAGCCTTTGTAGACTCTGATCTCAGGGTTTTGGCGAAAGATTTTAGCCGCTTATTGTAATGGTTATTCTGCTCCATAAGATTTTCCTTCGCAGGTGTAATCATCCCCCTACCCCCTTCAAAGGGGGACTTTCTTACTTCGTCCCTGTAAACTTCGGCATCGTCACGTTACCCTCCTGCGAGATCCCCTCGCTCTTAAACACTTTGGCTACAGTCATCCAGAGTATCTTCGCATCAAGCCTGAAGCTCAAATGCTCCACGTACCACACATCATAACTGAACTTCTGCTCCCAGGAAATAGCATTACGGCCATTCACCTGCGCCCAACCCGTAATGCCTGGTCTAACCTCATGCCGCTTCGCCTGCAGCGGAGAGTACAAAGGTAAATATTCTACCAACAATGGCCTCGGACCGATCAGGCTCATATCTCCTTTTATGACATTTAGTAATTGTGGTATTTCATCCAAAGAGGTCTTCCTTACAAAGCTGCCAACAGTAGTCAAACGGTCCGCATCAGGTAACAAATGTCCACTGGCATCCCTCCTATCATTCATCGTCTTGAACTTGATGATCCGGAAAACTCGTCCATCTTTTCCCGGACGCTGTTGAAAGAAGAAGGGCTTTCCTTGGTTAGCAATAGCAAGTAAAGCCGTGCAGCACAGGAATACCGGAAAGAGCAGTATGAGTCCAATCAAACTGAGGGTAAAATCAATAAATCGTTTGAAGAAAATCCTGTACAACGCGTTGGTTTATTTTATTGCGAGAGCAAATTTACGGATATGTTCGAGAAGAAATGAGCATTTTTTCTCCTCCTCCCTTTGGGAGGAGGTCGGGAGGAGGGTTTTGTGGTGCCAACTTTAGGAAAATTCTCCTCTCCCCAGCCCTCTCTCCCAAGGGGCGAGGGAACTCTTACATTTTCAACGCCTCCCGATACTCCTCTAAAAGCAGTCCCCAAAAATGCGTCTGCTCATACCGCTCCACAATCATCCGTCGGGCATTTGCTTTTAAATGCGCATACAAGTCCTTATCTACAAGCAACCGTTCCATAGCCTCCTGTAAAGCATCCACAGACTTAGGAGGAATTATCAAACCATTCTCGCCATCTACCACAATCTCATTACAGCCATTGATATCCGTCACAATACTCGGAAGATCGAAGCAACCTGCTTGCATGGGTACATTCGGGAAACCTTCCCGGTAAGACGGAAAGGCCAGAGCATTACTAATTGCCAGGTAAGGACGTACCTCGTTCTGGTAGCCAACGGATAGTATTTCTGGATTATGCTCAATTTCCTGTAAGGTACTATCCTGCAGGGGATCCAGGTCCTGTTCCAGAGGGCCTACAAACAGTAGCTTTATAAAAGCGTTCTGCTTTTGCAAAGCAGTAAAAGCACTTACTAACTCCTGTATCCCTTTATCTTTAACTATCCTGCCAATGAAAATAAACAGGAAATCCTTTTCATTTATACCAAGCTCGTGTTTTAGCTGTTGCACAGCTTCCGGATCGACTGCATCTATGCTGAAATAACTCGTATTGATACCGTTACTACTACCGTTTCCGATCACTTTCACTTTATCCGGTTTACAGAACCTGCTCTCCAGAATAAATTCTTTGAGCACCGTAGAATTGGGATATACTTTAGTTGCACAGGCATACGTTAGCTTTTCAACTGCATTTAAAACGCTTCTTCTCGAACCTGTCGCTTCCATTAAGGGCAGACCGGCCACAGTATGTAACCGAACCGGGGCACCGGCCAATTTTCCCCCTAGCATACCAATAATACCTGCTTTTGGAGTATGCGAATGGATAATGGCTGGTCGATACTTTTTACAAAGTTTGTAGAAATCCCATAAAGCTTTAAGATCAGCCAGCGGCGTGATCTTGCGTGTCATGGCTAAAGGAACGTGGGCGCACTCCTGCTCAACCACTACCTGTTCTACCAATTCTCCTTCGGCAGAAATCATAAGTGGCTCAAAACCATTCTGTTTCATAAAAGGCAACTGGCCTGTTATTAATTTTTGCAGGGAAATAGGAACGGTTGTGATACGGAAAAGAACTGCCATTATGCCTCGCTATTCTTCAAGTGTTCGTAAACTTCTCCCATACTCATACTCACCATACCATGCTTTTTTTCCAGTATCTTAAAATGATCGAGTATAACGGACAGGTCTGCCATACTTTGAACTGGATTATCTCCAAAATTGTGCGGATGCCACCACAGGTGATAACATTCCCTCTTCTTGGCAGCAACGGACATTTCCTTTAACACTCTGCTTAACCGCAGTTCATTTAAGAATTTGTTATCCGCGTGCACTGGTCTTAGCAAGCGACTCGCCGGCAAAGAAAGCGGCATCCCATCTTTCATTTCTAATGAAGACAATTTATATGATGTTCTTTTACCCAATGGCACATAACCATCGCCGGTACGGAATATTTTTTTTGATAGCTTATCTACCACAGTCTGTTCCCAAAACCAGTCTTTCGGGTTAGATCGTACCGTTGTTATACCTTCTTCAAAACAAACTTTCAGATACGATTCATTATATTGATTCCGGGGGAATACCAGTGAACGTAAAACAGCACCATGTTTTGCCGCTATTTTTTTAGCAGCTTGCAGATCATTCCTGAACTGCTCTATCGTTTGTCCGGTTTCCTGGCAATAATAATGGCTGAAGGTATGTGTTCCTAACTCCTGGTAGGGAGTGTTTTTAATCTGCTCTATCAACTCCGGGGCAAAAAAGAAAGGATCATTGGCTACTATACCCGAGAACCTTTCCTTCAGCTTATAAGCAGATAAATTAATATTAGAATATCCAGGTTGTTTGTTCGGTATATACTGCTCCCATTCCTCCCAGTTTTCAGTAAAAAGCATTCCAACTGTAGCCCAGGTTACATGAACACCCTGCTTCGCAAACACGCTGAGCATTTCCGGAATCACATGACGTGTATTTTGAAAATAAGTCCGCCTCTCATGCAGCGGGACTTTATCAAAAATACCCCAATATAGTTCAAAGTCCAGGGAAATGGTAAATACAGGTATGTTTTTCATGCTATTGTTGCTGCATACTTAGTGTTTGCTGTTGCTCTATTAATTTCTGGCGCTTAAAGAGTAGCTTCCGCTTTTTAAAATCCAGGAAAGAAATGATCACAAAGAAGAGGAAGTACATGACCATACTTTTCTGCCTGGTGGCAATTCCCAGGTTAGACATCACAAAAGATAGGGCTATTGAGGAAGTTAAAAAGATAACCAGGCTCATCTTCACTAATGAAGTAGAAGTTTTCAGGAACTTAAAGAAATCCTTATCCCACAGCTTAAAAGTAAGAAAGAGATAAAATAAGTTTTCCAACGAAATGTAAAGACCTAATGCACCTGGAGCATCGATAAAAAGTGGTCTGTACCAGAAAGTAAAAAGTTTTAAAGGTAGTGGGTAACTGTTCATGTCTACTCCTGAACCGGACTCACTTAAACTTGCAGCACGATCTGTTGCAAACTCATCAAAGCTGCTGAATACCTCCTGCTCATTAATATTTGCAACCGCTAGTATCTGATCATAGAAAAGAGCAATTGCTCCAATAAAAGCTACATACACAAGTATCTTCTGATACATGGGTACTTTTTCTTTCCCAGTAAAATAACCTAATACAGCTCCAAGACCTAAAAACAGAAACATGTGTGGCCTGATATTGAACACGATCAAGGCCCCTGCTAATAAAGTTAAAATCCTTTTCTGAGGTATGCGCATGGCATAAGTAAACATCCCAATACCCAGAAAAATTAGTGAGCCTTTACCAAGAGATGCCGTCCAGAAATGCATGTTAGGCAGGAATATTATGAGTGTGATGATCTCAATATTCCATAGCTTTAATTTTATTTTGATGTTCTCTTTGAAGAACAGGTAAAAGTATAAGAAGCCCACGTAGCCGAACCAGGCAAACAAAAACATGGAGGCTTCATATGAAAAGCCTAAGGAATGAGTAAAGGGGTAGGCAACAAAATCAATGAATTTTGTCCCTGTCTGGTAAATTCCCAACCATGAATCATAACCACCGGAAGTACGTTCATAATAGGCTTTTGAATCGGATGCATTAAAGGTAGCATACAGGTAGTATATCAACCAGAACAGCACATGAAAGAAGTACAACTTATTCATCAAACTAATAGACAAATAAGGATGTGTTTTTTTAAAGAGCCTCAGGATAGGCTGGTTGACCAGGTATAATACTACCAGTAAAATGAGTGCACCTAGCATTTGCTTAAAATAATTCCATATCCCCTAATGAATAGCCCCAGTTCTGTTGCTTTACTAATGTCTCAAAATCATCCTCTGGCAACAAAAGGTTTCGAAGCGTAACAATTGGCCCTTTATCCACAACCGGGATAAGACCCATTTCAGGATAAAAATTGGAAGCTAAATTGAAATGGCTGCCGGAAGTTGACACAAGGAACGATGATTTTGATGCCTCTTTAAATGATTGCCTTAATTGCTTTCGCGACAATTCGTTAAAGGCATTCTCATTTACAAACAGATCTACTACTCGTAACTCTGTACCAAAAGAATGTACTTTAAGTCTATAAAATAAAATGTAGGATCTATAATCAGACAGGTAATAGTAATCAAATAAAGGGTTATTCTGATAACGCCAGGAAATATAAGCTGGCGTTAATATCGTATGTAAACTTTTTGATTTTGATACGGGATTAACTACAAGGGGCATGAAACTCAGGAGTTTAGTCCAATCCTGATCAGGTGTAGTATGTTTAACGGTACTTTTGTATGCAAATGGATTAAGTTTAAGCTTTAGGGGCATCCTGCCTTGCTCAACCCATCCCATTTTCAAATATCCTGGCATGCTGCTTTGATTGGGAGTATTATACACAATACTTGTTCCCGCTACTTTTGCATCTTCAATCCCTTGCAAGGTTAGTCTTTTAAAAATGCCTTTACCTTGAAAGTCCGGATGAGTAGCTGTATCTACCGCACGAACAGCCTTTATCAATTTTCCATTATAATGCCACTGCCATTGTAAAAAAGCCCTCACCCCTACCACCTTACCTTCATCTTCTGCAACTAATACAGGAGAAGCTCCGTGTGGATTCTCCACATGCTTCCACTTCCACAAATGCTCCGACTTCTCTATCAACCCTTCTCCTAAAGATGACTTCAGTAAATCAACAATAGCTGGTATATCCGCTTCAGTTCCTTTTCTTATTTGCATAGTATTTATGTATTCCAACCACCCCTAACCCCTCCTTGTCTAAGGCGGGGAGTTTTAATTACTCTGAGCTATTTTCTCGATAATAGTTAAGTTAATACAAGTGTAAACGATAGGCAAACATTCAAAACTAGTACAGTACTACAGTAAGAGAAGATTCCCCGCCTTAGACAAGGAGGGGTTAGGGGTGGTTGGGCCCGGCTTACCCTCTTTCCTCGTTCAAGAACAAATATAACTGTTCCAGTTGGCTTGCCATCTTATTTATACTGAAATCCTGCACAACCCTGGTTCTGGCACCTGCGGCTATCTTTTTTAGACGCTCGGGGTCATTGAACAACTCCGCGCCCAAATCAGTCAGTTTCATATAATTATCTACTTCACAGAGCAAACCAGACTTACCATCTTCCACTACCTCCTCTACACCGCCGGCTTTTGTACTGATCACAGCGCACCCACAACTCATGGCTTCCAGTAAAGCGATTGGCAGTCCTTCAAAGATCGAGGACATCATGTAAATGTCCATGGCGCTGAAGTAGGGCTTTACATCTGTTTTGAGGCCTGGCATGTGCAAGCGCTCCTCTATGCCCAGTGACTTTCTTTTTGCCAGCAGTTCTTCTTTAAGCGGTCCATCTCCAACAATAATGAAATGCGCTTCTGGTATTTTTTTCAAAATCTCTGCAGCAATCTCCATCCATACATCCAGGCGCTTCTGAAAGCGGAATACAGACACCGTACCAATGACAGGGGCGTTAGCCGGTATACCTAGTTCCTGCCGTATTTGTAGACCCGCCTGCTCATCCCGCACAAAATGTGCCGTATTCACCCCATTGAGAATGTTGAGCAAGTAAGGCTTCTGTCGTTTCCCGTCAATCATGGCCCCTTTTACAACAGACAACTCAAGTTCACTGAAATTAGCGCCGGCATTTTTTCGAATAGACTGCTGCACATCATCCGACACTGCTACAGCAGCATCCTGCCAGCCAAAGCTGAGCTTGTTCAGCCAGTACGTGATCTTATTATAACGCTCCCATTTATTGTGTTCGGTATAGACGATAGGTACACCCATCTTCTTTCCTACCAGCCTTGCAATTACCCCGGCCCAGGGAAGGTGGCTATGGATCACATCTATTTTATGTTCCTCCACATAGCGACTGATCTCCCCTACTCGCTGAAACATCTGCAGGTTGTTATTTGCCTTGAAGCAAACAGCCTTAGCTCCCAGCGCTTCAATGGCAGGCACCATCTGGTCTTTCCAAGGTAGGAAATAAGCAAAATGGAAGTCAAATTGCTCCCGATCATGAACTTTTAAGGTTTCCGGCAACAGCATTTCAGCGCCACCTCTCCCTAAGGATTTGATCAGGTGCAGGACCTTAATTTTATGCTCTAACACGAATTATTTTTTTCATTAACCTTGAGACTCCCCTCCTCGGAGGGGTTAGAGGTGGGTTATTAACTATGAAAATATTTACCATAAATAACTTGCTCATATGCTTCCTTGAATCTAGCTGCAATTTGTGAATTCATATATTCACCGATAACTAAATGATGAGCATTTGCTACTTTCTGATCTACTTTCTGCCCACCAACCAACACTTCATTAACTGCATGAATGAAACCAGTTTTATCTCCCTTCTCAATTAACCACCCTGTTGTATCATTAACCACTTCACTTATCCCCCCTACATTATTAGCAACCACCGGCGTCTGACAATACATTGCCTCTAATATCACACCTGGTAATCCTTCAATTAAGCTTGGCATCAGAAAAGCGGTAGCATGTTTTAATACCTGCAGCACATCATTACGATAGCCGGCAAATAAAACACGATCCTTACAATAGAGACCGGCAGCTTTGTTCTCCAATTCTGCCCGCATCCGACCGTCGCCAATAATAATCAAGAATACGGATGGATCATTCTGGGCTACAGCATCAAAGATATTAAGAAGTGCCTCATGATTCTTCTCAGGCACCAGGCTTCCGATATTTACCAGAACTCTGTACTTTTTATAGATTGATTGCAGATCAGCTGGTGGCTCGGAGGATATTTCCTGCTCCTCCACACCAATAGAAATTGTTTTAATCCTTGAGGCCGGGAAACTGAATGTATGGATAAAGTCCTCTTCACAAAGTTGACTCACTGAAACAACAGCCTTCACTTGATTTACAAAAAACCGATTTAGCAAATACTTTGGTTTTGTATTTATGAAATCACCCATCTTGTTAGCATTCCTAAATACAACAGGGATTTCCCATCTATAAAACAGCTTGCTTAATATGGCAAACTTTAAAGTGTCACCAGCATTCACCTGGATTAAATCCGGTTTTTCGCTCTTTATCAAATCTGCGAAATCTTTCCAGGCTCTAAAATCCCACAAGCGTTTGTTCAGAGGTCTCTTTAAGTGACTGGTTTTACCGCTGAAGGGTAAATCTGCAGCACCTTTAAATACAGAAATCAGATGTACATCAACACCTGATTTCTGCAAATGATTAGAAAGTTGGGACGCAAACATTTCTGCGCCTCTGAGTTGAGGCTTTTGTACCAGTTGTATGACTTTCAATGTGCAAAATTTAATAAGGGATACTCAGCTTATCACAAACGATTTTCATTTCATGCAACCATGTTCCTTCTTTTTCAAAGAAACTTATTGCATTGCAAACTAATTTTTGATGAAGCTCCTCATTGTCTAATAGCATATTCATTTTTTCAGCTAAATTATTAGCGTTACCTGCTTCATAAAAAAGCAGATCATTTTCATCTATAAAAATAACTGGCAGATTACCAGCCTCAGGAGCAATAACAGCTTTACCAACTGCAAGGTATTCTCTTAACTTTAATGGAGAGTAATGAAACCCTTCAGAAGAATTAGCACTAACTAAAGCTATATGAAAATTTGCTAAATATTGTGGTATTTCTGTAAATGGCCTTTTACCAGTAAAAATTACTTTTCCTAGGATGCCTAAGTCTTCTGCTAGCTTTTGCGTTTTATCAAACTCTAATCCATCACCTACCAGCATCAGGACTGCATCATCGTGTTTCTCACTTACTTTTTTAAATGCCAACACAACAGTATCTAAACCATGAAAGCTCCTAAAACTACCAGTCCAACCAATTACTTTCTTACCCTCTAGCTGGTATTTTCTTTTAATTTTACTTCCTTCTATACCAGGGTTGAATACAGAGGAATCAACCCTATTATGTGAGACTATCACTTTATTAGCGCTTACCCCCATCTGTATTACTTTATCTCTTACCTCCTCTGAAACACAAGATACTAAGTCCGCTTTTTTTAATGAAGCTGCTTCTACATATTTCTCGAGCAAGTTTCCCCATAGAGGGCGCTTAACTCCCCACTTCCGCGCCTCCCAAACAGCTGCAGCCTCAACTGAAATTACCAATGGCACACTTAATTTATCTGCAAATCTCCTACCAGGGCCAGGAAACAGGTCGTGCCTCTCCCACACAAGTTGAATATCTTTATTAAATATATCGGAGCTTTCTATAGGCCAGGTGACTGGTTTACTTTTGCTTAATTTCCAATCCTTATAAGCAGTAATAACGAACTCTGGAATGATTTTACGTACTAATTTGAGCTTTTGAATAGGGCGGGTTGAAACCTTTGTACCTCTAGGGAAAAGCATAGAGTCTTCTGGAGTAAAAACGCCATCCGTCGTTACAACTTGTGCATCTCCCCATAACTGTTTTCCAGCTGATGCCCACCCTGATGTCGTAATCCAACCAGCTTCATTACCACGCCATGCAGTACTTGCTCTAGGTACTATAAATAAAGCCGTTTTATTTTTCAACTTTTTGTAGTTTACTAGTAATACATAGTTAAAAGACCTACTATACTAATAGTTAGAAAGCAATAGCATTTATTATGTAATCAATTTTTGATTTTTAGTAACTTTAGAGTTTTATAATAGACTTTGAAAGGAAGAGTAAAACTATCTATGGCATCACCTCTAAATGTATGATTCCCTCTTACATCCGAAGAATAGTATTTAGATTCAATTCCTCCCGTTATATAATAGTAAGCATGTTTTTCCGCGTTTACTTTATTTTTAGGTTTAAGTGATTTGAACAACAAATCTGAAACAGAGTCCTTAGAATTTGGCACATGTGCAACATCTGAATAGTAGTAGTAGCCTTTTCCTACAAGTATAACCGGTTTTCCCCAGTATGAAGCCTCCAATCCTATAGTACTACCAAAAGTCACGACTTTCGATGCAGCATCCATCAGAGCATACGTATCTATATCCTCTTCAGGTCGTACTATAAATACATTATTAAATTTATTTTCAAGTTCATAAATAGGATCTAAAAAGTCTCTATTAAGTCCCTTTAGATTAGGGTGCATGCGAATAGCCAATTGGTAATCCTTTCTCTTTGAAACTAAATCAGCTATATAAAGAATTCCTTCTGTCTGATCATTGAAAATAGGGTTACTAAATGCTTTGCCTATAGCTGCAAATTCATCATCAGAACTGTTATAAAGTACGACAAGCTTTTTATCTTTATCAAAGTAGTTAGGTAACTTTCCTTTCTTCTGAAGAGTCGTATAAGATCTATCTACAATAGCCTCTCCATGCCTTTTCCTTGAGTAGAAATCAAAAGCTATTTTTTCCTTTTTCCCATTATCTTTTTCTGACTCCCAATGTTGATTTATTTGTTGCTCCCTTAGCTCAATATTATGAGGTAATGAATCTCCATATTCTTCATAATAGCCACCAGTTCGCAAACTTTCAAATACAGAAATTTTTATATTTTCTATATGTGCTGCGGCAAATGCAGCCCTATAGTAATCCCATCGTCCATTAAAAAGTAAAAGTTTATTAACACTGTTATCTTTAATAAACCTTCTTAAAGCATTATAAATAATTAACGACTGGAAAGCTAACTGTTTGAGTATAGCTTGATCTTCTACATTCTCAAAATTCCTTTTCCTTGTTTTTGAAATAAAAGAAGAATAAACTGACTGTCCGAGCTCAAAGTTCTCTACTACAAGATCGTTTGTTATAAAGGATACATCATTAAGCACTCTTTCAGCAAACTTTCGATCTGACTCATTGATTACATCCTTAAGTATTAAATTTTCAAACTCCCCTCTTATAAGATTATTTATATTACTTTGCCTGAGCACACATATCTCACACATATATTTTAAACCATAGGGATTGAACCCACATGTTTTAAATGTCTTGTTGTTGCTCAAGAAGTAAACAGTATTTCCTTTATCAATTTCTTTTTGCAAAAGTTCAAGGTTTGGCCCTAGAAACTTTGGTGAAAAATTAAAAGGAGAAAAGATTAACACTTTATCCTTAGTATCCATGAAATTAAATTACTTCCTTATTACATTGTCCCTGGTACATACCTTTTACAAGGAAGTTCAGGAAATTAAATATGCTGTTGAACTATAAAATTAAAACTCTTGCAGTTCAGCCATTCTCTTAAAGTCAACTGACTTTAATTTTAAGTCATTGAATGTTCCAACATTTTCAACTTTACCATCCTTAAGATAAACTATCTTATCTGCGTTTTTAACGGTAGATAGACGGTGTGCAATTATTATAATTGTTATTTTACCCCGAAGCTTTTCTATGTTTTCTTGTATGGCCCATTCAGTCTCCGAATCTAGAGCAGAGCTTGCTTCATCCATGCATAATATTTCAGCTTCTTTATATAGCTCCCTTGCAATTGATATTCTTTGTTTCTGTCCTCCGCTTATCATTATACCGTTATTCCCAAGAAGTGTATTTTCATGGTCAGGTAAAGTTTTTATAAAGTCAGTTAACGCAGCCATTTCAATAGCTACTTTATAACGAGCTAAATTCTCCTCTGAATGAGCACCCCAAAAAGTTACATTGTTAAATAGAGTATCATTGAAGATAACTGCCTCTTGTGTAATGTAACCAATTTTCCTCTGAAATGACTTAAAATCAATTTGCTTAGATTCTATTCTGTCAATGTAATAGCCTCCCTCTTTTGCAGGTAGTAATCCACAAATGATATTCATTAACGTAGTTTTACCCGAACCACTTTCTCCAACCAATGCTAATGTTTCATTCCTTTTAATTTCTATGTTTATATTCTCTAAAATTGGTTTTGTTCCAAATGAAAAATTTAAGCCTTTCAACAATAATGAATCTTCAAAATGGTCTATTTTAATGCTCCCATAATGTTGTTGATTTTCAGATAATTCTTTTGTAAAATCAGTCATATTCTCTAAGGAACCTGAAACAGACAAAAAGTTATTCCAAAAATTCTGCATGAACATTAGATAAGAAAGAGACCTGTACAGAAACAGCAAACTTAATATTACAAGACCCAAATCTTGATTGAAAATTTTAGTGTGGATAATGATCACGGTGACCACCACGAGTATTATTGTTGGCTCTCTAACAGCAATTAAAAAAATAGAAAGAACTCCAAGTCTTCTTTGATGCTTTTCAATAGATAATATTGAATTCTTTAATTTATTACCAAATTCATAGATCAAACCAGAAGCTTTAAGATATTTAAAATTCGCTACTTTCTGTATCAGAAGCCCTTGAAATTCATGCATTTCCAAAGTCAATTCTTTAGATAAACTTTTCGTTAGCTTATAAGCCCGCTTCAATGCATAGTTAGTAAGACCTCCACCTACTGCAACTAATACAGCAAATTGTGGATTTGCAAAAAAAGCAAGAATGATATATACAATTACTAATACTCCATATTGTGTGGATGTAAAATAATATCTATATGCTTGTAATAGCTTTTCAACTTCGCCACTAAAAGTATTTTGAATTCTACCAGAATCACTAGTAACAAAAGATTCAAATCGGTAATTTGATAACAGATTTATATTTGAAAAGCGGATTTGTCGAATAAACTTTTGTTCTAAAATCACTCTATTATACCCCTCTAAAAACTTCATTCCCCCTTTGAGGGCGAAAAAAACTAATATTACTAATAGAATGCTTGTAAGGTCAAGTTTAAGTCCTATATATTGAAGACCTTCAACTAAGAAAGCCATATTCCCCATTTGATCCGTAGCTACAACATCATTGTTACCTACCATTTGCAGTAAAGGTAAGAACATAGCTAATCCTAAGCCATCTAATACGCCAACCAACAAACTCAGTGTAAAAGCAAGAAAAATTCTAGCTTTTAAGTATGAATAGAAGTACCAGAAATTTTGGAAACTATTCCGTAATATTTTTTTTATTTTATTCACTTCACAATTTTATCACTCTGCAAAAATAGCTATTTTAGTTGAGGTCTCATTTATGATGTTTTGCATCTCTAGAAAAATAACTCATCTAAACTATATAGCAGTCCAGCCACCATCTACAACTAAATTATGACCTGTTATGTATTTAGCCTCATCAGACAGAAGAAAAGAAACTGCCGGTGCAATATCATCTGGATTACCCATTCGCCTCATTGGGACCTTCTTTTCATATGCACTTATAAACGGTTCAGGCTGCTGATATAATATTCCTCCTGGAGACACACAGTTAACTCTTATTCCATGCTGACCGTACAAAGAAGCAAGATACCTGGTGAAGTTAACTAAACCACCTTTAATGGCAGAGTATGCCGCGGGAGGATTAATGGCAGTTCCTTCATAAATGGTAAAATCATTTCCTACAATACCATAAATAGAGGCAATGTTTACAATACTCCCTGCCTTATTTTGTTTCATTTGTTTAAGAACTGCCTGAGTAATCACAAAATAGCTATTCAACTGCAAATCAATATTTTGTCTCCAAGATTCTGTAGTTATTTCCTCAAATGGTGCACCCCAGTCTTTTGTTCGTGGATAAGCATTATTTACTAACCCATCTATTTTGTGATACTTCTCCAGAACAGAGTCAATAGCTTCATAAATACTGGTATCATTTGTGACATCGCAGAAAACCTTTTCTTGAGCAAAATCAGTACTAACACTAACATCTAGATTCAAGGCAATGGCTCCTTTTTCCCTAAAAACTTTGATAAATTCTTTACCAAGTAAACCACTACCACCAGTAACAAGTATAACTTTATCTTTCAACAACATCTGTTAATTCTCTACAGCTAAACATAACCTTAACGTCTCAATAGACTCTGACAAGTCATTCATAGGTTTTTTCCCTGTCTGTAAACAAGAAATAAAATATCTCATCTGAGAAACATATGTCTTAAGCACATCAGGAACTGCTTCGAACAAGACTTTCCCAAGCGAGTCAGTTATCCTATAATTAATTAAATCTACAGACCAGGTTACATCATTAAGCACTACCTCCAGGCTTCTTTTAGAGTCCTTCCTATAATAGTTCAAAATAATACTGGCATTCATTGATGCATACTGAAGCCAATAATGGGCTACGTCTGGAGAATCAATCTCAAGATCAGACACCTTTGATGAGTGACCATAAATAGATAATGGCATACCGAAAAGCCAGATAATGTAATCTAACTCATGAATTAAATCTAAATGTACTCCCCCCCCAAGTTCTTTCTTAGAGCTGTACACGTTTCTATAATCTACATTAGGTCTCCAAGCTGGCAAATATGATCCACAGTATGCTTGTACTTCGAGTACTCTTTTATGCTTAATATTTTCCTTTATCCATTGCAAAACAGGATGGAACCTAAAATTGAAGGCAGTATAAGTAATGATCTTTTCTTTCTCTAAGTACTCAATAACCTCGCTAGCTCCTTCTAAAGTAGCTAATGGAGGTTTTTCAATAAACAAAGGAATTTTGAGAGTAGTAAGTTCTTTTATAGTTTCTAAATGCTTACTCGTTGGGTTTGAAATGATGGCAAATGCAACATCATCACTCATTTCGTTTAAATGATAAATATTTGATATACCTTGCAAACTCGGCTTCATTTCTCCAGTGCGTAGTGCAATTAGTTCTACATCTGGCTTTATTTGACGCAATGCACTTACATGCTTCTGAGCAATCGACCCCAGACCTATAATTAAGACTTTCATAGTTCAAAATCCAGTAATCCTTCCCTCATCATTATCTCCATGATTGTGAAATCAATAGGGTGGTCCAGGTCGAAGCACATATGCTTCATTACATAAGCAAGAGAACGGTCAGTAGTACTGATCCTACAGCCCTTCTCAAAAAACTTTTTCCTGAATATATAAAATGAAGCATTCATGTCATAAACTGGAGGTGCAGACTGCCGAGATTTAATTTCTACTGAATTTTTAACTACTTGCACATATCCATTTCCTTGTTCTTCTACCATATTGAAATATGGATTTCGATTTGCAGGACTAACTGAAAATAAATTTAACGCATCAGGATGAGATTGTATTTTAAATAAAGCTTCTTCCAAATCTTGAAGTGTTCTCATTGGTGATGTCACATCAAGATCTATAATGAAATCATACTCTTTGTCTCTATTATTTTCTTCGTAATTTAAGAGATCATGAATGGCATCTATCTTACCCGCTGTATCAGAAGCTAATTTTTCTGGTCTAATATAAGAAGTCTTTAACCCATATTCTGCAGCTTGTGCTTTAATAGACTCACTATCAGTACTGAGGGATATATCTGCAGCGTATTTTTCAGCAAATTCTTTTGCAACATTTATTGTATACACAATAAGAGGTAATCCATTTAACTCTTTTATATTTTTGCCAGGTATTCCCTTAGATCCCCCTCTAGCACAAATTGTAACTAATATTTTCATCTAGAATTTAATATAATGTACATCTTCCTGCGCTTTCTTAAAGTCCTCATGCTGGCCTATATCTAACCAGTAGCCTCTTAACGGATAAGATGTTACTTTAAATCCTTCAGAGATCAAAAGCTCCATCAAGTCAGTGGTATTATAAAAACTATTGCTTGGGATATACTGTAGCACTTCTTTCTTTAGAAGATAGATACCACCGTTCGAATAATAAGTATAGGTAGGCTTTTCTTTAAAACTCTTAATACTATTATTCTCAGTCTCCAGCACAGCATAAGGTACATTTACAGTGTAAGGAATGGTAACAACCGACAGAGCTGCGTCATTCTTCTGGAAGTCTAAGAAGAAATCTTCGTAGTCAAGGTTAGTAAGCAGATCAGAGTTAGAAACCAAAATATAATCATGCTGAAAATCATGTACTTTACCTACGGCTCCTAAGGTTCCTAATGGTTCATTTTCCCAGACATACTTAATATTTACATTCTTCGAATTACCATCTTCAAAGTAAGCTTCCAATTGTTCTCCTAAATATCTGACAGATATCCATAAATCGTCAATACCAAAACTGATCAAGCGATCGACGTTGTGCTCAATGATTGGCTTATCACCAATTTTGAGCAATGGTTTTGGGATATTGTCAGTAAGTGGACGTAGCCGCTCTCCCCTACCTCCTGCCATTAGGACAGCATCTATAGGAAGATATGACTTTAAAAATCTGAAGTTTATGATATTAACAATTTTACCTTCTTTGCAGAGAACTGGTATAACTTTAAAATTTTTAGCCCGGTAGCTTATAACCTCATCCATGGTATATGCCCCTTTTTGCAAAAACTTGGGATTTGGCTGTAAAAACTTATCTACAACATCATCCAATGCGAGCTCCTTTAGAAATCCTCTTCGAATATCCCCATCTGTTAAGGACCCCAATAATCTTTCATCACTATCAACGACAAACAGTATCGCATCAGCAGCCAGTTCGTCCAGTCGCGCTAAAGCAGCTTTAATTGGCGAATTGCTTCGAATAAGATGTTTCCTAAAGTTTATCACAGTTTTACTTCTTTATGACATTAATTATATTTTGAGCAGCACCATTTTTGAAATAAGGATTTACTCCTTTATAATCTCCTCGGAGCTTTACTTGATTCCATGCCTCTTTAATCTTACTTGCGACAAATGGCACATGAATTACATTATCTCCTGCTGCCCGCCCCTTCTGCCTATCTCCTAGATTCAAGACATATTTATTAAATGAAGCTGCCTCAATGATACCACTTGAAGTATTTCCCAATAATAGCTTCGAATAAAGCATGCAGGTAAAATAACTCTGCGTGCCAAAATTCTCTATTAAATGAAGCTTATTTCTTAGTTCGGACTTAAGAGCTATAAACCCTTCCCGGAAAACGTTTCCACTTGTATCTGCGTTTGGCATCGTTATTACCACCTGATAATCATTTGCTATAAAATGTAAAGCTTCTAACGTTTCACGAAGGTGCTGAATGTTCAATTCTGGGGTTACAGTCTCTGGATGAACAGTTACTAAAACCGTAGGAATATTCAGGTTAATATGCCACTTCTGCCTAAATTCTTCTTTAGTAAGGAACTGAATATCCTTCAGGTTATCTAAGCTTAAGGCCCCTGTCACATATATGTTATCACTATTCCCCTTAATTTCAGAAACTCTATTTGCAAATTCATCCCGAGAAACAAAGTGAAGTGTAGACGCGAGAGTAATTGCGTGCCTATAGACATTGTCTATCGCGCCTAGTGTGGTTTCACCACCATGCAAGTGAGCAAAGTTTACCTGATAAGGTATACCTGCTGCAACTGCGCCGAACATTTCAAATCTATCACCCAGACAGAATACTAGGTCGAAATCATTTGAATGCTGTTCCCAAAAATCAGCAAATTTTAAGGAAGTCAAAGCACATGCTGTAGACACAGCATTCTTGTCATCGTTAATGAGTAAAGAATTTACTTTATAATCAACATTATACCCATCTGCAGCAATATTATCTACAGTATATCCGTGAAAAGGAGACAAATGAGTACCAAATGCAATGATACTTAATTCAAATTCAGGATCTTCCTGCAGAGCCTTCAATAGTGGCTTGTATATGCCATAGTCAGCGCGAGAACTAGTGAGAATTCCTATACGCATTACTGAAGATGTTTCCATTCTAACTTAACTCCGGCCTCCAGGTCAGAATTCAATTTACGTCCAACTATTTTGGGCAAATCCATCGGAGAAATACCATCTCCAGGTCTTTTCATTTCAAATTTTGATGCTTCAATCGGCTCTCCATAAGAAATTGCATCTTTCAAATGGATACTTTTACGGGCAACACTTTTATTAATCAATTCGGACTTAGTAGGTTCTTTCCGTCCATCACCACTCAGCGCATTTTCAATATTCCTGATAGCAGAGACCATAGCAATTAGCTCAGCCGGTTCCAGAGAAGCTTTATGATCCGGTCCCGGCATGTTCCGATCAAGTGTGAAATGTTTTTCAATGACTTTCGCCCCAAGTGCAACAGCAGCTATCGGCACCTCTATACCTAGAGTATGGTCCGAGTATCCAATGTCTATTTTAAATGCCTGCTGTATAGTTAGCATAGCACCTAAATTTACATCCTCATACTTTGTAGGGTAATCCGTATTACAGTGCAGAACAGTAATATCTTTTAATTTTGCTCCTCCTTCCCTCAATACATTCAATGCATCTTCAATCTCACCTAAGGATGCCATCCCGGTTGAGATTACAATAGGTTTTCCTTTAGGAGCAATGTGTTTGAGGTATGGGTAATTTGTTAATTCTCCAGAAGGAATCTTGAAAAGTTCTATACCTAGGCTTTCTAGGAAATCAACGCTTTCTTCATCAAAACCAGTAGATAAAAATTTGACTCCTTTTTGATTAGCATAATCCAACAGTACCTTATGCATGTCCTCTGAAAGCTCCAGCTTCTTCAGCATGGTATACTGAGAGTCTTCACCATTATTCCCCAGATTATTTTTTTGGTACTCTGCCTGCTTAGCTGATTTGCTGACAAGCTTGTCAGCTTTAAAAGTCTGAAATTTCACATAATCAACACCAGCATCAGCTGCAACATCTATAAGCTGCTTTGCTAAAGTAATGTCTCCGTTATGATTAACCCCTGCTTCAGCTATAATGATAGTTTTGTTCATTTTCTTAAATCTATGGCAGGATTTCCTGCCCATACCAAGTTATCAGGCACATCCTTTAAAACAACTGCCCCTGCACCCACTATAGTATTTTTACCAATTCTTACCCCCTGCTTTATAACAGCATTTGCCCCGACAAAACTTCCTTCACCTACCTTCACATTTCCTGCAAGCACAGCACCCGGGGCAATGTGTACATAGTCACCTATGCGACATTCATGTTCAACAATTGCACCTGTATTAATGATTGCACCAACTCCTACCTTAGCCAAGGGATTTATAATTGCTCCAGCGGCCACAAAACTTCCAGCTCCTATTGTAGCTAAAATAGATGTAATGGAAGTGGGATGAATAACAGAAGTTGTGGTAAATTCTTTTTCAGTGAGTTGCATAATCAACTTCTTTCTTATGGAATTATCACCAATACATACAAAAAAACTTGCTCCAAAATCTTTAATTTTTGCTAATGAGATCTCATCTTTTTCGTCTCCTAAGTACTCCAAATTAAATGGATTTACTTTGGCTTCTGCTCTATCGTAATATCCTATCATGTCATCTCCCATCATTTTGATGGCATCTGCTATAACAAAGGCATGACCTGAATATCCGAATAGAGCAAACTGATTCATCTTTATATTCTGACGCTACTTGGTATATTAACGAGTCTCTCCTCTACCCACTGGCTTACTTTTAAGTCAGTCCTTAAGCAGTCCTGGAACATTGGCAGCTTATGCATTAAAGTCCATACTGGACGGGTCATCACCCCGTTATTATTTACTTCAGCTAAAAAAATATCACGTTCTGCTTTGTCTTTTAGCAGAAGTGCATTCAGCCAGTAATTTGCTTTCGCGTCCTTACCTTCAGTTACAAATTCGATACCTTCTACTCCCTTAAAGAAGTTTTTGTAATTTTCAGCCAATTCACGCTTATTTTCCACAAATGCACTTAATTGCTCCAATTGTGCGCATGCTAAGGCAGCATTGAGGTTCGGCATTCGGTAGTTGTACCCTATATAATCGTGGTTAAACTCCCAGGCATGAGGTGTTTTAGCCTGTGTGGTAAGGTGCTTCGCTAGCTTTGCAATACGCTCATCATTTGTCACGATTGCACCGCCTCCCCCACAGGTTACTGTCTTATTACCATTAAAGCTGAAAGTTCCTAACAACCCAAAATTGCCTGTATGCTTCCCTTTATAATAGCTTCCTAAAGATTCCGCTGCATCTTCAACCAGTGGTATATTCCACTCCTGGCAAATGGCAGCAATGCGATCTATTTCACAAGGTAAGCCAAAGCTATGCATCGGCACACAAGCAGCAATCCGGTTACCGGTTTTGCTGTTAAAAGTCGCACTATCTGTTTTTTGACCAAACTCCTGTAAAAATGCTACCAGTTTCTCAGCACTTAAACCAAGCGTTTCCCTATCAACATCCAGGAAAACAGGCTTTGCACCTATGTAACTGATGGCATTGGCAGTAGCAATGAAAGTAAGATCCTGTGATAGCACCTCATCCCCCTGCTTTACGCCAGCAACAATGAGTGCCATATGCAATGCTGCAGTGCCATTTACAGTAGCAATAGCATATTTAGCTCCTGTAATATCCTGCATCATCTCTTCGAAGCGGTTCACATAGGCGCCTACTGATGATACAAAAGTTGAGTCTATGGCATCTGCTACATACTTCTTTTCATTACCACTGAACCGGGGCTCATGTAAGGGAATAAAATCCTGATTTGGGAAGAGAGATTTTATGTGGTCTATGATGTGGCTGTACTTAGTAGTCTGCCCCATAAATAAGTGCTTAAAATAGATTAATCTTAATTCTAGATATTGTATATATCCGCCTTGTATTCTCGCAAGTTCTCTTTGTTTCGGAACCACTCAATTGTTTCCGCAAGCCCCTGCTCTAAGGTATAATTCATCACCCAATTTGTATGGCTTTTGATTTTACTGTTAGCGCCATATAAACGGAATACCTCGCTCTTCACCGGCCTTAAACGAACATCATCATGAATAATTTTAGCTTTAGGATTAATTTGGTTGATCAGGCTTTGTGCCAGATCTCCAACTGTAATTTCAGACTCTGTGGCTATGTTACAGTCTTCTCCTATAAGGCTATCAGATTTAGCAATTTCAACAAACCCATTGGCTGTGTCCTTTACAAAAAGCAAATCGCGCGTGGGAGTAAGATCTCCTAATTTGATTTCGGTTTTACCCTGCAGTAACTGTGAGATAATAGTAGGAATGACAGCTCTGGCAGACTGGCGAGGACCATACGTATTAAATGGACGCACTATAGTGAGTGGCAAGTTGAAACTCCTGTAAAAGGAATCTGCTATGCAGTCTGCACCGATCTTTGAAGCTGAATAAGGTGATTGTGGCTGACGTGGGTGCTTCTCATCTATCGGAATATATTGTGCTGTACCATACACTTCTGAAGTAGATGTTACTAATACCCTCTCTACCCCTAAGTCCTTAGCTGCCTGAACAATATTTAAAGTACCCTTTACATTGGTATCAATGTAGCTATCTGGAGAATGGTAGCTGAAAGGAATAGCAATCAGTGCCGCCAAGTGAAACACCACATCTATGCCTTTCATGGCAGTACGCACGCCATTCGGATCCCGGATATCACCAGAAAAAATTTCTATTTGTGAAAGTTTTTCTTTTGGGAAGTTATCTAACCAGCCCCAGCTATTAAAAGAATTATAATATGTAAAAGCTCTTACCTGACATCCTTCTTCTAATAGCCGTTCTACCAAATGGCTCCCAATAAAACCATCTGCTCCTGTTACTAAAACTTTTTTATTTCTAATTTCCATTATATTAATTTTGTACTTCATGGATGTTAGAGGAAGCATCCTCCAATATCCATTTTAACTTGGCTATTAGCTTTTTTCAAATTTTACTTGCAAAAACTGACTAATAGATTATTCTCATCTAAATAATCTTTGTTCAAAAGCTGTACTTTGTAAATTGGTGGTCTTTCTATTACATAGGTTATGGTATCAATCTCATAATTTAAAGAGTCAAATTGATCTATGTTATAGTTTCTTCTTAACAAATGCTTGAATCCGTGCTTTTCAATTAACTCTGATGTATGTGGTGTTACTAAAATTTTATTTCTCAATAAATTTTTATGCATCAGATATCCACCATACTCATAAAAAGACCAACTATTTAAACCATTTGAATAAACTTGCTTTTGCTTTAAGAAAACAAGTTTACTTCTATTATCCTTATGCTTCGCAAGTTCCTTAAAAAGAGCAATTTGGTTTTGACTATTAATCAACAAATCCTTTTGGAATAAGAGGTTTGTCCACACAAAAGCAGCCACTACACAGGTTAGAAAAACGTTGGAAAGAAGGATTCTTTTCTTACGTGATACTATATAAACAGCAGAGAGGAACAAAGAAACACCAATTCCTAATAGAAGTTGATGCCGAGACTCATAAAACAAACCTGTTGGCAGTTTATTTACAACCGCATAAGGATAAATTGCGCTTAATATAAGAATAAATGATGCTATGAATAAATATTTTAGATTCTTAGAACTCCCATTTGCAACATCAGTGCTCAAGCTTTTTAGTGAAAGAGATTTAACAAAAAAAATAGAAACAATTAAAATCGGTATGAGTAGAATAAAATTCCAAAAGTCATTTTGCAACCAATAGGTAATTAAGACCTTTGGGAATAATGCCAAGGTTCGTAATACATTAACTGGTCCATCAATAAGTAAGCCTACAATATTTATTTTATTGTAACCAACAGTTTCATACAAACCAGTAGGTTTAGAGATAAGGCTCTTCAAGAAAAAAAACACAACGGGTAAGGCGAAAAATACAAGGTCCTCTTTTTTAAACCGGAACTTTTTTAATAAGATGAATACAGGATAAAAGAAAAATAATAATGAATTTGTTATGAAAGAAATGAAAAAGAAAACTGCTGCCAACAACTTTTTATTAGTTAAGTATAAATTACATGCTATACAGAACAGCAATAAACACAGATTATATGGTAGGACTATTTGAAAAGTCTTTATTGAATATAAGGGACTAAGAATAAATAAACTAAAAGCTAAGAAAGGTAATTCTTGAGGAAGGTCGTAATTCTTCAGTATTCTATAGAATAAGTAACCTGTTACTAAAAATAGCAACCAGTTTAATAGCCTAACTCCTAAAATATTTGGCGTAAGATAATTGACAAATAGGTGGAGATGACTTATACCAAAGGGATGTAACCCATTTCCAATAAATTGGCTCTTAATTACTTCATAGGGCATTCTGTTGATTGTCCAATCATCCCACATAGGGTAAACCTGAAAAATAGAAAAGCCCGATATTACTAAAAATAAAAGGAGAAAAGCTAAATATTTTCTTTTCATATCGTTCCAACAATAAGCCCAACTTCATCTACGCTAAGATCATGGTAAAGTGGCATTCTTATCAAAGAGTCCGTGAATCGATCAGTATTTGGTAATATTCTGCCATCATGCTTACTTCCATAGAATGGGCTACTGTGCAAAGATAGATAATGAAAAACAGAGTGTATGCCAGCAGTTTTTAAACTTGAAATGAAGACATCGCGTGCATCTGCATTATCAGCAACTAAATAAAACATATGCGCATTATTCGTCGCATAATCAGGTATATAAGGAAGTCTATAAGCACCAAGATCTTTATCACCTAATAAATTAAAATATGCATCCCAGAGCATTTTTCGCTTAGCTTGTATCTCATCAAGGCTTTCTAACTGTGCATATAGAAAAGCTGAAATCACCTCCGATGGCAAGAAAGAGGATCCTACATCTACCCACCCATACTTATCCACTTCTCCTCTGAAAAAGGCAGATCTGTTAGTGCCCTTTTCCCAGATGATCTCGGCGCGATTAGCGAAGCGTTCATCATTTATTACTAACATCCCCCCCTCACCACTGATAATATTTTTGGTTTCATGGAAGGAAAATGCTGCCAAATGACCTATACCACCAAGTGCCTTTCCTTTGTAATAGGAATCTATGGCCTGCGCAGCATCTTCTACTACAAAAACTCCGTGCCTTTCAGCAACATCCATCACCACATCCATGTCACAGGCAACACCAGCATAATGTACAACGACAATAGCTTTTGTCTTTTCAGTTATCAGAGCTTCTATAGAACTCTCATCGATGCCCGGGTGATCTGCTCTGGAATCTGCAAAAACTAACTTAGCACCCCGCAGCACAAAAGCATTTGCTGTACTTACAAAAGTGTAAGAAGGCAATATCACTTCATCACCTGGCTCTATATCTAAAAGGATAGCAGCCATTTCTAGTGCATCAGTACAAGAGGTAGTTAACAGACATTTGTGAAAACCATAGCGTTCCTGAAAGAATTGGTGGCAAAGCTGCGTATATTTCCCATTCCCAGATATTTTGCCCGTTTTTACTGCGTCCTCTATGTATGTTGTTTCCTTACCTGTAAGAAAAGGTTTATTGAAAGGTATTTTCATATAACTTTAGCTATAGAATAATTTGGACGATTCGTTGTTTTTAAGTTTATTTTCTGAATATATTCTCCCACAATTCCGAGTCCGAGTAGCACAAATCCAAAACCAAAGCCGAGTAAAGCAGCCAGAGTAGGGAAACCAGCTGCATAATTGTCGAAAAGCATGGTATTTGTAATGATGTAAATACCATACATAAAGCTAAATAGAAAAAAAGCTATCGAACTGAAAGTTAGTACCCTTATTGGTAAATTAGAAAAGGTAACAAATATATTAACTGAGTGTTCTATGAGCTTTATCAGGGTATATGAGCTTACGCCAGCTTGGCTTTCAGAATGAGGTATTTTCACTGAAGTTACATTAGTCGTTATCCAGGTTAAATATCCATCTAAAAATGTGTAAGAGTTCCTCATACCTAAAGTCTCTTTTGCCAAACCTGATTTTAAAAGTCTGAATGAACTGTAGTTTCGATGTAGGTCAGGAATACCTAATTCAAGCATTTTATTTAAAATTCCGCTTGTAATGTTTCTAAAATTTGAATGTTTCCTTTCATCATAAATTCCATAAACTACATCTGCCCCTGTTTTTACTTGTTCATCCAAGAGTTTGTCGATTGAAACTGGATCGTGCTGTAAATCCTCATCCATAGTTACGATGTATTCTCCTGTAGCGTATTCAAACCCACAAATAGTTGCATTATGTTGTCCAAAATTTCTTGAAAGGCGAATACCTTTTACATTTGCGTATTTTTCAACGAGCCTCTCTATCTCTTCCCATGACTCTCTTTTACCACAATCATATACAAAGATTATTTCATTTACTCTAATGGATTGTATATCGCTAATAGAAATAACTAACTGCTCTAGGGTAGCAACTGCTCTATAAACTGGAATTATAACTGATAAAGAAAGCATTACTTAATTTTTCTTATTGGCGCTCCTACATACCTACCTCTTTCTAGCACGCTCTTTGTAATCAAAGAACCTGCTCCGAACATAGAATCATCTGCAAGGGAAATGTTATCAACGGCAACCGTTCCGCTACCTAAAAAGCACCGTGCACCTATTTTTGTGAAACCTGACACTACAACACCAGGTGCTAAAAAAGAACAGTTCCCAACCACACTATCATGAGAAATAATACAGCCATTGTTTAACAATGTACCTGAACATAAAATTGTGTTTTTATCAAGAATGCATCCAGGAAAAACAGTAACTCCCTGTTCAATTTTAGCAGTTGGGTCAACAATAGCTGAAGGATGTATATATGTAAAAGTAGGAATTCTTACGTGCTTTATTTGCTTTAGCAACTTATACTTTTCCTCTAAATGCTTATATCCAATAGCTAAAGCTATAGACTGAAATGCCTCTTGTAAGTACAACTGCTGTAAGTCATCAATCCCTCCAATTATCTCATAATCCTCACTAACAAGCTCACCTTTCTTCTTCGTGTCATCAAAAAATCCAGCAATATCAATACTTTCTCGTAAAAAAAAATTCAATAACTGTAAGCCAAGCTCACCTGCCCCATAGATTGCTACTCTCATCGTAAAGTAAGATGTCTTTATTTGTTTTCTACAACTCAATTTTGTAGTCTGACTGATAAATAAAATAACCAGACCTGTCGGCACTGTTAGTAATTGATCTCAAATTTTTATCTGTTCGTTCTGACTTAACAACCCACTTATACAGGTGAGATTCTTCAATAATATGATTTATTTTCTTGGTTTCTTCTGATAGGAAATATACACCAGAGAAGCTCTGAGCCTCAATCTTAGGCTCTGTAAAATGACCCAATGCAATTTCTATTACCCCTCCTAAGAAGTCATACCCAGTAGATAGTTGCACTAAGTCAGATCCTATGAAGTCTCCACCCATTCTTGCTCCAATTTCAATAAGAAACACATCTCCTTCATTTGTAATCTTTACTTCGGTATGTGACGCACCATTAAAAAACTCAAGCGCAGATAAAGAGTCTTGGGTAAAATCACTAATTGCAGCAACCTCTAACTCCGATAAAAACGCCGGCTGGTGATGAGCTAGCTCTACAAAAAAAGGTGCTCCTGTGGTTTCTTTCTCAGTTATTGCAAGGATTTTATGTTTACCCTTCCAGCTAATTGCTTCTACACTGAACTCTCTTCCTTCTATGTATTCCTCTACAATAACTTTTTTACTAAAAGATTCATTAGCAGCTCGCAATATCATAGGATCTAGTTGAGATGAAGTGTCAATTTTGAAGACTCCCCTGCTTCCAGATCTATCTACTGGCTTAACAATCAACGGAAATTTAAAATCTGCATCTTTTACTATCTCTTTATGACACAGCGAAGCGCTGCTGGTTATTTCCTTGTATTTTGGCATTCTAATGTTTGCCTTTGATAAAACTAACCGCATTCTATACTTGTTCACATATTGTTCACTGTTAGCACTAGGATTACCAATTAACCCCATTTCAGATGCAACGTAGTTTACTGTAGGTACAGCAGCATCTGACGCTATTGTTATAATACCATCTATACCAGCTTTCATACATTCTTTTAGAATCGCTTCTTTCTCTAAGATTGAAATTGGAAAAAAGAAGTCGCAATAGTTTTTACAAACTGCACCTTCTAACCACGAAAAACAGTAGGTTGAGACATCCAGTTCTTTTGCTTTTAGAATAAGAGGTAACTGCAGGTAGCTTCCTCCTATGACAGCCAATTTTTTACCTCTCAATAGACTTCTATATGGTTGTTTCATAAAAACATGTTCAAGTTTGAGTGATGATGAGAGAAACTTCTTAAAGGTTTTACAGCACCCTATGTTTAACCTTTGACAGTTATTATGGTACCTAAAATTATAAAAGCTAATCCAACAACTTTACCAACTGTAAAATGCTCATTTAGAAAAACTACACCTATAACTAATACAAGAGCAGGTGCTAAACTCATAAATGGATATGCTTTTGTAATCTCAAATTTTGTCATCGCTGCCATCCAAAACAATGAGGCGACAAAAGCTGAAGCAAAACCTGAAAAAATAAAAGGATCAAATAGAGCTTTTGATAAAAACAGCAGTTTATTTACTACTGTCTCAGGTAAACTGCCTAATCGGTTTAGTCGCCATTTAAGAATTATCTGGCCATACACGGTGAAAACAATAGTACCAAAAATGTAAATGTAAGGGTTCATGAAAATGTGTTTTCTATTATTTAGAAGTCGAAAGACAACTATGGTTGCAGCTATATCTGGTTTTATAACAGCTGAACCTATGAATTTACTTTAGCTTTCGTTTCCTTAAGCAGTCCAATAAGGTAATCGCCGTAGCCGCTCTTTCTGAGAGGCTCTGCTATGCGCTGCAATTGCTCGGCTGTGATATAGCCCATGCGGTAAGCCACCTCTTCAATGCAGCCGATCTTGAGCCCCTGCCGCTCCTCTATCACCTGCACAAACGTGGCCGCCTGCATCAGCGACTGGATGGTGCCCGTGTCGAGCCAGGCCGTGCCACGGTCCAGGATGCCTACTTTCAGCTTGCCCCTTCTGAAGTACTCGCGGTTCACGTCCGTGATCTCGTATTCCCCTCTCGGGCTTGGCTCCAGGGCCTTAGCGATCTCCACCACCTCATTGTCGTACAAGTAGAGCCCTGGTACGGCATAACTGGATCTGGGATATTTAGGCTTTTCCTCAATCGACACTACTCTCCTATCCCCGTCGAATTCCACCACACCATAACGCTCCGGGTCTTGCACGTGGTAGGCAAATACAACACCACCATCAGGTTCGTTGTTGGCCCGCAGCAAGTTTCCCATCCCCGAACCGTAGAAGATGTTGTCGCCAAGGATCAGGGCCACCTTGTCATCCCCGATGAACTCCTCCCCGATCACGAAGGCCTGCGCCAGCCCGTTGGGCACCTCCTGCATCTTGTAGCTGAGCGCGCAGCCGATCTGGCTCCCGTCGCCAAGCAAACGCTCGAACATGGGCAAGTCGTGGGGCGTGGAGATGATGAGGATCTCGCGTATGCCGGCCAGCATCAGCGTGGAGAGCGGGTAGTAGATCATCGGCTTGTCGTAGACCGGCATGAGCTGCTTGCTCACCGCCAGCGTCAGCGGGTGAAGCCTGGTGCCGGAACCGCCGGCAAGTATGATTCCCTTCATTATGGACGCTTTTCGCTTAAAAAACTACTTACCCAAATATATTGCCATGGAATTATCCTTATACCATCTAAATGCCAGTGCGAGGCCATCCAAAACAGAATATTGAGGGTTATACCCTATCAATTTGCTTGCTTTACTAATATCAGCTAAGCTATGCCGTACATCACCTTTTCGCTCCTCCTTATATTCAGGAGCCAGATCTATCCCCGCAATTTCTATTATTTTTCCCCACAATTGGTTGAGCTTGGTTCTTTCTCCAAAAGCAATATTTAACACCTCATGCTTATCAATTCCAATTGCTAATAAAGATCTGATATTCGCCTGTACCGCATTCTCTACAAAAGTAAAATCACGACTTGTTTCACCATCTCCATTGATAAAAGGAACCTCTCCTTTAATAGCAGCCTCAATAAATAGCGGAATGACAGCAGCATAAGGCCCTTTAGGATTTTGCTTCGGGCCAAACACATTAAAGTATCTCAGACCAACAGTATGAAAATCGTAAGTCTTTGAAAAAACGCTTGCATAAAGCTCATTCACATACTTTGTTACTGCATAAGGAGACAAAGGATTTCCTATCTGATCTTCTACTTTAGGTAAGCCAGGATGATCGCCGTAGGTACTGGAACTGGCAGCATAAACCATGCGTTTTACACCTGCATCTCGGGCTGCGACTAGCATATTTAAAAAGCCACTGATGTTTACATCATTGCTGGTAACAGGGTCATTTATAGAGCGCGGCACCGAACCTAGTGCAGCTTGGTGAGAAACAAAGTCAATTCCCTCTAATGCTTTTCTACAGGTTTCCAAATCGCGTATGTCGCCTTCCAGCAATTCAAAAGCAGAATTCATCTTGAATTCTTCGATATTTGCATGAGAGCCAGTGGAAAAGTTATCTAGTACTCTTACCTTCTTTGCACCATACTTGAGCATGTATTCTACAATGTTTGAGCCAATAAAACCTGCACCTCCGGTAATGAGGAAGCTAAACTGGCTGAGGTCTTCGGTATGATAGGGGGTGTTGTACATAGTTAATTTAGTGTTTTTGTGGTGAAGGGTCAAACCACCCCTACCCCTCCTTAACCAAGGAGGGGAGCTTTTTCTTTTACTTCTAAAGACGTGCGTCGGAGAGTATTTTAGGGAGCACTCCTTTTACGTCGTAGATTACTGCATTTGATTTGCAGAGACTTTTTAGGTTAAGTTTTTTAAACTCATTATGAGATACGGCCAGGATGATGGCGTCAAATGTATTTTCAGAATCCAGTTCTGTTACAGAGCTCCAGCCATACTCATGTTTGACTTCTGCTGGCTTTGCCCATGGATCATATATAGTGATGTCGGTACTGTAGTCTTTAAGGGTGTAGAGGATATCTACTACTTTAGTGTTCCGTACATCAGGACAGTTCTCTTTGAAGGTTATCCCCAGAACCAGAATTTTTGATCCTTTTACAGGAATCTCTTTCTTTACCATCAGTTTCACTACCTCATGTGCTACATACTCACCCATTCCGTCATTCAACCGGCGTCCTGCAAGTATAATTTCCGGATGGTAACCTACTTCCTGTGCTTTTTGGGCCAAGTAGTACGGGTCTACTCCAATACAATGTCCTCCAACCAGCCCGGGCTTAAAATTCAGGAAGTTCCATTTGGTCCCAGCCGCTTGTAATACTTCATCTGTATCAATACCCAGTCGATTGAATATTTTAGCCAGTTCATTTACAAAGGCAATATTGATATCCCGCTGTGCATTTTCGATTACTTTGGCTGCCTCCGCTACTTTTATACTTGTGGCTTTATGTGTACCAGCAGTTATCACAGAATTATATAGCTGATCTACTTTCTCAGCTGCTTCTGGGGTAGATCCCGAGGTAATTTTAAGAATTTTTGCTACCGTATGCTCCTTATCACCTGGGTTGATACGCTCCGGTGAGTAGCCTGCAAAGAAATCTTTGTTAAATTTTAATCCAGATATTTTTTCAAGAACAGGCACACACTCTTCCTCTGTTACCCCAGGATATACAGTAGATTCATAAACTACGATATCTCCTGCTTTTAGCACCTTGCCCACTGTTTCACTAGCTTTATAAAGTGGGGTTAAGTCAGGTCGGTTATACTTATCTACAGGGGTTGGAACCGTTATAATAAAAAAATTACACTCCTGTATTTTTTGAAGCTCATTGGTACAGAACAGTCCAGTCGAAGTGGTACAGTCGTTTGTCAGCACTGCCTTCAAACTCTGCTCGTCCACTTCCAGAGTAAAGTCCTGCCCTTCGTTTAACTCGCTGACTCGCTTTGCGTTGATGTCGAAGCCGAAGGTTTTATACTTTTTAGCAAATTCAACGGCAAGGGGAAGGCCGACGTAGCCTAGTCCGATTACGGCAATCTTTGCGTCTTTTATTTCGGCTGTTAATGACATGTGGTATTTACTTTTTGGAATTAAACTGTTTCGTAATTTATGCTTCAAGTTTACAACTTGGAGCTTATTATAGTACCAGTTTGTAACTGGCGTTTATCTGTATCATCCTTTTCGCCAGTTAAAAACTGGCCTCATTTTTACTCCAAGTTGTAAACTTGACGCAGGGCAATGTTTAATATACTTTATGCGTTCACACGCTTTTTTAGGCTCTTCCGCCAACCTTGCTTTTCATCATCTCCGTAGCCGTACCCGTAGCCGTAGCCGTAGCCGTAGCTATTTTCTTTCTTAGCATCGTTTAGCACGATCATCGGGTGCTTCAGCTTCTTGCTACGGTATATGTCATCAATGATAGCCAGCTGCGATTTACTGGTATAATTGTAGCGCACCAGGTAAATGCTGGAATCAATATAAGGTGCTAAAGCAAAAGCATCAGCTACCTGGCCTACCGGGGCAGTATCAATCACCACATGATCGAACACTTCTTTTAATTGCTCAATCAAAACCCCAATTTTAGGAAGCATCATTAATTCACCCGGATTCGGAGGGATTGGGCCGACACCGATCACGTATAAATTCGGAAGTTCCGGTACTTTCTGTAGTATATCTTCGATACCTACCATGTCAGAGATCAGGTAATTCGTGATACCCACTTCGTTCGGAAGACTTAGGCCTTGCGTGAGTTTTGGCTTCCGGAGATCGAACCCAATGATAACCACCTTTTTACCGGTGAGCATCAGGCTGGCTGCTAAGTTGATGCTAAAGAAGGTTTTTCCTTCTCCGGTCATACTTGATGTTATCAATATGACTTTATTCTCTTTACCTATGGTAGCGAATTGCAGGTTAGACCTGATCAGGCGGAACTGTTCTGCTACAGGAGATCTACTGTCCTTCTTAACAATAACTGCTTCAAATGTGTCGCTATGGTTCAGTTCGCCCAATATTGGAGCGGCTGTTTTTTTCTCCACATCTTTTACAAGCTGCACTTTGTCGTTTAACAGGTCGGCTACTGTAATGCCAGCGAATGGCACAGCCAGGCCCACAAGTAAAGCAATCAGGTAAATCATCTGAGGTTTTGGTTCAACAGGGCCATCTGCTATGGTAGCCGGATCGATCATACGGGAGTTGGATACTGTGGCGGCCAACGAAATGGCGGCTTCTTCTCTCTTTTGTAGCAGATACAGATAAAGCTCTGACTTGATGCCTTGCTGCCTGCCAATCACCTGCATTTCGCGTTCCAGGGTAGGTGCCTGCTGTACTTTTGATCTAAACTGAGAAGCGCTTGCCTGCAAATTACTGCGGGAAATAGCGAGGCCTTTGCGCACATTGCGCAAGTTCTCCAATATGTTATTCTGCAGGTTCGCCAACTGCTCGTCAATGTTTTTCACCAGCGGACTCTCTGGCTTCGCTGTTTGTAGCAAGCGCTGCCGCTCTAGCTGCAATTGGTTGAAGTTTGCAATAAGCCCCCCTAAGGTTGGGTCGCTGATACTAAGGCTGGTAGGTATCAGGTCATACTGTCTGGGCTCTTTATTAAGATAGCCCTCAATTGACTCTAATACATCTATTTGAATGGCCAAATCGGCCAGCTGCTTACGGTAGGCTTCTGTATTAGATAAAGCCAGGCCCGCAGCTGTGCTAACATCTACCAGCTCATTTTCTTTTTTGTACTGTTCTACATCCTTCTCCACGGCTGTTAATTCTTCCGTCAAGAATTTCAACCTTTCATCGATAAATTGGATAGTACTGGTTGCCAGCCTCTTTTTATCTTCTACGCCTTCTTCTATATAAACCTCTATCAGTTTGTTTATGATGTCCTTCGCTTTTTTAGGCACTGGATCTACCAAACTCAACACCAGCACACTGGCGCTTTTATTATAGGGAGCTATTGTGAGCTTTTGGTTGTAGTAATCAGCTCTTTTCCTGATATCCTGAAATAAAACGCTGATTGTTTTGCCCGTTGCGTTTACACCGGGCACCGTTACCACCGTAAAACTGCCGTATGGTTTTTTAATTTGCGTGCCAAACTGGTATACTTCAGTAGCAGTTTCCTCTTCAAGCTCAAAAGTATTGGCATCCTTTATATGTAGGACTATCGTCTTTCCTAGCGCTGCAGAATCCAGGCTACTGACAATTACCTTCACTGGTCTGTTTTCACCGTACAGCTCGATGGTCTTCACCCGACCGTCAACAAAATACCTCGTATTAAGCGATAGTTCGTTTAACACCCGCTGCATGAGAGTGCTGGACTTGAGCACGATTATCTCATTCTCCATGCTCTTGCTGTTCTGCAGCAAAGCCAGATCGCTGAAAAGCACATTCGCACCCTGTTGGTCATCCTTCACCAGCAAGGTACTGCTCACAAAATAAAGTGGTGTTGCATAGCGCAAATACAGGTATGCACCAGCCATGCTTAACATAACACCCAACACAAACAGGTACCAGTACCGTTGATATTTTAGCAGGATGCCTTTTATATCAATTGATTCCGACTCGGAGCCTTGAAAATCTAACTCTGTCATGTACACTTTCTCCTGAGAGTTAAATATTATTTAAAAAGAGAATACACAAAAAAGGCTGTGGAGACTAACCCAACTACAAACCCCCAATTCCTACGGATTAAGCTTGTTCCGGCTATCTTCGCCTTATCCGGCTCCACATAAACCACATCGTTTTGCTTTAGATAAAAATAGGGCGAGCTGAACACCTCCCTGTTATTCAGGTTAAGTCGTGCCATCGTTCTCACTCCATCTACATGGCGTATCACCAGCACATTTTCCCTTTTACCATAAATGGTCATATCGCCCACCATCCCCATTGCTTCCAGTATCGTAACGCTTTCTTTATCAGTAGGCACGGTAACAATGGAAGGACTACTCACTTCTCCCAGCACTGTGAACCGAAAGTTTGCCTGCCGCACTTTCACGATGGGATTCTCAACATATGTATTCAACTCTGCTTTTATCTGCTGCATGGCCTGCTCCTTGGTGAGACCAGCAAGTTTTATTTTGCCCAGCACCGGAAATTCAATAAAACCTTCTTTATCTACCAGGTACCCTTCATTTGTGTCACCAGAACTCTGCCTCTGCATACTACTCCCCTCGCCTACCATGATCACCCCCTGGTTAAAGAGCATGTTCGACTTTTGATCCAGGCTCATCACTGTTATCGTCAGTAAGTCCCCGGTTTTGATCACTGGCTCACCTATGTCGGCAACCTGCTCGGTAAGCAACTGCTCTTGCGGAAGATTGCTAAAGTAGACTATGTCCCTTGGTTTAAGAGATGCACAGGAGGAGAGCAGAAGTATAATACCCAGCAGGTATTGAGCTTTTAGTTTCATGTTAATCAAGGTGATAAAATGCTGCGCCGGCTACAGCCTGCTGCATACATTTTTCAAAATTACTAAAAAATGTTTGAACAATAGGTTCGGATACAATAAAATCACTGTGGGAGGCAAAAATAGGTGGTTAGGTGATGGTTAGGTGATGGTTATGAGGTAGGAAAGATGCTGAAAATTGCAGCGAGCCCAACAACTCCGTCCCCCGATACAAGTTCGGGAACCAAGACTTAAAAGTCACAGAAACTGGACTTGCTCGCAGGTGTAATCATCCCCCTGCCCCCTTCAAAGGGGGACTTGCTGGTCCATAGCAAAGTCTGTGGCTATCAAACCTAATCCCAGTCCTTTGGTTGAGCGCCTTAGCGGGTTCCGGTGCTGCGATAGCAGCATTGCAAAGCGCAAGCGAGCAAAGGAAGACGGTACAGCGCGATGCCCGAGGACGAGCCCTCGCGGGCTAGAGCGCACCAAAGTCAGAAATGATACAAAACAGCAAGTAAGACTGAGGATGAAAGAATTCTAGTATAGATAGCAAAAGGCAATTACAAGAATTCAAGACACTCATAGGTCATAAAGACCCTGTAAGGTCAGAAATCAGTTCCGCACCGCAATCATCAGCCCCAGCTCCTTGTAGCGCATGCCAAACTTCCGGGCTATTTGCGAATTGGTCAGGCTGCCTTTGTAGATGTACACCCCGCTGCGGTAATGCTCGTTCATGAACAGCACCTCATTCACGCCGCCATACTTCGAGAACTCGTTGAAGATCGGCATGAAGATGTTGCTCAGGGCCTGGGTAGCGGTGCGGGGCACGCGGGAGGCGATGTTGGGCACGCAGTAATGGATGATGTCGTACTTGCGGTAGATAGGGCGTGAGTGCGAGGTGGTCTCGGAGGTCTCAAAGCAGCCCCCCTGGTCTATGCATACGTCGATGATGATGGAGCCGGGGTTCATCTGGGCCACCACGCCCTCCTCCACCATACAGGGCATCTGCCCTTCGTCGGAAACCAGTGCGCCGATCACCACGTCGGCCTGCTTGATCTCCGGGTAAAGCACGGCCTTGTCGAGGGTGGAGGTAAAGATCTGGGAGCCGATGTTATGTTTTAGCCTGCGGAGCTTGTAGATGTGATTGTCGAACACCTTCACCTCGGCACCCAGGCCCAGGGCGGCCCGGGCAGCATACTCCGCCACAGTGCCTGCCCCAAGGATAACCACCTTGCTGGGCGGCACACCTGTAATCCCACCTAATATTACCCCTTTGCCATCGCTGCTGCTGCTTAGGTACTCTGCCGCGATCAGCATTACGGTGCTGCCTGCAATTTCGCTCATGGCCCTTACCACAGGCTTAGCCTCCGATTTGTCGCGCAGCAGCTCAAACGACAAGGCGTTGATCTTTTTGCGGACCAGGGCATTGATATAATCTGCTGTCAGGTTGGCGAAGTGGAGCGCGGAAATAAGTGTCTGGCCCGGCCGCAGGTATTCTACTTCGTCGTAGGTAGGAGGTGCGATTTTCAGGATGATGTCGGCCTCGTATACTTCCTCCGGTGAATACACGATCTTGGCGCCTGCTTCTGAATACTCGTTGTCGGAATACTTGGACGGACTACCGGCCCCGGCCTCGATGCGGATGCGGTGCCCGTGGTCGGTGAGCTGTTTTACGGCATCCGGCGTCAGGCCAATGCGGTTCTCCTGGAACGACGACTCTTTGGGAATCCCGATAAAAAGACTACGGCGGCGTTCCTCCACGGCCATCATCGACTCTTTGGGGTAAAGCGCGGGACTGGTAGCCAGTTTCCCTAGATCAATCGTAATTCTTTCGGCCATTCTAAACCTCTTTTATGGTCATGGTGCGCGCTTCGCCTTGGGCGTCGGGCTGCAGGGTAACAAGCAAATAGTGCTCAGGCAGCAAATTCGGGATCATGGAGGGCCACTCTATCAGGCACAGCTTGCCCGACTCGAAATATTCCAGCGCCCCAATGTCCACGGCCTCGCGCTCGGTATTTATCCTATAAAAATCAAAATGGTAAATTAGTTTCCTGTCTGCCCCCTCGTATTCGTTTACCAGCGCGAAAGTAGGGCTGCTCACATTGTCTGCCACCCCAAGCTGGCGGCATACTTCTTTGATCAGGGTTGTTTTGCCTGCGCCCATGGGCCCTTCAAAAAGTATGACCGGTTCGCGGGCCGCCTCTAAAAGCACAGAAGCCGCCGCCGGCAGTTCAGCCAACGACGACATCGTAATTTGTGCTCTTTCTATTCCTGTGCTAAGCATTTTTAGATGTAAGCGTGATAAATGGTATGATCATCTCCTCCAACGACAGCCCTCCGTGCTGGAAAGTATCTTTGTAGTAGTTCACGTAGTAATTATAGTTGTTCGGATAGGCAAAAAAGTAATCCTCTATCGCGAATACAAACGTAGTGGAAACATTGGCCTTTGGCAAGAAAAATCGCTCGGGCTTGCGTACCGTAAACACATCTTTATCGGTGTAACCCAGGTTTTTACCGTGCTTATAGCGTAGGTTGGTGTTCGTGTTCCTGTCGCCAATGATCTTAAACGGCCTTTTTACCCGGATGGTACCGTGGTCGGTGGTAATGATCAGCTTCCCTTTTTTATCCGCGATCGCTTTCAGCGTATCGTAAAGCGGCGAGTGCAGGAACCAAGACTTGGTAATGGAGCGGTAAGCCGATTCGTCGGGGGCCAGTTCGCGCACCATGTTGCTGTCGGTGCGGGCATGCGAGAGCATGTCCACGAAGTTATACACGATCACGTTCAGCTTGTTGTTATCCAGGTTACTGAACTTGTTCAGCAGGTCGCGCCCCGCCTGCACGTTGGTGATTTTGTGGTAGCTGTGCTTGTCGGTTACCTTGTTCTGCTGAAACTGGATATCCAGGAAGTCGGCCTCGTGCAGGTTCTTGCCTTCGTCCTCATCATCGTACACCCACATGTTCGGGTACTTTTTGGCAATTTCGGTGGGCAGCATGCCCGAGAAAATGGCGTTACGGGCATAAGCCGTGGTGGTAGGAAGTATGGAATAGAACATTTCTTCCGAATCTACGGTGAAGTATTCCGATATCAGCGGCTCCAGCACCTTCCATTGGTCATAGCGCAGGTTATCGATCAGCAAAAAGAATACGGGCCGCTCGGTTTCCTTCATGATCGGGAACACGCGCTCCTTAAACAGCTGATGCGACATGAGCGGGGCATCATCGCTTTCCTTATTTATCCAGTCTTCGTAATTGTCCATCACGAACTTGGCAAAGTTAGAGTTGGCCTCGTCCTTCTGCATGTTGATCACGTCGGCCATACTTTTGTTCTCGGTCTCATCTATCTCCAATTCCCAGAAAACCAGCTTTTTATAGATGTCCGCCCACTCCTGCTGACTCAGACGCTCCCCAAAAGCCATGCCCAGCTGCCTGAAATCGCGCTGGTAGCTCATGTTGGTCTTCTCGGATACCAGGCGCTTGTTCTCCAGCGTTTTTTTAACGGAAAGCAGGATCTGGTTCGGGTTCAGGGGCTTGATCAGGTAGTCTGATATCTTTGAGCCGATGGCCTCCTCCATGATATGCTCCTCCTCGCTCTTGGTGATCATGATCACGGGCACCGAAGGACGAATGGTTTTCAGCTCGTTCAGCGTTTGCAGGCCACTAATGCCGGGCATGTTCTCATCCAGGAAAACGAGGTCAAAGGTTTTTTCCTTAAACTCCTCAATAGCATCGGTGCCGCTGTTCACAGGCGTGATGTCGTAGCCGCGGTCCTCTAAAAAAAGTATGTGTGGCTTCAGAAGATCGATCTCATCATCTGCCCACAAAATATTATATCTTTGCATAGTTTTATGTCTCCTTGGTAATTTTAGTTGCTAGTTTTAAGGTATTATTATGGCTACTTACACTACAGATCAAGTCCCCCTTTGAAGGGGGTAGGGGGATGATTACACTTGCTGATCAATTTTCTTAGATTCAGTATAAGAGTATAATAACCCTTTATTATAAACATATTATAAACATATAATGTCTCTTGATACGATTGTCATCCCCCTACCCCCTTCAAAGGGGGACGAAAAACAATTTACCTTACTGGCGCAAGTCTGCAGACTTGTGTCTAAAAGTGGTGTCGAGTCTCCGACTCGACTGGACCACAGGTCCAATTTATAGCAAGTCACAAGTCGCAGATCCCGAACTCTTTAGGAGCTAAAACGCTCGCGCCAGGTAACCCACTTGCACGTACAAGGGAATAACAAAGTATCAGTTCTACCATCAAACCCTAAATTCCGGTTCTAGTGAACAAGAAAAAGATCTTCAACGACCCTGTTTACGGCTTCATCACCGTTCCTACCGAGCTTATTTTCGATATCATCGATCATCCCTATTTCCAGCGCCTGCGCCGCATTAAACAACTGGGCCTGACAGAGATGGTATACCCGGGGGCTTTGCATACGCGCTTCCATCATGCACTTGGCGCCATGCACCTGATGAATACGGCTTTGAACACGCTAAAAAGTAAAAATAACGAAATTTCTGATAAAGAATTCGAAGCCTCCCTTATTGCCATCCTGCTGCACGACATCGGGCACGGTCCTTTTTCGCATGCCCTCGAAACAGCTATTTTTAAAAATGTGCACCACGAGCACCTCTCGCTGCACATCATGCACCTGCTTAACGAACATTTCGACGGCAGATTGAGCCTGGCTATAGATATATTTACCGGAAAGTACGCCCGTAAGTTTTTCCACCAGCTCGTTTCAAGCCAACTCGACGTAGACCGCCTCGATTACCTGAACCGCGACAGCTTTTACACCGGTGTGTACGAGGGCAAGATCGGCGCGGACCGCATCATTAAAATGCTGGATGTGGCCAACGATAAGCTGGTGGTAGAGGAGAAGGCGATCTATAGTATTGAAAACTTTTTGGTGAGCCGCCGGCTGATGTACTGGCAGGTATACCTGCACAAAACCGTGATCAGCGCCGAGAACATGGTGCTGCGGGTAGTGCAGCGGGCGCGCCAGCTCCTGCAGCAGGGTATTGACGTACCGGCCAGCCCCTGCCTGAAATACTTCCTGGCCTCTGACCACACCATGCAGGATTTCCAGCAGGACAGCAGCATCCTGGAGCGCTTCGTAAGCCTCGACGACCACGACATATGGGGCGGCATCAAGCTCTGGGCCTCACACACAGACCAGATCCTGTCGCTGTTAGCCAACAGCATCCTGAATCGCAGGCTCTTTAAGGTGGTAATCTCCAGCAAACCCATCGATACCGAACTGCTTTTGGGCATCCAGGAACTGGTACAGGAAAAATTCCACGTTTCTGAAGAGGACCTGAAATACCTGATGATCTCTGGTAAAATAGGCAACAACGCCTACGACGCCGAGGGACAGACCATTGACATGCTCACCAAATCGGGTTACGTCATAGATGTCGCGGAAGCGTCAGATCTACCTAACATCAGGGCGTTGAGCAATAAAGTAGAAAAGTATTATGTGTGCTACCCGAAAGAAGCCGCGCATTAAACCCAGATAAAGCATTTCAGTAAGCATCAACCTTTCCTTTAATAGAACGGAATTGCACGAAAACCCCCTCTCCTTATAAAGTACGCAATTGTACGAAAACTCCCTCTCCTTTTAAGGAGAGGGCTGGGGTGAGGTAAATCCATTAGCCAGCTAACTCCCGAGCAGAAAATCCACCCCTCCCCAACCCTCCCCTTTCCAGGAGAGGGGGCTTTTTAAAACCTTAATTTGTCTGAATCAGGATTTAGATGATGAAATGAGGATTTATAGGATTAGAATGAATTCAGCGACATCAAATTAACCCGCTCTGCTCATTGCCTAAAGCTACGATCAAGACACAAGTATAAACTGACCGCTGCGCAAGTTGCTCTTCGGAGTTTGTAATCCGGGAGCACTTAACGCAAATCACTGGCTTGGTTATTCTTCGGGTTTTGCAAAACCCGAGCACTTATTGCCTGGACTTCCGATCCGAATTCTAACTTTTAGCCCCAGTTCAACTACTGGCCAGGTGAAAGATCGGATTACAGATCCTCGTAGTAGCAAACTTTCAGATTGCAAATCCAAAAGAGCAGATCGCTGGTTTGGTCACTCTTTCGGATTGCAAATCTGAAAGAGCAGGGACTGATCTGAAAAAGCAAAGGAGTCATGCTTGTCCCATATTATCACAAAAAAGGCAGTTGCTATCGAACTAATCCCAGTCCTTGAGTTGAGCGCCTTGTAGCTGTTGCGGTGCCCGCAGGGCAGCCAGCAGGCGCAGCCGATGGCAGCTTCAGATACACAGCGCGATGCTCAAGGACGAGGCCTCCCGGCCATGAGGGCACCAAAGCAGGAAATGAAACAAGAGGCAAGTAAGACTGAGGATAAAAGGCAGCTACTAAGTATAGCTCAACTACTAAGTATAGCAAAGAGCCACTTTCCCTCCCTCAAACCACTACAGCACAAACACTAGCACCTAATTTCCTTCCTCCCAAAAATCTCCCCCAATGGAGCTGAATTTCTTTTTTGTTAAGTTTGCAACCGCAAAGCACTAGCACTTTTCAGTTTTTGCTATAATTTTACAAAATGGAATTTACTGTTCAACAGATAGCTGACCTGCTGCAGGGCAAGGTAGAAGGAGACAACACAGTCAAGGTCAGCACACTAGCCAAAATAGAGGAAGCCCAACCAGGAGCACTCGCTTTCTTATCCAACCTGAAATACGAAACTTTTCTTTATACTTCCGCAGCCAGTGCCGTTATAGTAGCCCATAACCTGGAACTCAAAAAGCCGGTTTCTGCCACCTTAATTCGTGTCGAGGACCCCTATACCAGTTTTTCCACGCTGCTGCAATTTTACCAAACCGCACTTATCGCCTCTAAAACCGGAGTCGAAGACCCTTGCTTTATCGGGCAGGGCAGCCAGATTGGCGATAACCATTACCGGGGGGCATTTTCTTACATTGGCGCAAACTGCAAGATCGGGGAGAATGTGCGCATTTTTCCGCAGGTTTATATCGGTGATAACGTGACCATTGGCGACAACACCACCATTTTTGCAGGCGTTAAGCTATACACAAACACCGTGATAGGCAGCAATTGCACCTTGCATAGCGGCGCGGTATTGGGCAGCGATGGCTTTGGCTGGGCACCACAGGCAGATGGCACGTACAAAGCGGTGCCGCAGATCGGCAATGTGGTGCTGGAAGATGATATTTCCATCGGTGCCAACACCACCATCGACTGCGCCACCATGGGGGCTACATTAATCCGAAAGGGCAGCAAGATTGACAACCTGGTCCAGATCGCCCACAATGTGGAGATCGGGCAGCACACGGTGGTGGCTTCTCAGTCGGGCATATCCGGTTCGGCAAAGATCGGCAACAATTGCGTGATAGCTGGGCAGGTGGGCATTGTAGGACATATTTCCATTGCAGATAACACCACCGTCGGCGCTCAGTCCGGTGTCTCGAAGTCTGTTAAAAAAGAGGGCACCATTATTCAGGGCTCCCCGGCATTCGACTATAAACAAAACCTGCGCGCCCTCACCGTTTTCCGGAAGCTACCCGATTTGCAGCGCGAACTGGAATTGCTGAAAGAGCGGGGTTAAGCGGACTTTCGCCCTTTGCTGCTTCCCGAAAAATTAATTTGGCAAGGCCGTTTAGAATGTCTTAAGTTTGCACTTTAAAGTTTACAGCCTTATTTGCTGATGCTTAACGCAGCTGTTGTTACAAACAGCATCCGCCTTTTTAGTGCTGCCTGCAAGAATCATAGCATTTTGCAGGAAAGTATAAGCGCGTGAAGTAAACCAGCAGGTATCCGGAAAGCTGAAAACAGGCTGTGCTTCTGAAAAGGCTGTTACTCTTGCTAAAGAAAATTACCTGCCAGCTTCTATAGATGAAGCTGTTAAGCATAACATATACTAATACACGACTATCACTACGTGCATGAACGATAAACAGCATACTATTAAGGCTCCGGTTACGGTATCCGGCATTGGATTACACACAGGTGTCGTATCTAACATGACGTTTAAGCCTGCCCCTATCAACCATGGGTACAAGTTTCAGCGCATTGATTTACCCGGTCAGCCTATTGTAAACGCTGATGTAGAGAACGTAGTGGATTTATCCAGGGGCACGACCCTGGAGCAGAACGGGGCCCGCATCAACACAGTGGAGCATACGCTGGCCGCCCTGGTTGGCCTGCAGATAGACAATGTGCTGATCGAGCTGGACGGACCAGAACCTCCGATCATGGACGGCTCATCGATCGAGTTTGTAAAGCCGCTACTGGCTGTAGGCCTGGAGGAGCAAAACGCACTGCGCAACTATTTTGAGATATCAAAGGGCCTCAGCTACAAAGACGAGAGCCGGGGCGTGGAGATTGCCGGCCTCCCGCTGGACGATTACCGCCTGACTGCCATGGTGGATTATAACTCCCCGATCCTGGGCAGTCAGCATGCCTCCATCACCAACATCGACCAGTTTGTAGAGGAGATCGCGCCATGCCGCACATTCGTGTTTCTGCATGAACTGGAGGCGCTTTACAAGCAAAACCTGATAAAGGGTGGCGACCTGGACAATGCGATCGTGATTGTGGACCGCGTGGTGCAGGACGAGGAATTAAACCACCTCTCGGACCTGCTGCAGAAGCCGAAAGTAGAAGTGCAGGCAGAGGGAATCCTGAACAACACAGAACTCAGGTTTAAAAACGAGCCGGCGCGCCACAAGCTACTTGACCTGATGGGTGACCTGGCTTTGATCGGAAGGCCATTAAAAGGACAGATACTGGCGGCTCGCCCTGGCCATGCCGCCAACATTGCCTTCGCCCGCAAGGTGAAGCGCCTGATACAGGAGGCGGCCATTAAAAGCGTGCCTACCTATGATCCGAAGAAGAAGCCGCTGATGGATATCAACCAGATCGCGGCTACCTTGCCCCACCGTTACCCTTTCCTGCTGATCGATAAGATCATTCATTTAGACGAAACCACGGTAACGGGCGTTAAGAACATAACGATAAACGAGCCCTTCTTTCAGGGCCACTTCCCGGGCAACCCCGTGCTACCAGGCGTGATCCAGATCGAAGCCATGGCGCAGACAGGCGGCATACTGGTGCTGAACACCGTTGAGAATCCGGAAGATTACTGGACATATTTCCTGGGGGTTGACAAGTGCCGCTTTAAGCGCAAGGTGATCCCTGGAGATACCATTATATTTAAGTGTGAGTTGCTGGCCCCTATTAAACGTGGCATTGCTAAAATGAGCGGTCAGGCTTTTGTGGCCGGCCAACTGGTAATGGAAGCAGAAATGTCGGCAAGTATTGTAAAAAAAGAAGCATGAACCAGCCATTAGCATACATCCACCCAGAAGCTAAAATAGCACAGAACGTTGTTGTAGAGCCTTTCGCCAGTATTCATAAAAACGTGGAGATCGGGGAAGGCACCTGGATCGGCCCGAACGCCGTGATCATGGAAGGGGCCCGCATTGGCAGGAACTGCAAGATATTCCCGGGAGCCGTTGTCTCATCAGTACCCCAGGACCTGAAATTTGCGGGTGAAGTAACCACTGCCCATATCGGGGACAATACCGTTGTGCGGGAGTGCGTAACCATTAGCCGCGGCACCATTGATAAGATGAAGACAGTGATCGGCAGCAACTGCCTGATCATGGCCTATGCGCACGTGGCGCACGATTGTGTGGTGGGTGATAACTGTATCATCGGCAACTCCGTGCAAATGGCCGGCCACGTAGAAGTAGGCGATTTTGCCATCATCAGCGCCGCCAGCCTGGTGCACCAGTTCGCAAAGGTTGGCGTGCATACCATGGTCTCAGGCGGGTCGCTGATCCTGAAAGATGTGCCCCCTTTTGTAAAAGCAGGCCGTGAGCCGCTTGCTTATGCCGGCATCAACTCCATCGGTTTGCGCCGTCGTGGGTACTCCAGCGAGCAGATAACCGAGATCCAGCAGATTTACCGTATCCTGTTCATGAGCGGCCTGAACAATACCCAGGCCCTTGAAAAGATAGAGATGGAGCTGCCCCCAAGCAAAGAACGCGACGAAGTAGTGAATTTCCTGCGCAACTCCGGCCGCGGCGTGATCAGAAGCTACTTCTCGAAGGATGCAAATTAACCTAAGCAATTTAGGTAAACGCTATAATTACGAGTGGATCTTCCGGAACCTGACGTACACATTTGCGTCAGGCACCTCTTATGCTATTTTGGGACATAACGGCTCGGGCAAATCTACGCTCCTGACCATTCTGGCCGGCCATAACCTCCACAGCGAAGGCACGCTCACGTACACCAAGGCAGGCAAGCCAGTCGACCACGAAGAAGTTTACCGCCAGCTTTCCCTCACAGCCCCTTACCTGGAACTGGTAGAGGAGTTCACGCTTCTGGAGATGCTCGGTTTCCATACGCATTTCAAAGCCCTGCGCCAGCAGCTGTCTGCCTCGGCATTAGTGGATAGGATGGGCCTACAGAAGTCACGTGACAAGTACGTAAAGGATTTCTCGTCGGGCATGAAACAGCGCCTCAAGCTGGGTCTGGCCATTTACTCCGATACCCCGCTCCTGCTCCTCGACGAGCCAACCACCAACCTGGACCAGGAGGGTGTGGCCTGGTACCAGGAGCACATCAACCAAAACAAGGCTGGTCGCCTGGTGATCGTGGGCTCCAATATTGCGCATGAGTACGACTTCTGCGAGCAGCACCTCCGCATTTCAGATTTCCATACTTTGCCCAAAAAATAGTGGCTGGGTGCCCGTTAACAATTCACCTGCTAAAAACTACCATTTTACGCCTACTCTGCCTAACTTTGTGTAACACATAAATCAGACTATGGGACGCGCATTTGAATTTAGGAAAGCACGAAAGTTTAAACGCTGGGATAAAATGTCGAAGGCTTTTACCCGCCTGGGCAAAGAAATAGTGATGGCCGTGAAAGAAAGCGGCCCCAGCCCTGATACAAACTCGCGTTTACGTGCGGCCATACAAAACGCCAAAGGCGTAAACATGCCAAAAGACCGCATCGAGGCGGCCATAAAAAGAGCATCATCCAAAGAGGAACGAGATTACGAGGAGGTAGTGTACGAGGGGTATGCCCCGCACGGCATTGCCGTGATTGCCGAGTGCGCCACAGATAACCTGAACCGAACCGTGGCCAACGTGCGCATGCACTTCTCCAAAGGGGGCGGATCGTTAGGCAAAACCGGTTCCCTGGACTTTATGTTCGACCGTAAAGGCATCTTTAAGATCCCAGCCGAAGGCGTAGACCTGGAAGAGCTGGAACTGGAACTGATTGACTTTGGAGCCCAGGATATTTACGAGCACGAAGAGGAAATCATCATCGAAACCGGGTTCACAGATTTTGGTATGATGCAGAAAGGTTTGGAAGAAAAGGGCCTGAACGTGATCAGCTCAGAAGTACAGCGCATCCCGACTACCCGCACCGAACTGACCGAGGAGCAGGAGGAGGAAGTGATGAACCTAATTGAGCGGCTGGAAGAAGATGATGACATACAGGCTGTGTACCATAACATGGCTTAGCATTTCAAGTATACCCGTAAGTATGGCTGCTCAGTAAACTATTGGGCAGCCTTCTTTTTTCGCACTACCCCACACCCGACATGCTTTTATACATACTGTTTGTAATAGGCTTTATTTTCCTGATCAAAGGGGCCGACATACTGGTGACAGGCTCCACGGCAATTGCAAAACGATTTGGCCTCTCTGATATGGTGGTGGGCCTTACCATCGTATCCTTTGGCACGTCGCTGCCTGAGCTGATCATCAATATCCTCTCCAGCGTGAACGGCCAGTCTGAGCTGGCCATTGGCAACGTGTTTGGCAGTAACGTGGCCAACCTGCTGCTTATACTCGGCATAACGGCGCTTATCTGCCCCCTGCCCATCAAGCGGAACACCATCCTGTCTGAGATCCCTTTCTCGCTAATCGCCACGCTGCTGGTGGGCTTTCTGGCCAATGCCACGCTTTTCGGCAATAAAACGGATCTTTATATCAGCCGTGCCGATGGTTTTATCCTGCTTTTCTTCTTTGTGCTGTTCATGGCCTACATCTACAACATCGCCAAAACAAACAAAGATGAGATTGGCAGCCAGGAGGAGGAGGCTTCCGAAGCCTTCATGCCAATCTCAAAAGCCCTGCTTTACATTGTGTTGGGTGCCGCCGGCCTTTTTGTGGGTGGCAAGTGGGTAGTAGACGGGGCCGTGTTCATGGCCAAAGCGCTGGGCTTCAGCGAAACGTTTATTGGCTTAACCGTGGTTGCTATCGGAACGTCGCTGCCAGAGCTCGTCACCTCCGCCACAGCCGCCTATCGCCGCAACATAGATATTGCCGTGGGCAATGTGGTGGGCTCCAACATCTTCAACCTGCTTTGGATATTGGGAGTAAGCGCCGTTATCCGCCCGCTTCCGTTTGATGTGGTGAGCAATTCTGACATTGTGATGATGATCCTGGCCAGTACGCTGCTCATACTGGCGATGCCGGTTGGCAAGAAGAATACGATAGACCGCTACAATGGCACTTTTTTCCTGCTGGTATATATTGCCTACATTGGCTACCTGCTGGTAAGGGGGTAAACATCGCTCAACCAGCCTTTACAACAATAGTTAAGCTAAAAAATCAGTAATTCCAGGGATACAGCTCCGGTTCCCTGGCTCCACGGGTTTTCATGTGCAGTGGGTGTACGGCCTCTGTTTCATCGAAATAAATAAATGCATCGTAACGCTCCGGGATCAGGGTAGGCACGTAATTACCGTGCATCTCATACTTTGGGTCATACACCACACCGATAGCCCGGTGCCCGATCATCTTATTGAGTTCCGGTATCTGCCGCAAGTCTTTTGAAAAGATGATCTTATCATCGCTGCTGAGCTCATGCAGCATTCTTTCCCAGCTGCCATGCACGGCCGATGGTACATCCATTTTCTGCATGGGCGCTCCCCATGCCTTTCCGGCTATTACGCTGCCCTGGTAAGCGCCAAACCCAACCAGCCTGACCTGCTCGCGGCCGTACTTCTCACGGGCCAGCTGCCCAATGTTAAACATGCCGTCTTTGGCCATGTCGGTATAACTGGCATCGCCGATGTGTGTATTGTGCTCCCATACAATGGCCCTGCTCTCTGGTCCGTGCAGTTCCAGCAACCTGTCCAGTGTCTCCATCATGTGGCTGTCGCGCACGTTCCAGGAGCCCCCGCCCCCGCGCACCATGGCACGGTAGTATTTCTCGGCGTTAACGGCTACCAGGGCGTTTTGCCTGGTGTTAAAATCATGCTCCGGGTCATCGGTAAAGCTGCGGTGCTGCTGTATGCGCTGCAGCATCTCCACTACTTCGTTCTCGCAATCGGTAGGCACAAAGGCCGTGGCCTGCGCGTAGATCTGCGGGTCGCGGTTAAAGGGCTCAAAGCAGTTAATGGCTGATTTTGCCGCCTCCACTGCCTGCCCGTCGTTGTTTTCCAGGAACTTCAGAATCTGCTCCAGCGATTCCCACAGACTGTACACATCCAACCCATAAAAACCGGCCTTGTCATCAACCTGTTGCATGTGGTTGTAGTCGCGCATCCATTCAACCAGCGCAGCCACTTCCCAGTTGGCCCACATCCAGGTGGGCCATCGCCTGAACACTTGTAAAACATCGGCTATCTTACTGCCAGAGTTCTGGTAGCCTTTAATAAAACGGTTCACGGCGTAACACTCAGGCCAATCGCCTTCCACGGCAATAAACTTAAACCCCTTCTCCTGTATCAGTCGCCTGGATATGGCCGTGCGCCAGGTATAATATTCTGATGTGCCATGGGATGCTTCGCCGAGCATCACTACCCGTGCATCGCCAATCTCCTCGATCAATACATCCAGATCCTTCTCCTTCCTGAGCGGGCTATACTTTAAAGGTTTGTTTTCCATAGTGGTTGTGCTGGTTACGCTGGTGCCTGCCTGATGCAGCGCTCAGGCCTGAACGGATATTTGCTGTATTGTACTTTTATTCAACTGTTTATGTTCCATAAAAAAGCGCCTGCTTTACCAGTCGGGTAAAGCAGGCGCTTTGTAGAATAATTGGGTTTTTAGCCTACGACTGGTTTTCTTTCGTGAACACACGCCGCAGGAGTTCGGTTGTGCGGGCAAACGGATTTTCGCGGATATTGGCCTCCTCCTGGGCTACCAGCATAAAAAGTCCGTCAATGGCTTTTTGTGTCGCATAATCGTCCAGGTCGGGGTTTACTTTCTGGGTAAGCGGAATCTTGTTATACTGGTTCACGATGTCGGTGTAATATTTGGTGGCATTCGTTTTCTCCAGCGATTTTACCATAACCGGGTTGAAGGCCTGATACAACTGCTGCGAGGTGGTGCGCATCAGGTATTGGGTGGCCGCATCCTTGTCGCCTTTCAGTATGGCCCAGGCGTCGGCAATGGTCATTTGCTTGATCGCGCTCACAAAAATAGGCACCGCGCTTTTGGCCGCATCCTCGGCACCGCGGTTCAGGGTCAGCACAAACTTATCGACCTCGTTGCCCAGGCCAATCTGCCGGAGGGTGTTCTCCACCCGTTGCACATCCTTCGGAAAAGGAATGCGGATCAGGGAGTTCTTATAGAAGCCGTCTGTCTGGGATGCCTGGCTGGCCCCTGACTTTATGCCGACCTCCAGGGCTTGTTTCAACCCCATTCCCACTTCCTCGCGGGTGACGGGTGTTCCGGTGCCCGCCAGCACGCCATCTACGGTGCGTTGTATATCGGTGGCAGTGCAAGCGGAGGCGCCGAGGGCTACGGCAATGAAAGAAGTGTACAGTAGTCTTTTCATATCGTTAGAACATGTTTAACTTGAATCGGTTTTACACACCTACGCATAAATCAGACCAAAATATATATGAAAGCTGTTATTGCTGAAATAATCACCATCGGGGATGAGATCCTGTACGGCCAGATCGTGGACACGAATTCGGCCTGGATGGGCACGGAGCTGGCTAAGATCGGTATCCGGGTGAAGCAGATCACCTCCATCTCGGATGATGCCGAACACATTGTGGCTGCCCTAGACGATGCCCAAAAAAGGGCAGACATTATTTTAATGACAGGTGGCCTGGGCCCCACCAAAGACGACCTGACCAAAACCGTACTGACGGATTACTTTCACACCACCCTGGCCCTGCACGCCCCCTCGCTGGCAGACGTGACCGAGATCTTTAAACGCAGGGGTAATGGCGTAACGGAGCTGAACCGACAGCAGGCCTTTTTACCCGCAGCCTGCACCCCGATCCGCAACGTGCTGGGTACTGCGCCCGGCATGTGGTTTGAGCAGGATGGGAAAGTATTCGTATCAATGCCCGGCGTACCGTTCGAGATGAAACGGATGATGACCGACACCGTATTGCTGCAGTTAAAGGCTCATTTCAAAACCCCGGAAATCATCCACAAAGTGGTCCAGACAGTGGGCATACCCGAATCCATGCTTGCCGACAAGTTGGATGAATGGGAAAGTAGCTTGCCCGCTCATATAAAATTGGCGTATCTGCCCCATTTGGGCGGCGTGCGCCTGCGCCTGACGGGCCAAAGTATGGAGGCAGCACAGCTGGAGCGACAGCTGCAGGAGGAGGTAAATAAACTTGTACAACTGATTCCGGATTATATTTTTGCCCTGGGCGAAGTGAAGCTGGAGGAGGCCATCGGGCAGTTGCTGAAAGCCCGGGGGCTCACCATTGCCACGGCCGAAAGCTGCACGGGAGGACACCTGGCCCAGACAATTACAAGCGTGCCTGGAAGCTCTGCCTATTACCAGGGCAGCGTTATTGCGTACCACAACGCGGTAAAAATTAAGGAGCTGAACGTAAAGCCTGAAACCCTGCAGCAGCATGGCGCCGTAAGTGAGGCAACAGTAAAAGAAATGGCAGAGCATGTGCGCCAAAAATTCGGAACCGACATTGGCGTGGCAACCAGTGGCATTGCCGGACCCGATGGCGGCACGCCCGACAAACCGGTGGGCACGATCTGGATTGCTTACGCCGACCAGAACAGGACAACGACCAAATTGCTTCACTTTAACAAAGACAGGCTGCTCAACATTGAGTATACCACCATGGCCGTGTTAAACCTGGTGCGCCAAAGTTTGAAGTTACCGGTTGAGGAATAGGCTAAAATCATTAACTTTGTCTGCAATTCAGGGCACAAGAAGTAAATATCCGGCTAAAAGACAAGGTGGCAATGCCTTGATCTGCTGTTTTCAGCTGTCTTGTATCCGCTGTCTAAAAAATCTTACGTCTTTAAAAACGAATAACAATACGTATGGCACTTGTAGAAATGATTATGCCCAAAATGGGTGAGAGTATCATGGAAGGTACCGTTCTTAAATGGCTCAAGAGCGTGGGTGACACCATTGAGCAGGATGAGTCGGTGCTGGAAGTAGCTACCGACAAAGTGGACACGGAAGTGCCTGCTATCCAGGGTGGCGTACTGAAGGAGATCCTGGTAAACGAAGGTGACGTGGTGGCCGTGGGTGCCCCTATCGCCATCATTTCTACGAACGGGGAAGATACCAGCGCGGCACCAGCCGCTGCCACAACCCCTGCCGCCGCTCCACAGGAGGCAACACAGCAAGCGGCACCCACTACGGCTGCCGGCAGTGCTGCCGCCGCAAAACTAGACCAGCCTGCCACTGGCCGCTTCTACTCCCCGCTGGTGATGAACATTGCCCGCGAAGAAGGCATTACGATGCAGGAACTGGAGTACGTGCCCGGCACCGGTAGCGAAGGGCGCGTTTCCAAGAAAGACATCATGGCCTACCTGGAAAGTCGCCAGGAGGCCCCTGCCACAAACAACGCGCCTGCTCCGCAGGCACCAGCGCAGGCAGCCGCCCCAACTTCGGCGGCACCGCAACCTGCCGCCCCGCAGGTAAAACCCGCTTCATCTTATGGCGGCAACGTGGAGCTGATCGAGATGGACCGCATGCGTAAAATGATCGCTGACCGCATGGTGGACAGCAAGCGCATCTCCCCACACGTAACTTCTTTTGTAGAGGCCGATGTCACCAACCTGGTGAACTGGAGAAACAAGTGGAAGAATGAGTACAAGAAGCGCGAGGGCGAGAACCTGACCTTCACCCCTATCTTCATCGACGCCATTGCCAAGGCGATCAAAGATTACCCGATGATCAACGTGTCAGTAGACGGTGGCACTATCATCCGCCACAAGGACATAAACATAGGCATGGCGGTAGCCTTGCCAAGCGGCAACCTGATTGTGCCCAATATCAAGAATGCGGACCAGCTGAACCTGAACGGACTGACCAAGAAGGTGAACGACCTGGCCAACCGCGGACGCACAAACAAACTGACTCCGGACGATTTAGCCGGCGGTACCTACACGGTTTCGAACGTGGGTTCGTTTGGCAACGTGATGGGCACGCCCATCATCATGCAGCCGCAGGTGGCCATTATGGCTGTAGGCGCGATCAAAAAGAAGCCTGCCGTTATCGAAACCCCGGAAGGCGACCTGATCGGGGTGCGTCACTTCATGTACCTGTCGCACTCCTACGACCACCGCGTGGTAGACGGCTCGCTGGGTGGCATGTTCGTGCGCCGTGTGGCCGATTACCTGGAGAACTTCGACGTGAACCAGACGATCTAATACGCAGCACGGATCTCCTCAAAGATTATCATCATAAGTTCAACATAAAAGAAAGCCTGTTGCAGCATCTGCGGCAGGCTTTCTTTTATGTTTAGCTACTCGCGACGGTGCTGGTAAACTTACCCTACTGGCTCACTAGTTCCTGGCAGCCGCTCTGCCGAAAGCTTGTGTAATTCTGCGAATATCTTTTTCTTACTATTGAAAGTATAAAGTATAAATCTAAAACTATGAGAAGTATTTTACCCTGGATCCTGATTGCCACCTTGCTGTTTCTGGCGCTATACTTTTACTGGAAAAAAAACGAGGCCGAAAGCAGGCTGATCATTGCCGATAACAAAGTAGCGGAGATTGACCGCGAAATGAATAAGGAGCAGGATTCAGACCCTGCTCAGGGGATGCTCCTGCCTGCCGATACCATGGCCATGACACCGCCGGGGGGAGCCGCATTTGTGGACGAACTGGGCTCGCTCAGTGAAAGCGATGTGCAAAGGCTGAAACAAAATGGACTGAGGAACCCGGAAACCGACCTGATGAACGACCTGAACCGCAAGCAAGGCAAGCTAATACCCGCCGAGGGTGTTTTAGGTGGCAACATGGTGATCAGGGAAAGCCGGATACTGAACGACCGCTATGCCATGGCCTATTACGAAGATGGCCACAACGGGGGCTACCTGCTCCTGAAGTATGAGGTGAAAAACGGGAACATCACCTGGAAAGTAATCGATAATTCGACGCTTTAAAACCTAGCACAGGATTTGAGGAGGGCAGTATGAATTTAAACACACGACCTAATGGTACTACTGAACACCCTGCCTGCCTTTTTACTCTCTTTTATACTTGCCGCCGCGGGGCATCTGGACCTGCAGCAGGACCTCCGGAAAGACCTGGAGAAGCTGAACCGGCCAGGCACCGGCTACTTTATCAGCGATAACAGCACCCAAACGGCTACCGTACAAACCATAACCGACGACCTGCAGTTGTTTGGCCTGGTGGCTAACCTCGACCTGAGCCAGGCAAAGTACAGCAGCAGCCAGCAGGGGCCTCACCGGGTGCAGCAGTGGCGTTTCGAGCAGGGCGCCATCAACAGCATCACGCAGATCGAGAGCGTGGTTCACCTGGATTCCGTTATTACGCAGCGTTACCTCGAAGACAGGCCACCCTCCCAACACCGCATCACCAACGATTTCACTTTCCGGGCCTACCAGGTTGCCACCGCCTCAGCCCCAGAAAAGCTTTTTTACCTCACCGAGGTGCAACAGGGCCTGCTAGCCTATAAACTGGGCGAAAAACACGTAGAAATAAGCTATTCCGCCTCAAAAAACGGCCTGAACGACCTGTTGCCAACATATGAAGCGAAAGTAAAAAGGCTGCTGACGGACTTCAGCAGCCATCACCCCGGAGATCTGAAATAGGCTTTTCCTTCAAAAGCGCCTTTGCTTACGACTTTAAAGTCAGAAAGGCCGCTCCCTATCCGGGAGCGGCCTTTCTGACTTTACGTAACGCTGTGCCTACAGAGAAGCCAGGCTTTGCTCGATGGCGTTGATCTTCGCCTCGGCATCAGACTTTTTCTTGCGCTCGTTGGTAATAACGGATTCAGGGGCACCGCTTACAAAGCGTTCGTTGCTGAGTTTCTTATCTACCCCCAGCAAAAACCCTTTTGTGTACTCCAGTTCTTTTATCAGGCGTTCCCGCTCTGCCGCCACATCAATATTGCCTTCCATCGGAATAAAGAACTCGTCGCCGGACACGATAAAGCTGATGGCCCCATCGATGTTCTCGGCTGTGTACTGCAGCTCGTTCAGGTTGCCCAGTTTGCGTAGGATTCCTGTGTAAGCATCGTACTGCGAATGGTTGATGATTTTGATATACAGGTCGAGCTGCTTGGAAATGGCGATGTTCTTTGCGTTACGCACGTTGCGAATAGCGCCCACGATCTGCAGCACCGCATCCATTTGCTCGATGATCTTTTTATCAACCTTTTCCTTCTTTGGCCATTCCGCCACAATCAGGTATTCTTTGGCTTTGCGCTCTTTTAACTCATGCCAGATCTCTTCGGTGATAAAAGGCATGAAAGGATGCAACACCTTGAGTATCTTCTCCAGGAATTCAACCGTGGTGGCTACAGTTTGCTTATCGATCGGGTGCTGATAGGCTGGCTTGATCATCTCCAGGTAATTGGAGCAAAAGTCATCCCATACGAGCTTGTAAACCGTGAGCAGGGCATCTGAGATGCGGAACTTGCTAAAATGGTCCTCGATCTGCAAAAAGGCCTCGTTAAAGCGCGAGTCAAACCATTTTACGGCTGTATCGTTCGGAAACGGCAGACTTTCGTCTACTTCCCAGCCCTTGATCAGCCGGAAGGCATTCCATATCTTGTTGCTGAAATTACGCCCCTGCTCCACCAGTTTCTCATCGTACAGCAGGTCGTTGCCGGCAGGCGAACTGAACAGCATACCTGCCCGCACCCCATCGGCACCGTGCTGCTCGATCAAATCCAGCGGGTCGGGGGAGTTGCCCAGCGACTTTGACATTTTGCGGCCCTGGGCATCGCGCACGATGCCGGTCAGGTATACATTTTTGAACGGTAACTCGTTCCGGAACTCAAAGCCGGCCATGATCATGCGGGCCACCCAGAAGAAAAGAATCTCCGGAGCCGTTACCAGGTCGTTGGTCGGGTAATAGTACAGAATATCCTTGTTATCCGGGTCTTTAAAGCCATCGAACACCGATATGGGCCACAGCCACGAAGAGAACCACGTATCCAGCACGTCCTCATCCTGGCGCAGGTCCGATACCTGCAGGTGCTCGTTTCCGCTTTGCTGCTGCGCCTGGGCCAGTGCCTCTTCCGGGGTGGCGGCCACTACAAAGGAGCCATCGGGCAGGTAAAAAGCAGGAATACGCTGGCCCCACCACAGCTGCCGTGAAATACACCAGTCGCGGATATTCTCCATCCAGGAGCGGTACATGTTCTTGAATTTGGGCGGGTGCAGGCGAATGTCATCGTTCATCACGGCCTCTAAAGCAGGCTTGGCCAGGTCATCCATCTTGCAGAACCACTGCATCGACAGCCGAGGCTCGATAACGGCACCAGTCCGCTCTGAGGTCTGCAATACGCTGGCATACTCCTCTATCTTCACCAGCAAGCCGGCTTCCTGCAAGTCCTTTACAATGTTACGGCGTGCGGCAAAACGATCCTGGCCCACATAAAGCTGCGCCTGCTCGTTTAAGGTACCGTCATTGTTCAGAATATCAATGGTGGGCAGCTTGTGCTTTTGCCCCAGCTCGTAGTCGTTCAGGTCGTGGGCCGGGGTTACTTTAAGCGCTCCGGTACCAAAATCAATCGTTACGTACTCATCCAGAATAACAGGGATCTCTTTGCCCAGCAGCGGAATGCGCACGGTTTTACCGTGCAGGTGGGTGTAGCGCGTATCGTTCGGGTTCACGGCTACAGCCACATCGGCCATAATGGTTTCCGGGCGGGATGTGGCCACGGTAATATAGCTTGGTTCCGCGCCTTCCGCAACCACCTCATACTGCAGGTGGTACATTTTGGCCATCGTTTCCTTCGGCATCACCTCTTCATCCGACAGGGCGGTCCCGCCCAGCGGATCCCAGTTTACCATGCGCACGCCACGGTATATTTTACCTTTGCGGTACAGGTCCACAAACACGTCGATCACGGCTGCGCTCATGTCTTCTTCCATCGTGAAGCGGGTGCGCTCCCAGTCGCAGGAGGCGCCCAGCTTTTTCAGCTGCTCCAGGATAATGCCGCCATACTTCTCTTTCCACTCCCAGGCATAGGTCAGGAACTCCTCACGCGTCAGGTCTTTCTTGTTTACTCCGCGCTCTTTCAGCAAAGCCACCACCTTGGCCTCTGTGGCAATGGAGGCGTGGTCGGTGCCCGGCACCCAGCAGGCCTCTTTGCCCTGCATGCGCGCGCGCCGAATCAGCACATCCTGAATGGTGTTGTTGAGCATGTGCCCCATGTGGAGCACCCCCGTCACGTTTGGTGGCGGGATAACGATGGTATAGGGTTCTTTTTTCGAATTAGGCTCGGAGTGGAAGAAACCGTGCTGCATCCAGCTTTCATACCACTTCTTCTCTACTTCCCTTGGACTATATTTTGTTGAAATCGACATGTTCTAGGCGTTATTTTCGGCAAAAAGGTGCTAAAAAGTAAAATTAGTGATTTTGCGTTAATTTTTGGTCGTCAGGATCAGGATTTTCAGGATTAACAGATGGGTCGGATCAGATGGAATTCTATTTTCCTGCACGAAATTAAACGCTCTTAGCAGCTTCGTGCGTTACAATATTCAAAAGAATTCTATAGAACCAGATAAGGCTGAAGACCCTGTTTCTGAGAATAAAAAAGCCTGTTCCGCTCCGGAACAGGCTTTTTTATTGACTTTGCTTAGGCTTAGCTTGCCTGGTGCAACCAGTCTTTCTTTGCCAGCAGTTCTTCCTCTGTTTCGCGGTAGTCCGGGTCGTCCACGCAGCAATCCACGGGGCAAACGGCAGCGCACTGCGGCTCCTCATGGAAGCCCATGCACTCGGTACACTTATCAGAAACGATGTAGTAAAACTCATCTGAAATAGGCGTTTGCGCAGCATCACCCGGAATTACCTCGCCGCCGTCGATCTCCACCTCTTTCAGGTCGGTGCCACCTCCCCAGGTCCAATCCATGCCACCTTCGTAAATGGCAGTGTTTGGGCACTCTGGTTCGCAGGCTCCGCAGTTTATACACTCATCGGTTATCATTATCGCCATAGTCGTATCTCCTGTATATTTTTTATACTTTTGTATTCCACATCGTTTAACAAACAAAATTAGGAACAATAAGTATCCTTATCAAATAATTTTTACGTTACACGCACCGCCATGAACTTAGAGAACAGGATAGAAGCTTTTATTGAACTCGGAAAACAGGTGCAGCGCCTTAGCCCGGAAGACCATGCCGCCTGGGCGCGCCTGGCGGCTTCGCGTAACCCTTGGTTTAACGAGGAGAACGTATCTTGTGCCATTCAGGGCGTTGGCACCCTCTTAAATGAGCAATACCTGCGTGAGTGGCTTTACCCATATCACCTCCAACAGGTTACACCTAAAAATGTTGGGGTCGTGATGGCGGGCAACATCCCGATGGTGGGTTTTCATGATTTTTTAGCGGTACTGATCAGCGGGCATAACCTCATGGCCAAGCTGAGTTCTGACGACGAGGTGCTCCTGAAAAAGCTTGCTGATATGCTCATTGCCATTGAGCCGGCTTTTGCAAACCGCATTGCCTTTGTGCCCCTGCTTAAAACAGCTGACGCCATTATTGCCACAGGTTCCGATAACACGGCGCGCTACTTTGAGTATTATTTTGCCAACCGGCCACACATTATACGCAAGAACCGCAGCAGCATCGGCATCTTAACCGGTCATGAGGAGCAAGATGATTTACAGGCCCTGGGGGAGGATATTTTCCGCTACTTTGGCCTGGGTTGCCGCAACGTGTCGAAGGTGTTTGTGCCAGAAGGTTATACGTTCGATAAATTCTTTGAAGCGAACGCCAGCCGCGAGAAGATACTGGACCACCACAAATACCAGAACAACTACGATTACAATAAATCCATTTTGCTGGTAAACCGTGTGCCGCACTTCGATAACGGCTTTATGCTGGTGCAGGAAAGCGAGCAGCTGGTGTCTCCTATCTCCGTGCTGTTTTACGAAAAATTCACCTCGCTCCCCGACCTGCGGCACAAGCTGGAGGCTGTTAAGGACAAGACACAGTGTGTGGTTTCGGCCCACGGCTGGCTGGAAGGAAGCATCTCGTTCGGGGAGGCCCAGCGCCCGTTGCCCTGGGATTATGCCGATGGCGTAGACACGCTGGAGTTCCTGCAGAAACTCTAAAAATATATTTGCTTCGGCTGTAATATTTGTGGCAACTGGATTGTTGTATTTCTATGTTAACCAGGCAATTTCTATGTTAACCAGGCAATCCACGCTAACAATGCCGCGCTCATGAACATGCTCACCAATCAACTTATTCCGCTCGTGGAAAAGGAACAGATTCCAGCTTTCCGCTTTGGCAAGGAGGATGTAATAACAGACCCCGATTCCAAAAAGAAGCGGATGTGGGACTTAAAACGGGCCGCCACGCTCGGGAATGGCTATCATGGTAAAGTCGAAATCACTTTTCAGACCGCAGATGGCATGCTACAGCGGGTTGATACCACTGTATGGGCCGTAGATGAAAAATACCTGACCCTGAAAGCCGGCTGCTCCGTGCCCATCAACTCTATAATGGGGATAGAGTTCTTTTAACAGCGTTTGGACCAAAAAATGAGTTAATAAAAAAACGGCAGCCCTTGCGTAAAGGCTGCCGCTTTTTAGCAATTGTACCAGGGAGCAGGTTAGATCCGGTCCAATACTTTTACGATCAGATCGTTAATCACTTCTTCCGCATTATCGGTGAACTTTTGGGTAATGCGGTTGGCCACAATGGCGTTAAGCGAAAGCATGTCATGGCCCAGTAAGCGCCCCATACTGTAGTAGCCGGCTGTTTCCATCTCAAAATTCGTGAGCATAAAGTCGCACACCCTGAACTCGTGGTAGGTTTTGAGCAGGTTCTGGTTTTTAAGACCGGCCCGAAGCACCCGGCCTTGCGGCGCATAAAAGCCAGGGCAGGTTAGCGTGTTGCCCGGAATCATGTCGAAGGCTATTTTATCGATCAGCTCCTGCGAGCCGTTCACGCAATAGGGCCTGAAGCTGAGGCCAAGCTCCGCTTGCAGCGCTGCGGTTATGCTTAACTCGTTCTCACTCTGCTCCAGCGGGTAGAACTCCATCAGCGAGTCGAGGCCAACGGCATGGTGCGAGGCCAGGTGGCTGCCCAGAGGCACCGTTTCCTGTAACGACCCGGAGGTGCCGATACGCACAATCTTCAGCTTGATCTTCTCCTCATTCGGCTCCCGAGTCACAAAGTCGATGTTTACCAGCGCGTCCAGCTCATTCATCAGGATATCGATGTTATCGGTGCCCATGCCGGTGGAGATCACAGTCAGGCGCTTGCCTTTGTAGTAACCCGTGTGCGTTACAAACTCGCGCTTTGCAATCTGCACTTCTATCGTATCAAAATACTTGCTCACCTTCGCAACCCGGTCCGGGTCGCCAACCGTGATGATGGTATCAGAGATGTGTTCTGGTAACAGGTTCAGGTGGTAAACGCTTCCGTCTGCGTTAATAATCAGTTCTGATTCGGGGATTACAGCCATGTATAAAGTAAATTTTGCCTGGGTCAGGCACAGTTTTAAAGTTATCGACCTATAAGTTATAAGTTTCAGGCGTAACTTGTATCTAGAATTGCTAATATATTCTTTTTAGAACAAAAAAGGGGAGCATAGCCTATTCGGTCATGCTCCCCTCTTGCTTTAGAGAATACTTATATATGTACGTCCGTTTTCTTTTTGCGGTTGAATCCTTTTAAGGGGTTGTAGCCATTTGTTTCTTTTTGATAATACCCGGTGCCATCGTAAGGCCGTTTCTCCGGGTGTGCTTTACAGGCAGCGGAGCAGGCACCCTCCAGGGCATGACCACAACTCTCGCAGATGGCCACGTGCAGGTTGCACTCCGGGTTGGCGCAGTTCACCATTCTGTCGTTCTTGGTGCCGCATACATGGCATTCAGAAACGACTGTAGGGTTTACCTGGTTTACATCCACAGCAATGCGATTATCAAACACGTAGCACTTTCCCTCAAAATCCTCACCTCCGGCTTCCAGGCCATATTTTATAATGCCCCCGTGCAACTGGTACACGTTCTCAAAGCCCTGCTCCAGTAAAAAGGCGCTTGCCTTTTCGCATTTAATGCCCCCGGTGCAGTAAGTCAGCACTTTCTTGTCCTTGTACTTTTCCTTCAGCTCATCCACTTTTCCCGGAAAGTCCCTGAAATTCTCGATGTCGAGGGTTACGGCGTTTTTAAACCGCCCTACACGGTGCTCATAATCTGAACGCACATCCAGCACCACCACATCCTCCTGGTCTTTTAAGGCCTTAAACTCGAGGGGCGTCAGGTGTATGCCGGTGCGCTCGTTTGGGTCGATGTGCTGCAAGCCGGCGTGCACAATTTCAGGTTTATAGCGCACATGCAGCTTGGTAAAGGCATGTGCTTCCGAATCCTCTACCTTAAAGTCGGTTTTGGCAAAGCGGGGGTCCGCTTTCAGGGCAGCCATGTACTTCTCGCAGTCCGCCTTCAGGCCAGACACGGTTCCGTTCAGCCCCTCATCTGACACGATGATGCGGCCCAACAGGTTAAACTCCAGGCAGAGCAGGTGATGCGTGTCGCGGTAATCCTCTGCGTTTTCAATCTGCGCGTAGCAGTAGTACAGTAATATGTTATAGGGTTTGTTCATAACGGCTAAGTTTCAGCTTAGTGTTTAATCAAATTAATTAGTAGACAATATTTTACAGGATTAAGTGATAAAAAAGGATAGCCTGCACATTTTATCTCCACATCCACACATTTAACAATAGTACGCCAAAAGGACCAGTTGCTCGTTTACCTGAAAATAGCTTTGGTGCATTTTACACAACTTTTCCGGGTACAAAAATTTACTTTACTGCTGCAGCCGGGTTGCCGAACACGGTTGCTTTGGCGGGCACATCTGCCACTACCACAGCACCGGCGCCAACACGGGCGTTCTTGCCGATTTTGACCCCGGAAACTATAACAGCGCCGGTGCCGATAAAGACTCCGTCCTCAATCACTACCTCGGAGTTGATCACCGCGCCGGCGCCTACCTGCACGTAGTCGGCCAACTCGGCAAAGGCATCGATTACCGCGTTGGAATGCACCAGGTTGTAGCTGCCGAGTTTGGCGTTGTTGTTAATAACAGCGCCGGCAGCAACCATGTTGCCGTGGCCCATCCATGCGAACTCCGAAACAGCACTAAAACGGTGAATGGCATTGACCGGCACCACTTTCTGCTCTTCCTTCAGCATTTTAACCAAACCTTTGCGGGCAGCTAAGTCCTCAACGGCCACAAACACATCGCACTTCTTGCCCGCCAGTTTCAAAAACTCGCTGTCCTCGGTGCTGCTCATGACGGCAATGTTATTCACTTCCTGCTGTTGAAGCTTTTGGTCATCGTCCAGGAAGCAGTACACCACTACGTTGTTGCTGTTAAAAATATCCAGTGCGGCAGTACCCAGTTTCTGGGCGCCCAATATTATGACAGGGTTTTGCATAGGTCTCTTTAGTAAGGCGCAAAGGTACAAAGAAGCACGGGAGATTAAAAGTAGGGTTCAGGCGCTAAGTTTTTCAAAGATCCGCTGCATATACTTGTTCTGCAGCAGAAGGTATACCAGGAAAGGCAGAAAAGCGACGCGGTACCTGCTCAGGGTGCCAAAGTTAGGCGTAGTCAGGCCAAAGATCACCCCGAAGGCAAGTATGACCAGGATGAACAATAGCTGCCGGGGTGTTGGCAAGCGCTTTTTGCCGAGGCTAAGCGACACGAGCGTGAGCAGGAAAAGTATGGCCAATACCAGGTTTTCCAGCGCCATGAGTATGTGCAAAGGGGTGGCGGCCTCCCAGATAAAAGGCCTGAAAACACTGCCCAGCCATGCTGCCGGGGCATTTCGTAAAACGCTGCCAATAGCGGGCTCCAGGTGTGCGAAACGCAGATGCGGCTGCCCAACCGAAAGTTTTAGCATTTCCTGGTAGGTATAAACCATATTCCGGTAAAAGAATCCGTCATTATGAACCGAAACCAGCCAGGCCCCCAGGGCACCAAACACACCTACCAGCAGCAGCATGGTGAGGAGCTGGGTTTTTGTGGTGTTCAGGTAGGCTGTGTTCCGAGCCACTACCTGGATCAGGAGGTGAATGAACAGCAGCGGCAGCAAGAGCAAAGCCAGGAAGAACTTTAGCCGAATGAACAGGAAGAGCAGCAAGGGCATGAGGAGCCAGTTTATTTTTCCCAGCTTTTTACCGGCAGCCAGTTCCAGCCCCATCGCTACCACCCACGCCATACTGCCAAAGATCAGGGCATCTTTTAAAACACCGGAACTCCAGAATACCACCGAAGGGAAGTATAGAAAAGCTATAAGGGCAGCCATTTTATATTTTGGCTCCAGTTTCGCCAGCGTGGTAGCAAGCGTGGCCGTACCCCAGAAACTGAACAGGGACAGGTAAAGGGAATTGAGGTAATAGCTGTTGCCGGTAAGAAGGTTTAGCAGGCTAAGCAGCTTGATGAAAAAGAAAGAGTTGGAGAAATTTGGTAGCCTCGAAAACGGAACAGAGGCCCGGAAACTATCACTGCTGAACTCGTTGAACAACAAAAGGCGCACATACCCCAGGGCATCCGTCCGGGCATAGTCGCTTAGCTTCAGAGAGGCTTTCTGAAACGTAAGTGTATCGCCTTCCTGGTAGTAATAGTGGTAAAGCAAGCCCAGCAAAAGGCCGCAAACCAATTTAAAAGCCAGCGCCGACGCAACAAAAGGTCTGACAGTGTTTAAGCAGGACTGCTTCCAGAGGGCCCGAACGAGCACAAGCAATAGCAGCACGTTCAGAACGTATAAGCCATAACTCATACTGGTCGCTTGCTTTGCTTCATGATCTTATTCCCCACTGCGCAGCGCAAACAGTTTACCGGTGCGCAATATAGCTTAAACAGGCCCAAAGCCGCCTGGTTATCGGCGGCTGACGTTGCTCTCCAGCCCAGCGCCTCGTATGCGCGGGTATACTTGTTGCTCACCTCTTTCAGGTCTTCGAGCAATGCGATCCCTTTCTCCAGGTATTGCCTGTTGCCGCTGTAACTGGCGTACGCCGTCAGGAGCGGCACGGAGGAGTTGATGATCAGGTTGTGGGCACTGCTTTTGCCCATGCCGGCCTGGGTGCCTTTGGCGGGTTTGCCAAACATGTAGTGTTGCTGCCAGTAGGCAGAAACGGGTGCCCGGAACCACGCTTCATATACTTTAACCGCCTCTGTTTCCAGCAGGGCGGTGAATACAGCCGACTGCCGGTGCAGCACGGCCGCCAGTTGCGCCAGGCGCATGGTAGGGAAATTGCCGGGGCGCATCCGCAAAAAATTCCATTGATGCGGCTGCATGGCCAACGCTTCGAGTTTATACTTGTGGCTTAAGAAGGCATGCTCTTTTTGTAGTTTCTCTGCATACGCATCACGGGTTTCCTTTAAAAAACCTGCCTGGCCGAACAACAGCGCCTCCAACTGAAACTGCGAGGCGGCATGCTGCCTGACCACTTTCTGCGGCAGGGCGTTTGCCAACTGCTCAAAGGCCAGCTGGTTAGTTTTAAACCCGAAGCTCCGCAACAAAGTATGGTAAGCAGCTTGTTCCCAGTCATTTCCATAACTGCCGTATATTTGTAACACGTCCTCCCCTTTTAACTCCATCCGCTCAATAAGGGCGCGCTCTAGCATGCTCAGCTTAGTTACGTCCGGCACCAGCGGCCAGAAGGCTGCACAGGGAATCATGGCCCGCGATTGTTGCAGCTGCTGGTAGGTATGCAGCAGTTTCAGGTCGACGCGGCCTTTCAGCTCTACAACCGGAATCAGGGTGCCGTCCTGCCGAAACACGGCTTTATCCGCTTCCCATACCACATGCAGCACCACCTGATCATACTTGCTGTCTGTCTGGTGCTGGTGCCGGTGCCAGTCCGAGGCTTTCAAATGGATTTCCAGGCTGCCGACCATGTTTGCTCCGCTAGCTTTACCAGTGCCTCTTTAAAGTCTGGTCCGGCTTCGGTATTGTAATAGCCTGTCCGGATTACCTGCACCCCTTCTCCGTCTGTTGTGGCCAGTTCCGTTTTGTCGAAATACTGATGCTGCCAGATGTAATGCAGGAAATCTTCTTTCACGAGAGGTTGGTTATGGGCGCTGCTAAAATTTTAGCATCTGCTGGTTTACAGGTTATCGTGGTACTTTAACTGCATACCATGCAGGAAATTACGCAGGATCTGGTCTTTGCAGGGGCGGTACTGGCTTTGGCTTGGCTTACGGAAAAAAGCGCTCAGCTCGTGTTTACTGATGCGCAAGTCCACCATGTCCAGCATCTCCAGGATATCCTCATCCTTTAGGTTCAAGGCGATCTTTAACTTGCGTAAGACGATGTTGTTGTTCAACTCCTTCTCGGCCACAGGCTGCGGACCCTCCTTTTTGCCACGCATAGCAATGATCAGGCCGTTCAGGAATATAGCCAGGTGCTCGTCGTCTATCTCCTTGCTCTCCGGGTCGTCCTCTTTCTTTAGCCAGTCGCTTACCTGTGCCCGCGTCACCGGCTGGTCTGCTAAGCCAAAAAGCTCAATCATTTTCGCATCACTGAAATCGAAGGTGTACCGGATGCGGCGCAGGATGTCGTTGTTTGTCATATTTTTTAAAATGAGGTTCTAAATAAAGTATGCCCGTACGTACGATGGGCAGTTAATGCTGTTTCCTGGCTTTTAGCTCCGAAGGTAAAAGAGCGTAGTACACGAACCTGTTCACAGGCGAATCCACTTTATACTTTTCACTGAGTCGCACTACGGTGCCGTTCTGGTAATCCAGCTCCGAAGGTTTACCTGCCCATATATCGCGGGTTAACGACGAGGTAGCCTCGTAAGGGAAAGTACCTATAAAGGACACTGTTTTATCCAGAAAGTCCTGCTCCAGGCTGATGCCTGCCAGTTGGGACAGCCGGAAGATCTCCTGCAACAACTCCAGCATCAGCTGCCGGGTTTCCTTTAGTTCGCGCAGCTCGCCGTAGGTTGTTCTGGTTACAGCCAACAGGCCGCCCACGCAAATAGCGATAAACTTTTTCCAGAGTTCTGCCTGGATGTCCTCCGCTACGCGCGCCTCTATGCCCGCTGCGTCAAAGATAGCTTTAATTTGTTGGGTACGGGCAGAAGGGGTGTTATCAAGTTCTCCGAACACGATGGTGGGCGTAACCCCAAAGTGGCTGATGATGCCGGGTGCCTCCAGCTTGCTGATGATGCGGCAAAGGCCGCCCAGCACATGGGTCCGATCTACATGCGCCAGCAGTTCGTCGGTTGCCAGCACGCCGTTTTGTAACGGCAATATCAGGGTGCCGGGCTGTAACAGCGGTTGCAAGCGGGGGGCTATCTCCTTTACCTGCCATGCCTTTACGCCAAGCAGCACCAGGTCAACTTTCCCTATTTCTTCCAGGCGATCTGTGGCCTTCACGTTTTCAACCAAAAAATCACCCAGTATGCTTTTTACTTTCAGACCCTGCTCCTGCAAGGCCTGTAAATGAGCGCCCCTGGCCAGAAATGTCACATCAAAACCAGCCTTAGCCAGCTTTCCCCCAAAATATCCGCCTACTCCTCCGGTTCCCAGTATAGCTATTTTCATCATGCGCTGTAGTTTTGGTTCTGCTTTTACGTGCTCAAGTCTACATATAGCGCTTCAGGTACACCTCCATCTCTCGCTGAATTTCTAAGGCGGCTTCCCGGGCTTTTTCAGCAAAATCAAGCCCTGAGGAGGCATAGATGATACCGCGTGATGAGTTGACCAGGAGGCCGCACTGCTGGTTCATGCCTAAACGGGATATCTCTTCCAGGCTTCCGCCCTGCGCACCAACGCCCGGCACGAGCAGGAAGTGGTTGGGCACCAGTTTTCTTACCCGCTGCATGCTTTCTGCCTGTGTGGCGCCCACCACGTACATCATTTGTCCGGTGCTGGCCCACGTGGAACTCTCGCGCAATACCTGCTCAAACAAATACTCCTCGCTGCCATCCGCCAGCTTCAGCAGCTGAAAATCCTGGCTGCCCGGGTTAGAGGTTAAGGCCAGCAAGATAACCCACTTGCCCCCCTGCACCAGAAACGGCTTCACCGAATCCGCACCCATGTAGGGCGCCACGGTTACGGCGTCGAAATTCATGGCCTCGAAAAAGGCACGGGCGTAGAGTTCAGAGGTGTTGCCAATGTCGCCGCGCTTGGCATCTGCTATGGTAAAGATCTCCTGCGGAATGTATTGCAGCGTTTTCTCCAGGCTCACCCAGCCTCTGGGCCCCTGGGCCTCATAAAAAGCGATGTTGGGTTTATAGGCTACGCACAGATCGGCGGTAGCCTCAATTATCTGGCGGTTAAACTCCAGCACGGGGTCTTCGGTGTCCAGGAGGTGCTGCGGCAGTTTCTTCGGATCGGTGTCCAGGCCAATGCACAAGTATGATCTCTTTAGCAGGATCTGTTCGAAAAGCTGTTCTCTGGTCATGGCGCTGGAGGAATAGTTTATACAAAAGTATCATCTTATACGAATAGGCGAAACTAAATCATCAATTTAGCGCCCACTATTGCAACCCTTCTGCTCTTCCGAAGGTCTTCTAAGAAAGCCCCACCTCATGATAGCACCGCAAAAACCCGGATTTACCTCGCCTTCCTGCTGCTCAAAGCGCACGAATACTGCCATATCCTTCTTGCAGAAAGTCAATTGCCTGACCAGGAGCCGCACACCCTTTGCAAAGCTGCCACTGGCCCTGCTGCCTTTCCTGCTCTCCGGACTCCTGCTGATGGGATGCGACAAAAAAGCCGAAACTGAGCCCGAAAACTGGGTAAACAATAGGGAGGTGTTGTACGACCTGAACAGGAGCAAGGTAACTATTACAGAAGGCATCAGCGGAACCCTTACTTTAATACAAGGCAACTGCATGCCTCTCGTTAACCAGAACAGTAGCTGCAAAGAGTACCCGGTGCAGCGGGAAATCATCCTCTACCCTTACACCACCCTGCAGGAGGCTGAAAGCCATTCGGGTGCATTTTACACCCTAAAAGGTGCCCCGCTTTTAACTGTGGCTACCGACGCGCAAGGCTTCTATCAGGCCAGAACAGGCCCGGGCACCTATTCTGTGTTTATCCTGGAGAATGGCAGATTGTATGCGAACAGCATGGACGGGCAGGGCGGCTTAAACCCGGTGCAGGTGCAGCAGGACAATGTGCAAACCATAAACCTCCGCCTGGATTATGCTGTTTATTAAGCAGCGCTGCGCACCTGAAAGCAAAAAAGGCTGCCCCAACGGGGCAGCCTTTTCCCATCATAAAGGGTGATGTTACCTCAGGTCAACCACATTTACCCCTTTGTGCTTCGCCTTGTTAAACGTGAAGGCATCGGAGGCCAGGGTGGGGTTAGCCTGGAAATTTTTGATGGTATAAGTATAGCGGTTTCCGTTGTTGCGGAACATCTGCCAGCTTTTCAAGGTCTTGTCTTTCTGGTTGATAAACAGGCGCACTTTAAAGATCGGGTTTGAGCGGTCTTCAGGCGACAGGTCTATCACATCGTATTTGGCTCCTTCTATTGTCTCGGTTCCGGCGTAAGCATACTTGTAACCTTTCTTGTACATGTCGAAAATCTTGCTCGGCGACATGCTCTCGGCTTCTTCATCGGTTTCGGTAATGGTCACTTCGTTGGCGTCTTTCAGGAAGGTCCACATCAGTTTGCCATCGCTTACCACCTCCTGGCCGCTTACGCCCAAACGGTATTTGTTGCCGCTAACCAGAATATCGCCTTCCATGGTTTCTTTTACTTTGGCCGACGGGTTTTCGAGTGTCTGACTGAAGTTGGCTTTAAAGGCTTTCATGGTTTTATACTTCTGGCTCATGGCGTTCAGTATTTTACCAGCCTTAGGATCTTGCTGCGCATTTGCCAGGTTTACAAAAAGCATCAGGGCAAGCAACAAAGAGAATAATCTTTTCATATCTGTAATTTACTTGTTGGGTATGTCTACCCCATCGTATTCAATAACTGTTCCAAACTGTACTCATCCGGAATTAAAACCTCCCGCGCCTTGCTTCCTTCAAAAGAGCCCACCACACCCGCCGACTCCAACTGGTCAATTAAGCGGCCTGCGCGGTTGTAGCCCAGCTTCAGGCGGCGCTGCAGCAAGGAGGTGCTTCCTTGCTGGTGTTGCACAATAATGCGGGCAGCCTCCTCAAAAAGCGGGTCTTTGGAGCTCGGGTCGAAGTCTGTCTTCTCGTTGCCGCTTTCATCCCCCACAAACTCCGGTAATAAATAGGCATCGCTGTAGCCTTGCTGATTCCCGATAAAATCGCAGATGCGGTCTACTTCCGGCGTATCCACAAAGGCACACTGGATGCGCACCATGTCCGAACCAATGGAGAAGAGCATGTCTCCCTGCCCGATCAGCTGGTCGGCTCCGCCGGCATCCAAAATGGTGCGGGAGTCTATTTTAGAGGTTACCTTAAAAGAGATACGCGCCGGAAAGTTGGCTTTGATAATACCCGTGATCACGTTCACCGAAGGGCGCTGCGTAGCCACCACCAGGTGAATACCAATGGCCCGCGCCAGCTGCGCCAGACGCGCAATGGGTGTCTCTACCTCTTTACCGGCAGTCATCATTAAATCGGCCAGCTCATCTATCACCAACACGATAAAGGGCATAAAACGGTGGCCCTTGTTCGGGTTAAGCTTGCGCTCCACAAACTTGCGGTTATACTCTTTCAGGTTGCGGCAACCGGCATCTTTCAGCAGGTCGTAGCGCATGTCCATCTCCATGCAAAGGGAGTTGAGCGTGTTCACCACCTTCTTGGTGTCCGTGATGATGGCTTCCTCGCTGTCCGGCAGCTTAGCTAAAAAGTGGCGTTCTATCTTGTTAAACAGCGACAGTTCCACCTTTTTGGGGTCAACGAGCACGAACTTGAGCTGCGACGGATGACGCTTGAACAGCAAAGAGGTCAGGATGGCGTTCAGGCCCACAGACTTACCCTGGCCCGTGGCACCCGCCATAAGCAAGTGGGGCATTTTAGCCAGGTCGGTGATGAACACTTCGTTGGTGATGGTTTTACCGAAAGCGATTGGCAGGTCCATGTCGCTTTTCATAAACTTGTCAGTCGAAAGGATGGATTTGATGGATACCATCTCTTTCTTGGTGTTCGGCACCTCAATACCGATGGTACCCTTGCCCGGGATCGGGGCGATGATACGGATACCCAGGGCCGCTAAGCTCAGGGCAATATCATCTTCCAGGTTCTTGATCTTGGAAATCCGCACACCGGCATCCGGCACGATCTCGTAAAGCGTTACGGTGGGGCCGATGGTGGCCTTGATACTGGCAATCCCGATGTTGTAATGGCCCAGTGTGGCCACAATCTTGTCTTTGTTTTCCTCCAGTTCTTCCTTACTCACCTGTATCTTGCTGCTGCCGTAGTCTGTTAGCAAGTCGATGTGCGGGTATTGGTAACGGGCCAGGTCTAAGGTGGGGTCGTAGTTCTCGCCGGCAATGCTGTGCGACTCCAGCTCTTCCGGTGTTTCCTCGATCTGCAGCTCCATTTCCGGCTCTTCGGTGTTGTCGAAGCCATCCGGCGCCAGCTCCTCTTCCTCAATATCAAGTTCCAGTGTAGGCGAGGCAGGCTTGTTGCCAGCTTCCTTTGAAGGCGCCAGGGTACTCAGCTCCATTTCCAGGGCACGGTTAATCTCTTCGTCCTCGTCCGTAAACGGCGTGTCTTCCTCTTCTTCTTCATACTCCAGCGAGGCAGTGGGGTCGGCGTTATGGTTCACGCCCCTGGCCGAACCGCCCAGCACATCGCCCAAAGAGGAAGCATGGTTTTTTTCCGGAGCCAGGTTACCCGGCGTAATTTCAGCTGCTTTAGTGCCCCAGTTCAGGCTTGTGATGTTAAAAAAGCCCACCAGGAACACCAGCATTAAAAAGCCCAGCACCAGCCAGCTTCCCCACCCGATGAGGCTGTTCATCCAGATAGCCGACTCTACCCCGATGCCGCCTCCCAGGTAGCCCAGCGGCCCGACGGCCCCCAGCGTGAGCACAATGTAGCCCATCACAAGGCTTAACCACAGGGTGCTGAAGCTGCAAAGGCCCAGCATATAGGTCATGGAGGTGGTAACGCGCTGAAAAACGATGCGCAGACCGGCCACAAACAGCACAGGTATGATAAAAAAGGCGCCGATGCCCACCAGCTCATAGATAAATACGTGCGCCAGCCAGGCACCGAACAGGCCCAGCCAGTTTTCCGCCTCCTGCCCCGATTCCTTCAGGCCTGTGCCGCTTACCGAGGCCACCACGCTCTGGTCGGCGTTCCCCGTGAACAGGTACGATACAAAGGCAATGGTCATGCAAAAGGAAAGCAGCAGGAAGGTAAAGCCTACTGCCAGTTTCAGGCGTTTGTCTCCCAGGAAGCCGATCCGGAGCTTTGGCAGGGCAGGCAGCTTGAAAGAGAATTTCTTTTTCGCCTCCTTTTGCCCCTCACCCTTCGGCACATTTGCTCTGCGTGGCTCATTCTTACCCCGCACCTCGTTCTTCCGCCCTACATGCAGCGTATCGTTTCTGTAAGTGTTCTTGGCCATACCCTTGACTAATTAAAGATTCCAAATTTACATTTTTTTGGAAGAAGCGCTTTGTAAAAAGACAGGCATTTCAGAATTATTTAGCCAGCAGTTTTTTGTTGATGCTGCTGATCAGCGCCGGCCCTTGGTAAATAAAACCTGTGTACAACTGCACCAGATCAGCGCCTGCCTGCATTTTTTCTATCGCATCGGCTGCCGTCATGATCCCCCCCACCCCTATCAGCCGAATTTCAGAGGGCAAAAAGGTGCGCAGGTGCCGGATGATCTGGGTGGCATGCTCTTTCAGCGGTTGGCCGCTCAACCCGCCTGCTCCCATGGCGGCCACCTTGTCTGGTGATGTGTGTAGCCCGGCCCGGCTTACGGTGGTGTTGGTAGCGATAAGGCCGCTTAGCCTGGCCTCCATAGCGATCTCGATGATGTCGTTCAGTTGGTTCAGGTTGAGGTCCGGGGCAATTTTAAGGAGCAGCGGCTTGGGAGCGGCATGCTTCTGGTTCTCTTCCTGCAGGTTTAGCAACAGCCGCTGCAAGGGCTCTTTGTCCTGTAAAGCACGCAAGTCCGGGGTGTTGGGCGAGCTCACGTTCACCACAAAATAATCTACTACATCAAACAGCGCCTTAAAGCTGTACAGGTAGTCGCCGGTGGCTTCGTCGTTGGGGGTAACTTTGTTCTTGCCGATGTTGCCCCCCACAATGATGTTGCTTTTACGCTTCTCCAGCCGCTTCACGGCGGCATCCACGCCCTGGTTGTTAAACCCCATGCGGTTGATGATGGCCTGATCCTGGGGCAGGCGGAACAGGCGCGGCTTCTCGTTGCCTGCCTGGGGCTTTGGGGTAAGCGTACCCACCTCGATAAAGCCAAACCCCATTTGCCCGTACTCATCCACCAGTCGGGCATCTTTGTCGAAGCCGGCAGCCAGGCCAACGGGGTTAGGGAATTTTAAGCCGAACAGCTCCCGTTCCAGTCGTGGGTCCTGCACCTGAAACATGCGCCGGCTCATTCCTTTCACGAACGGGAGCTTATAGCCCGCTTTCAGGGCATCTGCAGTCATGTGATGTACTTTCTCGGGGTCTAGCTGAAACAGCAAGGGACGAAGGAGGCTCTTATACACGGTAGCTGGGTGTTTGGTTTATGCTACTTACAAAGATAGAAAGCTAAACATAAAGTGCCTTCTGCCTGCCGGATTTATCTTCACTCAAATCATGAAAGCGGCATCAACTGCTTTAAAACCACATTCTTCGAAAACTTACGTTAAATAAGTATGGCTTAATAAGTATTGCTTACAGGCGCCACCTGAAGGTCGGGCAAGCGCATTACACCTTAGCAGACAGTTTATGGCAAGATCACAGAACAGCTTCATGAAGAAGCAGCGACAGCAGGTAAAACAGAAGAAGAAAAAAGAAAAAGAGCAGCGCAAGCAAGAGCGCCACGAGAATGCCACCGGCGGCACCCTGGCAGAGATGACGGCTTATGTGGATGAGTTCGGCAACATCACCGATACCCCGCCAGAGGAAAGAGCGAAAGATTCTTCGGCTGAAGAGGAGAATAAGTCTTAATTTTGGGATTCATACTTCATTCCACTGTTTTGCTTCCGGGCACTACTGAACCCAATCTCGCTTATGTCTTTTTCTTCTTTAGGTCTTTCTGAGCCTCTGCTACAGGCAGTGGCGGCACAGCAGTATACACAACCCTATCCGGTGCAGCAGGAAGCGATACCCGCTATCCTGGCAGGAAAGGACATCCTGGGCATTGCGCAGACCGGCTCCGGGAAAACTGCAGGGTTTGTGTTGCCCCTGCTGCAGCAGTTACAGCAGAAACCCGTCGCAGCGAACAGGCGCGTAAAGGTGCTCGTACTGGTGCCTACCCGCGAGCTGGCCGTGCAGGTAAACGACGTGTTTAAGGACTTTGGCGTTCAGCTGCCCCGCAGAGTAAAGACGTTGGCGGTGTACGGCGGCGTTTCCATCAACCCCCAGATGAAGCAACTGCAGGGCACCGACGTGCTGGTGGCGACTCCTGGCCGGCTACTGGACCTGATCTCCGGCAAGGCGGTGCAGCTTTCGGATGTGGAAGTGCTGGTGTTGGATGAGGCCGACAAAATGCTGAACCTGGGCTTTGAGGAGGAGATGAACAAGATATTTGCCCTGTTGCCGGCTACACGCCAGAACATACTTTTCTCTGCTACTCTCGGCAACCTGGATGCCATCCGGGAAAACGTGCTGCACAACCCGGTACGGATCGAAATAAAAGCCGAAGAGGGGATGACACCCGAATTGATCTCACAGAAAGCCTTCACCGTAAGCCCGGAAACGAAAGGCCCTTTTCTCCGGTACCTGATCAGGAAAGAGCAGATGCAACAGGTGCTCGTGTTTGTAGCCTCTACCCGCACAGCCGATAATGTGGTGGGCAAGCTGGTTAAAAACGGCATTCAGGCGGCTTCCATGCACAGCAAAAAAAGCCAGGGAGCCCGCACAGAGGCACTCAACAGTTTTAAGAATGGCAAACTGCCTGTTTTGGTCGCCACCGACCTGGCCTCCCGGGGCATCGACATCCAGTTTCTGCCCTACGTGATCAACTACGACCTGCCCCGCTCCCCAAAAGACTACGTGCACCGCATTGGCAGAACCGGGCGTGCCGGCGCCTCCGGCGAAGCCATCTCCCTGATCACCCCCGAAGACCAGCACCACTTCAAGATCATCCAGAAAAAAATGGGTAAGCGGGTGGAGACAGAATCAACTGAAGGAATTGACCTGCAGGGGGCTTAAAGTAAACAGCATTTTCGCTAGTGCGCGCAGATGAAAGACCTTATAAATAACCGCGCCAGTTGGTATCCTGTATGCTGGCCTAACAGCGCGCAGCCCCTGTGCATATCTTGCCGGCAAGAACACCAAAATCCAGGCCTGCACAAGTTTTAATACACCGTAAAAAGCTATAGGCTAACCTAACTCCTCGGATGATAGTCCTTGATCACCTGCTTCAGGTAGTCTCTGTCCAGGTGGGTGTAAATTTCGGTGGTGGTGATCGACTCGTGGCCCAACATTTCCTGCACAGCGCGCAGATCGGCGCCGCCTTCTATCAAATGTGTGGCAAAGGAATGGCGGAAAGTATGCGGGCTTACGGTTTTCTGGATGCCGGCTGTTGCCGCAGCGTCCTTCACGATGGTAAACACCATCACACGTGACATGCGGGCACCGCGCCGATTCAGAAAAATAACATCCTCGTGCCCCTTCTTTACCTTGAGGTGGCACCGCACCCCCTCCCGGTACAGCTGAATGTGCTTTAACGCATCCCGCCCAATGGGCACCAGCCGCTCCTTATCCCCTTTCCCCGCCACTTTCAGGAAACCCATGTCCTCGTACAGGTTGCTGATGCGCAGGTCAAGCAACTCTGAAACGCGCAGCCCGGAGCTGTAAAGCGTTTCCAGCATGGCCCGGTTGCGGGTGCCCTCGGGGGTAGACAGGTCGATGGCCGCCAGCAATTGCTCTATCTCATGAAAGTCAAGTGTGTCGGGCAGCTTACGGCTCAACTTAGGCGCCTCTACCGTGTCGGTAGGGTCTACCAGCAGCATATCCTCCATGATAAGGAACTTATAAAAAGCCCTGACGCCGGACAGCGTACGCGCCTGGGAATGGGGCGTCATGCCCAGCCCTGCCACCCACTCCAGAAACTCGCGCAGCATGGCTGCCGTAACATGCTCTGGCTCTACCTGCAGGCCTTTGAACTTCAGAAAATCCGTCAGTTTGCAGATGTCGCGGTGGTATGCCTCCACAGAATGCTTTGAAAGCGACTTCTCCAGTTTCAGGTATTCTTCAAATTGCTTGATGCAGATGGGCCAGTTCATTGGTCGGAATTTGGAGTGAGAGCTGCAGTGATTAAAAAAGTACCCGGCATGGAGCAAATGCCGCAAATTAACCAGCTAACAATTCAATTAAGTTTATAAGCAAAGATAGTTAATCCTTACCTTTGTACCTTGTAAAATGTAAGCGCAGGCAATACCCATTAACATGAAAATACTCATTTTAAACGGCCCCAACCTGAATCTGCTGGGCATACGCGAAAAAGCAGTGTATGGCAACCGCTCCTTCGAAGATTACTTTGAGGAGCTGAAGGAGGCCTTCCCGGCGCTGGAACTCACGTATTTTCAATCGAACACCGAGGGCGTTCTTATCGATAAGCTGCACGAGCTGGGCTTTAGCTACAAAGGCATTGTCCTGAATGCCGGCGCTTACACGCATACTTCGGTGGCTATCCCGGATGCGATCAAAGCCATCGACGCGCCAGTGGTGGAGGTGCACCTATCCAACGTGTACAAACGCGAGGCTTTCCGCCATAAAAGCATGATCGCCCCTTACTGTACCGGCAGCATTGTGGGCTTCGGTCTGGAGAGTTACCGGCTGGCCTTGCAGTACTTTGAGCGCCTGAAACCCAAACAGATAGGTTTCAATGTTTAAAAAGTAAAGAAAAAGAACCCACCGTTTATTGCTGGGCCAAACATTTACGAATAAATATAGTATAACTTCTATATTTTTATTAACTTACTTTATGCTAAACTTCTTCCCCGGTCCGTCTAAAGTTTATCCTGATGTGCGCAAATACCTCATTGACGCATACGACGAGGGTATTCTGAGCACACCGCACCGGGGCGAGCAGTTCGTGCAGCTGTCGCGCGCGGTGGTGGGCTCCATCAAGCGCAAACTCAACATCCCCCAGGACTATTACATTTTCTTCACATCTTCGGCCACCGAATGTTGGGAGATCCTGGTCCAGAGTTTAACCACGCACAAGAGCTACCATATTTACAACGGCTCCTTCGGGGAGAAATGGTTTCAGTATGCCCAGAAGCTCCGCCCAAAATCGGAGGGCTTCCGCTTTGACCTGAACACCCCCATGCCCGTGGAGGACCTGCAGATAAGTGACGACACCGAGTTGATCTGCTTTACCCAGAACGAAACCTCCAACGGCACGCAGGTAACGCCCACCACCATCCTGAACCTGCACAACCGCTTCCGCGACACGCTGATTGCCGTAGACGCCACCTCTTCGATGGCCGGCCTTAACCTGAAACTGATCAAGGCCGACATCTGGTTCGCATCGGTGCAGAAGTGCTTTGGCCTGCCCGCCGGCCTGGGTATTATGGCCTGCTCGCCCCGTGCCGTTTTCAGGGCGAAGCAGCTCAACGAGCGCGGGCATTACAACAGCCTGGTGCCGGTGTATGAGAAGATGCTCAACTACCAAACCACACACACGCCCAACGTACTCAACATTTACCTGCTAAAGCGTGTGCTGGAAGACCGGCCTTTCATTAAAACCATAGAGCAGGACCTGGCCATACGCGTGCAGGAACTCTACACTTTTTTTGAGCAGTTCTCTGATTTTAAGCTGCTTGTCGAAAACGAGGAAGTCCGCTCCAAAACCGTGGTTGCTATCAGCGCCTCCGAGAGTTTGGTGGAGGACGTGAAGAAACGCGCCCTCCACCATAACATCCGGATCGGGAACGGGTATGGCCCCTGGGTGCGCAACACCTTCCGTATCGCCAACTTCCCGGCCATCCAAAACGAGGAGTACGAAGAACTTAAACGCTTTTTCCTGCACTACTATGCCTGAGAGGAGTTGTGGCGTATCGCCGTATTTTCTCTAACTTTGGCAAAAATTCACCCTTACACTCTTTAATTCGACTTTAATGTTCAGTTTAAAAGAGATAGCCTCTGTTACGCTTACACTTTTTGCCGTTATCGATATTATTGGCTCCATTCCCATAATTATAGATCTGCGCAAACGCGAAGGAAAGATAGAATCAGAAAAAGCCACGGTGGTTTCCGGGGTTCTCATGATCGCTTTCCTTTTTCTGGGGCAGTCCATCCTTGCGCTTTTCGGAATAGATTATGAGTCCTTTGCCATGGCCGGTGCCATCATCATCTTCCTGATCGGGTTGGAGATGATCCTGGGCAAGGACTTTTTCCATAGCGACCCTGATTCCAAAAGCGGGTCTATTGTGCCCCTCGCTTTCCCGCTTATTGTGGGAGCCGGCACCATGACGACGCTGCTGTCCTTGCGGGCGGCCTATTCTCTGCCCAACGTGTTGATCGGCATCATCCTGAACCTGGTCTTTGTATACCTGGTACTGAAGGCCTCCACCTGGATTGAGCAGAAACTGGGCAAGGCCGGTGCCAATGTATTGCGAAAGGTATTTGGCATTATATTACTAGCCATTGCCATCAAACTTTTCAAGACAAACCTTTAAACCGATGAGCGCGGACTCGTGTTAGAGCCTGTCCTCGCCTTCACCTCACACCGATATGATCGAACTTTTTACGGATGGTGCTTCACGCGGGAACCCCGGGCCGGGAGGCTACGGGGCCATACTTCGCTGGAAGCAGCATGTGAAAGAACTCACCGCCGGATTTCGCCGAACCACCAACAACCGCATGGAATTGCTTGCTGTTATTGCGGGGCTGGAAGCTATTTCGAAGCCCGGCATCCCGGTTACCATATACTCCGACTCGAAGTATGTGGTGGATGCGGTGGAGAAGCGCTGGGTGTTTGGCTGGCAGAAAAAGGGCTTTAAAGGCAAAGCAAACGCTGACCTGTGGGCGCGCTTCCTGCGCATCTATGCCAAGCATAACGTGAAATTCGTGTGGGTGAAAGGCCATGCAGGGCATCCGGAGAACGAACGCTGCGACGAGCTTGCCGTTGCCAGTGCCCTGGCCCCCAACCTGCACATCGACCAGGGGTTCGAGTCAGGCATGTATAACACGGGGCAGTAAGCCAACCCATGGCCAATACCTATTTCCAGTTTAAGCAGTTTCGGGTAGAGCAGGACAAGTGCGCCATGAAGGTATGCACCGACTCCTGTTTGTTTGGCGCCTACGTGCAGGTAGCCGGTGCGCAGCGGATTCTGGACATCGGCACGGGTACGGGTCTGCTTTCGCTGATGGTGGCGCAACGAAGTCAGGCTGTGGTGGAAGCAGTAGAAGTAAACCCCGCTGCCCAGGCCCAGGCACAGGAGAACTTCAGGAGCAGCCCCTGGGCCAACCGGATGCAGCTACATGCTTGCAGCCTGCAGGAGTTTGCAGCGCAAAAGCATCAGCCTTTTGATGTGATCCTGGCTAACCCGCCCTTCTTCCAAGCCTCTTTAAAATCACCGGATGCGGCCATTAACACAGCCAGGCACGCCGGGGAGCTTTTCTTTGAGGAGATACTGCATTTCGCCCAAAATAATTTGACTGCTGTTGGCAGGTTGTATTTGCTGTTGCCGCCGGCAGAGGCAGGGCTGTTTCATCAGTTGGCCTCCAAGTATAAACTCCACCTGCATCATACGCTCCAGGTTTTTACCAAGGTGGGTGGCAAATGCATCCGGCATATACAAACTTACGCGTTTCAGACAAGCATGCCGCAATCGGCATCCTGCTGTATTCGGGAATCGGATGGGGCAACCTACACGCAAGCCTTTACTGACCTGCTGCGCGCGTACTACCTGCACCTGTAACGCTGCTTTCTAAATGCCGCTTCAACTCCGCTTGCTTAATATCGGCGGATCTGGAGTAACGGATGGGGCATATCACATGGCAGCCCCCAATTATCACGCTAATTTCACCTCCTTTTCAACAAAATCAATCCCGTATTCCTTCAGTTCCTCCAGCACTGGCTGGTACAGCTCCGGATAAATGGGAATGACAACACCCCGATGCGTGACCTTGCCCTGTAGCATGCGTTTGGCCAGTATACCTACTGGCAAACCAACTGTTTTGGCCATGGCCGTTTGCACTTCATCCTCTCCCCGCACCACCAACGAGGACGTGATCTGACGTTTTTCCCCATCCAGCTCATACTCGAACAGGTGTTGCATCACGATCATGTCTTTATCAGCGGGTGCCAGGGTCCACTTCTCTTTCAGTATCTTTTCGAGCACCTGGGCCGGGCTGGCGCCTACCAACGGAATCGGGGTTTCGTCAAACAGGCCAAGCCACCTGATTTTCTGCATTACCTCCCCATCCGCCGGAATGGCCAGGTACGCACTGATGCGGGCCGCCATACTTTGTCCGGGAGAGATGGCCGGGGGCAGAAAGGCTTCCAAAAAGCTACGGTGGGTTAAGGTCTCCGACTTCTCTAAAGTATAGCTGTCGTCGGTCAGGCCCAGTTGCACAAACACGTTCCAGGCTTCGCAATAGCCTGGGCGGCGAAGCGTGCCGCGCAGCATGGTGGGGATATCCAACAGGCCGTAGGGCTCCCGGTAGCTAAGGGAATCGCGGTTGGCATAGCCTTCAAAATAGCCGTAGCCATCCACATTGAACGAGTCGGTACGCTTAAAGAGTTGGTGGTATGGTATGTATTTGTACGCGCCATCCTTAATGTACCTGGCCGTGCCCTGCCCCGCCAGCACCACGTTGCGCGGGTTCCAGGTAAACTTGTAATGCCAGGGGTTGTTGTCGTACTCGGGCGCAACCAGCCCGCCAGTAAAGGACTTGAAGGATGTCAGTTTGCCACCCTTCTCCTGAATGCGCCGGATGATGGCCATGGCTGACATGTGGTCAAGGCCCGGGTCGAGGCCGGATTCCATCAGGATGGTGAGGTTCTTCTCCTGGGCTTCCTGGTGCAGCTCTAAAAATGCCGGCGTCACGTAGCTGGCCGTAATCAGGTCCTTCTCCTGCTTCAGGCACTCTTTGGCTACTTCTATGTGAAACAAAGCGGGCAGCAATGAGATAACCAGATCGGCTTTGCTAACTTCTGTGGCGCGCTGCGCCTTGTCGTGCACATTAAACGTGATTACTTTGGCAAAGGCGATGGGCGCCACCAGCGGCTGCAGGTGGGCAACCGAAATATCGCCGATGGTAATGCTCCAGTCCTCAGCAGTGGCCTGGTCAAAAAGATATTTTATAAGCGAGGAGGCGGAGCGACCCGCACCAAGCAGTAAGATTTTTTTCATAGGAGTGGTATGGTTTCGCCTTAATTTAAGCATTCTGAAAGGCAACACAAATCATCCCTATGGTTTTATCAGAATATTAGGTTAAATTTATAGCCCTTTTCTAATTTTTAGAATAATCTGTAAAGAAATGGCAAGTACACTGAATATACATATCAGCATCGACGTGCTGGACCCTACGGAACTGAACGAACAGGAAGACAAGGCCATGCAACTGGCCCAGGAGGCGGCCAATGACGCCTACGCTCCCTACTCTAATTTTTTAGTTGGAGCCGCATTGGTTTTAGAAGACGGCTCCATGTTTAAGGGCAGCAACCAGGAAAACGCGGCTTATCCCTCCGGGCTTTGCGCCGAGCGCACAGCTTTGTTTGCGTTAAGCGCGCACCACCCAAACAAAAAGATAAAAATGCTGGCCGTTACTGCCCGCAGAAGAACGGATACGGATTTTTTGCCTGCCATGCCCTGCGGTGCCTGCCGCCAGGTAATGTCAGAGTATGAGCATAGGCAACAGGAGGCTATTCCGGTGCTGCTGCAAGCTGCCGGTGGCAAGTTTTACCGCTTTAGATCGGTGGCAGACCTGCTCCCCTTCCAGTTTAACAGCGATCATCTGTAGCAGGCTTCAGGCGCTTTTGTTACCATAGCCGCACACATGAACGAGCATCACCTTACCGTACCCCGCAAAGCCCGCTTTTACACGCTGGGCACGCCCTCCGAAAGTATAAAAGACCTTTGGATCGTTTGCCACGGCTATGGCCAACTGGCGCGGTATTTCCTGCGGCATTTTGATATTTTACAGAACGAACGCACACTTGTTGTTGCTCCGGAAGCACAATCGAGGTTTTACCTGGATGGCTTTTCGGGCCGTGTGGGCGCTACCTGGATGACCAAAGAGGACCGGCTTTCCGAAATAGAGGACCAGGCCGCCTACCTGAACCTGCTCTTAGCAGAGCTACTGAAACAGCTTCCCACAGACGTACGGGTAACAGTGCTGGGTTTCTCGCAAGGAGGGGCAACAGTTAGCCGCTGGATAGCGGCGACGCGCCCAGCCATTCACAGGCTCATACTTTGGGCCGCCGCCTTTCCGGAGGACATTGACTTCACGACAGGCCAAGCCGCCTTCGCCGCACTGCCTGTGGCCATAGTATACGGCACCCGGGATGCGTTTATCACCCCAGAGGTTTTGGAGCGCAAAAGGCATCTGATGCCCCAAATGGGCATGAAACCTGTGGTTTATACTTTTGAGGGGGAGCACACCATCGAGCAGCAGACCCTGGTGTTGGTCAATGAACGTTTGTAGCTGATCCTACTGTGCCGCCTAGCCTGTAAATTATTATATCCGGTTCCTTTCCGTTCCAGTAAAATAAATTCACGTCCGGACTTTCTGTTGCTTCGGACCTACCCCCGCTCCCACATCCCGGGCATGACCACCTCCAGCAAATGCCCGTCCGGGTCGCGGAAGTAAAAGGACAGGAAACCTTTGCCCCAGTCATACTCCTGCTCAATTGCAACACCTAGCTGGCTGATCTTAGTTTTCCAGGCTGCATAATTTCTTTTGGGAACCTCGAAGGCCAGGTGCAAATGCCCAGCGCCATAATGCGGCGGCAGGGTACCTCCCTGCTTCGATGCCTCTGCCACAAAGCACAGCAGCACCGACTCACCCGCACGGAAAAACACGTGCCGCCCTTTCACTTCCCCTATTACCTCAAATCCCAGCTTGCCCTCGTAAAACTGCCGGGTACAGGCCAGGTCCGAAACATACAGACAGGTCTCTTTAATTTTTGTGATGTGCATGGGCAAGTTGTTTGATAGGTATTTTCTGAAAGGGGACAAATAATGGCTTAATCAGTTTCTTGTGTTAACGTCTGGCGCCACTTCACGTTAATCATAGATTACGGCTGTTTCAAAATTAAACTAACTATGAAGCTTATGATAAAAGTTCTGGCCTTTTTTGTGGCTGCCATCTCCCTGATGGTTTATACTTTGCGGGATACCCTGTCCGGTAAACCTGAGGGTGCTAAGGACAATAACTCGGCCGCCTTTCATAAAATCGCCTCCCTGCCCCACGAGATCAGCGAGAGTTCGGGCATCATCGCCTTAAAAGGCAAACACCAGTACCTGACGCATAACGATGCGGGTGGCAGGCCTTACCTGTATCAACTGGATGAAAAAGGCAAGCTGGTTGAAACCATTAAACTGCGCCTGCCCAACGTGGATTGGGAAGACCTGGCAATGGACAAGGACGGGAATGTGTACATTGCGGACACCGGAAACAATGACAACCGGCGCCGGGAATTGGCCATTTACAAAGTAAATCTGCACGACCCCTCGCAGGCGGAGGCGATCCGCTTTACCTACGAGGACCAAACGGCTTACCCACCCGCAAAAAAAGACCGTAATTTCGATAGCGAAGCCCTTTTCTGGTTCGATGGCAACCTGTACCTTATCTCTAAGGACAGGGGAAAAAAGGAAAAGGCCAAAGTTTACCGCTTACCCGATAAAGCCGGCCAGTACAAAGCCAGGTTACTGGGAAGCCACAACATAAAAGAACTCATTACGGGGGCAGACATTAGCCCGGACGGTGAAACGGTGGTATTGCTCAGCGAAGGCAGGCTGCATTTATTCAGCGACTATACTTCGCCGGAAGCCTTTTACAAAGGGAAGTACCGCATGGTAAACCTCAAAGACGCCGGGCAAACAGAGGGCGTTGCCTTTGAGGATAATGACACCCTGGTGCTCACCAGCGAAGGCGGCAACCTGTACCGTTACCAGTTGTAAGCGCTACACAGCAGTATAAAAAGAGAGGCCCATTCCTGCTTAACGGAAAGGGCCTCTCTTTTTATACTTTGTTTTTTGTCTGCCGGGGAACGTCCTGTTCTTTTAGCCTGCCGCCGGGCAAAGCGGGTTTTGGGTGCTGCCATACTTTAAAAAGGATGAACAAGCCAATCAGAATAAGCGGAATGCTCAAGATCTGGCCCATGTTTAAGGCTAACTCATCCTCAAATGCCTCCTGGTTCTCCTTCATGAATTCTACCAGGAAACGGAAGGTAAAGAGCGCCGTTACGAAAATGCCGAATAGCAGACCCTTGGGCAACGCACTTCTATACTTGTTCCAAAGCCAGTAAAGCAGCACAAAAAGGAAGAACACGCTCAACGATTCATACAACTGCGTGGGATGCCTTGGAAGCGGAGGATTCTCACGCAGGCGCTCAAACACAAAAGCCCAGGGCACATCGGTTACACGCCCGATAATCTCGGAGTTCATCAGGTTGCCCAGGCGAATCAGTGCGCCCCCCAGGGCCACCACGATCACAATCCGATCGAGCACCCACAGGTAATCAAACTTATAGCGGCGGCTAAACAACCACAAGGCAAACAGAATGCCGATAGTGGCACCGTGGCTGGCAAGGCCGCCCTCCCAAATTTTCAGGATCTCGATAGGGTGGCTCAGGTAATAATCCGGGGCATAGAAGAGCGTGTGCCCCAAACGGGCCCCAACCACCGTACCGATAATCATATACAGCGTGATTACGTCCACGTCGCCTTCAGTGCGGCCTTCTGCCACATATATCTTGGTAAGAATACGCTGACCGATCACAAAGCCCAGGGCAAATAGCAACCCGTACCAACGGATGCTCAAAGGGCCTAAACTGAAGATCTCAGGGTCAACGTTCCAGGTAATGTAGGTCAATATGCTCATAAGGGCGCTAGTAGTATAGCCAAAGTTACAATAATTCAGGAACGGAAAAAACATTAGACGCCACGGAGGCTGATTAGCATGCCGGCTTTATTTGTCCATTTGCTGCATTTGCAGAAGCTCCTCCCGAAAGCCGCCACTCAGAATCGGGAAGCGGAGCCAGCTGCGCGGGTCCACATTATAGTCGTCGAGATGGAAGGAGGGTGCAAAACGCTCCCGCTTCCACTGGTTCCGAGACCAAAGGCTATAGAACTTCGTGATCCAGCTTTGCAGGACATCCGGGGCGGCCAGTTGTTGCTCGTTCAATATCCTGAAAACTTCCTGTGGTGAAAAACGGTCGTGGAACGCCAGGCGCTCTATCTGGTTCAGCACCTCGTAGGGCATCAGGTCCTTTTCATCCGTCTGGGCCTGCTCTGCTGGCCGCAGCTCTGCGGTTGGCTGCAGGTTATTGACATACTGCAGGCCCTGGTAGCCCAGTGCCTGCTGCGCCCACACCAGAAACTGCCGGATAAAGGCCTTGTCAATGCCTGCTATCGGGGAAATGCTGCCGGCCGTGTCGCCGTCCATCGTGGTGTAGCCCACCGAGGCCTCGCTGCGGTTAGAGGTGGCCATGAGCAACGCATTGTTGATGTTTGCCAGCATCCAGATACCCGGGGCGCGCACCCGTGCCTGTATGTTTTGCAGGGTAATATCGTCCTGCTCCCAGGTAAGCGGGCGCTCCAGGGCCTGCTCTATTTTGGAGACATAGCCTTTAACTTCGTCATCTATGGTCCAGGCATAGAACTTTGCCCCTATTGAGTCCGCAAGTCCTTTGGCTGAGTTAAAAGTGTCGTCAGAGGAGTTAACGGTGCCCTGGTAGGCGCAGGTGAGCAGCCTGTTAACCAGCGCCTGCTGCACCTGGTCGGCTGGCATGTCCTCGAAGGCAGCGGTGTCGCGCAAAGAGAATACCCTGGTTTTGCCAACGAACAACAGCACCCCCAGGCTTTCGATGCCCCTGCGCACCATCTCAGCAACCGCCACGGCACAGAGCGCGGAATCGGCACCACCGCTTAGCGAGAGCACAAAGCCGTGGCTGTGGCTCTTGCGCATGTAGTCGAACAAGGCAAGGCTGAGTGCCGCGATCAGCTCTTTGTTCTCATCGATCGGGGGCAGGTACTCAATGACTTCGGCTATTTCAGGGTTATCAGAGAAACATACCTCCGCGCACTCCATGTCCACATCCTTAAAGCAGAGCAGCTCATTTCTGCGGATCAGTTTCCCGTTTTGAGCAATCAGCACCTCGCCATCGTAGATCATACGGCCCGACTCGTTGCCAAGCAGGTTGGCATATACATAGGCGCACTGGTATTTTTTGGAGGCATCAACCACCAACCTGTGCCTGACATCGGTTTTACTCAGGGCGAAATGGCTGGCGCTGGGGTTCAGGATGAGCTGCACACCCTTGGGCATGTGCCGTTCGGCGGGACGGTTGGGGCGCCAGGCGTCCTCACATATCTCGAAGGCATACTTTACCCCCTGCTCCTCATATATGATGTCGCCGATCTGGTATTGCTGCCCCAGCATTTCAAAGGCCTGGACCTCGTTGGCTGGCCAGGGCGTAAACCAGCGGGGCTCGTAGTGCACACCGTCGTTGGCCAGAAACTGCTTGGCCGTGAAGCCGATGATCTCTTTGTTTTTGATTACGCAGGCTGTGTTGTACACGCACTTGTTCAGGAAAATGGGCAAGCCAACCGCCACGGTTATACCTTCGCACCAGTCCTTTACCTGCAGCAGTTTCCGGAAGGCCGCTTCCGAAAGCCAGGGGCTCAGGAACATGTCTTCGCAGCCGTAACCGGTTATACAGAGCTCCGGCAACAGCAGCAAATGCGTGTTGTTAACTTTCGCCTCGTCAATGGCGCATTTTATGTTATGCAGGTTGCCATCCCAGTCCAGGGGGGTTTGGTTCAGGGCGGCGGCGGCCAGCATGAGTTTAACTTCTTCCATCAAATTATAACGCAACTGTTTGCAGGCAAGTTAAGCGTTGTAAAGCAATTTTACCTTATACCGGCAGCACTCCCTGACAGGGAAGGTTAAAAGATAAACGGTTGGAGGACAGGAAACCGATTTTAGATACCGGTACAGGAAGGGAGAAAACTATAATTAGCCAACTTGCAGCAAGCCCAGACTTTTTTCGGCGGCAGACTGGTCGGCTTTCTTTTTGGAGAGGCCAACGCCTACGGCAATCGGCTTGTCGTCTATGTATACTTCGGAAGTGAACTCCGTGGAATTGCCCTGCTGCTTTATCTTTACGATCTCAAAGCGAATATCCAGGTTCTGGCTTTGCGCCCACTCAATAAGCTTGCTCTTGAAATTGGCGGTGGTGTTTACCAGGTTATGCAGGTCTACGTGTGGCCGGAGGAGTTTCCTGAAAATAAACTGGCGGGTCTTATCATACCCTTTATCCAGGTAAACAGCGCCTACCAGAGCCTCCAAAGCATTGCCGTTCACTGACTTGTAGCGCATGGGGTGGTTTGTGCTGTCGATCTTCACCAACAGGTTCAACCCGATCTTCAGGGCAAGCTGGTTCAGCGACTCCCGGTTCACGATTCGTGAGCGGATCTCGGTCAGGAAACCCTCGTCTTCGTAAGGAAATTTGTTGAAAAGGTGCTCCGCTACCACTGCGCCAAGTATGGCATCGCCCAAAAACTCAAGCCGCTCATTCGTCTCATGCTTCTCTGCCGCATTCTGGCGGGCAAAGGAAGTGTGCGTAAGGGCAAGTTTATACAGCCGGATGTTATCAGGCGTGGCTCCAATAATACCTGCTACTGCGCGTATTAGCTCTCTGTCTCTGGTAAATAACTTATGATAGACGCGCCGAACTGGTTTTATAGGCCCAAACACTAATCTTCAAATTGACGGAATAAAACAGAAGTATTGTGCCCTCCAAAGCCAAAGGTATTGCTCAAAGCAACCTTTACTTCGCGTTCCTGCGCCTTGTTAAACGTAAAGTTCAAACTAGAGTCGAACGCTTCATCGTCGGTGAAGTGGTTGATGGTGGGGGGTACGATGTTGTTTTGAATAGCCAGGATCGAGGCGATTGCCTCAATGGCACCTGCAGCACCCAGTAAGTGCCCGGTCATGGACTTGGTGGAGCTGATGTTCAGCTTGTAGGCATGCTCCCCAAACACGGTCTGGATGGCCTTTACCTCGCTTACATCGCCGAGTGGCGTAGAAGTGCCGTGCACGTTGATATAATCCACATCCTCGGGTTTAATGTTAGCATCGCGCAGCACGTTCTTCATCACGTTTAAAGCACCCAGCCCCTCGGGGTGCGGTGCCGTAATGTGGTACGCATCCGCGGACATGCCGCCACCGATTACCTCGGCGTAGATCTTGGCGCCACGGGCCTTGGCATGCTCGTACTCTTCCAGGATCAGGGCGCCGGCCCCTTCGCCTAACACAAAGCCGTCTCGGTCTTTGTCAAAAGGGCGGGAAGCGGTTTCCGGGGAATCGTTACGCTCTGAAAGGGCTTTCAGCGCGTTGAATCCGCCGATACCAGCCTCTGTAACAGCTGCCTCCGAGCCACCCGTCACAATCACATCTGCCATGTTCAGGCGGATGTAGTTGTAAGAGTCCAGGATGGCGTTGGTGGCAGACGCACAGGCAGAAACCGTAACAAAGTTAGGCCCTCTGAAACCATACTTAATAGAAATATGGCCTGCACTGATGTCGGCAATCATCTTAGGGATAAAGAAAGGGTTGAAGCGGGGAGTTCCGTCTCCGTTGGCAAAATTCACACATTCCTCCTGAAACGTGCGTAAACCGCCGATTCCCGAACCCCAGATCACGCCCACGCGATCGGGGTCATAGTTTCCTTCTACCAGGTTCGCATCGTTAACAGCCTCTTCGGCTACCACCATGGCGAACTGCGAAAACAAGTCCATTTTGCGGGCTTCTTTCCGGTCAAAGTACTTTTCTGCGTCGTATCCTTTTACTTCACAGGCAAACTGCGTCTTAAACTTACTCGCGTCGAAGCGTGTAATAGGCGCAGCGCCACTCACGCCATTGATCAGACCGTTCCAAAACTCCGGAACGGTATTTCCAAGCGGCGTGAGTGCGCCCAACCCAGTAACTACAACTCTCTTAAGCTCCATAAGCTGTTCGTAGCGGACAGATAGTAGAAATTTATACTAAAAATAGAAGGATATTACTTTGCGTGCTCTTCCAGGTAGCTTACAGCTTGCCCTACAGTAGCGATGTTCTCTGCCTGATCATCTGGGATAGACACGTTGAATTCTTTCTCAAATTCCATGATCAGCTCAACTGTATCTAATGAATCAGCGCCAAGGTCATTAGTGAAGCTAGCCTCTGGAGTAACCTCTGACTCTTCTACACCAAGCTTATCGATGATGATAGCTTTTACTTTTTCTGCGATTTCTGACATTTTTTCTTATAGTTTATTAAAACACTGTGCAAAGAAATATAATTAGGCAGACAATGTCAAAAAAAATTACTCTATTCGCTATTTATCAAAAGTTTTAAAAAAAGTATGCGAATTGCTGCAGAGCTTGTTAAATTTGAGAATTAGCCAGATAATATGAGAACCCTGCGTTTTGAGATAGAATATGCGTATGATTTTGAACTCTTCGGCGTGGTGTCTCCTGTTAAAGAATACAAGATGGCCTGGGAATTAAATAACATTTTTAATTTTCGCCTGACCAAACAAAAGGACCTGTGTTATGATTTGCTGGAGAAAGACCTCCTCATTATTTCAAATTATCACTACATTACCGACCATAGCAGTATTCGCCTGTTTAAGAACAAGGCCTTAAGCCCTTCTACCTTAAAGAAACCTTTTCTGTTACCCGACAAAAAGGAGTATGATTATATTTTGCAGATAACTGGCGCAATGCATCAGCTAAACCCACTGGAGTTTATTCGAACGATACTTGATTCCTCTGTGGTGCAGTATGTGAAGCAGTTTGATCCGCTGACACTTAAATTTAAAGAAAATCTGATTTTCTGATTATGGAAATTTATTTCAACAAAACTAAAATCCTTGCCACCGTTGGCCCGGCCAGTAATTCTTACGAACGGCTGCTCGCACTTGTAAAAGAGGGCGTGGATGCCTTCCGCTTAAATTTTTCGCATGGCGAGTATGCCGCCCACCAGGAGGTGATCGACCACGTGCGTGAAATTAACCGGCAGCATGGCACCTCGGTTTGCCTGGTGCAGGATTTGCAAGGCCCCAAGATTCGTGTTGGCGAAGTAGAGAACGGTGGGGTGGAGATCAAGGAAGGGCAGATTGTAAAACTGATGTGCGATGGCTCGCTTAGCACCAAGCACCAGTTAGCCACCAGCTACACCGAACTGGCGAAAGATGCCCGCATCGGAGACGCGATTTTAATTGACGACGGCAAGATTGAGCTTATCGTAACCGGAACGGATCAGGTTTGCGAAATTCAGGCCCGCGTGAGGTATGGCGGGGTGGTAAAACCGCGCAAAGGCATTAACCTGCCCGACACCCCTGTTTCGGCTCCTTCGCTTACAGAAAAAGACCTGCGCGACCTGCACTTCGGGCTAGACAACGATGTGGAGTGGGTAGCCCTCTCCTTTGTGCGCCGTGTGGAGGATATTCATGAGATCAAACGCATCATTAAAGAGCGCGGCAAGGATACGCGCGTTATCGCAAAAATCGAGAAGCCTGAAGCGATCACCAACATCGACGAGATCATTCAGGCCGCCGATGCCCTGATGGTGGCACGTGGCGACCTGGGCGTTGAGGTAGGCATGGAGAAAGTACCGATGATCCAGAAAATGCTTGTTGAGAAATCGAACAAAGCTGCCAAGCCGGTGATTATTGCCACGCAAATGATGGAGAGCATGATCGAGAACCCCCGCCCAACCAGAGCCGAGACCAATGATGTGGCCAATGCAGTGATAGACGGCGCGGACGCCCTAATGCTGAGCGCGGAGACCGCCGTGGGCGCTTACCCGATCGAAACCATCCGGAGCATGAGCCTGACGATCAAAACGGTAGAGACGCACTCTGACATTTTCAATAAATCCTATATTCTGAACCCGCACTCCGATACTTTCTTTAACGACAGCCTGGTAGCCAATGCCTGTAACCTTGCCCGCGACACCAATGCGCGTGCGATTATCGGCATGACAAAATCTGGGTATACTGCCTTTCAGCTGGCCAAGTACCGCCCGAAGGCTGATATCTTCATCTTCACTGAAAATCACCGCCTCCTGACTACCCTCAACCTGGTTTGGGGCGTAAGGGGCTTCTATTATGATAAGTTTGAATCGACTGATGCAACCATTGCCGACATTAAGCACACACTGATTGACGGAGGGTACATTCAGAAAGGGGATGTTTTCATCAATACCACTAGCATGCCTATTAATGAGCAAAAGCGCACCAACATGATTAAGTTAAGCATCGCTTAAAATCATTTTCTGGCTATTGCAATCCGGCTTGCACACAAAAGGCCCCGCGTAAGATTTGACGCGGGGCCTTTTTGTTACATTTTTTCTACTATAAGCCTGGAGTTTTTTCCTTTAACAGCTTATTTCAAAAAACCATTTAAACACAAAGAGCCTTACACAGTGCGTGTAAGGCCCTAAGCTATTTTTCCCCGACAAATTAAGCTGCTGTAGCTTCTAAGCCGTTAACAAATTTAGCCAGTCTTGACTTGTTGTTAGCTGCTTTGTTCTTGTGGATGATGTTTTTCTTAGCCAGACGGTCAAGCATAGAAGATACTGTCTTGTAAAGCTCTTGCGCCTCGGCTTGATCAGTTGTATTCTCCAATTTCTTGATGAAAGTACGAGTAGTTTTTGCTTGGTATCTGTTACGAAGACGTTTAGCGTTATTCGCTCTGATTCTCTTTAATGCCGACTTGTGGTTAGCCATATTATTTTATGATAATTAATTCTTACAATCCGTAGTTAAATGGGTTTGCAAAGGTAAATCCTTTACTATTAAATTCCAAAGCACCTTTAAAAAAATGTTTGCCTTCAGAACTACAAACATAAGGAATTCAACTTTTGTATGCTAGGTTTTCCTAAATTTTAGCTCTAGCGCCTGAATTAACAAAAAAGGCTGTCGCAATTAAAAAATGCGGCAGCCTTTTTTATAGTGCAAAGCTGATTATTCCATCGGATTACTGTCTTTTACGCTGCACATCAACATCTACATCCACATCATCAATGTTACCAAGCCGGGCCTGAACTTTGTTCTCAAAGGCGTTCCAGTCTGCTTTGGTGGCTTCCCACTCTCTTCTTGTCTCGTCATCCCAGGTGCTGCTTTCTGCCTCTAACTCTGCCTCACGGCGTCTATATTCGGCGCGCATCTCCCGGTACTCATCTGCGGTAACGGTTTCAGCGCGTTCAGCGTTGGTATTTACCCACATGGCAAAATCATCGTAGCCGCGTCTGGCCTCCATGTTCTCGTTAGTAATCTCAGCTTGTGTTTCATCCACTACCTCGTTGGTCTCACGCTGTGCTTCCTGCGAGCACCCAAAAGTAAATGCACAAATCGTTAAAGCCAGTCCTATTGATTTGATCTTTGATTGGAATTTCATAGTTGTGTTCTTTGGTTATAGGCTATGCTTACGCGAAAAAAGCAATAATGATATATAAGCCACTTTAGATAGCTTAACTTTGTAAAGTTATCGTATTAATAAATATAACAATAGCAGCAAAAAATTTACCATGCCTGTTGTCAATTCTAAACATAGGTCCCCTTTTTACCTGTTTAACGGCCACTTACAAACCATTGTGCCTGCGCTATTCAGGCAAGTAGACGGCGTGATGTATGCCCGGGAACGCCTGATTACCCCCGACGATGACTTCATTGACATCGACTGGTCGCGGGTGGGCTCCAACGAGCTGGTCATACTTTCGCACGGGCTGGAGGGAGACTCGGGCCGGCCTTACATATTGGGCATGGTGAAGGCCTTTAACCAGCGTGGCGTAGATGCACTGGCCTGGAATTACCGGAGTTGTAGCGGAGAGCCCAACAAGCTCCTGCGCTCCTACCACCTGGGTGCCTCCGACGACCTGGACTTTATCGTGCGCCATGCCCTTGATTCCGGGAACTATGAAAAAGTATACCTGGTGGGTTTTAGCGCCGGGGGCAACATCAGCCTGAAATATTTAGGCGAGGCCCCCGACCTGGTGCCGCAGCAGGTAAAGCGGGCCACGGTTTTTTCTGTACCCGTAGACCTGAAGTCGTCTGCCCAGCAGATCTCTCGCATTTATACCCAGCGGTTCCTTAGGACCCTAGGAGAGAAACTGGAGCAAAAAAGGCAGATGTACCCCGATGCTGTTGACCTGACAGATTATAGTATACTGTGGACGTTTCCGGAATTTGATGACCGGTATACGGCGCCTTTGCACGGGTTTAAGAATGCAGAAGACTATTACGCCCGCGTTAGCTCCAAGCAGTTTCTGACCAATATCCAGGTGCCCACCCTGGTAGTTAACGCAAAAAACGACCCTTTTTTAGGCCCCTCGTGCTTCCCCGTGGCGGAGGCGCAGCAAAACCCCTGCTTGTTCCTCGAAGTGCCGGCAGAAGGCGGCCATGTAGGGTTTACCGAGGATTTCCGGAAAGATACCTACTACTCTGAGTCAAGGGCGATCAGCTTTATCCTGGGCGACTCATAAACTGCAGCTTCGCCTGCCCCATCGCGCGCCGCTATTCGTACTTTAAAGAACGCTTTTACGTAAAAGGAACGAACACGACTTTTTTGGTCTCAAAGAAATCTTCGGTAAAGTAATCCGACAGGTTGTAAGTTTCAGCTATAAGCCCCGATTCTGCGATCTCCTCGCTTAAGTCGCCACCCTTCAGGTAGTACAGGCCCTTTTCGGGTGCATCGGTGTGCTTAAAGCTGTTGGCGATCCAGGGGTAGAAGTTGGCAAGCCTGGTTACGGCGCGGCTCACGATGAAATCGAACTTGTCGCGCACCTGCTCTGCCCGCGTGTGGCTGGCGGTTACGTTGCGCAGGTGCAGTTCGCGGGCTATCTCCTCCACTACGTGTATCTTCTTGCCAATCGAGTCCACGAGGTGGAACTTTACATCCGGAAACATCAGGGCCAGGGGCAGGCCCGGCAAGCCGCCTCCCGTTCCCACATCCATCACCGTGGTATGCGCCGGAAACTGCACCACCTTGGCAATGCCCAGCGAGTGCAGGATATGATGCAACCCCAGCATGTCCATGTCTTTTCTGGAGATCACGTTGATCTTCTGGTTCCACTGCTGGTAGAGTTCTCCCATTCGCTCAAACTTTTGCAGTTGATCTTCTGAAAGCTCCGGAAAATAACCCGAAAGCAGTGTTCGGATGGCGGTTGAATGCAGCATGGTGTAGTTAAGAGTTGAAAATTAAAGGTTTACTGCCTGAAGCATAAGCTCATACTATTGCCGCATATAAAGCAGCAGCTATCAAACATACTAGGGTCACTACAACAAAGGCCATTAAAATATCGGCTAACAGCATGGTCCCGACGTTCCTGAATTGCCCTTCATACTTTCGGTTCAGTTCACGCATCACCCTATCGGCATCCCTAAAGCGAAGGTATAGATAGCATTTGCCTAAAACAGACAGCACGTACTCACCCACAGTGTGTTATTTTCTGAATATCTGACAGAGCCATTAGGGCTCATGCAAAAGTATGAAATTTGTATGTGAAATGGTACAAAACTAAAGCCCCTGCTGCATTCAGGCAACAGGGGCTTAATATAGTTTGGCAATCTTAAAAGCAGCAGGGTATGTAGCCTTAGCGCTTGTTAGATCAGGTGCTTCTTGTTTTTAACCATGTCATAGAGCAACTCGCGTGCGCGGTGCAGCTGTGCTTTAACAGTTCCCAGTGGCGCGTTCAGCTCGGTGGCTATTTCTTCGTAGCTAAGCTCGTTGAAGTAACGCAGGGTTACCAGGCGCTGGTATTTATCGGGCAGCTTGGCCACCACGTACTGCATGATCTCAATCTTCTGGTTCTTGATCGCCTCTTCCTGCGGATTCAAGTTCTTGTCTTTAAAATCAATGGTGATCTCGTCCCCATTGTCGATTTTAATGGCTGAGTCGATGGACATCGTCTTGATCCTGTTCTTACGGATAAAGTCGATACAGTTGTTGGTGGCGATACGGAAGAGCCAGGTACTGAAGGCGTACTCCGGATTAAACTTGTGCAGGTTACGGAAAGCCTTCGCAAAAGCCTCTATCGTTAAGTCCTCTGCATCGTCAGCGTTTCGCACCATCTTCAAAACCACATGGTAAACGGGTTTCTTGTAAATGCTCATCAGCTCGGCATACGCTTTCTCGTCATTTTCTTCTACCGCGGCCTGGATGAGTTTGAAATCGTGCTTCGCTTTCGCAGAGAATTGTTTATTTACTTCCATCTGAGTCTTTTATACATTAATACAGATACCCCAAGAAAAACATAGTTCACAAAATACACTATGTCGAGCACAGGCAACAGCGGCAGGGATACCTTTTCGTCGAGTCTTTTTGCAGCCAGCACATAAATCGGGAAAACCGATAGGTAGCGCAAGGCAACCAATAGGCCTAATATAGCTAAATGACTATGTAAAACCAGCAGAATGATTAAAAGAATGTAGAAAAAAACGTTTGATGCTACAAATACTCCTATTCTTCTCCGGTCTGCTGCTTTATAGCGCCCTCCGACGGACATGTGCCTGCGTTTTTGCACAATCCACTCCCGAAACGTCTTTTTGGGAATGCTTATCGTTTGCGCCTCCTTGTTGATAACAATGCTAACTTTACTATTGTTGGCGGCATCACGAACAAAAAGATCGTCGTCGCCGCCCATTGTTTTGATGTGAGATGCAAACCCTTTGTTTTTAAAGAAACAAGATTTTGTATAGGATAAGTTTCTGCCTACGCCCATATATGGTTTTCGTAGGTTTGCATGAGACAGATACTGAATTCCGGTAAGCAAGGTTTCATATCGAATCAAGTGATTTAAAAAACCTTTTAATTGTACATAAGGAGAGTAGCCAAGTACTACTTCAGCTCCGGTGGCGTACCCCTGCTGCATCTTTTCGATCCAGGTGGCGCTACACGGGCGGCAATCCGCATCGGTAAACAGCAGGCATTCATACCTGGCGGCCCTGATGCCGAGCGCAACGGCATATTTCTTTGGGTTCAGGTAATCCGGGGTCCGTTTAACAGTTACTACCCTGAAATGCGGGAACTGTTGCTCCAGCTCGTGCAGGTAAAATTCCGTGTCGTCTTCCGAACGATCGTTCACCACGATTATTTCAAACTCAGGGTACGCCTGATCAAGCAGCATGGGCAGCAGCTCATACAGGTTGTCCTGCTCGTCGTGCGCCGCCACAATCACCGATACGGGGCGCGGGGCGGCCTGCTCCGGATCCTGGTGCCGGGTGAGGGGCAGAAAGTAGAACAGGGCAAAAAATAGCTGCACCAGCACGCAAAGCGCCAGCAGCGCCAACAGTATAATTGTAATCAAGAGGGTGTATTTTGATGTATGGGTCTATAAATGCCGGAACACTTCATACCCCAAAAATAGCTATTAAATACCCATTTCCGAACACCTGCTCTATTTAATAAAATTGTGTGGTTTGTGGTGCTACACTTTGTATCTTTGCCGGTTGTTTTAGAAGTATAAATCACGCTGCTGGCTGGCAATTTGTGGCGGCCACGGCAGGCCAGGTGCCTTTAGGGGTCCGGGCCGATAACTAGCATTATGCAATTTTCATTAGTAGCCAAAGACATTCAGTCAAAAGCCCGCGCCGGCGTGGTGCAAACGGCGCACGGGGCCATTGAAACACCCATTTTCATGCCGGTGGGCACCGCCGGCACCGTGAAAGCCGTTCACCAGCGCGAGCTAAAAGACGACATTCAGGCGCAGATCATACTGGGCAATACCTACCATTTGTTTCTGCGCCCGGGCCTGCACGTGCTGGAGCAGGCCGGCGGCCTGCATAAGTTCAACGGCTGGGACCGCCCCATCCTCACTGACAGCGGTGGTTACCAGGTTTTCTCACTGGCCGGCACGCGTAAGATCAAGGAGGAGGGCGTTAAGTTCAAGTCGCACATCGACGGCTCCACCCTCAATTTCACACCCGAGAACGTGATGGACACCCAGCGCACCATTGGCGCCGACATCATCATGGCCTTCGACGAGTGCACCCCCTACCCCTGCGACCATACGTACGCCAAGTACTCTATGGAGCGCACGCACCGATGGCTGCAACGCTGCGTAGACCGCTTCGACGGCACCGGGCCCAAGTATGGTTTCGACCAGACGCTTTTCCCGATCGTGCAGGGCAGCACCTACAAAGACCTGCGCATCCAGTCTGCCGAAACCATTGCCGGTTTCGGGCGCGCAGGCAATGCCATTGGCGGACTGTCGGTGGGAGAACCGGCCGATATGATGTATGAGATGACAGAACTGGTGTGCGACATACTGCCCGCCGACAAGCCACGTTACCTGATGGGCGTGGGCACGCCTGCCAACATACTCGAGAACATAGCCCTGGGCGTAGACATGTTCGATTGCGTGCTGCCAACCCGCAACGCCCGCAACGGCATGCTGTTCACCACGCAGGGCATTATCAATATCCGCAACCTGAAATGGGCCAACGACCACAGCCCGATAGATGCGGAGCTAGGGGGTTATGTGAGTACCTTTTACAACAAAGCTTACCTGCGCCACCTGATACACAGCGGCGAATACCTGGCTGGCCAGATCGCCAGCATCCATAACCTTACTTTCTATTTATGGTTGGTAAGGCAGGCGCGCGAGAAAATAATTGACGGAACTTTCCGGGACTGGAAAGATGTGATGGTAAAGAAACTGATGACAAGGCTCTAGCGAGCAAGTTAAAAGTTAAGAGTTGAAAGTTAAAAGTATGTGCCATGGCACACCTGAAACAACCACTCTTAACGCATAACTTTTAACTCTTAACTAATTATAGCTTGAAGCTACTCGACAAATACATACTGAAGAAATTCCTGACCACTTTTGTGTTCACGGTATTGATTTTGGTGTCGGTGATACTGGTGATCGACTTTACCGAGAAGAACGACGACTTTATCAAGCACAATGTGGCTATCAGCGAGATCCTGTTCGATTACTACCTGAACCTGATCCCCTTTTACGCCAATATGCTCAGCCCGATCACGGTGTTTATCGCCACGGTGTTTGTAACGGCAAAGCTGGCCTCGCATACCGAGATCGTGGCTATTCTGAGCAGCGGTGTCAGCTTCAGAAGGCTGCTGGTGCCTTACCTGATCGGTTCCAGCATTATCGGCGCCATCATTTTTGTGCTCATCGGCTGGGTAATCCCGAACGCGAACAAAGAGAGCGTGGCTTTTCAGGTGAAATATGTGAAAAGCCCTTTTACTTACGATAGCCGCAACATCCATGTGAAAATAGCCCCCGAATCGTATGTGTACATGGAGAGTTACAACAACACGGCAAACATCGGGTACAATTTTGCCCTGGAGTCTATTGACGAAACAAAACTCAAAAGCAAGCTTACCTCCAGCAACGTGCAATGGAATGCCGACAAGCAGAAATGGCACATGGATAACTATGTGCTGCGCACGTTTAACGGCGAGCAGGAAACCCTGTATAAGGGCAGCTCGCTGGACACGACCCTAAACCTGACCCCCAAAGACTTTGAGAGCACCTATAAGCTGGAGCAAACCATGACGTTGACGGAGTTAAATAAGTATATTAACGAGAAAAAAGCACGCGGCGCCGATGACATTGAGGTCTACCTGATTGAGAAGTACGAGCGGTTCAGCTATCCGTTTGCCATTATCATACTTACCGTGATCGGGGTGATCGTGAGCGCCCGGAAAGCGCGCGGTGGCGTGGGCATCCAGATCGCCCTGGGCTTTTTCCTGGCCTTCGTGTTCATCATATTCGTGATCACGAGCCGAAGCCTGGCCCAGGTAGGCGACATTGAACCTCAGTTCGCTGCCTGGATTCCGACGCTTGTTTTCACGGGCATCGGGTTTTTACTTTACCGCTACGTTCCGCGCTAGTCATGCCTCGTATCAAAGACTTTTTTGAGCTCCACTTCATCGTTTTCCTTTGGGGCTTCACCGCTATACTTGGCAAGCTGATCTCCATCCCGGCGGTAGAGATCGTTTCGCTGCGCACCCTTATCACGGCCCTGGCTATCGGGGCCATCGTGTACAAAAGAGGCACGCCGTTCTGGATGGGTTGGCAGCAGGCGCTTAAGCTACTGGGGGTCGGGTTTATTATTGCGGCGCACTGGATGCTGTTCTTCGCGGCGGCCCGGGTTTCCTCCGTTTCCATCTGCCTGGTGGGCATTGCCACCTGCAGCCTCTGGACGGCCCTGCTGGACCCCTTTTTCAGCAAGACCCGGATCAAGCCGCATGAAATACTGCTGGCCCTGCTCGTTATTTTTGGCCTCTACATCATCTTTCAGCACGAAACCAGCTTCGACAGCGTACTGGGCATCAGCATGGCCATCACATCGGCCTTGTTCGGCTCGATTTTCACGATTCTGAATGCCCGGTTTGTCAAGAAGATACCCTCCACCACCATCACTGCCTACGAGATGACGGGCGCTTGTCTGGGCACGGTGCTTTTCTTTCCCGTCTACACCACTTATTTTGCAACCGGAGGCACACTGAACTTCAGCCTTACGCCCCTCGACTGGATGTATTTGCTGGTGCTGGCCCTGGCCTGCACCGTGTATGCCTATACTGCCTCGGTTCGCCTGATGCAGCGCATCTCGGCCTATACCGTTAACCTGACCGTGAACCTGGAACCGATCTATGGGATCATCCTGGCGCTTCTGATTTTTAAGGAAGAGGAGCAGATGTCCTCTGGTTTTTACCTGGGTGCCGGCATTATACTTTTAAGCGTGTTCATTTACCCTGTGCTGGAGTACTATGAGAAGCGCCGCCAAAAATTAAAGCAGCCCCTGCCAGACAAAATAATGGTTGGGGAAGACTAGGCTTTCGGCCACATCCGCTTCGAACAAACCGTAAATAGCAGAGCCCGAACCAGTCATGGACGCGTAAATGGCGCCAGCCTCGTACAGCTTGTTCTTGATCTGGGGCAGTTCCGGGTACTTCGGAAACAGTGCATCCTCAAAATCATTCCGAAGCACATCTTTCCATACTTTCAGGTCCTGTTTCAGTAACATTTCTATGCCACAGTCCGGCTGTGAGGGTACAATACTCCCGTATGCTTCTGCCGTGGTGATGTGGATGCCCGGGTACACGATCACACATTTATATCCCTTCAAGCTCAGCTCAGTTGCCGAAAACGCGTCGCCTTTCTCGGTGGCGATAACCGGCTTGTTCCGGATAAAGAAAGCACAGTCGCTCCCCAGCTGCCGGGCGTAATCCTCGAGAGCGCTGGCGGCTAAGTTCAGCTCGAAAAGCTTGTTCAGAATACGCAGGGTAAAGGCTGCGTCAGATGACCCTCCCCCCAGGCCCGCGCCCATCGGAATGACCTTGTGCAGGTGCATGTGTATGGGAGGCAGGTTGAAATCCTGCTGCAGCAGCTGGTAGGCTTTCAGGCAGAGATTGGTAGCCGGATCGCCGGGGACGGCAAGCCCCGTCATCCCGAATTTCTCCTGATCGGCAGGCAGTATCTCCAGGGCGTCCGTCCATTGCACCGGGTAAAAGCAGGACTGCAGGTTATGAAATCCGTCCGCTCTTTTAGAGGTGACAAATAAGCCCAGGTTGATCTTTGCGTTTGGAAAATCGAGCATGTTGGTTTCGGAACGGTTTAAAACTGCAATCTATAAAAATGACCTCAAACTTTATACTCCTGCAATTAAATCTAAAGTTGCACCGGGGTTAAACTATCATGGTTACGGCAAAATTATTTATCTTGAACCAGAGCAGTCGCTGGTTGTAAAATTTCGTATGGAAGGTTTAACCCAGGTTTTTACCGGTACCGCTTATACGTTTTTTCAGTTAGCTGCCCCGCAGCAGATAAAGCAGCAAAAATAAAAGACACGTCATGATGCACAAGCCAGGACGGATTTTCCTATCGGTACCCCAGATGGGAGGCCATGAGAAAAACTATGTACAGAAAGCGATAGAGGATAATTGGGTAACAACCGCAGGCCCCAACCTGCCTGGTTTTGAGCATGACATTTGCCAGCACACCAATGCACGCCATGCCGTAGCCCTGAGCTCTGGCACGGCGGCCCTCCATATGGCGCTGCGGGTAATAGGCGTAAGCACCGGAGACGAGGTGCTGTGCTCCACCTTCACGTTTGTTGCCTCTGCTAACCCCATCCTATACCTGGGTGCCACCCCGGTGTTTGTAGAAAGCGAACCCGACACCTGGAACATGTGCCCCGATACGCTGCGCACTGCCATAACAGACCGGATCAAAGCAGGCAAAAAGCCTGCGGCCATCTTGCTGGTGCACGTATACGGCATGCCGGCAAAACTCAAAAAGATCATGGCCATTGCCGATGAGTTCGCCATTCCGGTGGTAGAGGACGCCTCCTCGGCGTTGGGCTCCAGATATGGCGGCCACCAGGTGGGCACTTTTGGGGCGGCCGGTTTTTTTTCATTCCATGGCAATAAGATCATCACCACTTCGGGCGGCGGTGCGCTGATCACAGCAGATGAAAAGCTGGCAGAACAAGCGCGCTTTCTGGCTAACCACGCCAAAGACCCAGCCTCTTTTTACCAGCATTCCCAACTCGGGTATAGCTACCTCATGAGCAACATCAGCGCAGGCATTGGCCGCGGCCAGATAGAAGTGCTGGAGACCCGCGTAAAACAGCGCCGCGAAGTCTACAATTATTACCGCAACCGGCTGCAGCATGTGGATGGGATCGTGTTTTTGCCTGATGAGCACAAAAGCTTTTCCAACCGCTGGCTCAGCACCCTGCTGCTACCCGCCGGCCATACGCCGGAAGGCATACGCCAGGCACTGGAACAGGAGAACATTGAAACACAACTGCTCTGGAAACCCCTGCACCTGCAGCCGCTTTTCAAGGGCTGCGCCTACTACGGCGATGGCCTGAGTGAGGAGCTCTTTAAACGTGGCCTCTGCTTGCCCAGCAGCAGTAGCTTAACCGAAGAAGACCAGGAAAAAGTAGTGAGGCACCTGCACCTGCTACTCGAGGAAGTATAGAAGCCTACTCTTTATACAGCAACACGCAAAAGCGTACCGGGAGCAGCTAATGTACTGTTAGCTGCCATTTGAAGCATGCAATCACCGACTCATTATAATAGTACCGGGAGCAGCTAATGTACTGTTAGCTGGCAAGCTAAACCGCACCCCGAAAACCTCGCAAATTTCAGGTGCGCTTAGATGGCTTCCAGTGCCTGTTGCAAATCCGCAATTATCACCTCCGGCTCCTCAATGCCAACCGAAAAGCGAACAACGCCAATGCTTATCCCCTGCTTCCGCTGTTTTTCCGGGTTCAGGGACCGATGCGAGGTGCCTGCCGGATACGAAATAGAAGAGTCGACGCCGGCCAGCGACGGAGCGAACGGGATGTGCTGCAGGGCGTGCATAAAACGGTTCACGGCATCCTCCTCATCTTTGATGCGGAAACTAAGCATGCCTCCAAACATGCCCATGCCCTGCTGCTTTGCCAGCGCGTGCTGCGGGTGTTCTGCCAGACCCGGATACCATACTTGCTCTACTTTCGGGTGCCCCTGCAGGTAGTTGGCAATGGTCAGGGCGTTGCTGCTGTGCTGCTGCATGCGCAGGCGCAGTGTTTTCAACCCCCTTGCGGCCAGCCATCCCTCAAACGGACTCAGGTTCAGACCATAGGTCATCATCACCTGCTGCACCCGCTTCAGATCGTCAGGTGCCTGGCACACTACTACCCCGGCTGTTACGTCGCTGTGGCCCGACAGGTATTTGGTAACGCTGTGCAGCACGATGTCGGCCCCTAAGGTTAAAGGCTGGGTAAGAACAGGCGTGGCAAAGGTATTATCAATCAGGGTTTTGATACCGTGCAGCCTGGCATTTTTGGTCAGGCGTGCAATATCGAGCACTTGCAGGAGGGGGTTGCTCATGGTTTCTGCCAGCAGCAGCCTGGTGTTGGGCCGCACATAGTCCTTTAAGGTATAGATGGCATCCAGGGGCACATACGTCACTTCCAGGCCGATGCGCGTCAGTTCCTGACTCAGCAGCACGGACGAACCACCATAAATCTCCTCGACACAAAGTATGTGGTCACCGGCCTTGCAAAGGGCCAGCACGCCCGCCAGTATCGCCGACATACCCGAAGAGGTGACAACAGCACCTGCCCCGCCCTCCATCGCATTAATTTCCCGGGCCAGCTCATCGGTATTCGGGTTGCCGTAGCGGGTGTACATATAGCTCTGCCCCGGCTCACTGAAATACTGCTCCAACGCATTCAGATCGTCGAAAGCAAAAACAGAGGTCTGGTAGATCGGGGTTACTTTAGGTTGAATACGTGGCATTTCGGAAGCGCTTTAAATTTCCTCTAAGATAGCTATAATGTTAAGCTGTGAAAATAGCACCGCGTTTGGATCCCATAAAATTAACAGGTAAAATGACTGTTAAAAAAAACGCCTCCTGCTCTTTACGAACAGGAGGCGTTTAGATGTCTTAAGTATCAACTACGCGATCACCGACTCAGCCAGCACGATGATCTTGTTGTTTAGCACTTCCACCACACCACCGTCAACGGTATAATAGTTCTGGCCTTTGCCTGTAGTGATTCGTATCTGCCCTTTATCCAATGTACTGATAAGTGGGGCGTGCGAGTCCAGTACCTCAAAAGAACCGTTGGCTCCCGGAAACTGTGCCGCTACCACCTCACCGGCAAATACTTTTTTATCAGGTGTGATTATCTCTAAATACATCTTTGTTAGTTAAGAGTTTAGAGTTAAAAGTTCAGAGTTTGAATTGGTATACAACTCATAACTTTAAACTTTTAACTCTTAACTTATTCAAACCTATTTTGCCTCAGCAAGCATTTTCTCACCTTTGGCAACAGCGTCTTCAATAGTACCTACCAGGTTAAAGGCTGCTTCAGGAAGGTGGTCATACTTGCCGTCCATGATCTCGTTAAAACCTTTGATGGTATCCTTGATATCAACCAAAACACCTTTCAGGCCAGTAAACTGCTCTGCCACGTGGAACGGCTGCGACAGGAAACGCTGTACGCGGCGCGCTCTGTGCACAACCTGCTTGTCCTCATCAGAAAGCTCGTCCATACCCAGGATGGCGATGATATCCTGAAGTTCTTTGTAACGCTGCAGGATCTCCTTTACACGCTGTGCCGTGTTGTAGTGCTCTGCGCCTACCACATCTGGCGTTAGAATACGCGACGTAGAATCCAGCGGGTCTACCGCAGGGTAGATACCAAGCTCAGAGATCTTACGGGAAAGTACCGTGGTCGCATCCAGGTGAGCAAACGTTGTGGCCGGGGCCGGGTCAGTTAAGTCATCGGCAGGTACGTAAACGGCCTGTACCGATGTAATGGAACCACGCTTTGTAGACGTGATACGCTCCTGCATGGCACCCATTTCAGTGGCCAGCGTTGGCTGATAACCTACCGCAGATGGCATACGACCCAAAAGGGCCGATACCTCGGAACCCGCCTGCGTGAAACGGAAGATATTATCAACGAAGAACAGAATGTCTCGTCCGGCGTCGCTTGAACCAGGCTCACCATCGCGGTAGTACTCCGCCATTGTAAGACCAGAAAGCGCCACACGTGCACGCGCCCCAGGAGGCTCGTTCATCTGTCCGAACACGAAGGTCGCCTTAGACTCCTTCAGTTCTTCTAAGTCTACTTTGGAAAGATCCCATCCGCCGTGCTCCAGCGACTCCAGGAAGGCATCTCCGTAACGCACGATACCTGCTTCGATCATTTCACGAAGTAAGTCGTTTCCTTCACGGGTACGCTCGCCCACACCGGCAAATACAGATAGACCGCCGTGTGCTTTTGCGATGTTATTGATCAGTTCCTGGATCAATACGGTTTTACCTACACCGGCACCGCCGAACAATCCGATCTTACCACCTTTGGAGTAAGGTTCGATCAGGTCGATCACTTTGATACCTGTAAAAAGGATTTCAGAAGAAGTAGCCAGATCCTCGAAACGAGGGGCAGATCTGTGAATCGGCAGACCACCCGTGCTCACAGGCTGCGGAATACCGTCAATAGCCTCACCGATCACGTTAAAGAGACGGCCTTTAATGCCTTCGCCTGTCGGCATTTTGATAGGGCCTTCCAGGTCAATCACTTCAACTCCACGGCTAAGGCCCTCAGTCGAGTCCATCGCAATGGTGCGTACGCGGTCCTCTCCAAGGTGCTGCTGACACTCCAGTACTACTACCTGGCCGTTGTCTTTCGTCACTTGAAGGGCATCCAAGATATTTGGTAGCTTAGAGTTTTCACCCACAAAGCTAACGTCCACCACCGGACCGATAACCTGGGTAATTCTGCCAATATTTGCCATCTGACTTTATTATATTGATTAACTAGTGTTACGGAGTTATTTCAGGGTGCAAAACTAAGGGATAAATCTCTTATATCCTTACAAGAGTTTAAAAAGTTTTAACCCCTGCATCCATTTGTAGCTCACAGCGGCGCAGGCTGGCCCTAGCGCTAGCCCGACAAAAGCAGCCCAATATTCAGGAAGCCGCTAAACAGTTGTGGAACAGACACAGAGAAACCGCTTTCTGGTACGCCCAGGCACGCACCGGACCTGCTAAGATCTTGTTTTTACGAAGGTTACCCGGCACATGCAACAAAGTAAATTAACCTAAAAAGCCAGCTATGGCTCCTGACGACGTAGACTTATAGCGTCTTTAATAACTCTATTTGCTCGTCGTTTAAAAGGATGTACCTGTTGTTAAAAGGGTTGGCGTAGAAATGCTCGCAGATCACGTACTCCCCTGTTTTGAGCTTGTGTATATTATAGCTGAACAGGCTGTTCGAACGCTCAATAATACGCTCTGTTGTGCTCAAATCCAGTTCCAGGCCACAGGTGGTGGTGATCATGTTGGGGTTGGTAATGATGATTGGCATAAAAAGTAGCTAAAGTCTTGGCCTATCCTTACGCATGTTCGCGTTTCAAGTGTCGTTCGGTAAGCAGAAAATCGAATTAATTATCCACAGCTGGCGCGTCTGCAAACCGGGGCTTGCTACTGCGCATCAAAAAGGACAAGTTCTGCTGTACTCTTAAAGTATAAGTTCCTACTTTTGTTAAACCGTTTACTAAAGCCAGACAAACGTGGAACAACAACTGACAACACTGGAAACAGCCCAGAAACTAGGCCTTCTGGAAGAGGAGTTTGAAAAGATAAAGCTTATCCTGGGGCGCACGCCAAACTTTACCGAACTAAGCATCTTCTCGGTAATGTGGTCGGAGCACTGCTCCTACAAAAACTCAATTGTGTGGCTTAAAACCCTGCCCAAGGACTCCCCGCGCATGCTGGCAAAGGCCGGCGAAGAAAACGCAGGCCTCGTGGACATCGGCGACGGCTATGCCTGCAGCTTTAAGATAGAATCGCATAACCACCCCTCCGCCATTGAGCCCTACCAGGGAGCGGCCACCGGTGTGGGAGGCATCAACCGGGATATATTCACCATGGGCGCCCGCCCCATCGCGCAGCTCAACTCGCTGCGTTTCGGTAACCCGCGATCAGAAAAGACACAGCGCCTGTTACGCGGCGTGGTGAAAGGAATCGGCGATTACGGCAACGCTTTCGGCATTCCGACAGTAGGCGGCGAGCTCTTTTTTGATGAATGCTACACCATTAACCCACTGGTGAACGCCTTCTCGGCTGGCATCGTGAAAGTAGGCGAAACAGCCTCTGCCACCTCTTACGGCGTGGGCAACCCGGTATTCATTGTGGGCTCCGCCACCGGAAAAGACGGCATACACGGCGCTGCCTTCGCTTCGAAAGACATTACCGAAGATTCGGCCAAGGACCTGCCATCGGTGCAGGTAGGCGACCCGTTTCAGGAGAAACTGCTGTTGGAGGCCACCCTGGAGATCATCCGGACGGGCCACGTGATTGGCATGCAGGACATGGGTGCCGCCGGCATCACCTGCTCCACCTCCGAGATGAGCGCCAAAGGCGAGCATGGCATGGATATCTGGCTTGATAAAGTGCCCACCCGCCAGGCCAACATGGTGCCTTTCGAGATCCTGCTCTCCGAAAGCCAGGAACGCATGCTGATCGTGATGCAAAAAGGCCATGAGCAGAGCATTAAGGATATCTGCGACAAGTGGGACCTTTACTGCGAGCAGATTGGCGTGGTGACCAAAGGCGGACAGCTGCGCTACTACCAGGCAGGAGAGCTAGTGGCCGAAGTGCCAGCTGAAGACTTGGTACTAGGTGGCGGCGCCCCCGTTTATCACCGCGAGTACCGCGAGCCAGCCTACTTTCAGGAAGCCAAGAAATTTAGAATTGACCAGGTAGCAGAGCCAACGGATTACCAGGCAGCAGCCGAATTCCTGACCACGCACCCTAACATTGCCTCCAGGCGCTGGGTGTACCGCCAGTACGACTCCATGATCGGGACGGCCACCGTTACCACGAACATGCCCTCTGATGCCGCCCTGGTAAAGGTAAAGGGCACCAATAAATCCATCGCCGTTACCGTGGACTGCAATAGCCGCTACGTGCACGCCGATCCGGAAACAGGCTGTGCCATTGCTGTGGCCGAAGCGGCCCGCAACATTGTTTGCTCCGGCGCCGAGCCCGTAGCCATCACCAACTGCCTTAATTTCGGGAACCCGTACGTGCCGGAAGTGTACTGGCAGTTTGTAGGCGCTATTAACGGCATGAAAAAAGCCTGCGAGGCCCTGGGCACCCCGGTTACCGGCGGCAACGTGAGTTTTTACAACCAGTCCTCTGACGAGGGCCCCGTTTTCCCAACCCCGACCATCGGCATGCTGGGCCTGATGGAGAACAAAGACAACAAGATGACGCTGGCTTTTCAGCAGGCCGGCGACCTGATTTACCTGATAGGAGATGCGCAAAACGACATCGCTTCTTCCGAGTACCTGTACTCCTACCATAACGTAAAACTTTCCCCGGCCCCACACTTCGACCTGGATGCAGAAGTCAAGTTACAACATGCCCTGAAAGAGCTGATTATCGACAAACGCATCACCTCGGCGCACGATGTGTCGGATGGCGGCTTGTACATTACGCTGTTGGAGTCTGCCATGCCTAATAAACTGGGTTTTGATATCGAAACAGATAAAAATTTCAGAAAAGATGCCTACCTGTTTGGCGAGAGCCAAAGCCGTGTGGTTGTTTCGGTAAGAGCAGACCAGCAGGCCGCTTTTGAAAAATCCCTGCAAAACAAAGGAGTGAATTTCACGGCATTAGGCAAGGTAACCGCCCACGACTGCCATATCGACGGCGACCTTTTTGGAGGTATTACAGTAGCCAAAAAGCACTACGACACAGCGCTAGAGCATATTTTAGACGAGAGTTTCTAAAAAAATTAAGCGCAAATGTTTGCAGTTTAAAATCGTCTCTCTATATTTGCATCACCAAACGACGAAGGGGCTTCCACCCTGTAGTTTAGTAGGAAGATTGTCCGATGGTGTAACTGGCAACACGTCTGATTTTGGTTCAGAAGAGTCCAGGTTCGAGCCCTGGTCGGACAACGTATTAAAAGAGCAACTCCCGACAAGAGAGTTGCTCTTTTTTGCTTATACGCCGTGCTAAGTAATTTAAAATCAGAAATATATACCATTAAGTGTCAGTAATTTTTGGTAGCTTTGCAGGCATAATAACCTAAACCTAAACAGCAACACTTTAGCATTTAGCATCCTTATGCCACAGGTAAAGATATTTTCCGGTACTGCCTCCAATTATTTGGCCGAAAAGATTGCTGCTGCTTACGGCACCAAGCTCGGCGACTTAACCGTATCCCGTTTTAGCGACGGGGAGATAGGGGTGCACATCAATGAGTCGGTTCGTGGCGCAGAGGTTTTCATCATTCAGTCCACGTTTCCGCCAGCAGATAACCTGATGGAGCTCATGCTGCTGGTTGACGCTGCCAAGCGCGCCTCGGCACACAAAGTGATCGTGGTGATGCCCTACTACGGCTACGCCCGCCAGGACAGAAAAGACAAGCCCCGCGTATCCATTGGGTCTAAGGTGGTGGCCAACGCGATACAGGCCGTTGGCACAGATCGCCTGATGACCTGCGACCTGCACGCCGGCCAGATCCAGGGCTTCTTCGATATTCCGGTTGATCATCTGGATGGGTCCGCAATTTTTGTCCCTTACCTGAGAAGCCTGAACCTGGGCAGCGACCTGCTGTTCGCATCGCCCGATGTTGGCGGTGTGGTTAGAACCAGGGCCTTTGCAAAGAACTTTGGCGCCGAGATGGTTGTGTGCGACAAGCACCGGAAACGCGCCAACGAGATCGCCTCGATGCAGGTGATCGGCGATGTGGAGGGCATGGACGTGGTACTCGTGGATGACATGGTAGACACTGCAGGCACTATTACAAAGGCAGCGGCGCTTTTAAAAGACAAAGGAGCCAAAACTGTTCGCGCCATTGCCACTCACCCGGTACTTTCGGGCCCGGCCTATGAGCGCATTGAAAACTCCGTACTGGAGGAGCTTGTCGTGTCTGATACCATTCCGCTGAAGCAGGAATGCTCCAAAATAAAGGTGCTTACTTTCTCCGATCTGTTTGCCCGTGCCATCAACAACGTGGTCACCCACGAATCCATCAGCTCCCTGTTTATTTAAAGCAGCATAGTGCAGGCAATTCGCCCTGCTTTTCATGCTATAAGGGGTGGCCTGCTGACGGCTCAATTTGTTTGACTATAAAATTCATTCCTAAAAAAAAAGCCATACCTTTGTGGCCTAAAAATTTTAACAAATTCTTTTTATGAAAACTTTAGAGATTATAGGGTTTAAAAGAGCAAATCTCGGCAAGCAGCAGTCGAAAGACCTGCGCAATGAGTCTTTTGTACCAGGTGTACTTTATGGCGGTGCTGAGCAAGTTCACTTCTATGCACCGGCTATCCTGTTCAGAGACTTAGTTTATTCTCCGGAAGTATACGAGGTAGACTTGAACATAGAAGGCTCGCATTACAGAGCCATCATGCAGGATGTGCAGTTCCACCCGGTTAACGAAATGCTTTTGCACGTCGACTTTTTGGAGCTGAACGAAGAAAAGCCTGTTAAAATAGATATACCGGTGAAGATGGTAGGCAAATCTCCTGGTGTTATGCTGGGCGGTAAGCTGGTTACAAAGCTGCGTAAACTTAAAGTTAAAGCGCTTCCTGCTAACCTTCCGGATTATATCGAGATCGATATCTCTGAATTGGAGCTTGGTAAGTCTATCAAAGTAAGCAAGATTAAAACAGGAGATTACGAGATCCTGACCAACTCGCTGGCTCCGGTAGCAACCGTTACTATTCCTCGTGCGCTTAAGAGTGCTCAGATGGAAGAAGCCCGTGGCGGCAAGAAATAAGCTAAAGCTAGCTTTAACGCATCAAGTCCTGTCCTGCCTACAAGCGGGGCAGGATTTTTTGTTTCTTTCCACACGCAAGCAACAGAACTTACCGTTCGTTCGCTGACATGGCTGGATGACGGCCACTTAAAAATATGTTGCAAACTGTTAAACAGTGGCTGGGCTTTGCCCCGGCCATTCCCGATGAAGCTATTCGTATGAAATACCTGATCGTGGGCCTCGGTAACATAGGCCCTGAATATGCAGAAACCCGCCACAACATTGGTTTTATGGTACTCGATCACCTGGCCAAAAAGTATGACGGGAGTTTTGAAGTAAGCCGCCATGCCTTTGTGGCAGAGATAAAAACCAAGGGGCGCACGTTCGTGCTCGTGAAGCCTACCACTTACATGAACCTGAGCGGAAAGGCCGCGGGGCATTACCTGAACTCCCTGAAACTTCCGCCGGAACAGATGCTTGTGATCACTGATGATCTGGCGCTTCCGTTTGGCAAGCTCCGTATCCGGGCAAAAGGGAGTGCCGGCGGCCACAACGGCTTAAAGCACATCGAGCAGACACTGGGCCACAATAACTACCCGCGCCTGCGCTTTGGGGTGGGTGATAATTTTCATAAAGGCAAACAGGTGGATTACGTGCTCAACAAGTTCAGCGAAGACGAGCAGATAGAATTACAAACGCTGATAGAAAAATCCGCTGAGGCTATCATTTCTTTCGGTACTATTGGTCTGGAAAGAACCATGAACCAGTTTAACACCAAATAACAGCTACCACCTCGTACCATACTGCCCGGGAAACGAAATGAAAAGGATACTGCTGCTCTACCGTAATGCCTTCGGCGGCCTCTCCAAGCCTGCCTGGATGATGTCGCTGGTGATGCTGATCAACCGGAGCGGCTCCATGGTTACCCCTTTCCTGAGCCTGTACGTAACCGACATGCTGGGCTACAGCCTGAAAGAGGCGGGCATTGTCCTGAGCATCTACGGCCTGGGCTCTGTGTTTGGCTCTTTTTTGGGTGGCTGGCTAACCGACAGGATCGGACATTTCAGGGTACAGTTCGTGGCGCTAACGCTGGGTGGCCTTTTATATTTTGCGCTCCTCAACCTCCGGCAGTTCGAGTACCTGGCGCTGGGTGTTTTTATACTTAGCCTGGTTAACGACACGCTGCGTCCTGCAAATTCTGCCTCCATAGCCCACTACGCCAAACCGGAGAACATGACGCGCGCTTTTTCGCTTAACCGCATGGCCATTAACCTGGGCTTTTCGGTTGGGCCTGCGGTGGGCGGTTTCCTGGCAGCCGTTTCTTACCGGTGGCTCTTCATTGCCGACGGCGCTACCTGCATTGCGGCGGGCATCTTTTTCTTCTTATACTTTCGCAGCCGGCAGGGGCATCGTCCGGAGCGGCCAGGTAAGCTGGATGCAGAAGCCTCTGCTCCTGTACGGTCCCCCTACCGCGATGGCTACTTTATGCTTTTCGCGGCGCTGTGCAGCTGCTTTGCCATTATCTTCTTTCAGCTCTTTAGCACCTTACCGCTCTATTACAGGCAGGCCTATGTGTTGTCAGAAAGTAGTATTGGGGCTTTGATGGCCTTAAACGGACTCATCGTTTTTTTGCTTGAGATGATCATCGTGTACCTGGTGGGTGAGAAAATAAGCAAATCGGTGCTGGTGACTACAGGCATTTTGCTGCTGGGCGCCTCCTTTGTGCTCCTGAACCTGGTGCAGCACCCGGGAGTGCTTTACATATCGATGCTGCTACTCAGCGTTGCCGAAATTCTGGCCATGCCATTTATGACGACGATCACAGTGGAGCGCGCAGGTGCCAGTAACCGTGGCGCCTACATTGGCTTATACACCATCTCCTACTCTGTGGCACACGTAGTAGCCCCCTTTCTGGGGACTACCATCATCGCTGCCTACGGTTTTATTACCCTGTGGTGGGCTTCCGGGGTTTGGGCAGTGCTGACAGCACTGGGTATGTACTGGGTAATCGGCAAGCTTGAATTTAACAGGAAACAGCCGCTTCCGATCGTGCTGGCAGGGGATAATGCGGTGCCAGGCTAGGCTGATTGAAAAGCGCAATGCTACTTTTTGCAGCTCAGGGGGCTAAACTGTATTCCATTTCACGTTGTAACGTTTCTACCTTTGCTGCTGCCTCTTAATGATTATCAGGTGCTAGTTGCCGGTAATCAAGCACGCTGAATTAGCTTCTTGTTAGGGGAATCCATTGCCTGAAGCAGCTGCTGGTACCGTGGGTCAGCCCTCAGCTCTGCCGGCACCCAGTGCTCGTGCTTGATGGAGATCAGAAATGGATCATGTTCCTGTAGGCCTTTCTCCAGGTAATGGAAAGCTTCGTCCAGGTCATCGTTTACCCAGCCGGCGGCAATGCCAATTACAGTGCACACGATGTACTCGCTTTTTGCCCTTTCCTTTAAATCGGCTAACTCGCTGCGGGCTCTGTCAGTGTCGCCCATTTTACAAAGCGTCATGATCAGGCCGCCCTGCGTGAAACTGTGTTTGTTGGTAAGCTTCATCAACTGGACAAACACGCTTACCGCCTCCTGGTATTTCTCTAAAAAAAGGTAAGAGTAACCTTCGTATAAAAAACACAGGAAAGAGCTGGAATCCAGGTCCAGGCCTGTTTTACACGCTTGCAGAGCTTCTGAAAATTTACCACCCGCGTGCAGAACCTGTGCATATATACCAAAACAGATGGCGCTCAGCGGTTCTAGTTTTATTGCGATCCTCCCGTGCTCCTCCGCTGCGGCAAAATCCCCTTTCATCCAGGCCAAACAGTTCAAAGCGTACCCAAGATGCGTTTGTGCGGAACGCGGGTTCAGTTCCAGTGACTTCTGAAAGTTCTTTTCTGCCTCCACCAGGTTCCAGACGTAGCAGTAGTAGGTTCCAAGCGAGAAAAAGGCCTCCGCCAGGGTTGGGTTCAGGGCCAGGGCTTTCTCAGCAGATTGCTTTGCTTTGTGCATGACTTGGTTGGGTGGCAACAGGCCATACAGCCCAGCCAGTAAGTTTGCGTCTGCATATCCTGCATGGGCCAGGGCAAAATCGGGGTCTGTTTCAATTGCCTGCCGCAGAAATTTTATGGCGGTTACGATATAGGCACCCCTCCTGTTTAAATAAAAACGCCCTTTCAGGTATAGTTCATACGCATCGGTATTCTTGGTGGAGCTTTCCCTGTGTTTGTTCCGACTTTTCACCAACAAGGTTACCTTCATTTTCTCCCGGATGGCTGAAGCGATCTCCTCCTGAATAGCAAAGATATCATCCATACTGCCATCGTAGCGTTCGGACCATAAATGGAAGCCATCATCCGCTTTTATGAGGTTTACGGTAATTCTCAAACGGTTACCCTGTTTGCGCACACTGCCTTCCAACACGGTGCTCACGCCCAGCTTATCGGCTACCTCGTGCAAGTCGCCGTTCTTTTTATCGAATTGGAAGGAAGAGGTGCGGCCTGCCACTTTCAGGTCTTTCAGGTTAGACAGGGAGTTGATGATCTCCTCTGTCACACCGTCGCTGAAATACTGCTGCTCCGGGTCGTTGCTCATGTTTACCAGCGGTAGCACGGCAATGCTTTTAGCGGGGGGCTTTTTAGATGTCCTGAGGCCGGTTTTCTTTTTATCTTCCGTTTTGCCTTTTAAAGTATCAGGCGCGGGTTTTACTAAGTTGGCATGATCCAGGGCAAATACCTCTACTTCGCGCCCAATGTTCTTAAACTGATACCTCCCGACAGAGTAAGACTTAAGGTCGGGATGGTTTTTAATTTCGTCCTGAATTTTGTCTGACAGCAGCACACTTCCTGCCACTCCTAAAGATTCGATTCGGGAGGCCAGGTTTACCCCATCTCCGAACAGCTGCCCCTCATCAAAAATGACATCGCCCATGTGGAGGCCCATCCGTACGGGCACCTGCGGCGATTGAACAAACTCCAGTTGCATGGCCAACGCGCACTCTACTGCCTCCACCACACTGGGAAAAATGCTCAGGGTGCCGTCACCGTAATACTGCACGATACGGCCATTGAATTGTTCATGCCCCTGCTGCAAAACTTCGCGATGCCGGTTTTTAAGCGTTAGTGCCTGCTGCTCACTCTGCTGCATAACAGCCGTATACCCTTCGATATCTGTGAACATAATAGCCGCAAGCTGACGATGCTGTGTCATTTTCCTGAAATTTTACTTGCCTAAAAATTACCTCATATTTTTCCTGTGTGTTTATTATTTACGATAATGGCTTCAAAATGAATAGCGCCAGTTATTGGCCGGTAAGATCTTTTTAATTCGGTGCGTGCTTTCAGAGATTGTTACCCTGGTGCGTGGTCTTTCAAAAAAGGCAGATGAGCATATTTTTGTATGTAATATATTGATTACCAGATAATAACCTATATGAACACTGAGAGTATATAAAAATATACTTTAAATTTTTCTCTTTAGAGTAATACGCCCATAGCCAAACACACAAGCCTTAAACTATGATGGATGATGAAGTTCTGGAGAAAGTGGATGCCTTCGTAGAGCATCAGCTGTCTGTGAGCGAAGCAGGCAAAGCGGCAGCCATCGAGCTGCAGCAAACAAAAGATGTTGTTAGGGTAGCACAAGCCATCAGTAAATTCTGCGACTTCAACGACGCAGATACCAGAACACTCTTGCTGGCAGCCTGGCTCCATGGCCTTTATTGTAATGCACCGAACGAGCTTTTAGAAACACACAAAACCTTACTTATCACAGAGTTTTTAGCAAGTTGCGGGCTTAACCAAGCTGAGATCCTAAAAATGCAGCAGCGGATGGCTTCCACCCAGTACCCCCAGCAGCCACAGGATTTACTGGAAGAAGCACTCTGCGATTCCGTTGCCAGTTTCCTGGCTTCGGATGTGTATGTAACGAAGGCCGAGACAAGCGCTGGCAACCCGAATACAATGGTGGAACAATATGCCTGGATTGACAAGCACATTGCGCTACTGAAGGCTCACTATTTCTTTACTAAATACGCCAAGCGGGCCTTTTCAAGCGGGAAAGAGCGCAACCTGAAACAACTGAAGAAACGAAGGAAGGAGCTAAGTAAGGAGAACGCCGAACTGGAGGCTATGTGGGAGGAAAACAAAAGTTTAAAAAGGAGTTTAAGAAAAGAAAAAGAGCAAAAGGTAAGCAAGGGCATTGAGACCATGTTCAGGACAACCATGGCAAGCCACCTGCAACTAAGCGTGATAGCAGACAATAAGGCCAACATGATGATTTCGGTCAACGCCATTATCGCATCCATCATGATCTCTTCGTTCTTTAATAATTTTAAAAACGTGCCGCATCTGCTGCTCCCTTCCATCCTGCTGACCACCGTATGCCTGATCACTGTAATTTGCGCCATTCTCTCCACGCGTCCCAATATCAGGAACACGGCCATATCAGCGAATAAGCTAGATTTTTTATTCTTCGGAGATTTTGTTCAACTTAACTCGGATAGCTATAGAGAAGGCATCCGGAATATTATGCGCGACCATAACCTGCTGTATAACAGCATGGCGGACAACATTTATCTACACGGGCAGGTACTCTCCCGAAAATACCGCTTACTCAAGCTTTCCTACACGGTTTTCGCCATCGGGCTTGGCGTTGTGCTGGTGAGCTACATCATTGCCTGGCTGTTTTTCAATCCTGTGTAAGGACTTGCCGTAAGCCATACTCTTTAGAGACAAAACTTCAGCAAAGGGGTAATCTTGAGCCCGAGCCGAAAGGACTGCTGCTAGTACTTATAAAATAGCAAAGCCTCACCTTCCTTTTCTGGTGGGTGAGGCTTTGCTGGTTTCCGGCTAAAGGTGCCCTAGCTTACTCCGCCGCCGTTTACGATCTGTTTGCCGGGCTGCACAAATGTCAGCGTTCCGTCCGCATCTTCAGCCATCAGGATCATGCCCTGACTGGTGATGCCCTTGATATCGCGCGGGGCCAGGTTAACCAGTATGCTCACTTGCTGTCCGATGATATCAACAGGATCGAAGTACTCCGCGATACCGCTGACCACGGTGCGCTGGTCAAGGCCCGTGTCAATTTTAAGCTTCAGCAGTTTTTTTGTTTTGGCCACTTTCTCAGCCTCCAGAATGGTACCCACCCGGATGTCCATTTTAGAGAACTCCTCGAACGTGATATCGTCTTTGGCTGGCGCTGCTACGGCGTTGGCCAGCACATTGGCCTGCTTGGTGTTCAGTAGTTTTTGCACCTGTGCCTCCACGGCGGCATCCTCCACGCGCTCGAAAAGCAGTTCGGGCTTTCCAATCACATGGCCAGCGGCCAGCAGGTCAGCTGCTCCTGCATCGGCCCACATACCAGGGTTCATCTGCAGCATCTCGCGCAGCTTCCGGGCAGAGGCAGGCAGGAAAGGCTCCATAAGAATGGCCAGGCTACCGGATATCTGCAGGGCAATGTGCATGATGGTCTTCACCCGCTCCGTATCTGTCTTGATCAGTTTCCAGGGCTCCGTATCGGCCAGGTATTTGTTGCCCAGGCGCGCCAGGTTCATCAGTTCGCTCAAAGCATCTCTGAAGCGGTAACGCTCGATGTAGGTTGCAATTACCATGGGCATTCCCTCCAGCACGCCCAGCACCTCCTTATCAAAGTCGGTGAGTGCGTTAGGGGCTGGCACGGCTCCTTCGTAGTACTTTTGGGTAAGCACCACAGCGCGGTTGATGAAGTTACCAAGTATGGCCAGCAGCTCATTGTTGTTGCGGGCCTGGTAATCTTTCCAGGTAAAGTCGTTGTCTTTGGACTCGGGGGCGTTTGCGCAAAGCACATAGCGAAGCACATCGCTCTTGCCGTTAAAGTCCTGCAGGTACTCGTGCAGCCACACGGCCCAGTTACGCGAAGTGGAGATCTTATCGCCTTCTAAATTAAGGAACTCGTTGGCGGGCACATTATCCGGAAGTATAAAGTCGCCGTGCGCTTTGAGCATGCTCGGGAAGATGATACAATGGAACACAATGTTATCCTTGCCAATGAAATGCACCAGCTTGGTATCTTTGTCTTTCCAGTATTTCTCCCAATCGGGTGTCAGGGCTTTAGTGGCGGATATGTAGCCGATAGGCGCATCGAACCACACGTACAGCACCTTGCCGTCGGCTCCCTCCACGGGCACAGGCACACCCCAGTCCAGGTCGCGGGTAACGGCGCGCGGTTGCAGTCCCTGGTCTATCCAGCTCTTGCACTGGCCGTATACGTTAGGTTTCCAGTCGTTTTTATGGCCCTCCACGATCCACTCGCGCAGCCAGGGTTCATACTCGTTCAGGGGCAGGTACCAGTGCCTGGTTTCGCGCATCACCGGCACGGCGCCACTCAGGGTGCTCTTCGGGTTGATCAGGTCAGTAGCATTCAGGGAGGCGCCGCAGTTCTCACACTGGTCGCCGTAGGCTCCTTCGTGGCCACATTTCGGGCAGGTGCCCACAATGTAGCGGTCGGCCAGGAATTGCTGCGCCTCCTCGTCGTAGTATTGCTGCGAGGTCTGCTCTATGAACTTATCATCCTTATACAGCTTTTTAAAGAAATCAGAGGCTGTTTCGTGGTGGATGGCAGAGGAAGTACGGTCATACACATCAAAGGAAACGTCGAAATCGGCGAACGATTTTTTGATCAGCTCATGGTATTTATCAACTGCCTGCTGGGGCGTGATGCCCTCCTTTTTAGCACGTATGGTGATTGGCACGCCGTGCTCGTCGGAGCCACAGATAAATTTCACGTCGCGGCCCTGCAGGCGCAGGTAGCGCACATAGATATCGGCGGGCAGGTATACCCCCGCCAAATGCCCGATATGTACCGGTCCGTTGGCATAGGGCAGGGCGGCTGTTACAGTATAGCGTTTGGGTAAGTTTGTCATGTCTTGTATTTAAAAAGCAAATATACAAATAGCGTACGGATTGCATGGCCCTCTACGCCGAAAGTGGCAAAATACAGCACCGGCCCTTCCTTCTTTTCATTTTTTCCGTAAACAAACCATCACCTAAACTATACTTTGAGATGAAGCAAAAAGATAACTTCCGAACCACTAAACTCGAGGGAGACAGCCTGGGCGAAAGCGATGCGAAGGAAAAAATCCGGAAAAACCCCGCCCCAAGAGAATCAGAAAAGGAATCGGAGATGACCCCGAAAGAAAATGAGGTGTATGTAGACCTGGAGCCCGATGAACTGCACCTGGGGGATGAAGAAGCCGAGGAGGTTGGAAAGAAGAAAAAATAAGCTCGGGTATAACCAAAAGCGCCAGGTCTGTTTTCAGTGCCTGGCGCTTTTGGTTGGTTACTGCTTTACCCGGATAGGCCGGATAACAGGTCGGATGGGCCAGTAAATATTGTGCCGCGTGGAATCGACGGGGGCGTAGGGCAGTTGTTGTGGCCGCAAGGTGGGCGGCGTCATGGCTGCCTTGTTGCTGTCAAACTGCTCAATGTTACGCTTCCGGTTAATCTCACTGGCTTCCTGGTCCATCCGTTCGCGTAAGCCAGCCTGCGCGTTGCCCCGGTAGCGTACCCGCTGGTCAACGGCCGGGCCAGGAGGCAAATTACTTTGCCCTTCTGATAGCGAGGTACAGCCTGTAACGGCAAGCACCCCCAGGGCAACGATGTATGCTTTGTATGCTTTCATGCTTCTTTGGGGTTTAATAAGGTGCCTGCACCAGGGCAGTGCCTTCTTACCTTGTATACGGAAGCGAGGCGACATGGCCCGGATTGCAGCCTGAAACCTTAACGTAAGGCCGTTTATTCTTTCCCCCAAACATGTTCCTGCCCCACCGGCGTCAGCATCAGGCCTTCCGGTGCCGGGTTCACGTACCCCTCCTTGGCCAGGTGGTGCTCCGCCTCTTTTTGAACATCCTTGTATAGCGGGTAGCGCTCCTGCAGAAAAGGATACAGCTGCTGATAAGACAACACGTCCCCTTCCTGCACCTCAAACTCTTTAAAGGCATCCATAATGCATTGGGCGGCATTCTCTATATTATCGGCTTCGGAGTGTAGTTCTGTCATGGTTCTAATCTTTAGTGTGAGCTTAAAGTACGGCAGGCTACAGCAGATTGTTAATTGTAAGTTACAATAGTGGGTTTAAGGAACGCGGAAGGGCCCTTATACCTCGAAAGCCAGCTGACTGCGGATGCCGTCCCAAAGTGCTATGCGCTGCTCAATGCATAATTTAGACACCTCCAGTGCTTCCTGCCATTTGTCCTCATCGTCGCCGCACAGCTCACTAACCATTTGCAGGGCCAGTGGGGTGTGCACTTCCTCGTCCAGCTGCACGTGGCGGTCCAGGTAATATATAAAGGTGTCGAGCTTGCCCGGGAAACGCTTGCTCAGGTCGGCAATCAGGTGGCGGAACATATCCGGTATCAGGTCTTCGCGGCCAAAGGTGAAGGCTGCCGCCAAAGCATGCGTTTTGCCTGAGTGGATGATGCTGAAAGTATTGCGCACAAAGTACTTCACCGATGCATCCACCTGTGCCAGGTCCAGGGCGCCGTCTACGCTTTTGCCTTCCTGTATACTTTGCAGCAGGTGGTTGATCTGTGTTTGATCAGCGCCGCAGGTATCCATTGCCCGCAGGTAAAGTTCAAAGTGGCTGATGGGGTGCCCCTCCTGGTCGACATCCGTCTCCTCTTCCAGCACTATTTCGTTAATTAGCCGGCGTGTAGAGGGGCTACCCTGGGGCACCCATGGCAGGGTAACGCAGGTGAGGTCGCGTTGCAGGCCTTTGAGCAGGCTCATAAAATCCCAAACGGCAAAAACATGGTGCTGCATAAAGAGCCGCAGGTCGTCGATGGTTTCCAGGCTTTGATACACATTATGCTTCAGTAAGCGCTGCCGATGGCCCTGCAGGGCCTCTTGTAAGGCTTTAATCCGGTCATTCATGTTATAAAAAATTAATAAAAAAGCTGCTGCCGACCCATTAAATTCGGGCCGGCAGCAGCAAAGGTATAAAACAGGCCATTAAAATTCGCCCTGCTACTTTTGCTCAAACGATAAGGCGGCTGAGTTCAGACAGTAGCGCAAGCCGGTCGGCTCCGGCCCGTCGGGAAACACGTGCCCGATGTGTGAGCCGCAGCGTGCGCATTCTACTTCCGTTCGCAGCATGCCCATGGCCCTGTCGTCTACTTCCTTTACACGCTCTTTGGAGATAGGCGCGTAAAAACTTGGCCAGCCGGTGCCGGACTCAAACTTTGTAGCGGACAAAAACATAGGGTTGTGGCAGGCGGCACAGTAATAGATGCCTTCCTTTTTGTTGCCGTTAAACGCATTGTCGAAAGGACGTTCGGTACCTTCCTCGCGGAGCACATAATACTGCTCCTCTGTGAGCAGCTTGCGCCACTCCTGCTCGGTGTGTACCACGGTATCAGCCAACGATTCGCTGTTGAGGGCCTTTACAACATAGTCCGGTAAGGGCGCATCGCCGGCGGTGGCGGTAGTGTAGGCCATTTCAGTTGTTTTTTCCTGTTGCGCACAGGCAGCCAGGTTCATCACTCCTGCGAGTGCAATAAAATATAATGCTTTCATGCTTTTAAATACGAACAAAACGGGTGCTTGGCTTTCATAGCCAAAAAAAATATAACTGCTTAGGAAACAAACCCTAACAGGATAATGTTTGCCCCATAAGCTACATTATCTGGCCGCCGGACAAATAAAACCCCCTAACCTGTTTATTTTAAGCAGAATACTAAAAAATATAAAGGCTTTTTTGTACCTTTGCGGCTCGAAAAACTAATTCAATGCAAAATATTCGAAATATCGCGATCATCGCACACGTAGACCACGGCAAGACAACGCTCGTGGACAAGATCATCCATGCTTCCAAGCTATTCGCGGAGCACCAGCAGTTCGACGACCTGATTCTGGACAACAACGACCTGGAGCGCGAGCGTGGCATCACGATCGTTTCAAAGAACGTGTCTGTTCGTTACAAAGACGTTAAGATCAACATCATTGACACCCCTGGTCACGCCGACTTCGGTGGAGAGGTGGAGCGTGTGCTGAAGATGGCCGACGGTGTTCTCCTTTTGGTGGATGCCTTTGAAGGCGCCATGCCGCAGACACGCTTTGTGCTGGGTAAAGCCATTCAGCTTGGCCTGAAGCCTATTGTTGTTGTGAACAAAGTGGACAAAGAGAACTGCCGTCCCGATGAGGTGCACGAGCAGGTTTTCGACCTTATGTTTAACCTGGACGCCACTGAAGATCAGCTTGACTTCGTGACACTTTATGGCTCTTCCAAGCAGGGCTGGATGAGCACCGACTGGACAAAGCCTACCGATAACATCACGCCACTGCTGGATGCTATCATAGACGTAATTCCTCCTGCCCCTTATTTAGAGGGAACGCCGCAGATGCAGATCACTTCCCTCGACTACTCTTCCTTTGTGGGACGTATCGCGATTGGCCGTGTGCACCGCGGAACCCTGAAAGAAGGTATGCCGATCAGCTTGTGCAAAGCCGATGGCAGCATCAAGAAGGGTAAAATAGCTGAAATCCAGGTTTTCGAAGGCCTCGGACGTAAGAGCGTGCAGGAAGTGAGTGCAGGTGAGATTTGTGCTGTAACAGGAATCGAGGGTTTTGACATTGGCGACACGATTGCTGACGTGAATAACCCGGAGCCGTTAAAGCGTATCTCTATCGATGAGCCAACCATGAACATGCTGTTCACGATCAACAACTCTCCTTTCTTCGGTAAAGAGGGTAAGTTCGTGACATCACGCCACCTGCGCGATCGTCTTTTTAAAGAAACGGAGAAGAACCTGGCCTTGCGCGTGCAGGAAACAGATCGGGAGGATACCTTCCTGGTGTTTGGACGCGGTATCCTGCACTTGTCTGTACTGATTGAAACCATGCGCCGCGAGGGGTATGAGTTGCAGGTAGGACAGCCACAGGTAATTTACAAGGAGATTGACGGTGTACGCCAGGAGCCAATTGAGCACATGGTAGTGGACGTTCCGGAAGAAACTGCTGGTAAGGTAATTGAACTGGTTACGCAGCGCAAAGGCGAACTGACGATCATGGAGCCGAAAGGCGACCTGCAGCACCTGGAGTTTAATATTCCGGCGCGCGGCCTGATCGGTTTGCGTAACAACATTTTGACCGCTACGGCTGGTGAGGCGATTATGAACCACCGCTTCAGTCGTTACGAGGCATACAAGGGCAATATCCCGGGCCGTATCAACGGATCTATCATTTCGATGGAAACAGGCCCAGGCACAGCGTACTCTATCGATAAGCTGCAGGACCGCGGCGGGTTTTTCGTTGACCCGGGAGTTGACGTATACATGGGCCAGGTAATTGGTGAGCACAGCCGCCAGAACGATATCACGGTTAACATCCAGAAAGGCAAGAAGCTGACCAACATGCGTGCTTCCGGTTCTGATAACAACGTGAAGATCGCGCCTGCCAAAAACTTCTCTTTAGAAGAAGCCATGGAATACATCCAGAAAGATGAGCTTCTAGAAGTTACGCCTAAGAGCATTCGCATGCGTAAGATATACCTTGACGAGAACGAGCGTAACCGCATGTCAAGAGCGGATTCGTAAGCTTCGGCAACTATAAAAACAAAAAAGCCTGTCATTTTCAAATGACAGGCTTTTTTGTTGCGGAACATCCGAAAGGAAGTATGAAGGAAAAGATTAAAACAAGGCCGACTGTTTCAGCTAACCTTGTTTAGGCTTTAATTGCTTTATACTTTTCTCACCGCTTCTTCGCCGGTGGCTACCAGGTCTTTGGGTTCGCCCAGCCTGCCTCCTACGGCCGCTGCGATAGCCCCTAGCAGCAACCCGAAAAACGCATAGATAGCTGCTTTTGAAACGGCTGAGGCCACATTGCCACTAATTTGCTGGGCGCGCTGCCCTACCTGGGCCCTGGTTTCCTTGTACTGTGTCTTGGCTTGCTCGTAGGTGGCGATCCAGCTGTCTACCACCTGGTTGGCCTCTGCCCTGCTCTTACCGGTGCGCTCCATCACCACATTCACAGCTGCTTCCCGGTCTGCCTCACTGGCAATGTCAGCACCCCTGCTGTAGAGGATGTTCATCACCTGATCGAAGGTAGAGCCGGCTGCCTGTGGGTTTGCGGCCGCCTCACCGGCACGCCCCTGTACCTCATTGCCTGTCTGGCGGGCCTGCTGTTCTATATTCTCGGGCTGCAACTCAGGCTTGCCTGTTTGTTGCAGGATCTGGCGCGCCTCCTGCTTCACAGACTCAAAATTGATTCCGCTCTCCTCCATCCTGGCTTGTATGGCCTCCGCTGCCTGCGGGGCTACAGCAGAGATGCCTTGGCCGGCAAGTGATAGCGTGCGGCCAACCACGTTGCCCACACCACTGATCACACTGCCTACTGCACTGGTCAGCAGATAAAAAGATACCAGCGTGAAAAGGCTCCAGGTCAGGATGCCATGCAGGATGCTGTCGAACCCGGTGGGCATGCCCGCCAGACGACCTGCCACCCAGCCCCCGGCAAAAAGGGAGAGCAGCATGCTGATCACCCACCAGATCAAAGTACCTGTGCCAAGGCCAGCCATCGGGTTCTGCTCCTCCACAGGATCGATGGAACCTATACCTATTCCCAGCCCCAGCAGGCTTAGGGTTAACTGAAACACCAGCGCTACCACCAGGCCTGCAAAAACGGCGCCCCAGGATATTCGCTTCAGCGCACTGAAACCAACAGGGGGCATGGTATCAACATACGTTCTCGTGTAACTTTCTTCGTTGTGTAAATCGTCGTTCATAGTTTTATTTTTATAATTTTATAAAGATGTTATTTAAACGGTACGATTCCTTAACAGGTTATAAACTACACAACCACAGCACATATACACGACTTGAATGCGAAAGGGCACACTTAATGTTACTCTTGCAGCCACGCTATTTAGAATTAGTATAAATAAAGCTTGCATACATCGGGCTTGGGCTATACTTTTGCCTTCATAGAATTAGTCTAAATAAAAATATACACTCTAATGAGAAAATTGATACTCCTATTCGTTTTACTGATAACGGCAACGCTCACACAGGCGCAAGATCAACCGGCCTCAGTTCAGGGCACCGTTAAAAACGAACTGGATCAGCCTGCCGAAATGGTCACCGTTGCCCTAGAGGGCACTACCCTTGGCACTTATACCGATAAAAATGGCCGATACATACTCGAAAACATCCAACCGGGCAGATATACACTTCGGGTTGGCAGTATAGGGTATGGCACAGTGCAGAAACCTGTTAGCCTGGGTGCAGCCCAAAACCTGACACTCGACTTTGAGGTTGCTACAACAAATCAAGCGCTCGGGGAAGTAATAGTATCCGCGAGCCGCAAACTGGAGTCTTTGCACGAGACGCCTGCCTCTGTTTACCTGCTTGACTCCCGTGCACTGGAGCTGCAGTCGCAGATAAGCCCCAACTTAGCGAACATACTTGCCTACACAGTGCCCGGCCTGGCACTAAACAGCAACACCACCAGCAATGTGGGCCAGACGCTCCGCGGTCGAAACGTGTTGGTTATGGTGGACGGCATCCCGCAGTCCACTCCCCTTCGCAACGGCAGTCGTGATGTACGTACTATAGATCCGGCGGCTATAGAACGCGTGGAGATCGTAAAAGGAGCCACAGCAGTGTATGGCAATGGCGCTGACGGTGGCCTGATTAACTATATCACCAAAAAGCCACTTGCCACTACCCCTTTCAGTGCTTATACCTCGGTAACCGGCTCCGGAATGCCGTTTCACAGCGATAAGACTTTAGGAGGGCGCATCTCACAGCAGTTTTCGGGCACAGTAAATAAGTTAGATTATGTAGCCAGTGGCACTTTCGAGAAAACAGGCGTGTATAAAGATGGCGAAGGCAAGGTAATTAGCCCGGTTTACGGCCTCGGAGAAACGAGGATGTACAATGGCTTCGCAAAAGCAGGCTATAACATCACGCCGCAACATCGCCTCGAAGCCATGTATAACTTCTTCGGCAGCCGCCAGCATTCTGACTATGTACTTCAGACAGGCAAATATGCCGAGGCGCCAAGCACAGGCGTGAAAGGCGAGACGAAAGGCGAAGATGAGGGTACGCGCTACAACCACAACGCACAGATCCGCTACACGGGTAAAAGTGTGTTCCTGCACACGGATTTAGACCTAAGTGCTTACCTGCAGCGCTTCTCCACTGTCTACGGCTGGACGCCATACTTTGAGAACGGCGGTCAATCAACCATACTTTCAAACAAGAAAGGTGTGAGGGTAAACTTTTATACTCCCCTTGTGCTTAGCAGCTACCTGCAGCCCAGCATTACCTATGGCGTGGACTACATGAATGATGTTACCTCGCAGCCCTTAGTGGACGGGCGTACCTGGGTGCCGGAGATGGACCTGAAAAACCTGGCCCCATACGCGCAGCTTCAGCTTAACCTGTTCAACGATTTCATTTTAAAAGCCGGGTATCGCTATGATAATGTGAACATCCGGGTAGATGATTTTCAGCAATTAGTACTGGCGAGTGGAGCAGGAGGCAACTACGTACAGGGTGGCACGCTTAAGTTCGGCGCTCACACTTACAATGCCGGTTTGCGCTACACTGCCATCAAAGCCTTCAAACCTTTTGTAAGCTTCTCGCAGGGCTTTTCCATGATAGATGTGGGCCGCTATGTGCGTGGCGCAAAAGAAAACTACCTCTCACAGATGAACCTAGACCCTGTGATCGTGAACAACTACGAGGCGGGTTTCCATAGCCAGGTGGGTAAACTCTCCTTCAGTGGCGCCTACTTTATCAGCACCTCAGAGCTGGGAGCCAACCTAAAAGCAAATGAAGCAGGCGTATACTCCATTGAGCGTGCTCCGGAGCATGTACAAGGTTTTGAAGCAGTAGCAGACTTCTTTGTATCAGAGAAACTTACTGTGGGGGCGAACGCCGCCTATACAGAAGGCAAGATAGACCTAAACGCCAATGATAAATTCAGCGACACTGAAGACCGCTTCCTGAATGGCACACGCATCCCTCCTTTCAAATCCACAGCCTACGTTAACTTCAAACCCGTAACAAAGCTGCACCTGAACCTGCAATGGATCTATTCCGGAGAGAGGGATAAATTTGACCGTAACTCCAAAGGAGGCTATAATGCGGGCGAAGGGCCGGTGCAGTCTTTCAGCATCTTTAACCTGGCCGGCTCTTACCTGGTATCCGACAAGCTAAGCCTGCAAATGGGTGTAGAGAACCTGCTGGACAGAGCGTATTACCTGCCCCAAGCTTACTGGTATGGCCGCGATGATAATTTTACAAGAGCAAACGGGGCACGTTTCCAGCTAGGCGCGTCTTTTAAGTGGTAATAAGTTGAAAAAGCCTGTAAAACGCTACTTTTCTGTACACCATTGGTGCGGGCTGATAGCTGGGGTCTTTATCCTGGTTATCAGCTTCTCAGGCGCCATACTTGTGTTCGATGATGAAATAGACAGTGCTGTGTTTGCTACAGCGTCTACCCTGGACAGGCCGGTGCATCAGCTGCGGATAGACAAGTCTTACGGCTGGGTGAGAGAGCAGCACCCCGGCTGGGAGATTCGGATACCTGCTTTGCCTGCCACGACCCGGCAAGCGTTACATTACGAACTCCGGCAGGGCCAGAAGCGCAAGTGGGTGTTTGTGCACCCTGCAACCGGCTTAGAAAAAACCACTGTTGCCCAGGCTCACAACCGGTTTACCTATTTCCTGCTAAACCTGCACTATAATCTTTTGTCGGGCACCCCTGGCAGAATCGTGGTGCTGTTTGTGGGAGTGGCACTGCTGCTGCTTACTGTAACTGGTTTTATACTTTACCGCAGGTCTATCATTAAAGTACTGACATTTAAGCAAAAAATCTCTACTAAAACCCGCAAAAGCTTTTTCTCCGGCTTGCACCGGATAGTAGGGGTGTGGGCCCTGGCGTTTAACCTGCTGATGAGTGTTACCGGCATCACCCTGGCGGTTTCAGTGGTGAGCAGCGCTTTGAAAGGTGGCAGTGGGCTAAGCAACGCTCCGCCTACTGCAATATCTGTGGATGCGGCCTTGCAGCAGGTGCAAACTACCTATCCTGCCTTTGAGATCGTGTGCATCCGGTTTCCAAAAAACCAGGAAGGCAAGCTGCAGTTTCTGGGCCACCTCCGCAGCGACCCGGCTTATTATGGCAGGTTGTACAGCAGCGTGCAGGCAAACTATCAGACAGGGGCTATCGAGACTGCCGACTTCCTGCGCGACAAACCCTGGCCGGATCGCTTGCTGACAGTGCTGCATCCCCTGCACTTCGGTGATTACGCTGGTGTGTTCGTGCAGTTTTTGTACTGCTTCTTTGGTTTGATGCCGGGTATACTAGCCATTTCTGGCTTTTGGATATGGCATTACCGCAACCGCAGCGTAAAACCTGAGAAGCACCCGCGTGTAATCGCAAGAAAGGTGCAGCAGTAATTTTGAATTTTATTCCATGCGAAAGCCTGTGGCAGCTGCTAAAACAGTAACTGCCACAGGCTTTTGCGTAGTTGGCTGTGCTGCCTGCTCACAGTTCCTTTTTCCCCTACTAAGCCAAACCGGCCCTTTCCTAAATGTTTGGGTCCGTTCACCTGAAAACATTCTACAATTTTTACGTTAGATAGAGCTGACTAAAACGGCACAACCCATTTTATGAACACTCGCCTACGGCACATTACACTTGTTGCGCTCTTTGCCCTAACCTCCGGATGCGTCCGCAAAAACTTCTTTGCCAAAACACCCGTGGTTGACACTGTCGTGTACCAAACATTGCAGGAGCAGCCCGCGGCTGTGGACAGTGTGACTGTTAAGGCCGGAAAACACTACAAGCGAGGCCCCCTTCACCGCGTCATTTGGGGGCAACACTACCGACCGATATGGAACGCGCCCGTAAAGGTGCCCGTTTTTGACATGGACTCTACCCTTGGCGGACTCAGCTTTGTGAAGCTGGGAGGAGGTTTTCAGACAACCAGCATGACGTTGAAAGACCGGGATGGCTACCTCTATGCACTTCGCTCCATTGACAAAGACCCGGAAAAGGTATTACCGAAAATCTGGCGCGATACGTTTGTGCTGAACATTCTGCGCGACCAGACTTCTGCCATCAACCCCTATGGTGCCTTTGTTCTGCCACCCATGGCGGCCGCTGCAGACATTCCCCATTCCAGCCCCAGGCTGGTGTACGTGCGCCCACACGATGATGACTTCGGGCCACACATGCAAAGGTTCAGTGACCGGCTTTTCATGATCGAGGAAAAATTTGACGACGACGGCCCCGCCCCCCCCCTCCCTGGGCAAAGCCCAAGGCATCGTGAGTTCCGGTAAAATGCTGAATAGCCGCTACAGCGACGACGATCATTTTATTGACCAGCGCGCCTTTGCCAAAGCCCGCCTCTTCGACCTGCTAGTGCACGACTGGGACAGGCACGAGGGACAATGGGAGTGGGCAGTATACAAACGGAATGGTGAAAAAATGTACCGCCCCATCCCCAAAGACCGCGATAACGTCTTCTTTCGCTTTCAGGATGGCATCGTGCCTTGGCTTTTCAGCCGTAAATGGGGCATCCGCAAGTTTCAGTCTTTTACAGAAGATTTTAAAGACGTGAAGGCGCTGGCCATTAATTCTGAGTTCATCGACAAAAGGGCCTTATCGGCACTAAGCCGGCAAGATTTCGATTCGATTGCCATTGAATTGCAACGGGCCATTACAGACAGTGTGATACGGGAGGCTGTACATCGTTTCCCGGATACGGTGTATCAGTTAGAGGGCGAGCGTACCCGCCAAAAGCTGATGTCCAGAAGGGATAAGTTGGATGAAGCAGCCAACCGGTTTTATGAGATCCTGGCAAAGGAAGTCATCGTGGTGGGAACCGACAAGGAAGACAAATTTACCGTAAGGCGACTGAACGATCAGGAGACAGAGGTAACGGTTAGGCGCAAATCCGATGATAAAGTAACTTACCACCGCGTGTTCTTCCGCTCCGAAACCGAACTGATCACGCTGTACGGTTTGGCAGAGGATGACGAATTTGAGGTAAGCGGAAAAGTACGTAAAGGGATAAAGGTAAAAATTGTTGGCGGGCGCGGGGAGGATGAAATAACGGATACCTCGGATGTGCGTGGCGGGGGTAACAAGACATGGGTTTACGATACCAAGGGAGGCACCAAGTTAGAGGCTGGCCCAACCACCAAAGACAAAAGAACCAATGATGTACGCGTACACGCGTTTGACCGGGAAGGATTTTGAAATACAGCATATGGACTATTGCGCTGATGCATACAATAAGCGGCTTAAAAGCCTGAATGGATGAAATACCTATGAAAAAGAACAAATTATATAGCTCATGCCTGGTGTTACTTTGCTTTCTGGTGACAAACAGTTGTAGCAACCGCTTTAGCCACACCGTCCGGCAGGTGCCCCACGCCACGCCTATAACCAGCACTCCCCCCAATTACGCCGATAGCACCATTGTACTGCCTGCAGGAGAGCACTACAGCAGCAACTGGCTCCACGAAATTTTGTATGGCAAACACTACCGCGATGTATGGAAGGCACCCGTGCAGGCACGGGTACTGGATATTGGCTCGGCTAAAGGAGGGTTAACCCCTAAACAAATGGGTGGAAGCCGGCAAACGATAAGCCTGCGGATGGAGAATCCCGAGGGAATTGAGTATGTCGTCAGGTCGTTGGATAAAGAGCCCGCCAGCGTGTTCTCCGAAAAACTGCAGCGGAGTTACCTCGCATACATTGTACGGGACGCCACTACGGCCTCTAACCCTTATGGCGCCCTGACGATTCCGCGCATGGCGAAGGCTATCCACATTTACCATGTTAACCCCGAACTGGTATATGTGCCCCACGATCCGCGCCTGGGCGTTTTCCGCGACAGCATTGGCGGCACCCTGGCCCTGCTGGAAAGACGTCCGGACGGTGACCAATCCGACAACCCTTCCATTGGCTATGCCACAAGTGTGAAGAGCACCCGCACTGCCCTTACAGAACGGCTTATGGACAATGACAACCACTTTGATGCCCGTTTTTATCTTCGGGCACGCCTCCTGGACATGCTGGTTGGTGATTGGAGCCGGCACGAAGATAACTGGCGCTGGGCCGAGGCAGAGGATGCTAACAAAGATCATCTATACCGCGCCGTACCCCGCGACCGTGACAATGTTTATTATAAATTTGACGACGGCATCATACCCTGGACTTTGCAACACCTGGGCTTTAAGCCCCATTTTCAGACATTCCGAAAAGACCTCACCAACGTTGAAAAGCTAAACCTGAGCGGACGCAACCTGGATGACCTTATTTTAGCGGAACTGGAGTGGCAGGATTGGAAAGAGGTAACCGACAGCGTGAAGTCCGAGCTTACGGACCAAGTACTTAAGGAGGCCCTTAGCGCTATGCCTGACCCTGTATACAAGTTAACCGGTGCTGAAACGCTTGCTAAACTAAAGAACAGACGCGATCATTTACCCGATATCTCGCGCCGTTACTTTAACGTTTTGGCCAAAGAAGTAACCTTGGTGGGCACGGATAAACATGAATTATTCGCCATACGAGTGCTTACACCTGATAAAGTTCAGGTAAAGGTGTACAAACAGGGTAAGGAGGGAAAAGTAAAGGAACTGATGTATACACGAACCGTAACTGCCGACAACACAGCTGTGCTAAAGCTGTATGGGCTAAACGGGAACGATCGTTTTGAAATAGAAGGAGACACGCCCTCTAACATTAAAATCCGCATTTGGGGCGGAGCCGGGGCCGATACGTACACGCTGAAATCCGGGAAGGGCAAACTTGGCGGCAAAATTTACATTGAAGACACACAGTACACCAACACGTATGATGTTGGCAAGCAGGTGTCTGTCAAGATAAAGAACGACATTGCCGCGCAGGACTTTGACGCTGAGGGGTGGCTGTTGCGCTACTACCTTGACTAAGCAGCCACACCCAGTACATACCCTGGGCATGACTGTTTATGCTTTTACAACAAGCGTGGAAGATGCCTGCGCCGCAGGAAGCACCAGCACTTCTGCCAGGTTTACGTGTGCAGGCCTTGTAACTATAAAGCTGATCAGCTCGGCAATATCCTGTGCCTGCAGTGCCTTGTAGCCGGCATAAACGGATGCGGCCCGGTCTGAGTCACCCTTAAAGCGCACTTCCGAGAACTCTGTCTCCACAAGGCCGGGGTTTACCTCCGAAACTTTGATGCCTTCCTGCACCAGATCAATTCGCATGGCCTTCGAGATGGCATCCACGGCATGCTTGGAAGCACAATACACATTACCGTTCGGGTATACCTCCTTGCCGGCAATAGACCCGATGTTAACAATATGCCCTTTGCCCTGCCTGAGCATGAGCGGCAGCACGGCATGGCTAACGTAAAGCAGTCCTTTTACATTAATGTCGATCATGGCATCCCAATCACCCACGTCTCCGTTCTGAAAAGACGCCAGGCCATGGGCGTTGCCCGCGTTGTTTACCAGCACCTCTACCTGCTGCCACTCCGCGGGCAGGGAGCTGATGGCCTGCTGCACGGCAGCTTTGTCACGCACATCAAAGGCCAGGGTGTAAACGGGTACATCGGTAATGAGCTGTTTCACTTCTTCCAGGCGCTCGAGGCGGCGCCCTGTGGCTATTATATGGAACCCTTTGCTGGCTAGCTCAATTGCCGTAGCCCGGCCTATGCCGGAGGTGGCACCTGTTACAAACGCTATTCTGGCCATTTTTTACTCAAAATGAAGTATAAATGAAATATTATGATTGGTCAGCTTTTGGATACTGTTGTTGTAAACGCTTGGGTTTGACACATGCTGATTGAGCAGGCCGTGGGAGAAACGGATCTCAGGGGCAAACTTAAAGAACGGGTAAAATATATCCACGCCAAAGCCATACTCCAGGGCCAGGTCAAAGGTGTTTACCACTAACTCGTTCTCATTATCATCCCCGCTTTTGGCGTTCCCGAGATCAATGCCGGGCTTTATGCCGCCCACCATGTACATGCGCACGTTGTTGTTGCGGCGCTTGGCTTTATACTTTAACAAAACCGGCATCTCAATTACTGTCGAACTGATCGTTTTAAGCACGTCCTGCCTTTCGCCCGTGGACTGGGGCGCGTTGGCAAACTCGGTGGTGCGCCCATAAAAGCCTACACCTGGCACAAAACGCGCATTGAGGTACTCGAAAATGCGCACATCCAGTACCAGGCCTGTGTAAAAGCCCGGCGATACCTTGGCATTCACCGCCATCGCGCCACCTGGATCTGCGGCAACCTGGTCGGCATAATCCTGTGAGTGCTCTATGTTATACTTGGTTAGGGGCATGGCCAGGTAAAACCCGTAATGCACGGTTTTATCATCGTAGCCCGGTTTATTTAGGCCCGATATCTTCTTTTGCGCCTCCGCTGTAGTTCCAAAGAATGACAGGAGGGTTACCCCCAGGAAAATTATTTTTTGCCTGTATAGATAGAGCTGATTCCGAATGTGAGCGAATACCATTTAGTGGTTTTAAATCCAACTTCCTTAAAAATGCTTATAAATTCCTCCCCGTCCGGAAAGGCCTGCACCGATTCTGGCAGATACGTATAAGCGGCATTGTCTTTTGAAACGAGTTTACCTACCACTGGTAGTATATTCTTGAAATAAAATTGATACAGCTGCTTCATCGGGAAGCTCCGCGGTTTGGAGAACTCCAACACAACGGCCATGCCGCCGGGCTTCAGCACACGGTTCATCTCGGCTAACCCTTTTTTGAGGTTCTCAAAGTTACGCACGCCAAAGGCCACCGTAATGGCATCGAAGGTATTGTCTTCAAAAGGGAGATCTTCCGAGTCGCCATACAGAAGTTCAATTTTATCTGTAAGTCCTTTTTTCGACAACTTCTCACGTCCTACGGCTAACATGCCCTCCGAGATGTCTACTCCCACAATTTTATCGGGGTTCAGGCGCAGGGTCTCGATAGCGAAATCAGCCGTACCCGTGGCAATATCGAGCACGTATTTCGGGTTCTCGGGAGCCAGCAGGTTAACGGCTTTCTTCCGCCACACGATATCGATGCCAGCACTCAGAAAGTGGTTCAGGAAATCATACTTGCCCGCTATGTTGTTAAACATAGTGGCCACCTGCGACTTTTTATCTCCGTTCTGGTCTTTGTAGGGTACTACCGCCATGGGTTATCTGAATGTTATTATCCGGGCAAAAATACTGTTCATAAAACTATAATCCGCAGATTATGTTCCGAAATATAAAAAAGCTGGCCGGATGTATACATTCGGCCAGCTTTCTATGTCCTCAACCCAGGCCCTCAACCTTTCCGCTAATTCCTGGCTTCGCCGGCCTGGTTCGGCTTATCAGATGTAAGCTGCTCTTGTGCGTCGTCGGGGAAGATAACTTTTATTTCTACCCTCCGGTTGAGCTTTCGGTTATCTATAGTAGTGTTCGGTACGGCAGGCTTGTCTTTGCCATAGCCTGCTTTGCTCATCCGTTCGGCCGCAATACCCTGCTTTAACAGGTACTTGTAGGCGGCGCTTGTCCTGTTTCTACTCAGCGACAGGTTATAGTCGCTGCTGGCACGGGAATCGGTGTGTCCTTCCAGGATGATCTTCATCTCTGGCCGCTCCTTTAGAATGCGGGCCACTATATCCAGCTTCTCCATAGACTCTGGCCGAAGCGCATACGAGTCGGTTTTAAAGTACAGGTTCTCCAGTTCCAACCCTGCCGCACTTAAAACATCCGCTGGCTCTGGAGCATTTGGCGCAGGTTCTGCAGCAGCTATCAGGTCGTTTTCCAGGGGCAGGTAAAAATTATGCCGCAGCACGGTGGTGTCATTCAGCACCATCGGCACTTCCAGCTCCAGGGTGGCCAGCAATTGCCCATTCTGCATGACCTCCACCTCATACACGCGCCCTGAAAGCACGTTTACGCTATAAGCGGCAGAATCAGCACTCGACTCATCCATGTAAACCAAAGGCGTTCTATCGGCCTGCGTCGACCTAAACACCAACTCCACGTTGGGAAGGAGGGCACTGTCTGCCTGCGCGAAAATTTGTCCCTTCACGTCAACCTCCCGGATGTAATTGATCGTGTAAATATCTTTTTCCCCATAACCTCCAATGCGATACGAGGACAAGTAGGCGTAGCTCCCATCCGGGCTTATCCTATAGTAGGTGTCATCGTCGGGGGTGTTGATCGGCGTGCCTAAATTAACCGGGGTGCTCCACTCTTGTGAAACCGAATCATACTTTGCCGAGAATATGTCATAGCCGCCCATCGTGTTATGCCCTCTGGAAGAGAAAAAAAGCGTACCGTCCTTTGCCAAAAAGGGACTGTCATCGTCAAAAAGCGTGTTAATAACGTTCCCGATGCTTTCGGGGGTGCCCCAACTGCCATTTTCCTCGCGATGCGACACATATATATCGAGGTCTCCTTTCTTAGAATAATGATTGGTGGAGAAAAAAAGCGTTTTCCCGTCTGGGGTAATGTAAGCATCCGATTCAAAATCGTGGGTGTTCACCTTATCGCCTATACTTTTAGGCGCTCCCCAGCTGCCGTCTGGCTGGCGCTCTGCCACCATAATATCGCGGTTGTTCTTTTTATCATCCCGATACAGGAGCATTTTAGTATCGTTCTCAAACAGTTGAATAGAGGCATCATGGCCTGAGCTGTTCAGGGCTCCCCGCACTACCGCTGTAGGCTCCCACTCATCGCCGGCAATCCGATGGGTCTCAAAAATATCCTCGTAAAACTCGCCGTCGGCAGCTTCTTTTCCGCCAGTCGCTTTCTCGCCGCGCGAGGTAAACAAAAGGTAGTTGTAATCAGAAGAGATGACCGGGCTATGCTCAGAGTAAGCGGTGTTAATGGTGCCACCCAGGTTTTTAACAAACACATCCTTCGGACTGGCAATTTCCTTCTTGGCATTCTGTGCATGCTCAATCAGGTTATCAACCTGACTTTTTCTGTCCTCTTCTCTTTTGGAGAGCAACTGCTTGTACGTATTAAAATAATTAATTGCCTCATCGAAGCGGTAGTTGATATGGTACACACGGCCAAGCCAGAAGTTGAGTTCACGGTCTATTTTCGGGTGCAGCTCCATTACCCGATCCAGGTAATCAATGGACTTCTCCTTATCAAAAGCCATGTAGCTGATACCGGCTTTGTACAGGGCCTTTTTATTTTTCGGGTCCCTGGCCAGCACCTTTTCAAAATAAGGGATCGCCTCCCTGTAGTTTTCCTTATTAAAGTATTTGGTGGCGGTTCGTAAGTGCGTGCGGGTACTTTGCGCCGAAACAGGCATAGCCAGCAGGCAAAGAAATACAAGCAACAGGCAAACCCTGGAGTGTAAACTGGTGAGATAAGGCATGGGGTAGAATGATTCTTTAATACTGAATGCTGGTAACATCTAAGGTAAAAACTTTAATCCAAAATTAATCAAACAAGTAGCCCAAGGCTATAAACCGCAGAATGCATTATGGCAAACAATGGCTTTTTTCAGGCGCTAACACTAAATGCCGGCTATAAGAAAAACTTATGTGGTCGCTAAATTGAATTGGACACTTTTACGCAACCGCAAAGATAGGAAAAGTGCAGTATAACACATCATGCTTTAGATATAAACCTCTGATTCCTAAATATAAACATAGGTTAATATACCATAGCGGCACATTATCAGCAGCACTAATTAACTCAAGTTGCGTGATACTTCACACGTTGTAAAACAAAAAATCTGTTCTGCCAATGGGCTGTGTACGTTTTAAAGTTTGGACACTTTCAAAATGCAACAGCCATGACAGAACAGA